>JANNSZ010000016.1:0-49344 GCA_031403195.1 Planctomycetota bacterium | reverse complement strand
CGACCACTTCGTCAGCGTCGCTCGCTGTTCAGCCGTCAGGGTAATTGGCTTCGCAACACGCATGATCGAATCCTCCACGAGTTGAGGATTCAACGCCACTGCCGAATATAAGTTGCGTTATTTACGCGACACTACACTAGTCACGCTCACCAAGCCCTTCCGGCTCGCCATCCATGAGGTGACTCGCGAGCAGTGGGAAGCGTTCAAAGCGTTCATGGATGCGGGTGGGGGCTTCTACCGGGCTGAACGTGGCGCGAATCCAGCGGCGAACAACATGACGCCAGAGAAGGCGGTGGAGTTTTGCCGATTACTCACGGAGCGAGAGCGGGCGGCGGGACGGATTGGACCTGACTGGGCGTATCGTCTTCCCACGGAAGCAGAATGGGAATGGGCCTGCCGCGCTGGCACGACCACGGCCTATTCCTTCGGCGACGATGAAGCCCTGCTCGGTGAATACGCGTGGTTCAAAGACTCGACAAAGGGAGAGGGCTATTCGTGGCCCGTGGGAAAACTGAAGCCCAATTCATGGGGGCTCTACGACATGCACGGTAATGTCAAGGAATGGTGCCAGGATTGGTTCCAAGACAAACCCTCGGGTGGTGTCGATCCCCAAGGGCCTGCAGAAGGAACATCTCGAGTTGGGCGCGGAGGCTCCTGGGGGGACGCAGCCAACCCGTGCCGCTCTGGAGTTCGCAAAAATATATTGAAGGCTCGGGACACCGGCATTGGCTTCCGCGTGGCCCTGAGCCGCACGGGCGACGGGGCTTCAACACAGGCTCGCGTGCCTGCTGCGGTGCGCACGAGCACGTCGCCCGCTGTGCCAACTCCGCCCATCGTGCCTTCCCCGCCTGGTCGCTATGCCATCGAGTTTGCCGGTGCCCGTGTCTCGCCGCAGGCCAGTTTTGTCAGCGAGGTGATCATCGACACACTCGACCTCGACGACGAGCGGCCCGTCACTCTGGAGCTCGCCATGACCTGGGAGCAAGGATCGGCCCCGCGATCGATCTACCTCGGACATCCCGACGGCTTATGCATCGGCACGCTCAGTGTGAACCACCCCATGATGAAACGACGGTCGATAGAGATCAACGCGCATGAGTTCAATCCACACAAGCAAGTTTACCTTGCACTGGTGTATGGAGACGGAACGCTCAGGGGCTTTCGTGACGGGAAGCTTGTGAAGACGGTCGAGGTGGATCCAACCGATACCGTCCCGCAGCGACAGCCATTCGTGCTGGGGAAGGGGCTCAAGGGCCGCGTCGCAATGGCACGCATTTCCAGCGTGGCCCGTTACACCGCTGACTACAAACCCACCCTCGACTTCACGCCCGACCAAGACACGATCGCACTCTATCGTTTTGACAAGGACACGGGCGACGTGCTGGAAGATCTCTCGGGCAACAACCACCACGGCAAGATCACAGGGGCCAAGTGGGTTCCGGTCGGCGACCCGAGCCTTTCGCCATGAAAGCCGGCGCGAGGGCCGGCGCCCGAATGAGCTGACTTCACGTGCCGCGGGGCTTCTCGTGTGGGTTGCCCACCTCTGGCAACCCTCATGCATTCGTATTCGTGAGGGTGGAAGATGCCGTTGATTGTCGATCAGCTCGGTTCGGCAAAATACGCCGACCCGAGGTCATGGCGTCGCTGCGGTGCCCGTCCGAAATCGTCGCGATGACCTGGGCAGACGTGTTGTGGGAAACAGGCCGGCTGATGGTCAGCCCGTCCACTGCGAGCAATGTCCCCGCATTCTCCTCGGCGGCGACAAGGTCGGCCGTGTCGCTCACGAGGCTCGTTCCTCGAGAGCGCGACAAACCTCGGCGGCGAGGTCGCGGCCATACGCGAGCTCCAAGTAGCGAATCCTCACCTCCGATTCGTCTGCCGTCGGATGCTTGTGACGGATGGCTACCATCGCCTGCCGCCGCCCCCGATTGGACAAGGCACAGCCCTTGCGGAGCCTGTCGATCGGCGGAAGCGCGAGGATGCACCGATCGAGGACGGCCGCCGCGTCGGGCGAGGTATCGGAGATGGGGTTGGCCGGTGGCATTGCTTGGAAGGATACGCCGTGCGAGAGGCCCTCCGCAATGCTCTCCCGGCGGGTGTGAGAGCGCCAGCCAGCCGGAGGCGGCATCGCTCCCCAGGGGCCTCCGACTGGCACGACGCGCTGCAGCAGGGGTGGATCGATCGGCTCGGCGGCCGACTTCGTCTCATCTCAGGAACACTTTGGCGCTCTGCCCGAGGATGACAATGCCTCTGGGTTGCGCGTTGTCGTGAGTCGCATGGGCAGCCCCGCGGCCCCGTAAAAGCCCGCCCCGGCCAAGCATCGACTCGCTCCAATCCCTATGATGGGGCGATCCGCCGGACCACCGGCCGGTCTTTCAATCGCTCGACAAGGAAACCAGCATGACGACGCCCGGTAACGGTGGCGGGAATGACGAGGGAATCGCCGGTCCGGGCGGAGTGGTACTCGACCAATACGTTCTTCAAGAGCTTCTGAGTGATTCTCGTCGCGGCGCCGTCTACAAGGCCAAGCACCGCTTGATGGGCCGCACGGTGGCGATCAAGTTTCTTTCGGCCGAGGCCGCCGCCTCGCGGCAGTTCACCGAACGATTTCGCCGCGCCACGAAAATCCTCGGACACCTCGAGCACCCCAATCTCGTGCGCGCTCATGAAGCGGGCGAGCAAGGGACCACCCACTACCTGGTGATGGAATACATCGATGGCCAGGACCTGCACTACCACTTGAAGGCCGATGGACCGCTGCCGGTCGGCCGCGCCGTCAACCTCGTGCACCAGGCCGCGAAGGGCTTGGCCTACGCACACGAGCAGGGTGTGTTTCACCGCAACATCAAGCCCAACAAGCTCCTGCTGGATCAGCAGGGCGTCGTCAAGATCGTGGGTTTTGGTTTGGCCCACATCGACAAAGAGGGCGCCCTGGGAG
The DNA here is from genome assembly GCA_031403195.1 of Planctomycetota bacterium. Taxonomy (GTDB): domain Bacteria; phylum Planctomycetota; class Planctomycetia; order Pirellulales; family UBA1268; genus QWPN01. Next base: position 46,406 of record JANNSZ010000016.1, on the reverse strand, counting down.
ATGGCGACGACGCCGCGAGCCTCACTGTCCAGGGCCAGGTCTTGGGCAGCTACGAATACATGGCGCCCGAACAGGCCGCCAACAGTAAGAATGCCGACCAACGCTCCGACATCTACAGCCTCGGCTGCACGCTGCACGCCCTCCTGACGGGCCGACCGCCCTATGAGGGCAAGGGGCCGACGATGCAGATCGTGGCTCATAGTACGCGGCCCGTGCCCTCGCTCCGCAAGGCTTGCCCAGAAGTGCCGGAGGCCCTCGACCGTGTCTTTGCGAAGATGCTGGCTAAAAAGCCTGAGGAACGATTCGCAGCGATGAGCGATGTGATCGGCGCTCTCGAACCATTCCTGCCAGCGGCGGCGCACAAGCCAGAGTCAGCGACACGATCGCAGGGGCCCCAGAACGCGCCGACAGCACCGCCCGTACCGCCTGCGTCGGCTCAGAACAGACTGCTTGTCGGCATCGGTGGTGGGGCCGTGGTGGCCGTGGTGCTCTTCCTGCTGATTGTGTTTGCGATGCCAAACGGCGAGCCCAAACGTGCCACCACACCGCCGGCTGCGAAGCCCGCCGAAATTGCGAAGGCCACGCTGCCCGTGGCACCACCCGCTCGCGAGAAACCTGAAGTCCGGCCCCGTCCCAAGGGCCCCCAGACGCTCGAGAACTTGCTTGGCCCTACGCCCCCGACTGTCCCGCCGGCCTCCCCCGTGGAGAAGCCTCCTGCCACGAAACCTCCCGCGGAAACGACGCTCACGACATCCACTCCGACACCGCCGCCAGCGGTGCCTAAGCCGGAACCAGCGACTCCTCCCCAGGAACCTGCTCTGCAGCCAAAGCCGGATCCAGCGCCAATCGAACCGAAGGAGCCCACCTCGACGGCCGAGGGGCGGCCTGCCGTGCCGAGCGAAGAGGCACGGAAGCGGGCCTCTCAACTCATGCGAGATACGTTTGAAGCCGAAATGGCGGCAGCGACCACGCCGGATACGAAGGCGCAGCTTGGAAAGCGCCTGCTCGGCACGGCGGCTGAGATCAACGATGACCCGGCCGGCCGCTATGTGATCCTGGAGGCCGCCATGGGTCTGGCAGCGGATGCGGGCGACTGGCCCACCGGCCTGAACGCGATCGATTCGATGGCCAGGTTCTTTGCGATCGATGCGTGGCCAAAAAAGGTTGACTGGCTCGCGTCGTGTGCGGAGTCTGCCAAGCAGATGGACCAGCGGCGTTCGGCCGCTGCGCAGGCGTTTGAGTTGGCGCAGCAGGCCGATGAGGCCGCCCAGTTTGAGATCGCTGCCCGGCTCTGCACGCTTGCGGCGACCGAGGGGAAGAAGGCCGCTCCGTTTCCCTTGATGAAACAGGTCCGCGGTCTGGATGCCAAGGTGAATATGCGACTGGTAGCCTTCCAGGCCTATGAACAGGCCATGCAGAAACTGGCCACGGACGGCACCAACCTCGTCGCCAATCTCGACGCTGGCCGCTATGAGTGTTTTGTTGCCGGAAACTGGACCGCGGGGCTCGTGAAGCTCGCTGCCAGTGGCGACGCCGACCTCCAGGGCTTGGCCGCCAAGGAGCTCGCTGCCCCGCGTGGCCCGGAGCAACAAATCGAGGTTGCCGACGGCTGGCGTGATCTGGCTGAGGAAGAATCCGGACTCACGGCGGCGAATCTCCATCGGCATGCGGCCGATTGGTACGAGAAGGCGATTCCGAATGCCACGGGCCTGCTCAAGGCAAAGGCTGAGCGAAGGCTCGAAGAAAGCCGTGCTGCCGCCGACAAAGCCGCCTCAGACGATCGTTGACGCCGAGTTCATGCCGAGAAGTCGTATGCGCTACCCTGCTTTCGCGTGGATTATTGTTTTCCTCGCCACCCTCAGCGAGGCAGTTGCCGAGCCACCAGCGACTACGCCTGAAAAGCCCGTCGCCACACTGGAAGAGCCTTCAGAAGCGACCGACCGGCTCCGCGCGGTGCTCCGCCAGCGCCGCGCTGTCAACTGGAACGAGACGCCGCTTGGCGATGTCGCGCAGGATCTGGCCGAAATGCTTGAAGTCGATGTCTTACTCGATACTCGGGCGCTAGAAGATGCTGGCCATGATGCAGGCTCGTCGATCACGCTCGTCGCCACAGACATCCCGCTCCAGAAGGCGCTCGAGATGGCGCTGGGCGAGCTTGGGCTCGATACCGTAATCGAGGACGGCTTCGTCGTGATAACGACCACCGAAAAAGTCGATGCTCTGCTCCTGGTTCGCGTTTATGAGGTGTCGGACCTCGTGCTGAACGACCTCGACGATCCGCATGCGGGTGGCAACTACCAACCACTGATCGACTCCATCACAGCGACGGTCGCGCCAGAGACGTGGGATATGGTTGGCGGTGCGGGTGCGATTCGACAGTATGTTGCGGCCGGGATAGAAGCGATCATCGTCTCGCAGACCGCCCCGATTCATGATGAGATCGAGGCGATGCTGGCTGGGCTGCGGAGGGCCCGGCGCGGCGACGCCCGAAAAGCCAGGATCGAAGTCAGTTCTGCGAAGCCGGTCGGCCAGAGCCCGTTTGGCGACCTGGACAGCGGCCTGAGTCCGCCGAGCGGACGCCTGGCGGACAACCCGGACCGCGATTCCTTGGTGCAGCCGCAGCTCCAGCTTGCATGTGATCTCTACGCAAAGCTGGCAGCCCACGACACGCGGACGCGCGACGAAAACATCGTCTTCTCTCCGTACGGGATCGCGACAGCGATGGCACTCGTTTCCGCCGGGGCCGGCGGCGAGACCGCTCGCGAACTCCTGTCGGCCCTCCATGCGGACCTTCCGCCCGAGCGATTCCACCCTGCCATGGCGGCCCAGGCCGATGAACTTCCGATCGGTGCTTATCGAGGCACCGATCTCCGTCTGGCCAACCGCCTCTGGGTCCGGCACGGGGATGCCCCCCCTGCCGGCGACTTCATTCAAACGGTCCGAAAGTGCTACGGCACCGATCTTGGCGTCGTCAACTTCGCTGCGGACGACTCCCGCGTCACCATCAATGATTGGATAGCGACGCACACTGCAGGAAGGGTGCGTGACTTCATCGCGCCCGATGCGTTCAACCAGTTGACACGGCTGGTGCTCGTCAACGCCGTCAGTTTCCGTGGAACGTGGGACTGGCCATTCCAACGCGGCGACACCAAGCTTCGACGCTTCCACGCCCCGAGCGGCCCCCTCGACACGCCAACGATGTATGGCAAGGAAATGTCTGCCTCCTATGCCAACGAAGATGGCCTCGAGATCCTCGGGAAGGAATATGCGCGCAGCGTTGAAATGACGATCCTCTTGCCCGCCGCAAAGGCCAACTACGCCGAGTTTGAGAAGAGCATTTCGGCCGACAATCTCCGCCGCTGGCTCGCAGCCGTACAGGAACGCGATGTCAACATTTTTCTGCCGAAGTTCAAGATCGCCGTCAACAAAGATCTCGTCCCCGTACTCGCTTCGCTGGGAGTGCAGCGCGCGTTCAGCCAGAAGGACGCCGACTTTTCTGCCATCAGCCCCGACCCAGGCCTGTTTCTCCAAGATTGCAAACACAGGGCGGAGATCGAATTGGACGAGGAAGGGACGATCGCCGTGGCCGTCACGAGCATGATGGGTGGCGCGGGTGGACAGCCTCTCAAGCCACCTGAGATCCCGACCTTCCGAGCCGACAGGCCCTTTGTGTTCCTGATCCGCGACACGCGAACCGGCACGATTCTCTTCATGGGCCGGGTCATGGATCCGTCCCGGTAAGCCCCCGCGCCGATGCGCGAAGCGTCACCCGCGGCGGGCGCCTAGCTCGGCGGCGAGGAGCGTGTTGGCCAGGAGCATGGCGACGGTGAGCGGGCCGACGCCCCCCGGCACCGGCGTGATCTTGCCCGCAACCTCGCGGACACCGTCGAAATCGACGTCGCCCACGAGCTTGCCGTCGACGCGGTTGATCCCCACATCGATGACGACGGCGCCGGGCTTCACCATGCCTGCCGTGATGAGTTTTGGCTTGCCGACTGCGGCGACGAGAATGTCGGCCTGCCGCGTGATGCTCGCGAGATCAGCCGATCGGCTGTGACACAGCGTGACCGTAGCATCGCAGCAGCTCCGCTGCCCCGGCGTGGCCGCGCGCGGTGGCTTCGCGACAAGCAGCGCCGCCAGCGGCTTCCCCACAATATCGCTGCGGCCCACGATCACGGCATGTCGCCCAGCCGTTTCGATGCCTGCGTCGATCAATATCCGTTGCACACCCGCGGCCGTACAGGGCACAAACCGCGGCCGACCCTGCGAGAGCAGCCCCGCGTTCTCGGGGTGAAAACCATCCACGTCGAGATCGGGGGGCACGGCATCCAGCACGGCGGTCGTATCGACATGCGACGGAAGCGGAAGCTGCACGAGGATCCCGTCGGCCCGACCGCGATCACCGCGGGCGATCGCCTGCACGAGATCCACAAGCTCGAGCGTCGTCGCGGTGCCCGGCACACGCACCACCTCCGATTCGATGCCCACACGCGCCGCCGCGGCCGCCTTGCCTTTTACATACGACGCGCTCGCCGCGACATCGCCCACGAGCAACACCACGAGCCGCGGACGCCTCCCAAACATCGCCAGAAAAGTGTCAACCTCTGCGCGCAGGTCGTTTTCAATGCGCGAAGCGAGGGCTCGGCCGTCGAGGAGTTCCGCTGCCATCAGGACGCAGGCCCGTCGGTGAGGATCATCATTCGTAACTGGTGCTGAATCTCTTCGAGCTGACGCTGCTCGTCGGCCGTGAGGTTGCCGACGGTTTTCTTTTCGAGCATCGAGAGCGTGTCGACAAAGTGCCTCGCCGTCGCCATGTTCACCAAGCTCTGCTTCGTGATCGGATTTGAAATGCGGCCGAGCGCCATGAGCGCCTGCGTGAAGAGCGTGTGGATCAGGAACTCGAAATTGGCGGGCGGGGCAGCGCCCGTGGCCGGGGCCTCGGAAAGGTCGTCACTCATGGAAACACTCAGTGGGGATCGGGGCAGACATCGCCTCCGTTGTAACGTAGCCCAGATGCTCCGCAACTGGGCGCAGACTCCTCCTCGATCTGAATCGTCACGTGAGCAATACGGCATGTGGCTCGCACGACCTGCGTGGCCGACTGCAGCAGGGCATCGCGGTCGGCATCGGCAGCCACGACGAGGTGGACGGTGAGCGATGCCTCTGAGGTGCTCGCGCCCCAGAGTCGCAGATCGTGCATGGCAGTGACGCCGGGGAGCTTCGCGATGGCCTCCGCGATGGCCTCCGCATCCACGCCTCGCGGCACCGCATCGAGGGCGAGGTCTACGCTCTCGCGAAAGAGCCCCCAGGTGCCCACGATGATCACCACCGCGATGGCGATGCTCACCACCGGGTCGATCCAGCCACGCCCAGTGACTGCGATCGCAATGCCCGCCATGACCACTCCCGCCGACACCGCCGCATCGGCCGCCATGTGCAGAAACGCCCCACGGACGTTGGCGTCATTCTGGCCCCGCATGAAGAGCAGTGCCGTGAGCGTGTTGATCACGACGCCGATCGCAGCCACCACGATCACGGTCAGCCCGGCCACCTGCGGCGGGTCTGCGAGCCGGTGCCAGGCCTCCCAGAGAATCGCGGCACAGGCCGCAAAGAGCAGCACCGCATTGGCAAACGCCGCATAGATCGTGACCCGGCCGAGACCCCAGGTGTACCGCCGTGACGGCGGGCGACGGGCCAGCCAGTCGGCGCCCCAGGCGAGCAACAGGCCGATCACGTCGCTGGCGTTGTGGCCGGCGTCGGCGATCAGCGCGAGCGACCCGGATAGAAACCCCACCCCCATCTCGACACCGACAAAACCCAGGTTGAGCACCACGCCGAGCGCCATGGCTCGGTCGAGGTGGCCCGGCGCGAGGCCGTGCGTGTGATTATGGTTGTGGGACATGCGGTGTGGTGTGGGTGTGGGGAGCCGGCCACGATGATACCGAGTACGAAGTCGCCCGGTTGGGGTAGCCCGTGTCCTGCCGCCGGACGTTCGCTACGGGCATCGTGCCCTCCGCTCGCTCGATGGAGCCTGAGCTTCGCCCTCCAGGCTGCGCTCAGCCTCCAACGCCGGCTCTAGGACACGGGCTACCCCAGTGTGACTCCTGCATTGCTCTGTTGGAGATGTATTCGGTCTACACTTGAAGGCACTGATTTCTGTCCTGAACCGGAGGGTCTTCGCATGGCGGATGAGGCGTTGCGGGTGGCGGTGATCGGGCGGACGGGCCGCGGCGACTGGGGCCACGCGATCGACGAACTGTGGACCAACCTCGCGACGGCTACGGTGACGGCCGCGGCCGACGAGGCTGAGGCCGGGCTTGCTGCGGCTGCGAAGCGGCACTCGCTGGCCGATGATGCCGCCTTCCGCGATTGGCGGGCGATGCTCGCGGCAACCAAACCTGATGTCGTCGCGATCTGCGTGCGGCATGTGGACTGTCATGCCGAGATGGCGATTGCCGCCGCCGAGGCCGGAGCGCGTGGCATCTTCATCGAGAAGCCGTTTGTCACCACTCCGGCTGAAGCAGACGCAGTTGTCGCGGCCTGCCAGAAGGCGGGCACGAAGCTGCAGGTGGCCTTCGTGAACCGCCATGCAGCGACCTACGGAGCAGTCCGCGACCTCGTGGAAGACGGCAAGATCGGAAAGCTCCTTGAGTTGCGCGCCCGTGGCAAGGAAGATGCCCGTGGTGGTGGCGAGGATCTCGTCGTACTCGGCTGCCACGTGCTCGATCTCATGGCGAATCTCGGCGGCGCGCCGCAGTGGTGCCAGGCCACGGCAACGGTGGCAGGCCGGCTCATCACCAAGGCCGACGCGATCTCAGGACCGGAGGGCATCGGCCTCATCGCGGGCGACTCAATCGAGGCGATGTTTGGCCTGGCCGACGGCCCAGTTGGATACTTTGCGTCGTCGCGCGATGCCGGGCTCAAGCAGCCTGCTTTTGGAATCACGCTCGTCGGCAGTGCCGGGGCGATTCACATCCGACCGGATCATGTGCCGCAAGCCTGGCTGCGACGCGGGCCGCTCTGGCGAACCGACAAAGAGATCCCCTGGCAGCCGATCGGCCCGGAAGGCCTGCTGGCTGTTTCCCCAACGGATGTCGATCGCGCCGCCGAACGGGCCTCATGGGGACGGCGTGCCGTGGCTGATCTTCTCGATGCGATTGCGAACGATCGTGAGCCGGAAACCGGCATGGAGGCCGGCCGCACGGTCGTCGAGATGACCGCTGCGATCTTTGCGTCTGCCCTCACTGGCAATCGCATCACCTGGCCGCTCGCCGAGCGCACGAACCCACTCATTCAGCACTGAATCCACCTGCTCGGGCGAGTCAACCCACTGGGCACACAAGCAAGCACGGTCGCCAGGATGTGCGACCGACCGGGCGGAGGTCCGGCAAGGCCGCCGGGGGCAGGGATGCCTCGCCGGCCGTGTAACAGATGTGCGACCGACCGGGCGGAGGTCCGGCAAGGCCGCCGGGGGCAGGGATGCCCCGCCGGCCGTGAAGTGAAAAAATAGCCATGCCCGGGAGAGGTCCCGCGGCAGCATCCGTGCTGGTGGGGCCCCATTCCGTGGTATTTGCGTTTCCGCGGCGGCGTGACCGCCGGGAAAAGTTCGGTGTCCCTCTTACCCGGGCATGGCGTATGCGAAGAAAAAAGAGCCGCAAAGGCGGCTCATGGTTATGCAGTCAGGTCGTCGATCCGTTGGCGGAAAGACGGCATTTCGTGGGAGACGTAGGCACCAAAGGCGGCTGGCTCCCAGATCTCCACGCAGACGGCGGCTCCCACCACCATCACGTCGCCCCCCGGCTCCACGCCGAGGAAGCTGCGAAACCCTTCGGGCAGCACCAGCCGTCCGCGGCCCGCGAGTGAAATCGTTTGGTGGCGTGTCGAGAGCAGCCGGCCGAGGTCTTGGAGCTGGCCCACCCGCTGGGCGAGCAAGCCCGCATGAAGTTTGCTTGTGATCACTTCGACCGCAGCGTCGAGCCGAGGCTTCCAGGTGGCCGCCGACCAGAGCGAGAGGCAGCCCGCACGTTCTTTGGCGATGACCAGCTTGGGTCCGCTGGCCGTGAGCGGGTCGAGCAACTCGGGGGGTACGGCGAGCCGGAACCGCTCGTCCAGCGTTCTCACGAACTCGCCGATGAGGAGTTCTGCCGTAGCAGCCACGAGCGGTCACCCAAGCCATACCACCCGCCTCCGCGGGAAAACCAACGGCCAATCCATTAAGGCCGTGCTTTGGGCCTAAAACCCACGCTTTTATCGCCGGTAACGACCAAAGCGGGCTCCAAACCCACGGGCAGCAGTCTAACGATCCGCCGGGAGACTGCAAGTGGGGCAACCCCGCGCCTCGCCTACGGCCTATATCCGCCGGTGTTGCTCTCGTCCAATTCCTTCTTGTAGGCCTTTTGGGCGGCGGCTTCCTTCGAGAGCTTGAACTCGGGGCCGGCCGGGAAGAACTGGATATCGTCCTGCAGGTAGTACGCACTCGGCAGGGTCTGGCCACCGACGTCAACCTGGCAGCCGGTCGTGGCGAGGCCAGTGACGGCAACCGCCACGGCGAGGAAACGAGCCACGAGAGCCCTCGTGCATACTGGCTTGGCGGTCGCGTTCATCAGGGGCTTGCTCATGGTCTGGCTCTCGGCTGGAGGAATCGAGCGGGCGGGGCCGGAGTCACCTCCAGCACCCGGCCAACATCAACAACCTTTCTCGGTATCGGCACTACGACCGGTACACCTTGAACAACCGTCACCACCGCGCCAGCAGGCTCAGCAAACCTCGCCCTGCGACCCCCCAGCCTTACCCAGACTGCCACCGCCTGGTCCCACGGTGCGGAAATCACTCGAGAAGAGGTACAACCAGCGTATGCGTCTGGCACCGCTCTTCGCCGTGATCGTGGCCCTTGAAGCAGCTAGCTTGGCCGTGGCCCAGGTGGTCCTCCCGCCAAATGTGGGCGTGCCTGCCGCCGCGCCCACCGTGCCCGGCGATGGTTACGACAACACGCTCAACGCACTGGCCGAGGGCGACTACGCAACGGCGGCCGGGATGGCCGACGCCGAGTACCGCGGCAGCGTGAAAATCGGGGCCGATCGCTGGGTCGATTCCATCGCCTCGGCCACGATGCTTGGCGAAAGCCTCTTTGAGCTGGGCCGCTACCGCGAGGCCATCGGGAAGTACGAGGAGGCCCTCGTCATCTCGGCAGCGCAGGCCAACTGGCTTCTCACGGTGCGGTTTCCACCGCAGGGGCCACAGCCGCTTCGCCGCGCGCGGGTCGCCACCTGGGGCCGCAGTGAGCGAAACACGCAGCCGGTGATGCTCCCAGAAATCGTAGCGATCAGGCGGCAGGGGGCCGACCCGCAGGATGTCTTGCAGCGCGGGGGCGTGCTCGTCTCACCCTACGATCGCACGGTTCGCCCCGGCGAGATCATGCGCACCCTCACGATCGCTCTCTATCGCACGGGCTCGATCCTCGGCGATCTCGGTCGCGAGAACCCCGCGCTCGACGCAGCCACGCGAGCACTCAGCCGTCGCCCCGCGCCGCCCCAGCATTACTCGCAGGCCTGGATCGATATCGCGCTCGGCACGGCGCTCTGGTCGCAGGGCAAACCCGATCAGGCCCAGCCGCTCATCACCCGCGGCCTCGTCGTGGGCAACAACCTTGATCATCAGCTGACCGCATGGGGGCTGATCGTGCTCGGACGGATCGCGCTCGATGCCGACCAGGCCGATCGCGCCGCGAAGCTCTTTGAAGAGGCCACCTACGCCGCCGCCGACCAGGGAGATTTCCGAGCGCTCGAAGAAGCGTTTTGGTATGCGTGGTCAGCCCATCGCATGGCTGGGAAGCAGGGTGTGCCGCCGAGTGTCGGCCTGGCCGCGGATTGGACCAGGAGCGGGCCGGGGGCCCTGCGGTCACGGCTGCTGGCGATGCAGGCCGAGTCGCTCGCCGTCAGCGGTGACAGGCGAGCCGCAGCCAAGTCGCTGAAGGCGATCGACGGCCGACTGCTCAAGAGCGATGCCGGCGGCGGCATCCTGGGCGCCCAGACTGCGTACGCCCAGGCGCTCATTGCCTACGCCGGCGGTGACGTGGCTTCCGGCGATCGTGATCTCGACCGTGCTCTCGCGATCGCTCGCACCCGCTTGCTTCCACTGTTTCGCACCGAGCTGCTCGTCGAGTTCCTGCGGGCCGGATCGAGCGCCATTTCGGACCGTCAGGCCGACCTCTGGTTCAGCTCGTGGCTGGCTGACCCGGCCCCGCGCGACTACGCCGTGGATCCGCTCGGCGCGCTGGCGATGATCTCAGCACCCCGCGAAGCAGCGTTTGATGCCTGGGTGGTCGTGGCTGGTCGCCGCGGCAACGACCAGATCATCGAGGCTGCCGAGGCGACGATGCGGCATCGCTGGATGACCGCGCGGCCGCTGGGGGGCCGACAGATTTCGGTGCAGCGGTTTCTGACCACCGATCCCCGGACACTCGAGCCGGCTGTGGCGGCGCGGCGGGCCACGATCATCGCCGCGCAACCGGGGCTCGGAGATCTGCTGACTCGCCTCGCACAACTGCGTGGCGACCTCGAAGCGGCCGCCGCCGCGAATCCCGCGGCGGCCACGCCGGCCGGCACCGATGCCGAGTGGCAGGAGTACGCGGGCCTCGCCTCGCGGATGACGACGGCCGTGGCCGCCCTGGCCGCGGGCCGCGAAGCCGTGCCCCCGATGTTTCCACCTCATACGCCCGCTCCAGAAATTCGCCGCCGTCTCGAGCCGGGCCAGGCGATCCTTTCGTTTCACTGGACGGCGACTGGGCTGTTCGCTGCCCTCGAGTCGCGTGATCGGCTGGTCGCGTGGCAGGTGCGTCAGGCCAGTGGCCTTCCAGGCGAGCTCAAGCTCCTGGCGAAGGCGCTGCACCTCGGTGAGAAGGCCGCAATCGCCGACGAGCGACTCGCCGAGGGTGACTGGCAGGGCTCGGTCTCGCGGATTGAACGAATGCTCTTTGAGAACTCGCGCGGCGTGTCGCTCGCCACGGGGATCGACGAGCTTGTGATCGTGCCCGACGGATGGCTTTGGTATTTTCCGTTCGACGTGCTGCCGGTGGCGACCAATCAGGCCGGCGCCGACAAGCAGCAACTCCGGGATGTGTGCCGCATCCGCTACGCACCCACGCGAAGCCTCGCCGTCCTGCGGTATGAGCCGCGTGCGGCCGGAACGACGTGCCTGCTGCTCGGCCGCATGGCGCGTGGCGAAAAAGAGCCCGACGCCGCTGCGGCCGGAGCCGCCATGACGGCCGGCATTGGCCCAGCGATCAGGCTCGAGCTCTCGGCCCATGGGCCATCGGCGCCGCTGGTCGGCTCGCTCTTCGATTCGCTGGTGATCTATGACGAGCCCGTGGCCGCCGACGCCCCCGGGCTCGTGGCCCTCCTCACCGCCACGCAGGGCCGCGGCGGTATGACGCTCGGCGACTGGACCTTTCCACCCCCCAAGCGTCCGCAGCAGATGGTTCTGCCGGGCCTGCAGACGGCGATGGGCAATGGCCTCCAGGCAGTGCCCAGTCGTCCGGGGCAGGATCTGTTTCTGACGGTGACCGATGTCGTTGCGGCGGGTGCGACGACAGCGCTCGTAACCCGCTGGCGAAATGGGGGCCGCATCACCAACGAGCTCGTGCGGGAGTTTTTGCAGGAGGCGGCCAGCCGTGGCGACATGACGCCGGTGGCCGCGTGGCAGCGGGCGGTGGATGTCGTGACGCCCGAACGGCCCGACCTCGAGAGTGAGCCACGCATCAAGCCCACCGCTGGCGAAGATCATTTCCCCGACGGCCGACACCCGTTCTTCTGGGCCGGCTTCATGCTCGTGGACTGCGGGCGTGGTGTGTATGCCGCGGAACCGGCGGCCGTCGTCCCGCCACCACCGCCACTGGCGCCCGCGGCCCCGGCGCCGATGGCCCCGCCGCCGCCGGCCCCTGGCGGCCCGCTGCCACCCGCGATCCTCGCCCCGCCTCCGCCACGGCCTGATCCATGACGGGCACTGTGGCCGATCTGGCCCTCCTCTTCGCGGCAAGCATCGCGGCAGGGGGCGTGAATGCCATCGCTGGCGGCGGCACGATCCTCACGTTCCCTGTGCTGTCCGCAATCCTGCCGCCAGGTCCCGGGCAGCTCGTGTCGGCAAATGTCACCAGCACGATCGCCCTCTGGCCCGGTTCGGCCGCAGCGGCGTGGGCATGGCGTCGTGAGCGGGCCACGCTGCCAGCCCTGGGACGCTGGCTTTTGCTGCCGAGCATCGTGGGCGCGGTAGTGGGGGTGTTTCTGCTCCAGACACTCCCGGCCACATTTTTTGATGCTGTCGTGCCATGGCTCATCCTCTTGGCCGCCATGCTGTTTGCCATCCAGCCGCAGGTGACGCGGTTTGTGGCTCAACGCAGCAGAGGCGCGAGCGAACACGACAAGCCCGTCGCGGCAGCGAGTGACCTGCCGTCCCCCGACTCGCGTCGGGGGCTTTTTTGGTCGATGCCGCCGCGGCTCGTGGCCATCTGCGGACTGCAGCTCCTCGTGGGTATCTACGGCGGTTACTTCGGGGCTGGGCTCGGGGTCCTCATCCTCGCGATGCTCGGCATGCTCGGGCTCGAAGACATTTACGCCGTCAATGCCGTCAAGAATTTGCTCGCCGCAACGGTCAACGGGGTCGCAGCTTTCCTGTTCGTCATCGGGGGCATGGCCGGTGCATTCGAGGTCTCATGGCTCCATGTCGCCGTGGGTGCGATCGGCGCGGTGATTGGCGGGATTGCGGTGGCGAAGCTCTCCAAAAGGCTGCCCGCCACGGTGGTCCGCCGCCTCGTGGCCATCATCGCCTTCGGCCTGGCGGGCTATTATCTCTGGAGACAGTTTGCCTGACGCGGCCAATCCTCATGCTTGTCTCCACTGATCGACTCACCAAGCGCTACGGCAGGTTCACGGCCCTCGATGCCTGCACGCTCACCGTGCCACGCGGCGAGATCTTTGGCCTGCTTGGCCCCAACGGCGCCGGCAAGACCACGCTCCTGCGGCTGCTGCTGGGGTTCCTCGCGCCCACGTCGGGCACCGGCACCGTCGCGAGCCACGACTGCGCCACTGAATCGCTCGCAGTGCGGAGCCGTGTGGCCTATCTGCCCGGTGAGGCGCGTCTCTTTCGGCGGATGACGGGCAAGGAGGTACTGGCCTTTTTCGCGCGGCTGCGGCCCGCCTGCAGCCTCGACCAGGCCACCCGCGTGGCCGACCGTCTCGGCCTTGACACGAGCCGCCAGGTCACTCGGATGAGCACCGGCATGCGGCAGAAGCTCGCCCTCTGTGCCGTCATGGCCACCGACGCTGAGCTTGTCATCCTCGATGAGCCGACAGCCAACCTCGATCCGACGGCGCGGGCGGAGGTGCTCGACATCGTCCGCGAGGCCAACGCCATCGGCCGCACGGTCATCTTCTCATCGCATGTGCTCTCCGAAGTCGAGGAGGCCTGTGACCGTGTGGTGATCATGCGAGCCGGCTCACCGGTCTTCGAGCAATCGATCGCCGAGATCCGGCGGGGGCATCGCATCACCGCGCGGCTGGCTGAACCGTTTGCCGGTATTCCCACGTTGCTCGCCGACCATGTGGCGCTCGTGCCTGGTGCCGCCGAGAACGATTCCCGGAATCGAGTTGTCCTGGAAGCGGCCGAGTCGCTCGCGCCGCTGCTGGGCTGGCTCGCGACGCTCCCCGTGATCGAGATGGCGATCGAGCCCATCGGCCTGACGGCGGTATATGACCGGTTTCACCGCGGTGGATAAGCGCACCATGTTCAACCGTGCAGTGTGGCACCAGGCGTGGGGCGACCAGAAAATCCTGCTGGCGGCGATCGTGTCGCTCTGGGCTGCGTTTCCGTGGCTCTATCTCTGGCTCCAGTCGCAGGTGCCGATGGGTGATTTTCAGATGATCCTGAAGCTCATTCCGGAGGATTGGCAGAAACTCTCGGGCGTGCCGATTGCCGACGTGGCGACGCCGGTCGGTCGCGTGGCGCTCGCCTTCGTTGATCCGATGATCGTGCTCGGGGCGACCGTGTGGGGAGTGACCCGGGGCAGCGATATCGTGTCGGGGCCGCTCGAACGGGGTACGCTCGAGATGGTGCTCGCGGCACCGGTCCGCCGCACCGCCGTCTACGCCACGCACGCCGCCGCCACGATCATCGGCGGCGCAATCGCCTGCGGCGTGCTTCTGGCGTCGATTTGGACCGCCGTGGCCTTTGGGCCCTGGGCGGGCAAGGTCGATCCATCCCTGTTCACGCCTGCGGTGCTCAACGTCTTGGGGCTGATGACCTGCATGGCCGGGCTGGCGGGACTCGTTTCGGCCGCTGGCAGCCACCGCTCTCATGCGATCGGGATCATGTGCGGCTTCTATGTCGTGTCGCTCTTGGCGAAGCTCGTGGGTCGGATGAGCGACCGTTTCGAGGCGGTTGGCTGGCTCTCCGTGTTCAACGCCTTCGAGCCACAGCGGCTTGTGGCGGGCACTGCCGAATCCTGGTGGCTCCTGGCTCGTTACGACGCCATCCTCGTGGGTATCGGACTGTCCGCCTTTGTCGCCGGGGCGATCATCTTCGCCCGTCGCGACCTCCCGGCGCCGCTGTAGCCTTTTTGCTCCGGTGGCAGGCTCTGGGGCAGGTACCGCATACTATGCGCTGTGCCTTTCCCTGGAGACCCCTCTCTCATGTCGCATGTTCGCTGGCCTCTGGCCGCTTCATGGCTGCTCCTGGTGCTCGTGATGAGCACGCCCGTCGCGGTGGCCGACGACCCGGCCACCGATCCGCCAGGCCAGGAAGATCTCAATGCGGCCATTGATGCCAAGCTCGCCATCGAGCAACTCGACGATTTTGCCAAGGTCCTCGAGTTCTGCAGCAAGGCCCTGGAAAAGGGGCTCGACGCCGACTCGCAGAAGTTTGCCGCAGACCTCTACACCGGCACGCTCATGGATCGGGCCGGCATGCTGACCGAAGCGATTTTCGAATCGCCAAGGCCCGACCCGCAGTGGGCGCGGATCCGTGCCTTCGCCATGCGGGATCTCGACGAAGCCATCAGCCGCGATCCGGGGCTGGGCAGCGCGCAGCTGATGATTGCCCGCCTCCAGGCGCTTCCCGGCGGCGACAAGCAGCGGGCAGTGGAGGCGGCATCCAAGGCGCTCGAACTGCTCGGCGAGGACCAACTCCAGCGGGCCCGGGCGACGCTCGTGCTGGCAGATCTCGAGACCGACGCCGAGAAGAAGACGGCCCTGTTCGATGCGGCGGTCGAGCTCTCCCCACGCGACCCCGAGGCCCGGCGGGCCCGTGGCCTGTTTCGCCTGTCGCGTGATCTCCACGAGAAGGCTCGCGAAGACTTGGAGGTGGCCATCGAGGAGCAGCCCCGCAAGGCGTCGCTCCACGAGGCACTCGGACTCGCCTTGTTGCTGATGAAGGAATTGGAGCAGGCCCGAGGTGCGTTCGGTCGGGCGATCGAGCTCGAGCCTGATGCTGTGGGTCCGCTGCTCCAGCGTGCTCGTGTGCTGGCCGTCGAGGGCAACACCGAGGACGCTCTCGCCGACATCGACCGTGCGCTCGACCTCGAACCCGCAAACATCGCAAGCCTCCTGCTCCGTGCCCGGATCCATCAGGAAGCCGGCACTACGGATGCGGCGCTCGCCGACATCGAGACCGTGCTCGAGACGGCCCCCGACCTGCCGGCCGCCCTCGAGCTGCGAGGCCTCATGGCGGCCGAGCGTCGCGACTACGAATCCGCAATCCGTGATTTTCGCCGCCTAGCCGCCCGCAATCCAGACGATGCAGCGGTGATCGGGCAGCTCGGCATGCTCTACCTGGCTGCCCAGCAGCCGCGTGAGGCGATCAGTCGTTTTTCGCGGGCCCTGGAGATCGACGAAGACAACTTCCCCTGTCGTCGCGGTCGCAGCGACGCGGCAATCTCGATGGGTGACCATCCCGCGGCGCTGGCCGACTTGGAAAAGGCGCTCGCGCTCGAGCCCGACGATTCGGGTGTGCTCAATAACTTTGCCTGGCTGCTCGCCACGTCGCCCGATGACGACCTGCGCAACGGGAAGCGGGCAATCGAGCTGGCCACGAAGGCCTGCGAGGAGACCACCTGGAAAGAGGCGCACATCATCAGCACGCTCGCCGCGGCCTATGCGGAATCAGGCGACTTTGAGAACGCCAGGAAATTTGCCCGCCAAGCCGTCGAGGCTGGCAAGGACGACGACGATGTGTCTGACCAGTTGACGGCCGAGCTCGAAAGCTACGAGGCTGGCAAGCCCTGGCGGGAACGGCAAAGCATTGGCGAAGAAGCCGCCGACCCGGCGGCACCTCTCCCACCCCGCCGGCCGTTCATCGACGAGTGAGCAGACGCGGCACAGGCCCACGAGCGTCCTCGGCGCCCAGCAGTGGACTCAATCCATTATTGGTAGTCGCCTTCGTTGAGGATCAGGTAACCACTTGTCCCCCACGTTGTCAGCGAGACCGTCGATGCCTGACTGGAGTCGCTTGACAGCAACTGCGCGTACACGACAGAGGTGACCGAATCCCTGACGAACTTCATGCTCCCGTCGCAGAATGCCGTCACGACACCACCAGCGTGGTTGGACGAAGGCTGGTTCCAAAAGCCTGGCGACGTGTTGTTAAGGATGTTATTGATCACTTTTATTGCCCCTGGGGCCGTGCTGACGATGCCAATGCCAGGCACGGGGGTTGCCGCAAGGGCCGTATAGGTTGCAGGGCCGTTCGCGAAAAACGGCACGGGCGCGGCGGCGATCCCGCGGCGATCCCAGAAACCCTGGTAGAGGGGGAAACCGTTTCTGACGTTGCCCGAGCCGCACTTCTCAGTGAGCAGAATGGTCATGGATGTCCCGTCACCTCCGGCAATCAGATCAAACCCACGGAGCCCCGAGCTTAAACCGCTTGTGATCGTGGTGTCGAGCATGACTCCGTCCCACTTCCTAGGAGCACCAGTAGTGACGTTGCTTGTTCCATCTCCATTGCTGCCACTTCCACAATTTCCGGCGTAGGCGAGCGTCGGCTGCCCCGACACCTCGGGCGGACTCGATGGGCAGAGGAACAGCGAAACGGTGGGATAGGCACTCGCCGGAGGTGGCGTAGTGGTCTGCCACACCCTGTAGATGTCATTCCGCTCCACGAAGGGCAAGAGCATGACGGGCCATGAGACAGCGTTATTGAACGTGGCGGGTAGAACCGTGTCAGTCACCCGTGGGCTTCGATTCCGCCAGCCAGGAATGAAGGTCGTCGAAGACGCTGAACTGATCGTGGCCATAGCGAGTTGGCGGAGGTTGTTCATGCATGCCGTCCGCCGTGCGGCTTCGCGGGCATTCTGCACCGCAGGCAGCAGCAGGGCCATGAGCATGGCGATGATCGTGATCACCACCAGCAGCTCGACCAGCGTAAATCCGCGCCGACTGACGGGCGTGCGTTTCATGATCCCCTCTCCTTGGTGGATGTTGGGCGCGGTCGTGCGAGCCCTGAGGCTCGATTACCGTGGCGGAAATGAGTGTACCACTTTGAGTTCGCGAATCTGTCCGGTCGATGGGTCGATCGCGCGGATTCGCACGGCAATACCTCGGAGGGGAGCCGCAGCTGGATCCCCGTCCTCACGAGTTTCAAACGTTTGATCGTCCGCGACCGTTGCAGTGGACAACACGAGCTTTACGTCGAAGCTGACCACGTTCGTGAGCAGCACATCTTCCCCCTCGCGCGAGCCCGTGAGCTTCCGGTTGGCCCCGGCCGTGGTCAGAAATCGGGTGGCCGACTTGGAAAGGTCTCCGAGGCTGTTGACATGGGTGCCATAGGAAATGTCGCTATCACCCTTGGGCGCGAAGATATTTCCCGCGAAGTCGCCTGCCTCTGGCGACGCCGAAACGAGGAGCTGGCGACGGTAGAGGTTGTACAGCGGCAAACCCCTGTAGGCCGCACCCGACAGTTCGCAGAACCATACGGCCTCCGTCGACGGAGACTCAAATCCCTTGGCGCCAGCGAGTCGGCCGGTGAACGGGGCTGCGGGATTTGACGTCGTCATCGCCAGCACATCACTGACATCCCCCAGAAGATTTGGAATGGGAGGAGTGGGCGCGGTGGGCGGGGCCCCGTCGATGACATGGAAGTACCCCTCTCCCGACTCCACGCGGACGAGCGCGGCGGGCACACAGGTGAGGCCGGCGAGATCCTGCCGCAGCCGCCAAGCGGCATTGCGGATCCGGGTGTTCAATTCGGTGATCGCGCGACCATTGGAGACGCTCTGACTAAATTCGGCAAAGAGCGTTGCTACGGTTGCCATGAGGAGCAGGCTCATGGTCGAGGCCACGAGCAATTCAACGAGGCTGAAGGCCGCGCGAGCAGCATGGCATCTCGGGAGACGAGGCACAAAAGTCGTGGTGGCGAGCATGTCGAGGGCCTGTCAGTTGAGGAAACGCTTCAGGCGAATGGTGTCACGCGCCTTCTTGTTCTCGCCCGCGAAGTAGGTGACCGGGATCGAGCGATCGACGATGGCAAAGAGTCGGTGGCAGGTCGGTGATCCTGCAGTGACTGCGGCATCCGTCACCTCGAGGGTGATCCAGATGGCAAACACATTGGAACGCACCGTTGTGGCCGCGGTGAGGCGATTGGCAATGCCACGATCCAGGAAGCGGATATCTGGTGAGCCACCGCCCGGAAAAGCACCCGTCGAGATGATGTCCCACGGAGATCGCATAATACTCACCGGCTTCGTCGCGCCGGGATCGCCGAGGATGGCACGCCACACATCCTCTCGGCAGGTGTTGACGTTGATCTGCCCCGGTACCCGCGTGGCGTCCACCGCGGTCGTGGCGGTGAATCGCGATGGCACATGAACGGCCTCGAGAATGAAGGGGTTGGCGGTCACCAGCGACACCAGAGGGACTGGATTGGTGAGATTGAGAATGTCGGTGATTGCGGTGGAATCCCCCTCAGGCACCCCAGCGAGATCGCCGCTGCTCTCAAAACCTGCAGGCCAATCAGGCCACGCCCCGCCCACGCCGCCGAGGACCGTTGGCTTCACTCCCGTAACGGTGAAGCCACCGATGTCAATCGGAACTGCCGCATTTTGAGGATCGCGAAACTCGGCGACATTCGCGCACCACTGCGCCGTAGCTGCATTCGCGGCTGCGGCCGCCGGAATGATCGGCTGGGCGCCGTCGTCTGGGTTTGCCTGCCCGGTAATGAAAAAGAAGAGGGCCTTCGCGAAGACATCTGGGGCTACCGCCTTGTTCAGATCGAACTTGAGCACGGGATTCGCACCCGTCGCAGCGGCCCCGCCGGTCGTGTAGGCCACGTCCCAACTCTCGGTCGTGACCGCGCGGCGGGCCGTGTTGTCGAGGTTATTGAGAATGGCCGCCAGGCGCGGCGGCAGCGATGACCAGTCACGGTCGAAGGGCCGCAGCACTCGCTCAAGCTCAGCAAGTGTGAAAGGATTCTGCGTGGCGTTGCCGGTCAGCGTCGCTGGCCGGGGTGCCTGGCGATCGAGCCGCAAGGTATAGGGATCGCTGCTCCCTCGGCCGGCAATTGCCTGGCCAAGGACAGGGGGCTGCCGAAGATCAGTCGTGCGATTCGAGGTCGTTGCGTTTCCTCCCTGCTGTATGACCGTCCAGCGATTCCCCGCGAAGACATCGTCAATCGACGAACCATCGATCGAGCCGGGGCCGGCAGGAGCGCCGCCACCGCCGTGGGTGTTGACATTAATCCGGCTGTCAAGATCGAGGACGAGGTAGGACACCTTGAACGTCAGTGCCCCGCCCCTCGATCCCGTGATGGATGGCAGCAGGTTCGACAGCCATACGCCGTCGTTTACGCCGTCGCCGTCATTGTCGACTTCGACGGTAGCGTTCCCGCTTTGGAACGCTGCCCGAGTCAGCGTTCCGTCGTCGGCAATCTCCGTCAGAAATACATTGCCGTTCGTAGTCCCAAACTCATCCCACGGTTCGGTGCGGAAGGGCACTGTGTTATTGCCCGTTGCATACATGTCACCCAGCAGACTCTCGGTGAGGTTCCCCATCACCGCCGAGTCCAACGAGCCACGGATGAGCAACAGCAGGGCTTCGTCCAGCGCAGCCCGCGGAATCGCCGGGGAGGCATCGGGCTGGCTCATCGCCGCCAGAAAGCTGCGGGACGCCGTGCGAGCACGCGTCGCGACAACGAGGAGCGTGGCACCCATGATAAGGAACAGCGTCAAGGTGCTCAGCACGAGCAGCAAGACTACGCCGCGGCGGTGATGCACGTCAGTTTTCATGGCTCTGATTCCAAAAGCTGTTCCGGGAATTCAATCCAGGGGGACAATGCGTTCCTCGACCCGGTCCACCCCACTGATGGCGTAGACGGAGATGATATTCACGGGGGATTCCGCAGCCGTTGCGGCGGCAGGATCGCTGAATGACACGAAGGAATTGGCGATGGCGCCAACGGCACCTCCGGTGCCAGCGGAATACGTGGGCCAGGAGCTGCCGATGTGAAGCCAGCGAACGATGCTGCTCTTCGGGGTCATCACCCACGCACAGGGCGCGAGGTAGATCTTTCGATCGAGCTCGTTTGCCGTTCGCAGCGCGGCCGTCCCGTTGCTGGTGAAGCGATAGACTCCCAGCGACACTCGCGTGAGGGAGATGGAGGTTGTTCTCACAGTTGGCGGCACGCTCCTGAGAACCGCCACCGACACCCGGGCCGGCATGCCCGAGGTGATATTGCCGCTGGTGGCCAGAGGCGTTGCCGTCGCCACATACCATGTGCGGCCATACGCCTCGTTGTCGGACGTGGTCTTGGCGATCGACGCGATCCTTCTGTACCCAGTCGTGAAAGGTGCCGCAGTGAAGGGCGCAGCAAGAAAGACATCGCCGACCATGACCGTCCTATTCGTCGTGGAAAACTGGATTGCCTTGAGCGTCTTGATAAATTCGAGGTCCGATGGGGCGTTGGTCGCGAGTGTGGCAGCCCGATCGGCCGTCACCGCTTCGCCGAGGAGCGCCCCGGCGGCCGGCAGGAGCGCCGCGACGCTCACAAGCCCAATCACGAGAATGCCCGCGGCCACGAGCACTTCGAGGAGCGTGATCCCAGTGCGGCCAGCGTCGGTATGTGGGATTCGCGGATGCATGACTCAATTCCCGAGGGCGATGGCCTTCCGAGCCTTGTCACGGGCTGCGACAAGGCCGGTTTCGGCCGACGGAATGTTGGTAGAAACGTTGATTCGGCCTGTCTGCGGGTTGATCGCGACCCAGGCGGACCGATCACTGGACAATGATTCATTCGCGGTGATGGATGTCTGCTCGGCAAAATAGAAGTAGATCGGCTCGTTGGGCACGAGGGCCTCCGTTCCACCTTGGCTGCCCACCAACAGGATGACCTCGGACACTCGCCCGGTTTGATCGAACACGATCGCGATCGGCCCCTGATTCTCGAAACTGCCATTTCCGTGCGCTGCTGCGGGATCGTCTCCCACTCCGCTATGCCGAAGATCAATGGCGATGGCACTCGCGATTGTGGTGGGCTTGGGGCCGGTCGTCGGATACCGAACGACAACGGCCTCAAGCCCGCCGCCGAGCGGCGCGATGATCGTGTTCGCCGCGGTTTGCCCGGCCGACTCGCGGCGAGCGGGAACGGGATCGGGATCGGGAGTGGGATTGTCTGCCTGCAGCGCGAGCCACGGTGAGATGGTCACGAATCCGGTCCCCGCGGCCCTGCGGAACCGCACCTTGTAGCCATTCACGAGATCGGCGTGGGCGTCAAGAACGCCACCCGTCACGCCAACCACGATTGGGGGCAGCATGGTGCCATCGTGAAGAATAGTGCCGGTCCGCGGCGCGGCAGCGGGCGCCTCAACGATGACCGCCGCCCCTTCGACCCGCCCAAGCGCTCGGCTCTGCGCCGCCAGGAGTATCGAAGCGAAATCCTGGGCTGCCCTGAGGGAGCTCGGCTTCTGGCCCGAGGCACCCAGCAACAGTCCAAACAGGGCCGCCATGATGCCGGTGACGACAAGCAGCTCGACGAGCGTGAATCCTCTTCGCTGTCTGGTCATGGCGTGGCCTCGCCAGAAAAGTTCGTGATGTTGTCGTCGCGTGACTCATTGTCGCCCGCGGGCAGGCCGCCGAGCAGGGCAATCGTGGCATCGGCTGGATCACCACATGCGTTGCCGAGCCCCAGATACGATCCCACGTTCACCTCGGCCGAAGACAGTTTCGATGGCCCCCCGGAAAAGACGAGCGGCCGCATGGTGCCGCCAGCAGCGCCGGCCGGCGGAAGCCCGTCGAAGGGGGCTGTCTGGTCGAAATACTTCGTTCCGATCGGCTGCTCGAACCCAGCTGGCCAGAGGACATACCGGATTGGCATCCCCCAAGGATCGATGAACTCTGGAGCCCCGTCACTGTCCGTATCCCCGATGGCAAGCGAATCGAGCGTCGCGCAGGTCAGGCAGTTCGCGAGCCCTCCCTGCATGACGATCATGAAGAGGCACTCAGCGTCCCCATACTGATCGCTCGGATTGACCTTCAGCGTCTCCACATAGCCGCTCTGTCTGGCCGACGTAAATTCCGCGGCGTTGTCCCGCATGTACCGCACCTCGGCCCAACTATCCGGCATGTCCGCTGTGATCTGCCGACGGATCGCCGCCCCCCGCGCGGTTGTCGCCACGATCGCGCCCACGCGGCTCGACTCCGCAGCGGAAAAATGACGCTGGAGGATATCGGCAATCGGGATGATCGTGGCCTGCGCCTTGTCTTTTGCTCCTCGCGTCCGTGCGGCCGAGACCGCCGACCCCAGGAGCGCCATCAGCAGGACGATGATCGAGACCGCGACGAGCAACTCGACGAGCGAGAACGCCTGGCGTTGCATGATCCGTTTCATGGCAGATTCCTCACAACGCTTTCTTACGAGAGGTCATTAATGAGCTTGATGAGCGGCATGAAGAGGGCGACGACGATGAAGCCCACAGCACCACCGAGGAAAATGATGAGCAGTGGCTCCATAAGGCTCGTCAGGCTCTCGGTGAGCACCGCCACTTCTTCGTCGTAGGTGTCGGCCACCTTGTAGAGCATCGTGTCCAGCTCGCCCGACTCCTCGCCCACGTCCACCATGTTCACGACGAGATCGTCGATGACGGGCTTCTTGTATCGCGTCAGGTAAATGAGCGCGCCCACGCCCGGCACGAAGAACGTCCAGAAAAACAGCGCCATGAAATTGAACGGCGGAATGGACTGACTCTTGAGGGGCTTGGCAATCGCTTCGCCGTCGCGGATAGCATCGGATGTCTTGGCAAAGAGCTTCTCGAACATCGCGTTGCCCGAGGTCTCCTTCGTGATATTGAGCGCCTCGAGGATCGGCACGCCGCTGGCCAGCAGGGTGCCGAGGGTCCGCGCCGCACGGGAGAGAATGTTCTTCTCGACGAGCTGCCCAAACACCACCACCTTCAGCATGAACAAATCCCAACCGAACTTTCCATACGGGATGAGCTTGAGCGCCCTGATCATGAGCGTGAGGCCGATCGGAATCAGCGGAATGAGATACCAGTAGCTGACCGTGAAGTTTGAGATGTCGATGAGCAACTGCGTCATCGGCGGCAGTTCGCTGCCGAAATCGGCAAAGATCTTTTTGAACTGTGGCACGATCTTGATCATGATGAACCCGAGGATGCCGACCGCGACCAGCACGACGACAATCGGATAGATCAGCGCGCCTTTGACCTTCCGGCGGAGCGCCTGGCTCCGCTCCATGAACTCCGCCAGGCGTCGCAAAATCACCTCAAGGGCGCCGCCCGCCTCACCGGCCCGGATCATGTTGCAGTACAGCCGATCAAATGCCTTCGGGCTCTTTGAAAGAGCCTCCGAGAGCGTGGACCCACCTTCGATCTCGTCGCACACGTCCAGCAGACTGTTCTTCAGTCGTCCTGGCTTCTGCATCTGGGCGAGGAGCTTGAGGCTCCGCAGGATTGGCAGGCCAGCGTCTTGGAGAATCGAGAGCTGCCGCGTGAACATCGTCAGCTCCCGCGAACCGACCCCGCCAATGGCAAAGCCCCGGCCGGGCTTGACCTTCTTGGCATTGCCCGATGCCTTGAGCCTGCGGGCCTTGAGCTTCGTGACCATGTAGCCCATCGAGCGGATCGTCGCCTGGGCTTCGGCCTCGTTGGCGGCGTCCACCGTGTCGTGGACTTCCTGGCCGGTCGATGCGTCGACAGCTTCGTATTGGAACGTAGGCATGACTGCTTCCTCAGGCTTCCATGATGGTTTCGCGAATCACTTCGTCGGCTGTTGTTTCCCCAGCAAAAATGCTCTCCATCCCCGAATCGCGGAGGGTCACCATGCCGTTGCGACGAGCAGCCTCGCGGATGTCTTCCGTGGAAGCATTCCGCATCACCAAGTCACGCAGCTCGTCGCTCATGACAAGGAGCTCGAAGAGGCCCTTGCGGCCTTTGTATCCCGACCGATTGCACTTTTCGCAGCCGTGTCCGCGGAAGAATTTCTTACCCACGATCTGGTCGGACGTGAGCTCGAGGTCTGCCAGCACGTCGGCCGCTGGGATCACTTCCTCAATGCAATTCTGGCAAATCCGACGCACGAGGCGCTGGGCCAAAATGGCCTCGACCGTCGCTGTGATCAGAAACGGCGGCACGCCCATGTCACGCAGCCGCGTCACGGTCGCTGGGGCATCGTTGGTGTGGAGCGTCGAGAACACCATGTGCCCGGTGAGCGATGCCTGGACGGCAATTTCGGCTGTCTCGACATCGCGGATCTCCCCTACCAGGATGCGGTCTGGATCCTGGCGGAGGATGGCCCGGAGGCAGGCCGCAAACGTATTGCCGATCTCGGCGTCGATCGGCACCTGAATGATGCCATCGATGTCGTACTCCACCGGATC
This sequence comes from Planctomycetota bacterium, assembly GCA_031403195.1. Classification (GTDB taxonomy): domain Bacteria; phylum Planctomycetota; class Planctomycetia; order Pirellulales; family UBA1268; genus QWPN01. The sequence goes on along the minus strand of JANNSZ010000016.1, from coordinate 21,539 downwards.
TTCGGTGGTGATGATCTTGTCTTCGACCTGGTTGAGCTCCGAGAGAGCTGAGTAGAGCGTGGTCGTTTTGCCGGAGCCCGTGGGGCCGGTCACGAGCACGATGCCGTTGGGACGCCTGATGATTTCGCGAAACCGCCGCAGCATCGCCTCCTCGAGCCCCACCTTTTCGAGATCCAGCGAGACGACGCCGCGGTCGAGTACCCGCATCACCACGCTTTCGCCGAAGAGCGTGGGAAGGACACTCACACGGAGATCCACCGGATGGCCGCCGACCGTCAGCTCGATGCGGCCGTCTTGCGGGAGACGCCGCTCGGCAATGTCGAGATTCGCCATCACCTTGATCCGGGTCGTGATCGCGAAGGCGAGATGCTTCGGCGGCGGCACCATCTCCTGGAGGAGACCGTCGGCCTTGATCCGGATCCGAAACTCAGATTCGAATGGCTCGAAATGAATGTCGCTGGCGCCATCACGGATGGCGAGCAGAAGCACCATGTTGAGCAGCTTTCGCACCGGGGCGCTCTCGGCGAGAGCCTCGACGCTCGTGAGGTCGGTCACGCCCTCGCGGCCGGCCGCAGCCGCTGCTGCGGCCAACTCGTCATCGTGTTCGAGATCGTCGACGAGCGACTCCACGCTGTCGTTACTCGACGAGTAATACTTCTCGATCGCCTTCTGGATCTCGAGGTCGGTCGACACGCAGACATGAATATCGAAGCCCAGGAGCGTCCGGAGCTCGTCGGCAATCTGGATCTTCTGGGGCTCGGCCGACGCGACCGTGAGGGTGTTGCCCTTCAGCGTGAGCGGGATGACGCGGTAGAGCTGGGCCATCGGCTCACTCACCGACAGGATTGCGTCTTTCGAGATGTCCCGGTCATAGAGCGTGACAAAGGTGGTGCCCCACTGCTCCGCGAGCGCCTCGCCGAGCTGGTCCTCGGAATAAAAACCGAGCGCCACCCCCACGCGGCCGAGAAGTTCCGACCGGGTAGGCTGCTCCTCGAGCATCGTCTCGAGCTGCCGCTCGTCGATGAAGCCGAGGTCCATCAGGAGTTGTCCGAGTCGTTTGATTGCCATGGCGTGTGCGTGGGGGGCCAGAGGCCCCGCTCGAGGTCAATGATCCTTGGGGGCCTTTTTGGTGACCGTCTCGTCATCGTCAAAGATGCCCTGCTTGGCCTTGCTAATGCGGGCCGCGAGGTCGTCCACACTCTGGGCCTTGGCCAGCACGGTCTCCTCGGTGACCTTCCGCTCGTTCCAGAGGCGGAAGAGGTCGTCGTCGAGGAGCCGCATGCCCTGTTTGGCACCCGTTTGGATGCAGGAGTTGATGCGAAACGTCTTGTTCTCGCGAATGAGGTTCCCGATGCCCGGATTCACGACGAGCACTTCGTAGGCCGCGCACCGGCCCCCGCCGATTTTTGGAAGGAGCGTCTGCGACACGACCCCGAGCAACGCCGTCGAGAGCTGCGTGCGGATCTGTTCCTGCTGATGCGACGGGAAGGCATCGATGATTCGATTGACCGTACCCTGGGCACCGGTCGTGTGGAGCGTGCCAAACACAACGTGGCCCGTCTCCGCCGCGGAGATCGCCGCTTCAATCGTCTCGAGGTCGCGAAGCTCGCCGACGAGGATCACGTCGGGGTCTTGCCGGAGGGCCCGCCTGAGGGCCTCGGAGAAGGATGGCACGTCGTTGCCGATCTCCCGCTGGTTCACCGTGCTCTTTTTGGAATAGTGGTAGAACTCGATTGGGTCTTCGATCGTGATGATGTGGTGGTCGTAGTTGTCGTTGATGTAGTCGATGAGCGCGGCGAGCGTGGTGCTTTTGCCGGAGCCGGTCGGACCCGTGACCAGGAACAGCCCGCGAGGCCGCGTCACCAGCTTCTTGCAGATTTCCGGCACCCCGAGCTGCTCGGGCGTGAGGAGCTTGTTGGGAATCTGGCGGAGCACCATGGCGACCTGGCCGCGCTGCTTGAAGACGCTCACGCGGAACCGGGCCAAATCCCGGAAGGCGAAGCCGAAGTCGGTGCCCCCCTTTTCGGCAAGCTCGGCCTGGCACCGCTCGGGCGTGATCGCCTTCATGAGGCCGTTGGTGTCGTCGCCGGTGAGCACCTTGGTCTTCTGCGGACGCATGCCGCCGTCGATGCGGAAGACCGGCGGCAGGCCAGTGGTGATGTGGATGTCGCTCACGCCCCCCTTCACGGCCGCCTCGAGGAGTTTGTCGATCTGGATCGTGCCCGAGGCAGCCTGCGGCAGCTCGAGGTCGTCGTCGCTCGCGGAGGCGGCGAACCCTGCGGCCTGATCAGCGGCGGGGCTGTGGTCCTGGTCGAGCTCGAGCGGGTTATGGTGGTCAGGCGATGACGGCATCACTGACGACGGTGGCCGCATCACAAGCACGGACGTGCCATTGACCTCGAGGACCTCGCCTTCACATGTGCCCAGCGACGATGCGAACGTGAAGCTCGCGCGATTGCCGCCTGGCGGCACGATCGCAGCCGTCAAGGCGCTCACCTCCTCCGTCGAAAGTGACCGTGACTTCAGGCTCCGTAAGGCGCCGTCGATCATGAGCATCGGCGCCGTGCCACCGGCGAGCCGCAATTCGCTCCCCCCGTTGTCGAGCAGGACCTTCAGCAGCTTTTCGATGGGCTGCACGTGCGCAGCTCCCCCAGTGGTCGCCGACATGACTTTTGCGACTCCAAAACTCGACCGGGAACGCATCGCGGCCACGACGCTCCCACCCGGCACAACTTCATTGTGACCTGAAACGAGTCTGCCGAATAGCTCCGGCGATGAAATCCGCCAACTGCGCCTGAAGGAAGACACGAGCGGGTTGGGGGAGCGCCGAAGAGATGAGCCAACGCGGGCCACGGCGAGAAAGTTCTAGGGCAGCCGGACACGCCCCTGACAGGTGCCGGCTACTCAACAGACATTATGGCGTAGTTCGGCAGAAAAGTCACTGCCCGCCAAGAAAAATTCTGCCGCCGCCGTTTTGCCCGTCACTCGTTGCGTTTGGCGACCCGGAAAATTTCGTCGAGGGTGGTGATTCCACGGATCGCTTTGGCGATCCCGTCGTCAAACATAACCCTCATACCCTGACTGATCGCCGCCCGGCGGAGATCCTGCGTGGCCGCCCCCTGGAAGGCCATTTCGCGGATCTTGTTGTTCATGGGCATGAGCTCAAAGATGCCCAGCCGCCCCCTGTAGCCCGATTTCTGGCAGTGGCTACAGCCGCGGCCCTTCATGAAGGTGGCTCCTTCAAGCATCTCGGGCGTGATGCCTGCCGACTCGATCTGGGTGTCGAGCGGCTGGTAGGGCTGCTTGCACTTCGGGCAGTTCACCCGCACGAGCCGCTGGGCCATCACCGCGATCACGCTGGACGCCACGAGGTACGCCGGCACCCCCATGTCGATCATCCGGGTGATCGCCCCCGGGGCGTCGTTGGTGTGCAGCGTACTGAACACAAGATGCCCTGTGAGCGAGGCCTGGATTCCCATCTGGGCCGTTTCCGTGTCGCGCATCTCGCCCACGAGGATCACGTTGGGCGCCTGCCGGAGCATCGCCCGGATGACGCGGGAGAAGTCGAGGCCGATGGAGTGCTTGATCTCCACCTGGTTGATGCCGGCGAGGTAGTACTCCACCGGGTCTTCCGCGGTGATGATCTTGGTATCGGGGCGGTTGAGCTCGTTCAAGCAGGCGTAGAGGGTGGTCGTCTTGCCGGAGCCGGTGGGCCCCGTGACGAGGATGATCCCGTTGGGCCTGCGGATGAGGTTTTTGAACTGCCGGAATTCGTTTTCGGCGAGGCCGAGCTGGCGGATGCCGACGCGGATATTGTCTTTGTCGAGAATCCGCATCACGACCGACTGACCGTGGCTCGTGGGCAGGACACTGACGCGAAGGTCATATTCCTTGCCGTCGGCGGTGAGCTTGATCCGGCCGTCTTGCGGCCGCCGACGCTCGGCGATGTCGAGCTTCGCGAGGATCTTGATGCGGGAGAGGATCGCGCCGAGCAGCCGCCGTGGTGGGTTGTCGCGTTCCACGAGGCGGCCGTCGATCCGGTAGCGGATGCGCACGCGGTCCTCGAAGGGCTCGACGTGAATATCGCTGGCCCGGAGCTGCACGGCTTCCGTGATGACGAGGCTCACGAGCTTGACGACCGGTGCGTCGGACTGCTCCTCCTCGGCCGCGGCTGCCTCCAGCTCGAGGGCCGTCTCGGTGAAGTCGATGGCGGTATCGGTGAACTCTTGAAGCATCGAGTCGGCGCTCTCGCCGTCGGAGAGGCCGTAGTGGCGGTTGATGGCCTCCACGATCTGCTCGCGGGGGGCGATCGCCATCTCGATCTCGCGGTTCAAGATGAACCGCAGCTTCTCCTGCGCGTCCATGTCGGTGGGGTCGCTCGTGGCCACGCGGAGCGTGCCCCCCACTTCGGCGAGCGGAAAGATCGTGTTCTCGCGGGCCACGCTCTCGGGCAGCAGGCCGATCACGGCATCCGACACCTCGCTCGTGGCGAGATTCACGAACTTGAGGCGATAGGCCTTCGCGAGGGCCTTCATCACCTTCTCACCCGGGGCATAGCCCAGCCGCACTACCTCGTCGTGCATCTTCTTGCCCGACGAGCCGGCGATCCGCGTGGCCTCGGCGAGCTGGTCGGCCGAAATGATGCCTTCGGAGATGAGCAGAGTGGCAAACGCGTCCATAGAAGAATGACTGTGGGGGAAAGGGGGTGCAGCGGTGGTCAGACAGCCGCTTCGAGAAACGTATCGGCGTGTTCGTAGCAGGGGGCGCACATGCAGAGAAACACGAGCTCGTCGCTGCCGGTGTTGCGGATGGTGTGCCGCTGGCCGGGAGGGATTGCGATGGCATCGCCGGGGCCGACGGGCCGCGCCTCCTGGCCAAGCGTCATCTCGCCGGTGCCCGAGAGGATGTAGTAAATCTCCTCGGTGACGGCATGGTGATGGAGCACCGTGGCCTGGCCCGGTGGCAGCCGAGCCTCGGCCAGGCTCTGCTTGCGGATCCCGGAGTTCCGGTGGGCCATCAGTTCGCGAATCGTCGAGCCGTCCACGGTGGTGAACGGCGTCGTGTCGCGGTGGTTGATGATGTCCATGGAGTCAGAATACCAAACGCCCGTGTACGTGCAGCACGGCCGGGGCCACGGCACGGCTTTCCCACGCGGCGGCGTCGGGGAGCGTGGCGACATCAAAGCTCGTGTCGGATTCGACGACCACCGTACTGCCCGGAGGGGCGGCCGCCAGCACAGCGGTCACGAGGGCCATGAGGTCGGCCGTGCGGTCGTTGAACATGGCCCACGGTGGCGACACAAACACCAGCCACGGCGCGTCGGCCGGCAAGTCAGGCCACCGCTTGGGCCAGTTCAAGACATCGCCGGGCCGGATGTCGCAGCGGTCGGTCACGCCCAGCTCGCGGGCCGAGCGGCGGAGCGTGTCGGCCGTCGGAAAATGCCGCTCGGCAAAGATCACCCGCGCCGCGCCCCGGCTCAGGGCCTCGAATCCGATCGCGCCGGTGCCTGCAAACAGGTCGATGGCCGTGGCCCCACGGACTCGCCCGGCGATCAGGTCGAAGAGCGTCTCACGAACGCGATCCTTCATGGGCCGCGTAGGCCCGCCGGGCATATGGGCGAGGCGGCGGCGACGGAGGCTCCCCCCGATAATGCGGGGTGCCTGGTCGGCTTCGGGCTCGGTCGGTCGGGGTGGTCGCGGCACGAGATCGGCCTCGGGGAGTCGCTGGGGAACGTGGTATCGTACCTCGACGTGTCATGGACGAACTGAGCAGCGCAGGAGGATCGCATGAAGACAGTGCACAGGGTATTCGGGATCGTGGTGGCGTGCGTCGTGGCGTGGGGTGCAGTTGCATCCCATTCGCTGGCCCAGGAAGGGCTCACGCCAGCGACCGCCAAGGCGGAGTTTGACGAGGCGTTTGGCCAGATGAAGAAGCTCATGGCCGACCTCACCGTGCTGCAGGCCCAATATCAGCAGCCGAAGGCCGATAAGGCCGCCGTCGAGGCGAAGTTTGAGGCGGTGAAGAAGGAGGCCCAGGGGGTGGGTGAGCGGCTCGAGGCTGCTGCCGTGGGGCTCTTGTCTGTGGATCCCAAAAACCAAGCCGCCCGCGAGATTGCTTCGGCGGTGGTGGCCGGGGCGCTCGAATCAGATGACCCGGACAAGGCCCTCGCCGCGGCTGACGCGATTGCTGCCGCTGGGGCCGCCGACGCAGATATCGGCCTGATGGCGGCATCCGCGGCGATGCTCGTTTCCAAGCCCGATGCCGTGACCACCTGGCTTGATCGGGCGAAGGCCGCCGGCGCTCCGGCGGAGCCGCTGGCCAAGGTCGCCGAGGCCCTGGCCCGCGAGCGACCGAAGATCGACGCGGAGCTGGCCAAGCGAAAAGCCGAGGCGGCGGCTGACGACCTCCCCCGCGTGAAGCTCGCCACGAGTGCGGGCGATGTGATCGTGGAGCTGTATGAAAATGAGGCCCCGAATACCGTGGCCAACTTTCTCAGTCTTGTCGAGAAGGGTTTTTATGACGGCACGCCGTTCCACCGCGTGATTGGCGGCTTCATGGCCCAGGGCGGTGATCCGACGGGCACCGGCTCGGGTGGCCCGGGGCATGCGATCGCCTGCGAGTGTGGCCGGCCCGATGCCCGGATGCATTTTCGGGGCACGCTCTCGATGGCCCATGCGGGCGAAAACACTGGCGGCTCACAGTTTTTCCTGACGTTTCGTCCGACCGACCACCTCGATAGCAAGCACACCGTCTTTGGCCGCGTGATCGAGGGAGACAGCGTCCTGCCGAAGCTCGTGCGGACGCAGGATGCCGAGGGCCAGCCTGTCCCGGGCGTCACGCCGGATAGAATTGTGAAGGCGGAAGTCGTGCGGAAGCGCAGCCATGCCTATATGCCGCAGACCCTGCCCGACCCTCGTGGCCGCTGACACGGTAGCGGGGGACGAGTCGTTTTCCACCGGAGGATCACCATGCGTGGATCGCATCCGCTTGCGTGCTGGGCCGTCCTGGCCGCGAGCCTTGTGTCCTGGGCCACGGCCTGTGGGCAGTCACCGTCTGCGGCACCACCCCGCACGAAAAATGTTCCCGTGAAGGAGGCTCCTGTCATGCCTGCTGATTCCGACTCGAAGACGCCAGGTCCTGGCCCGGCTCCCGCCCCAAAAAACCCTGCAGTCCTGGGCCGCGTGCCAGACAACGAGCTTCCGAAGACTGACGCTGAGTGGCGGAAGCGGTTGACGGATCAGCAGTATTTCGTGTTGCGGCAGAAGGGCACCGATCGGGCGTTTACCGGCGAGTACACCGACACCGAGACGCCCGGCACCTACCGCTGTGCCGGCTGTGGCGAGCCGCTGTTTGCGTCCGGTGAAAAATTTCACAGCGGCTGCGGCTGGCCGAGCTTTTCCTCGCCGATTGACGGCGTGAAGGGCCAGACGATTGCGGAGCATCACGACCTCGCGCTGGGGATGGTTCGCACCGAGGTCACCTGCCGCCGCTGCGGCGCCCATTTGGGTCATGTGTTTGATGACGGCCCCCTGCCGACGGGCCTGCGGTACTGCATCAACTCCTCATCGATTCTGCTCGACGCGAAGAAGCCAGGCGAGGCCAAGCCGCCGAAGCCGCCGGTTGCTCCGAAGTAGAACGTCTGGAGCGGCAACGGCGGTCCTCGTCACCCTGGCGACGCGAGTCTGGATTCCTCACGGCACTCGAATTCTGCGAGGTCTTGATTGATTCTCGCGATCATTTTGCGGACTCCCGCCTTGGTGAAACCCTTCTCACCGACCGGGTAGTCGCGCTCGAGATCGGAGATCCGCTGCTCGAGAATTCGCAGATCATCGTGGGCTTTCTCGTATTCAGCGGGATTGGAGATCACAGCACCACCTCCACCAGACCTTTGCGAACCGCGGGGTCAACAGTTCTTGTGAAGAAGTCTATCCAGTCGTCCCAGTCACGGCGACTTTCTGCGGCAAACAGGTGATCGCCCGGCCGTGCCCCAAGAACGTCTGCCAAGAGAATCGCATCGACATGCCCTCTGGCAATGCGTTCGTTGACGTCATCCCCCAACAGAACGACCGCGTCGGCATCACTGGGGGATGGCTTGGCTGTCACGAAGCTACCATTCAGGCAGAACCGTTTCGCCCCTGAGGAGTGGCAAAGTCGTAGCCAGCGACTGACCGCCTGCCCCAACCGTCTTCGCTCAGGCGAGCCTTCGCCGAACCGCTCGAGAGCTTCGGCCTCGGAAGCGGCGTGCAGTCCCTCGGGAAGTAGCCCGTTCAATTGGAAGTGCGGAAGCACGATTTTCCCCGTCCATGAGAGCAACGAGAGTTACTGTACGTTAGTACACTATTCTGTCAATGGCTGCCATCGATTGCGGCGTTTTGCGGCCGAACCGCGGCGGTATAATGGCCGTCGTGGACGCTCCCGCGCAGCCGCACCAGCTGCGGCCGAGTCTCTGCTACGCCGAGTCGCGACAGGCCGAGATCGACCGCATCAACAAGCTGACGATCGAAGAACGCATCAAGCTGGCGCTGTCGCTGCAGACGCGGTTTGACGATCTCCGTCCGGCGCCCCGGCAGGAGTGAGTTGGCGATGGCGAGCCCCGAGGGCGTGCTAGAGGCAGCGGAACGGGGGCGACGCTCATCGACGAGGCTCGAGGACAATAGCCCCGCAGCGATCACGCCTTCCGGCGGCGGGCGAGACGGAGGCCGAGGAGGGCGGCGCCGGTGCCGAGCAGGGCGAGCGTAGTCGGCTCGGGGACGACGACAAACTGGAGCGTCGAGCCACCACTGATCTGGAAGGTTCCGGTGTTTCCGCCGCCGAGGTTCTGGTAGCTAAAGTCGCTGGCTGCGAAGGTCGTGGTGCCATCCCACGACACGAGGTCAAACGTCCCTTGGTCGGTGCTGCCTGCAAAGTTAAACACGAAGTCGGTGCCGCCGATGCCCGTGCCCTTCAGGAAGTCACTGGTGCCACCCGTGATATCGAGGAGGTCGGCCGTATTGCTCGCCCCCAACTCAAAGATCCACTCGCTGCTCGCGACGCCATTCCACGTGACATCGTTCGCAACCGTGAGGAGGTCGATGCTGTTGCCCGGAGCAATCGAGCCGTTGACCGTCAGGGGCCCGCCGACCGTGCCGTTGCCGCCGAGCGTGGCCCCAGCCAACACGGTGACCACGCTTCCGCTCGCCAGTTGGCCGTTCACGCGGAGCGTACCGGCGTTGACGTTCGTCGCTCCCGTGTAGGTGTTGGTCCCAGAGAGAACCCACGTGCCAGCGCCGTTCTTGGTGACGGACAACACGCCCGATCCCGCCGTCGAATTCTGCAAGACACCGGCGATGGTGTTGGTGCCGGTGTTGGTGCCGGTCAAAGTCAGCGTGCGGGAACCGTAGCCGAAGGCGGCGGAATTGGTGCCAGCCGTGACGGAAGTGCCGCTGTTCAGTGTGATTTGCGTGCCGCTATCGATCGATGCGATGGTTCGCCCGGCGGGCACGCCGGTCATGTTTACCACCATGCCAACCACGAGGTTGGCGGTACTGCCTAGCGCGGTGACGACGGCGCTGCCTGCCGTGGTAGTGCCGGTCAAACCTGTGACATCCGAGGAAACGGCGCCAGTCTGGGCGAAATCCAAGGCGCCGGCACCGGAAGCATCAAGGGTGCTGCTGGACACCAATGCGAAGTTGCGATCCGTGGAGGCGGCGCCGCCGGTCGTGTATCGCAACGTGCCGCCCCGGAGGATCAGGCTCGATGCTGCAGCCGACGATTGGCCCAGGGCGTTGGGGTTCGCCACGACATCAATGTTCGTAACGGCCAAGGTGCCGGAGTTGATGGTGGTGCTGCCGGTGTAGGTGTTGGAACCACTGAAGTTGAGCGTGCCGGTGCCGTCCATCTGGATCGAACCGTTCCCGGAAATGATGCCGCCCAGGATCTGGTTAGCCGTGCTGAAATAGCTGAGCGTGGTCCGGCCGGCTCCGTTCGAGACGGAGATGTTGCCGGAGTAGTTGCCCCCGCCGAGGTAGCCATTTCCCATATAGGCGATGATGGGGGCATTCGGGCTGTATCTCTCGCCGCCGATGGTCAGCCAGGCACCTTGATTTGTGTAGCCATTCGGCCCGTTGAGGCCTCGTGTATTGGTCACTGCGAGGTCGCCGGTGAACGTGTTCTGTCCGCTGAGGTTCACGAAGGCGTTTTGGGCGACGCCCGAAGACCCGGCGAAGTTCACGCCCACACCCAGGGTGCCGCCGCTGCCGCCGTTGGCGATCACGCCAGAGAACAGGATGTTCTGGCGGTCACCACTGCTTACGGCAGCGCCTTGGGTAATGGCCAGCGTTTGAGCGACGCCGGATTGCCCGGTCACGTTGCCGCCGATGTAAACCCTCACATCATTGCCTGCAACGCGAATGTTGGCCGTACCCGCGCCGCCGCTCAAGGTGATGGGCATGCCCACAGTGTAAATATTATTGATGCCTGTCGTGGAGGGATTCAGATTGAGCGTGGCACCTTGGCTGAGGGTGACGGCGCTACTGCTGCCCAGGAGAGGAAGCCCTCCGGTGGCACCTGCAGTGAGCGTCAAACTCCCCGCGTTGATCGTGGTCGAACCGGTGTACATGGGCTGAGCAGAGATTGTCAGCGTGCCGAGATCCGCCTTGGTCAGGGAGTAGTTGCCACTCACAATTCCGCTGACGGCCAGCGTCTTGCCGCTGGCGACGTTCCAGGTTTGGTTCGCACCGAGGACGACCTGGGAACTGATCGTGGAGGTGGCGTTGGCATTCGATGTCACCGAAATGGCACTGCCGGGCGAGGCCACGGTGCCTGCGGTGCCTGAGGTGCTCAGGAGCGTGAGCGCCGCACCATTCGCACCCGCGATGGTGACCGCCGTGCTGTCGTCGATCGTCACGCTGTTAACCGTCACATCAGCGCCCAGCACTGTGCTTTGCTGGGTTTTGCCTACTTGGCCGTTGGCGAAAATCACGTTTGCCGTGGAACCCGGAGTGAGCGCGGTCGCGGTGTAGGCCGTAGTGGTGGAGGACCAGTTGGACACCGTGCCATTGGATAGCGCCCAGGCATTGTCAATACCTGCCACGGCTGCCGCCGCCAGCGCGTTTCCTCGCCAGTAGATGTTGGTCAATGGCGTCTGGCTGGTGTAGCTCCCGACAGAGACCGTGGTGGCGGTAGTGGTGAGCGTTGCGGTGTAATCCGTCAAGTTCGTCAGATAAAACGTGGAACTGCTCAGCGTGCTACTTGCCCCGCCCGTCAGTAACGTGACACTGCCACCTGGACTGCCGCTGCGGGCAAGATTGACGGCAAATCTGCTGCCCGCTGTGGGCGTGACGTCGGCTGTGGAGGTCAACTGGTCGCCGGTCCCGCTTCCCGTCCAGTCAAAGGAGAAGCTGCCCAGGCTGGTGAGCGTGAGGGCGGAAACCGTCTGGTTCCTCGCGGTTCCGTCCGCGAGGCTGAGAACGCCGTTGGCCCCCACAGCGACCGTGCCGGTGGTGGGCAGCGAGTTCGCTCCGTCGAATCGAAGCGTGCCGGTGGTGATCGTCGTCCCGCCGGTGTAGGTGTTTGTGCCATTGAGCGTCCAAGAGCCAATGCCGGCCTTCGAAAGCAACATGAGCCTCCCACCCGCCGAGTCCGTGATATTACCGGAGACGAGGCTGCCTGCCGCAGATCCGTCCAACTGCAATGTTGTCGTGCTCCCGACAGCGGCATCATTGGCCTGCCGCACGGTACCAGTGACGGTGAGAGGTGCATCGGCCCGCAACGTAGCATTAAAATTGTTGCTAGTGGTTCCCTGAAGTGTAACGTTCACATCGGCGATCTGGAGCTTGTAGCCGTTCGCCCCGGTCACCCATAGTCCCGAGCCCGTCGCAGTGGTAGCGCCCTCGGTCAGATTGAGATTTCCCAACTGGATGGTCCTGCCGGCCTGCGTGCTGGAGCTGGTGCCACCGTTGGCGGTGTTGTTGTTGCCGACAAAGACCCTCATGAAATACCTATTAGGGTCTGTTGTCGGACTGATATTCTCTTGGATGCTCCAGTTCAGGTTTACCCCAGAACGGGAGGCGGGCGTGGCGGAGTCATCCAGTATTCTGATGGTGCCCCAGCGTTGGTTAGAACCTCCTTGGGCCTGGTTCAACGAGGTAGAGGAGGGAAGCGACTGCATGCCACGGAAAATCAGCAAGCCAAATTCACCACCAGTTGAGAGTGTCGTCGCGCCGGTGTAGGTATTGGTGCCGGACAATGCCCAGATGCTGTTGTCACCACCCTTGGCGAAGGAGACCACCGAACCTGGGCCGTCGGTGATGTTGCCGGCGAAGGTGTTGGCACCGCCGGTATAGGTGCCGCCCAACCGCAGTGTGCGGGCCCCCGCCGCGCCGGAGATGGCGATGTCCTGCTGGATGGTGAGTGCGCCGGTGCCGCTGCTGGTTATCGGTGCGGTGCCGGCAGCGTGCATGGTAAATGGACGGAGGGCGAAGGTCTTCGCACCACCAGTCCAAGTCCAGTCGGCGACTCCGCCAATGTTGATGGAGTTTGACGAATCCCCGAGGCTGGCGAAGGTCATCGCGTAGCCGACCGAGATCGAGCCCGTGAAGGTGTTGCCGGTATTGGCGAATGTGGCACCGTCGGAACCCGACTGCGTGATGGGGCCGTCGCCGGAGAGCACCCCGTTCACGACAATCCGGTTGGTTAGAGCCATGTTTGCATTGACCGTGACGTTGCGATTCAATGCAAAGTCGTCTGAATAGGTGATCTGGCCGCCATTGAAAGTAAGTCCGCCGGATGTGGGACCAAGGTAGACGTCGGAGTTGGTGCCGAAAGCAATCGCGCCCGCGTTGAGAACCGTGCCTCCGGAATAGCTGTTGTTGATGTTGCTAAGGGTGAGGGGGCTGGAGCCGGACTTCACCAGGGTGACTGCACCGCCGTTGTCCCGGATCGGAGCGCTGACGGTGATCGCCGCGGCACCCGTAGTCAGGTAGAGATTGCCGCCGCCGGTGGGAGTGGTCAGGCCGCCGGTGCCCGTGGTGGAGATGGTCAGCGTGCCACTTCCACCGTTGAGGACGCTGTAGGTTTCGAGGTTGAAGTTCGAGGCCCCGAGGCTGATGGAACCGACACCTGGCGTGTAGCGGAGGGCGGCGGCGGTCCGGGTGGCTGTGAGAACCTCCGCTGTGCTGGTAGCCCGATAGGCCGTAGTGCTGTTACCCCAGCCCGACTCGCCCGGAGCAGTGAGACTCGTTCCCGCGAGCGCGACCGTGCCATCGCCGTTCGTGAAGATGGCATAGTCCGTGATGCTGCCAGCATTGGTGCCGTAAAGCGCCCAAGGCCCGATGATCTGGCCGGCCGTGGTGTTAGCATTAGAAACATTGCCCCCCGAGCCCACCTTGATCAGATTGGTGGCACCCAGGCCACTAGCGGAGCCGAAGGCGACAACAGAGGTGGCGGTGTTCGAGCGGGACAGGCCGGAGAGGGTCAGGGTTTGGATATTGCCAGCACCCATGTTGTTCGCCTCAAAGACATTCAACTGGCCGCGGTTGAGAGTCACCGTGCCAATCGTCTCGGCATAGGTCTGAGTAGTGCCGCTGGTATTGGTGTAAGTGATCGCACCGCCGTTGGAAGTGATGGTCGCGTTGTTGCTGACCCGGTTGAGCGCTCCCTCGGTGCTGTTGCCACTGATTAAGGTGATCCCGCCGCCGTTGAGAGTGATGCCCGAGGTGTTGAGAAGGCCTTGATTGCTCTGGGAAAGCGCAAGCGTGATGCCCGGGTTGATCGTCGTGGTGCCATTCCAGCCGCTTGTCGATGTGCCGTTGAGGGTGAGCGTGCCGGCGGTGGCCGGATTTGTCGTGGATAGCGTCACGTTGCCAGAGCCGCTGACGTTGCCCGTGATTGTCGCGGCAGCGATGTTGTTGAGCGTGATCGCGTTGTTGGCGGCGCCGAACGAGAGCGTGTTGGCACCGTTGGCAATCGTGTAACCGGTCGTGTCGAACCAGAGACCACCAACGCTGACGTTGCCGCCGAGCGTTACCGTGCCGACGGTGCCACCGAAGCGGGCTGTGTCGTTGTTGGAGTTGGTCCAGTTCGAACCCCAAGGTCCAGTGGCAACCGAGCCCCAGAACCCGCTCGCGTCAGTCCAAGTGCCGCTGCCGCCCTGGGTCGAGTTGTTGCTCGACCAGAAGAGGGTCGTCTGGGCGTGGGTTGCGGTGGCTGAAACCGCCACAAGGCATGCCGCGACCCAGAACCGGAGCGATGTGCGAATTTTCATGATCTGCGCCTCAAGAACCGTGAACCAGTGCCAAGCAACCATCAACCGCATCGGGCCTGCCCCGTCCCGGTCGCGTGCTGGCTCGTGGGCTACGGCATGGCGTGCGCCACGTGCCACGAAATCGATAGAGGGCTAGAACTGGTTTGAAAGCGGGCGAAGGCCGGGCTTTCTTGTGCAGCACCACCGGGAAAAAAGCGAACCACAGCAGTGCTTCGCGAAACCGGTCAGAGAGCCGTCATGATCGTTTCGATGCAACGACGGAGGGTGCAGGCAGTAGCGGTTCCAGTGAAAACCCAAATCCCTATACGGAGAAACTATACGCCGTGCCGAATCCGGCGACAATCCCCCCAAAAGGCGTGCTGCAGGCAGCGGAACGGGGGGCCCTGCTCTGGTCGCCAGCGTCATCGGCTTGAAACTGGCCGTTGCATCCGAAGTCACGGCCATGATTCAGTCTTCGCCCAATTGCGGTCCATCGCTGATCGAGCCAATACCAGCCACGGATGAAGAAGCCCGTCTACATTTCGGCTGCCCGGCGAGATCTGGACTTCCTTGGGCGAGGGTGTTGGTTCGAGTGTCGTGGGCCGATACGCGATCTTCCACCGTAAGGCAGGCGGCTGCGTCGAGATACTGAGGGTCATCCCTGGCGATTGTGACACCACCTAGCCGTTGCGATGAGGCAACGCGCAAGGTGATTCCTACACGCGGGCGAGCAGCCACGCGAGGAGGCCCTTCTGCACATGCATCCGCGCGGCGGCCTGGGTGAGCACGACGCTCTTCGGGCCGTCGATCACGGCGTCGGTCACCTCCTCGCCGCGACGGGCCGGCAGGCAATGCATGAACACGGCGTCGGGGCAATGGGCCATCAAGGCTTCATTCACCTGATACGCCGCAAACACCTTCTTGCGGGCGGCCCGCTCGCTCTCCTGACCCATGCTCGCCCACACATCCGTGTAGACCGCCGCAGCCCCCTTGACTGCTGCAACTGGGTCGGTCGTCTCCTCAATCTCTGCATCCGGAAGAATTTTCGAGACGTGCTTGCGGAAGCCAGCGTCGAACTCAAACCCGGGCGGAGCCGCGAGCACAAACCGCATCCCCACCAGCCCACAGACCACCGCCAGCGACCGGGCCACATTGTTGCCGTCACCCACAAACGTGAGCGTGTGCCCCTTCACGCGGCCCAACTCGCCACGGAGCGTGTAGATATCGGCGAGCGCCTGGCAGGGATGCGTCAGGTCGGAAAGGCCGTTGATCACCGGCACGCCGGCCACCGCCGCCAGCTCTTGGATCGTCTCATGCCGCTTCGAGCGACAGACGATCGCATCCACATACCCGCCGAGCACGCGGCCAAAATCACCGACGCTCTCCCGCGACGTCGCAAACCCCGAATCCTCCCCGAGAAACATGCTTGTGCCGCCGAGGTGCGTCATCGCCGCCTCAAAGCTCACCCGCGTGCGCAGGCTCGGCTTCTCGAAGACTAGCGCGAGCACACGCCCCGGCAGGAGCGCGTCGCGACGGCCAGCCGCAAACTTGTCTTGGAGGTCGCGAGCGATGGCGAAGATCGCCTCCACCTCCGCCGCCGTCAGGTCTTCGGGAACAATCAGATGCCGCATGGTTTTGGTGTCAGGGGTCAGAGCGTGGTGATGGGTCTGGTCAGGCCTGTTGCCCGGCGACTTCCAGGATCGCCGCGGCGAGCCGGTCGCAGCCCTCATCGACTTCCGCCACGGAGATGTTCATCGCGGGCAACAGCCGGATCACGTTGCCCTGCGTGCAGTTGACGAGCAGCCGGCGGTCGAGGCAGTGCTTCACGACCGCCGCCCCGTCAAACGCCAGCTCCACGCCGATCATCATGCCAAACACCCGCACATCACGGATGGCATCGCACTCCTTCGCGAGCGCCTCGAGCCGCTCCCGAAACACCGCCGCGGCCTGGTCTACGTTGTCAAGCAACCCCTCCTCTTCGATCATCCGAATCGCTGCGATACCCGCCGCCGCCGCGATCGGATTCCCACCGAAGGTCGAGGCATGCATCCCGGGCCGAAGATGCTTGGCAAGCTCGACCGTCGTGAGCATCGCCCCGCCGGCAATCCCCGCGCAGAGGCTCTTGGCCAGCGTCATCACGTCGGGCACGACGCCAAAATTCTCGTAGCCAAACCATGTGCCGGTGCGGCCGCAGCCACACTGCACCTCGTCGAACACGAGCAACAGATCCCGCTCGTCGCAGATCCGCCGGAGGCCTTCGAGGAATCCCGCTGGGGCCGGCACCACGCCCCCCTCGCCGAGGATCGGTTCCACCATGATCCCGCCGGTCTTGTCGTCGATGAGTTTTTCAACGGCGGCCAGATCGCCATGCGGGGCGTACTGAAACCCCGCGACCATCGGCCCGAGCCCTTCGTGGTACTTCGGCTGGGCGGTGGCGGTGAGGCTGCCGAACGTACGACCATGAAAGCCGCCCTGAAATGTGATGATCTTGTACCGCTCGCCGCTCGTCCGCAGCCGCACGAGTTTGATGGCGGCTTCGTTGGCCTCGGTGCCCGAGTTACAGAAAAAGGCCTGCCCGCCGAAGGACCGCTCGGAGAGGAGCTTCGCCCATTCCCCCTGCGGCTGGATGTACCAGGTGTTGGGCACATGGATCAGCTTGGCCACCTGCTCCTGCACGGCCTTCACGACCGGCGCCGGGCAGTGGCCCAGCAGGTTGCAGCCCCAGCCTGGAAAGAGGTCGAGGTATTCGTGGCCCTCGGCGTCCCACACCCGCGAGCCTTCGCCCTTCACCAGACACACCGGGCTCCGCCGGTAGTTGGGCACGACGTACCGCTCGAATGTGTTGATGACGGTTTGCGTGGCCGGGCCCACGGCGGTCGCGGAAGAATCGGTCGTAGCCATAGAGAGCATCTCGGGTTAGCGGCCAGCAGTTGCGGTGGCGATGGTGGGGCTCGAGGCCCGAGGGGCATCGCGAACGATCTCTGTGCCCACGCCGCTGGTGGTGTAGATCTCGAGCAAGAGGGAGTGACGCAGCCGGCCGTCGATGATGTGGATCTTGCCGACGCCGCGAGCGAGCGTGTCGAGGCAGCCCTCAATCTTCGGGATCATGCCGGCGGCGATCGTGCCTTCCGCGATGAGCCGCCGGGCCTCGCTCGCCGACAATGAATGGATCAGGCTTTCGGGATCGTTGATATCGAGCAGCACGCCCGGCACGTCGGAGAGCACCACGAGCTTGTCGGCGTTCACTGCGGCCGCGACTGCGGTGGCAGCGGTGTCGGCATTGACATTGAGCTTGTGGCCATCGGGGCCGACGGCCATCGAGGGGATCACGGGCACCTGGCCGGCATATGCCAGATTGTCGATGGTGAGCCGGTCAACCCGTGTCACCTCGCCCACATGGCCCAAGTCGAGCGGTTCGCCGTCAGGCCCAGCGAGCGCGAGCCGTTCGCCGAAGAGCACGTTGGTCGAGAGAAAATTGAGCGACATCGCCCGGCCGCCATATTCTTCGAGGCGTTCGACCAGCTCGTGATTGAGCTCGGTGGCGAGCACCTTCTCAACGATCGCGAGCGTGGCCTCATCGGTGTAGCGTCGGCCCTGCACCCACCGCGGCACGATGCCCGCCTCGTCCATGGCCTTGCTGATCGCCTTGCCGCCGCCGTGGACCACAACCACCCGCATGCCGAGCGTGGTCATGAACACGATGTCGAGCAGCAGATGACGCAGCGCGTCGGGATGTTCGAGCACGCTCCCACCGAGCTTGATGACGGTGGTGGTGTCGCGAAACTTGCGGATCCAGCCGAGCGCCTCGATGAGCGTGTCGGCCTTCTGGATCGCCTTCTGCTGGGCCCGGGTGACGGCTGGCTGGCTGGGCACGGACGCGAGCTTCCTTGGCGCGGGCGGGACGGGAGGGCCGACGCCGGCTTCCCGGGAAACCCCGAAGTGTAGCAGCCGCCGACGGGAATGCGTCAGGGGGCCGACTCAGGCGGACCACTTCAAGGTGCAGCCGGGGCTGTTTCTGGAGCCGTGCCACGCGACGGGCATGAAACGGCCGGATTTGGCCAGTCGCCTTAAAGCGAAACTACAATCATCAATTATCGCATGGCTCGACTCACAACCATTCGCCCTCGCTGCGAGATCCCGTGATGCATGACTCCCTCCTCGGTGCACAGGCGATCGCTGCGATTGCTCTGGTCTTGGAGCAGTGTCCGGTCGTGGCAGCGGGCTATCTGCTCGGCTCGGCCGTGGAGGGTCGCCTGCGGCCCGACAGCGACGTTGATCTCGCCGTGCTCCCGACATCACGCGAAGGCATCCCCATTCCGGAGAGGCTCCGCTTGGTCGCGGAGCTCTCGCAGGTCGCTGGCCGCATCGTGGACCTCGGCATCCTGTCAACGGCCTCGCTCGTGTATGCGAAGGAAGCGGTCGCCCACGGCCGGCTCGTCTTCGACCGCGACCCCCTGGCCACGGCCCGTTTTGCGATGTACGCCCTCTCGATGTATGCCTCGCTCCAAGAGGCTCGCAGGGAAGTGCTCGAAGCCTATGCCGCCTGACGACATCCTCCTGAATAAGGCCGCCATCATCGAGCGGTGCATACGGCGGATCGCCGAAGAGGCGCAAGCCTGCCCCGGCCTCGACGACTTCACCCACGTCGATGCTGTCACACTGAACATTGAACGGGCCTGCCAGGCGGCCATCGACATGGCGATGCACGTTGTGGCAAGGCGGCACTTGGGGGTACCGCAGAACATCGCCGATGCCTTCGTGCTCCTGGCACGAGCGGGAGTCATCGATGAGTCGCTCGCTGCGTCGCTCCGCGGCATGGTTGGCTTCCGGAACGTCGCGATCCATCAATACGACCAGCTCGACCAGGGCGTGTTGCGGTGGGTCGTCGATGCTGGCCACGAGGATTGGGTTCGCCTCGGCGCCGCCCTCGGCGTTTCGATTCGGCCCTGATGAGGGCCGCTTCGTGGCGCGGCGTGAAGCCGGCCCGCACCAACCGCCTCACCGAATCAGGATGCGGAAGAGGCTGGCGTAGTCATCGGTCCAGGTGATGGGCTTCAGCGATGACTTGGAAAACGGCCGACTCGCGTGCTTGAGCATGCCCTTGTCGTAGAGAAAATCCTTGTTGCGGCTCACCAGGATCCACATGGATGAGGCGTAGCCCAGCGGCATCGGGTCTTCTCTCCACGGCACAAAAATCATGCCCACGCCGTGGTGCGTCGCGGCGGCCAGCACCA
Source organism: Planctomycetota bacterium (assembly GCA_031403195.1). Lineage (GTDB taxonomy): Bacteria > Planctomycetota > Planctomycetia > Pirellulales > UBA1268 > QWPN01. Next base: position 2,084 of record JANNSZ010000016.1, on the reverse strand, counting down.
CGGGAAAAAAATCGAGATACCGGTTGGACGTGTTCACCGCGATCACGCCCGTCGGCTTTACGTGCCGCAGGTAGAGCTCGAATGCTTCCCGCGTAAGAAGGTGAACCGGCGGCGAATCGCCACTGAAGGCGTCAAGGATCAAGACGTCAAACTCCTGCGGCTCTTCCCGCTGGAGCGAAAGCCGCCCGTCGCCCAGGACAATCTCGACGTTCGCCTTGCACTGCTCGAGGTAGGTGAACTGACTCTTCGCGAGCTTCACGACGTCTGGGTCAATCTCATAGATCCGCAGTGCGTCGCCCTCCCTGGCATACGACGCAAGCGTACCGACTCCAAGGCCCACCACGCCGATGCGGAGGGAGCCTCGTGCCCGAGCGTATTTGAGCGTAAGGCCCACACCGCTCGGCTCGTTGAAATACATGGTGGGGAGATTCGACTTCTCGGGCGAGAGAAACTGGAGCCCGTGGTTCGTCGTGCCGTGGATGAGCATGCGGGCGTGGTAGTCGGGGTCGTCCTTCTCGATCTCGACGACTCGAAGCACGCCATAAAAATTGCGGGAGGCGAGCACGACTCCCTCCATCCCGGTCTGGAGGTGATAGATCAGCACGCTCGCGAGGACCATGAAGCCCGTGAGCAAGGCTGGCCACGTGGGCACCTGCCGTTCGTTGACGATACACGCGGACCGCTCGCGAAAATGAACCCATGTCACGAGGGCTCCCAGCAACAAGATTCCCCAGTGGAGTTCTGAATAGAGCCGCAGGACGAGCGGAGCGAGGACGGCCACGGCAAATCCGCCGATCGCGCCACCGATCGCGATCATGAGATAGAACGCCGTGAGCTGCTCCGGCGGGGGCCGCAGCCGATAAACCTCGCCGTGGCACACCATGCAGGCTACGAAGAGGCCGACGCACGACACTGCAACCTGAAACTCGATCGTCAAATTGGCCTCAGCAAACAGCGTGTAACACCAGGCAGCAATCGCTGGCGCGAGCAGACCGGTGAAAATCCAGCGGGCATACCAGGCCGGTCGTTCGAAGCAAAGCACGAAGGTGAGCAAGTAGATCGCGAGTGGCAGCACCCAGAGAAACGGCACTGCGGCCACTTCCTGGCACAGCCTGTTGTTGGTGGCGAGGAGGAGCACCGTTCCGCAGGCTGGAAACATGAGCCACAGAAACACATCGGCGAGCGAGCCATGGGTTGTCGCGTGGTCGCTCGAAGCGGTTGCGGCGGTTGACTCCGAGGGATCGATGAGCAACCGCGGGATTCCGCGAGCGAGGCCCGCATGAGCCGTCAGGGCTTGCTGCGTTTGCGGCTTGGCTCGTGGTGTCGTAGCCCGCCATTGCCAGACCGCGCACCCGCTCATGACCGCGCCATACACGACAAAACCCCAGCCCCATGTCGCTGCTTGAACTTGGCGGGTGAGCATCGGCTCAACAACGAACGGGTAGCTGAGCAGTGCCAGGAATGAGCCCGCGTTTGAGAGAGCGAAGAGGCGATACGCCGACTCGCCTGGCACCTGTCTGGCAAACCATGCCTGCACGAGTGGCCCCGTGGATGCGAGCACGAAGTACGGCAGCCCAAGGCATACCGTGAGCAGGAGGAGGATGTGCGTGATCGGTTGCGTGTTTGCCGCCGGCTCCCATGCTGCGTCTGGCACGATTGGAAGCATGGCGATCGCGGCCGCGATCAGAATGACATGGAGAACGGCCTGAGCCCGTGGGCTCAGCCATCGGCAGGACGCGTGGGCATAGGCATAGCCTGCCACCAGGAACAATTGAAAGAACAGCATGCACGTCGTCCACACCGAAGCGCTTCCGCCGAACCAGGGCAGGATGAACTTGGCGACGAGGGGCTGCACCTGGAAGAGCAGGAACGCCCCGACGAACACGGTGATCGCATGAAGCCACATGCTCACCGTTGTACGGCTTAACAGGCCGCCTGCGGCAAGCCTTGCCTAGCCCGCTGGCTTCGCGACAGACCCCCCGAAGGGGGTGGGGCGAATCGCACCACTCCTGGTCGCTAGCGACCACCCCAGGTGGAGCGAATCGCACCACCCCTTTTTCAGCCCCGATAAACCCCCAAATCCA
>JANNSZ010000015.1:0-32445 GCA_031403195.1 Planctomycetota bacterium | reverse complement strand
TGTCGGGATCGCCGCCGAAGAAGGCGATGTCCTTCTCGGGTGCGAAGACCAGCCGCACATCGGTGTACTTCTTATAGCGATACAAATTGTACATGCCGCCGTGGTACAGCGTGACCACGTCGCTGCGCATGCCGGTCTTGTCGAGCGATTCCTTTTCGATCGTGTTGCTGATCGCGCGACGGGCCTGCTGGGCTTCGGCCGTGGTCATGCCGGGCGTGACCGCAGCGTTGACGCGCTCAGTGATGTCTTCAATTGACATCAGCACATTCAGCTCCAGGTCTGCGCACGTGAGCTCCTCTTCCCGCGTGCGCGCCAGAAACCCGGTCTCGAGCAGATCCTTGTCTTTGGTGCTGAGTTTGTGGATCGCGTCGGCCGCCACGTGATGGTTCGTCATCACCAGCCCGTCGGCCGAAACGAACGACCCCGAGCCGCCGCCATTGAATCGCACGGCCGACTGTTGCAGGTGGTCCAGCCACGCGTCCGTCGGCTCAAAGCCATACCGCTGCTTGAGCAGTTCACGCGGTGGCTGATTGAAGAGCCACATTCCCTCGTCGGCCACAACGTGCGCCGGGGAATTCGAAAGTACGGTCGCCGCCAGCATGCTCACGATTCCCGTCAGGTTGCGAAATGAAGGCACGCCTGGAACTGACATCATGATTGAACCTGATTCACGTGGAAGGGATAGGACGGCGGGTGGCACTTCCGCAACGTGGCGACGGCCTGTGATCGATTCCCGAGCGTAGCCGATGCGGCTTGCCGATGGGGATGCGGCGGGCGATCGCGATTGCCCGCGAGGCCAGGCTCCTCCCGGGGCATGCGCTACCGCCTCATAGAGGCTCACGGCCTCGATGCAGCGACGTTCCGCGGCCTGTGACGCGGGGCTTCCCCCGCCGCGAACTGCTGGACCACGCCCGGCCGGAACAGCATCACCAGCGCGAAGACGCTCAGCGCCGTGCCGATCGGCACCGGAAACAGATACGTCAGGTCGAAGATCGAGAATCCGATGCACAACCCACGGCGTCGGCGGCGCGCGATGCAGCGGCCAATGTAGGCCAGCGCAAGACCATGCACCAGACTGAGCGTCACCACGAACGCCCCCACCATGAACACGGAGATCCCTAGCAACGGCCGATTCGCCGGGTCCCGGACGAACGGCTCCAAGGCCGGAACGTGGGCCGCCATTTGTTCCACAAGCGGCGGCAACGGCCCGTCAGGCTCGCGGATCATGTGCCATCCAGGTCCAATGTACCGCACGCCGAATACGGCAAAGCAGGCCGTTATCACAGCCGCGATGGAATGCAGCCGCGCCAACAGCCGCATCAGCCGATCGTCGTGTCCGGATTTGTCATCGGCCGCACCTTGTGAGGACGGCGCCGATTCCTGATTCATGCGCACGTTCACTTTCGCAAAGAATGACGGGCTTCACACTCAACCTATACGTTGATTGGTGAACGTGAATCCTAGCACCGCCACGTTCTGTTGGGCCTGCGCTAGGCCCGGCTTGATCGTCATGATATCGCGACCGTGACGGAGAAACCCATCGCCTTGACTGCTGCTTGCGTTACTTCACTTCGCCACAGTCGGCGACGACGATCTTGGCGCTGGTCGCGCCGCTGCGCGAGCCCATCGCTTCGACCTTCTTCACGACGTCCATGCCTTCGACGACTTTACCGAACACGACGTGCTTGCCGTCGAGGTGAGGCGTGGCGGCGGTGCAGAGGAAGAACTGCGAGCCGTTCGTGTTGGGGCCGGCGTTGGCCATGCTCAGGACGCCCTCGCTAGAGTGCTTGAGCTCGAAATTTTCGTCGGCGAACTTCTCGCCGTAGATGCTCTTGCCACCGGTGCCGTTGCCCCGCGTGAAGTCACCCCCCTGGCACATGAAGCCAGGAATCACGCGATGGAACGGGCTCCCCTTGTAACCGAAGCCTTTTTCACCAGTGCAGAGCGCGCGGAAATTTTCGGCGGTCTTCGGCGTCACATCGCCACGGAGTTCCATCACAATCCTACCTACTGGTTTACCGTCGGCAGTGATGTCGAAGAAAACTCGCGGCTTTTTTGGATCGGCGCCTTTCGCCGCGGACGATCCGAGCGCCAAGCCAACGACCGCAAAAATCAAAAAGAATTGAATAACGGACATCACGATTCTCCGTAAAGTTAAGGACAGGACGGCCAACGGCACTTCCGCAAGGGGTTGATGGCTGGCGACCATCGATGGATCGTAGCCGAATCGCGCGCGGTACAAAAATGTCGCCAGCGAGACAGGCCCCTGTTACGGGGTGATTTTCGCTGTAGACGGGGCTGGTCCCCTCGTGCCAAAAACCACCGCAGCCGCTTCGGGACGGAAATCACCCACTGCCGCACGGGCACGGGTGGGGTGACATGATTGAGCAGATGCGCGTCTGCTGACTGCCCGTGGAAAAAGCCATCCATGGCCTTTTTCGACTTGCCCTCCAATGGAAAAGCCAAGGTTCCCATTGGCGGCGATCGACACCTGACATGGCGGCGGGTGTACTGCTCCGGCTGCCGGTGCGGCGTGTAGGGCCGCGCCGGAGAGCGTGACGGCTGGTGGCAGATCGCGACCACGGTCGGGCGCGCATTCCCGCGGGGCCACACCTGTGTCCCCTACTGGTACAGCGAGCGGGGAGGCCGTCACCGGCCACGAGCGGCAGAGATTCGACAATCTCCGTGATCGGGCGACTCATGGTCGCGGTGCCGGGTGGCTGGCCCTCGGCTGATACCATGGGGGTGCGTATGTGGGAGCCGACCTTGCGGAACGCATGCCGGCTCCCCGTGGCCTGCCTGGGGAGGTGAACTCGAACACGTCTATCGAAAGATGTCAAAATTCCCTAGTAGCCACCAAAGCACGATGAAGATCAAGATCATAGAAAAACATCCGCCGCCAAGTTTTTTGGCACCGTAACCCGCAGCAATTCCACGCAGTAATTTGCTCATCTTTCGTCCGATCCATGAAGGATAGGACGGCCAACAGCACTTCCGCAACGGGTTGATGGCTGGCGACCATCGATGGATCGTAGCCGAATCGGTCTGCGGCCGTCTTGCGACGTGACCGATGGCCTCGGACGCCTCCACAACCCTCTGTGGGAGCACCGTTTTTCAGGCCTGGCGCAGACTGGCTCCGCCCGTGCCCGTGGGAGGCGGTTCAGAGCGAGTGGATGTCGATCACGGGCAACTCGTCGGGCAAGGCTTGGATGTCGTGGAAGGACAGGCCAGCGGGACGAGAGCGCTGCTTATGGCAATTCGAGCGACGACCGGAGACTTCGATCGACTTTTAGCATCAACGCGGGCGGCAAATGGCCGATCACCCGATCGATGAGCCGTTCATGGACGGTCATCAACTGTTCGCATTTCACAGCGGAAATATGCAGCAAGCCGGAATGCCTGCCGTCGGCGGTCGCCAGATCGATCAGCAGTTGCGTCGGCTCCAGCGTGGCTCGCTGCGTGTTGCTGGTGATGAGCGCCAAGATCACGTCGTTGAGCCGCCGGTTGTTACGGTCGCACTGCACGACCAGCGCAGGGCGTTTTTCGTTCCGCTCGCGTCCGTGAACGGGAACAATCCCAGGACAACGTCGCCGCGACTTACGGGCATAGCTTCTTGCGGTTTTCGTCGTAGTTGTCGTAGTCGGCCATTTCCGGTGCGTCCCAACCGTCGCGGAGCGCCGAGTCACTCTGGGCGGTATATGTCTCCGCGAGTTCGGCTTCGTCGTCGGGGAGCACCGCCTGGACGTGATCGAACACCTCAGCGCGGAGGAGCACGTAGACGGTATTCGTATCGGGATCGACCACTCGCAACGGCTGTGCGCCCTGCAACTGGTGAACCGCGAGTCGCAAGTCGGGGGAGAGTTCTGGGGTCATCGTCGGGCCTCCAGTCGGTGTCCCTTTAGAGCACCGTGGAGGCCGGCAAGACATCGGCAAACGGTGGGCGAACGGCCGTTGACGTGTGCGGCGTTTGAGGTTGTTTTTGAAAGTTTTGTCCGAGGGGCCAGTGTTCTCGGTACAGAGCGCGGAGAACGTCCGCACATCGGGCTGTTCCAAGGCCAACTCCCGGCTGTCCAACGATTGGAGGCCACCCCAAAGCCCGTTGTAGACCGAAGTTGCCAGCCTCAGGGGCGTCTTTGTCCCATCGATCCTTGGAGCATCCCGCGTTCACAAGCCGACACCAGGTTCCGGACGTGCCATTGGCCGTCCTATCCTTATCCATTTGAGCCCCGGCTTGGTACCATCGAAGGCATGAGCAGTGTTCCTTTATCAGACCCCGCGGATCCGCTTGCCCCGCGGGATCGCCTGCGGCGACACCGTGCGCTTGTCATGACGCCTGCCGAGCGGCTCGCCCGCATGCGACTGCTCATCGAAGCGTCCTGGGCCACGCTCGCGCGAAACCCAAACGGTGTCGCCCATTTTCGCCGGCGTAACTTTCAAGCCCGTTCGATTCGCAGATTGGCAAGATCGGCTGCAGATGGCACCTGATTTTCGTCTGTTCGACGTGCTCAGTCGCCACGGCGTGCCGTTCGTCGTGATCGGTGGCCACGCCGTGAATTTTCACGGGTCGCTCCGCGCGACGGAAGACACCGATGTGATCTGGTTGCGATCGCCGGCCGCGGAGGAGGCCCTCTTCGCCGCGCTGTGCGAAATCAACGCCGAGTATATCGGCGATGAAATCGATCCAGCGACCGGTATCGAGCGGACTTTTCCAGTCGATGCTCGATTTATCCGTGCCGAGCCCTTAATGATGCTCTGCACAAACGCGGGATTTCTTGATCTGTTTGATTACGTGCCGGGCTTGCCGGGCACTCCGGGGACCGCGGTGTGGAGTTCGGCCGTCGAACTCGACGGCGTTCGATTCGTGTCGCTGTCATGGCTTCGAAAGATGAAGCAGGCATCTGGTCGCCCCAAGGACATGCTCGACCTGGAGAACCTGCCGCACCCGCCCGGCGAGGACCCTGCCGCTGGATAACTTCGTCGCGGTAGAAAATACATCGACGCCGCGCCGACGCGAACCTGTCGTGCGATGCGATGGGCTCGTGGCGAGAACCCTCGAAATCGCCTGAAAACGCCCTCGTGGGCTGTGATCTCCGGCCTGACGATTCAGGGCTGCAAGTCGAGGGCGATCGTATTCTCGCCCGGCTCGATCCGGACCGTGAGCCCGCTCGATTCCGGATGGTTGTAGCGAAGAGGAATCAGGGACTCGGTAACGCCCATATACCCGCTCTTGTCTGGCTTTCCGACTTGGCCAGTGGCATCCGTTTCGATCGTCTCTGCCTTCTTGTCGGGAGAGGGGGAATACGCATGGACGGCCACGCGGGCCACGCCCACGGGAACACCATCGCCGATGTCGTAGGTCGTCACGTCACGGATGACGCCATCGAGGATCTTTCCCGATGACGGGCGTTTTCCCGGAACCTCGACGATGATCGTACCGACCGCGATGGGTTTCTCCGCAAAGCGCACCATGCCCGTGACCGTTCCAAGTTTCGGCCGCCCCGAACCGCAACCCGGCGCCGTTCCCAACAGCACGGCCACACCGACCAAGAGCGAGCAGAAGCGATTCATAGGGGCCGATGTTTCCTGACCAAGAACATGATGCAGACCGGCCACCGATGGCTTTTTCCACCGACAGCTATGGGAGCGTGGCGGTCGTCTCGCCCCCCTTCCGAGAGGCGAGTGCGCGATAGGTCACTCCGTCGATCGATTCGTCGACAAACGTGACCGAACCATCTCCCAGCAAAAAGACTGCCCCGCTCGGATGGAAACTGCGAAACCCGATCGACTCGTCCCAGCGTGCATTCGAAGGTTGGACCGGTAGGTTGTTCTGCAACGATTGATTCATGAAGTTGATCGGCTGGGCGGTGGTTCCAAAGGACTGACTACCCCAGTTCTGTGTGATGCACATGGCGCCGACACACTCGCCCACACAAAACGTATTCGACAACCCGTCGGGAACATCGGCGGGCGAGGCGCTCCAGCCCCAGCGGCCGATCATTCCCCGCACTAACCCGGGGCTCGAATACGAGTAGAGATTCCCGTAGTTGGGAATCATTCCGACCCCCGTCGAGTTCATGTAGTCGCCGATCACGCCCGCATAATCGACGTTGGAGATCTTGTTGGCCCCTGTCACGTACTCTTGAGTTGTGAGCTGTCGACCAAGTGGGTTTGACGGGCAGATGAACTGGGGATGCACCTGCCGGACAAACGCGCTGTTGTTGGCGTGGAGCGCACCGACAGTCCAGTCGAGCCGATCAAAAAGGGTTTGTTGCTCCACGAATGGAAGCATCCGAGCAATCCAGTTCCATTGCTGCTCTGAACCGTAGGGGCCGTGGGGGTTGCACATTGGCAGACGCCCCATGCTGTTTTGAAAATCTCTGCAGCCCCAGGCCGATCTGCTTGATGTTGTTGCTGCACTGGATGCGGCGTGCGGATTCACGAGCACTCCCGACGGCCGGCATCAGGAGAGCCATCAAGAGGGCGATGATCGCGATCACCACCAGGAGCTCGACGAGGGTGAAGGCTCTGCGATAGCCAAGCACATCGTGATCTTGCTTGGGCGGCCTCGGCAATCGAACCGAAAACATGCTCTCCACAAGCTCGGCCTCCGGCCACCTGAGGAATCGTATGCCCGGTGACAAAACAGGTGAAGACTGAACGAGGGCTGCACCCGCTCCAACGAGCTTCATCGTACCAGGCTCTGGAATGGCAAGGCAATTGCCTCACTACCCTCCACGTTCCGCCGCAAGGGTGTGATTCCAAGGGAATCGACCGACTTCTTCGCTGTCGAGGACGATCTCTCCGTGGAACAGATCGCGAGAGATGCAGGCTTCTCGTCTACCGAAGTGATGAACCATGTCATCCACCGCGAAGTCGGCATGAGCCCGATCGCGTACCACAAGCAGGTGCGCGGCGAGCGACCGCGGGAATGACCGCCACGCGCAGGCCTTCGTCGAGAAGCACGAGGGTTTTACGCCGCGCATGGCAGCGTGAAAACGCGGCACAGGCACCGAACAGGCCTTACTCAGGGGCGAGCCAGTTCTCTATTCGGAGTCCACCGATACGGCCGAAGTCAGCCCGGTTATTGGTCGCCAGAACCAGGGCATTCTCGATCGCCGTTGCGGCGATCAGAATGTCTGCGTCTGGAATCAACAAACCCCGACCGTGGAGGTCTGAGTAGATTTCCGCCGCGCGGACAATGACGGTGTCGGTGATCGGCAGCACCCTATTGCTTTGACAGAACGCATCAAAGGCAGCAAGTTGTGTTGTGGCCCGCTTGGCCTTGAGACCGCGCAGGATCTCGAAGCGGGTCACCAGTGAGATCGTCAGCTGCGAATGGGCTACCAAATACCTGCGTGCGCGATCCAGCACGATAGGACTCCTCCGCATCAGCGAGGAGAGAATGTCTGTGTCCAGGAGCGTCGCTGGTTCCATCAGCCTGCGTTTCTGCTACGGAAGAAGTGGCCGCGAGACATGGCGATCTGCTCGATCTCGTCGATGTCGGAGTCGGCAAGCCCGTTGTACACCGAAGTTGCCAGCCGCAGGGCCTCGGGCTCGCCATCGTCTTCAACAGTGATTCGCACCCGCTGCCCTTCGGTGATGGCGGGAAGTTCGCCATGAACGGGGCGAAACGATCCATTTTCGTAGATGGCCTCAATGGCGTGTTGCATGGTTGCGATGCTCCTTTGACGAACCACTCTCTTAGCACTGTACCGCTGGACGCTGATCGGGTCCAGAACGGCAACAATGCCAAGACAACGTCGCCGCGAACCTTCCAGCGGCGGTTCGAGGCCGCGATGGGCCCGAGCGCGTACCGCAAGCAGGTGCGCGGCGAAAAGACAGGACTGTCAGCCCTCCTCACGCGATGCTGATGCGGTCGCGGCCGGATCGCTTGGCCTCGTAGAGCGTCGCGTCGGCGGCTGCGAGGATCGTTGAAGCATCGGTGCCGTGGTCTGGAAACGCCGCCACACCAATCGACACTGTGATCGGCATGAGTGGGCGACCTTCATGGTGAATCACGGTCTGCGAGGCGGCACACCGGAGGGCGTCGAGCCGCGTCGCGGCCTCGTGAGCGGTCGCGTTCGGGAGGATGAGCACAAACTTGTCGCCACCGTAGCGGCATGCGACATCGCCGGGTCTCAGAAAACCTTCGAGCAGAACACCGAACGTCTTGAGCACCATGTCGCCAGCCGGGTGGCCACCGCGTTCGTTGGCGTCACGGAACCGATCGAGGTCGAGCATGGCCACGGCGAGTGGCTGGGCATCGCCCGCGGCGGTCGCAAGCTGTCGCGGGAGCTCGTCCTCCATGAATCGACGATTCAAAAGATTCGTGAGCGGATCATGGACGGCGAGATCCCACAGCCACGCGAGATCAGCCTCAGAGAGCGTTTCGTGCGATCGCAGCGAGGGAATCATGACATGACGTGAACGTGTGGCGGCGCGGTGAGAGGCTACTTGATCTGCCTGAGCGGCGGACGATCCTTCGATGCCTCGATCTTCGCGATGGTCGCCCGCACCGCGTCCGCTTTCTGAACGCTCAAGTGCTTCGGGAAGTCGGGCTCGCCGTCCGCAAAATCTGCGAGCGCCTCTCGGAGCTGCGGCAGAACGGCCTGGGCGTTGGCCCCGTAGCCTTCGAGGATCGTCAGAATCTCGGGCGTGCGATTCTGACTCGCCCAGGGGTTTTGCGATTGCAGATAGGCGGCACATTCCGCCATGCCTTCTTCTACGTGGTGTGACGCAAGGAGCCGGAGACCGTCGAGTCGCACGCCATCGGCAAACATCTCACCACTTGGCGCCGGCTTCCTGATCGCGTCGAGGACGACCGGGAGAAGCGGTTTCATCTCGTCAAACGGCAGTTGTCCGTAGACCTTGCTGACCGCGCTGCGGGCATTGCCGTCTTCGTTGCGAAGGCCTCGCTCAACGGCAGTCACGAGCTGCGTGCGATCGACTCCTTCAAGCGACGGGTTGCCGCGCAGCATCGTGTTGAAGACGGCAAAACTGAGGAACCGTTGCTCCATGCCCCGCGGGTCTTCCTTGGTCGGGCCCTTTCCGATCCGCTCGAGCAGGTCCGGAAGGGCCGGCAGGGCGGGCTTGCCCATCACGGCCAGGGCTTCGGCGGCCTTCACCCGAAGCCAGAGGTCGGGATCACGGAGCGCGTCGCGGAGGGCGGGCACGGCGGGCGCGGATGCCGAACGCAGCGCTGCGAGCGCCTCGCACGCACCCACGCGGGCGTCGATGTCTTTTGAGTTGACAAGCGCGATGAGTTCGGGCACCACGTTCGCTTTTCGTCGCGCCAGCGCCTCCGCGGCCCGCATCCGCACCGGCGTTGACCATGAGCTGAGCCGCCGGAGCAACTCCTTGTCGTCGAGGCTGTCGTAGAAGTCGTTGCGATGCTTGTTCGTCCACCCACGGCCATCATCGATGAGGCTGGCGACTTCGGCCGACGACATGGCTGGTACGATCGAAGGCTTTCGTCCTGTCAGGGCAGTCTTCCGAAGCGGTACGGCGTAGGCGAGCAGATAGGCACCCGTGGCGTCCCAGTTGCCGTAGCTGTCGCCGCGCGGTTCCGGTGGTCCTTGGTGCGCGAATGTGTCGTCGTGTCGCCTCGCGAGGTCGTCGTACCAGCCACCAAACTCGTGCATCCACCCGCCTGTCGCCCGCGGGCCACCGAGTGCAACCGCTGGAAGCGACCACAGGATGTTGAAGAAGTTGCCTGTGTGGCCGCAGTCGCGTTCGGCCCCGTGCGACGCGACGGCCGCACGGGTGAAATACTCTGCGGCAGCACGGTCCCCGAGCTGCTCGAAGAGGATCGCAGCCATGCCGCACTTGCCGTTGTCTTCGTGCGTCTCCGTCCAGGGCGCATGATCGCCGTACGGCACGGCACCCTTGCCGACATAGAACCGCAAGAGCCGCACGCTCTTATCGATGGCCTCTGCAACCTCGGGATCTTTCACGCCAGCGTCACGGGCGAGCACCATGCCAATCGTCAGCGGCACGCCTGGGGAATTCATCATGCCGTAACCCTTGAGCCGACCGTCGGGCCGCGCAAAGGTGTGGCCCCATGAGCCCACTGCGCTTTGCCCATGCGTCGCCTCAAGGGCAATCCGACGCAGCCCCGGCAAGACGCTCGTGTCGCCCGTAGCCTTGGCGTACTCCGCCAGAAAAATCATGACGTAGCCGTAGGACCATGTCTTATAGCCGTCTGGAGCAAGAGCAGCGGCCCACTCCGCCTCGCGCTTCACCAGCGGCAGATACTCCGGGTTGCCACTTGCCAGAAGGGCCAGCGCATTGAGTGATCGGGGGATGGGGTGCTGCCTCGCGGTCTCGTCCGCCGAGGCCATCCGCCCGGCGAGAGCCTTGGCGCCTGCCTCGAGAATGCGGCGGGACTTCGGGCAGTCGTAGGGCGCCGTGGACGAATAGCTGCCGAGTACGGGCAGCTTGACAGTGACCTCTTCCTCTTTGCCGCCGCGCCAGCGCGTCAGCACGAGCTTCCCGGCGGCCGCTTCGGTCTCGGCAGCCGTGATGGCCTTTCCGAACTCGGTTCGGGGATCGACTGTAAAAGGCTTGCCACTGACGCCGAGGATCACGTCGCCCACCGCGAGAACGCCATCGGCCGGCGAGCCCTTGGCCACGGACGTCACGAGAATCTGCCGCGCGTCGGAGGTCACGAGCCGGTCGCTATACATCCAGCCGCGAAGCCCCGTGGGGCCGAGATTCCAGTCGTGCGTAAAGTCTTTGGGAACGGTGTCGCCCTTGGTGAAGTCGGGAATCGCCGCGAGCTTCCCAGGGCGTCCCGCTTCGGCGGGAGCACCAATGCTGAGCAGAATCGCTCCGACCGTGGCGAGAGCGAGGGACGCGGTTTTCATGGGTGCGGTACTCGTGATCGGGATGGCTGCGGGCCGGCGGCGAATGGAACGCGATTCTACCGCTGCGAACGATCCCGTCACCTCGCTCACGGTCGCTCCAACCGAGCCGCTTCCGTGAGACCACCCATGCGACGCCCTTGACACGTGGCATCATGATGATATCATTTCGATATATTCTCGTGGATCTCGTCCATCTCGCGGAGCACATCATGATCGCTGAGAGAAAGCTGCGGCCGATGCCCGGCTGGTCGATGCTGGTGGTATGCCTGGTATTGCTCGGGCTTGTCCCGGGGCTCTTCGTCGGCGGAGCGGCAGCCGAGTCGCTGGTGATGGTGTTTCTCGCGTGCGGCTGCCTCGTCACGCTCATCCTCCTGCCGTTCGGTTTTCAGGCGGTTCAGCCCAACGATGCCCGAGCCCTGCTGCTCTTCGGCGAGTACCAAGGGTCAATCATCGAGTCCGGATTCTTTTGGGTGAATCCCTTCTATTCAAAGAAGCGAATTTCCCTTCGTATTCGGAACTTCGAAACTGGCTCGATCACGACGCCCGAGGTCAAGGATGCCGCGGGTAAGATTCTGACCCACAAAGCTCACTCGGCCGGCCGGCCTTCGAAGGTGAATGATCGCGACGGCAACCCGGTCGACATCTCGGCGGTCGTGGTGTGGCGGGTGGTGAACACGGCCGAAGCGCTCTTTGAAGTGGACGACTACGAGCATTTCGTTGCCGTCCAGAGCGAGGCCGCACTTCGCAGCCTCGCGCTGCGGTACCCCTACGACAGCGAGGATCACGAAGTCTCTCTCCGTGGCAACACCATCCAGGTGTGCGAACAGCTCACGAAAGACTTGCAGGAGAGGCTCGACAAAGCTGGTGTCGAAGTCATCGACGCCCGAATCAGTCACCTTGCCTACTCGGCGGAGATCGCGGCGGCGATGCTCCAGCGGCAGCAAGCGCAGGCCGTGGTGGCTGCTCGTCGGACGATCGTCGATGGTGCGGTCGGCATGGTGCAAATGGCGCTCGACCATCTCGCGAAGGATCACATCGTCGAGCTTGACGACGAGCGCCGCGCGGCCATGGTGTCAAATCTCCTCGTCGTGCTCTGCGGAGACAGGCACACGCAGCCGGTCATCAATACGGGCACGATGTATCACTGATGTCGCCACAGCACCAACGCATCGGATGAGGAGTCACTTGGCGTGTCGCGAACCTCGTTGCTCGTACGACTCGATCCGCGGGTGCATGAGGCGCTCAAGCGTTGGGCCGACGACGAGCTCCGCAGCGTCAACGGCCAGATTGAGTTCCTGCTCCGCAAGGCCCTTCGCGATGTCGGCCGCCTCAAGGAGCCGGCCGATGAGGCGGGCCGCCCGCGGAAAAATCGACCCCGACCAGACGCCTCACGGTCCGTGTGAGGATCTTGCCGGCGGGCATTGAAGGGCACGACGAACTGTGGCGTTCACCTCCCAGATGCCGATCAAACTGCTGGCTGAAGTCCTTCATCGGATGGCGCTGTTGCTCTCCGCGGGGATCAGTGTTCAAAAGGCTTGGAAGGGGGAGGTCGCGCGGGTCCCCCGCCGCTGGCGCGGCGCGATGGAGATAGTTGAACGATCCCTCAACGAGGGAGAAGGCCTGTCGGCGTCGATGGCGCTCGCGGGCGAAACCTTTCCACCGATGATCCGCGGGATGGTGGCGGTCGGCGACCGCACCGGTCACGAGGCCGAAACGCTTCGCGAACTTTCCGGCATGCTCGACCACGCGGTGCGGACGCGCCGCGAACTGCTCAAGGGGCTGGTCTGGCCGGCCTTCCAGTTGGTCATCGCCCTGCTCGTCGTCGGCTTTCTTATCTGGGTGGCAGGAATCATCCGCAACGAGCGGAGCGAACCGATCGATATCCTCGGTTTCGGCCTCGTCGGTGCCAGGGGGCTGGCTGTGTATCTCTCGTGTGTCGCAGTCGTTGGCATCGCTGGATGGTTCGCCATCCGCATGGCGGTGGCGAGTTGGCGGCGTAATGGTGTCGTCCGTCGGTGGCTGGCTCGGGTGCCGCTCATCGGTACGGCGGCGCGAGCAGCGGAGGCGGCCGCGTGGTGTCGGGCGGCGAGCCTGGCCAGCGGAGCAGGCCTCGACGCGGGGAGTCTCGTGCGCCTGGGTGCGGCGGTGGCCCCTGGCATCCCGCTCGATGCCGAGAAGGTGGAACGACGCCTGCGGGAAGGGGCGACCCTCGCCGATACGCTGCGGGAGTCGGGTGGATTTCCGCGGACGCTCGTCGAGGGGGTGATGACAGGGGAATTGACCGGCAATACCGCCGAAGTCCTCGACCGCCTCGCGGGCCAATACGAAGACGAGGCCCGTCACCTCTTCGAAGCATCAGCCCGCGGGGCAGGGTTCTTGGTGTGGGCAATGGTTGCGGCGCTGATCGTCCTCGTCATCTTCCGCATTTTCTCTTTTTATGTGGGGGCCATTCAGGACGCCGTCGGGTGACTTGGGTGGAGAGCGAAGCTGCGGTGATGGACATCTGGCATCCACCAGTTGCGGAAGTTCCGTTCACTTCTATTCTTTATTGACGTTCGAATACTTCATTCAAGGCTGAAGGCCGAAAAAAACCCGGAGCGGAGCGAAGGGATGCCATGAGTGAACCGTTCAAACATCAATAGCTTTTGGGGACAGGTCGTGGCCGTGCCGTGTTCCGTCCTCACCGTAGGTTTTTATGCGAAACCCTCTGATTGGCATCTTTCTCCTGGCGGCGATGATGCTCTGGCGCAGCGACGCCATGGCGGACGGCCGCAGCAAGAACCCCTTGCCCGCGAGTGACCTCTGGCTGACGTACGACGGGGGCGCTGGCCCCGGCGCGGGCCGGCACATCGTGCTCATCGCGGCGGAGCAGGAATACAGGTCGGAGCAGGCACTGCCGATGCTCGCCCGCATTCTCTCGGAGCGTTACGGCTTTAGCTGCACGGTGCTGTTCTTGGTCAATGAGCAGGGACTAGTCGATGTCACCGGCGATTCGCCGATCAAGCAAGCTGAACTCTTCAATCGCGTGCCGGGGCTCGAGTACCTCGACCAAGCCGACGGGCTCGTCTGGATGTCGCGATTCCTCAAGCTCACGGACGAGGACGCCCAGCACCTCTACGACTACTTCGATTCGGGCAAGCCTATCGTCGCTCTTCGTACGGCCAACCACGGGCTGAATGGCTGCAAGCCGTACCTGAAAAACGGCGTGCGGGTCACGCTCGAAGAGATGCTGGGCGGCGCCTTCAGAAACCATCACGGCGGATGGAAACACGAAGCCACCAGCGGCGTCATCGTCGAGGAGAATAGAAAACACCCCGTGCTCATCGGTGTGCATGATGTCTGGGGAACGACCGACACCTATCGCTGCCACAAGGCAGACACCGTGCCCGTGGACTGCACTTCGCTGCTACTCGGGCAGCCAATGAAGAGCCTCGATCCCGGCGCCCCTGCGAATACGGAGAAGCAGCCGCTGCCGATCGCCTGGACAAAATCGTGGGTTGGGAACCAGGGCCGCGAGTCCCGCATCCTCCATTTCACGATGGGCTCGGCCGAGGACTTTGCCAATGCGGGCGTGCGCCGCGTCGTCATCAACGGCCTCTTCTGGGGCCTGGGCATGGAGGACCAGATCAAGCCAGACATGAACGTCGATATCGTGGGCAAGTTCGAGCCAATGGCCGATGGCTTCGATTACGACAAACTCGGCGTGAAACCCCGACCAGCGAGCGATTTCCGCTGACAACGTCCGGATGATCCGGGCGGGGCCATCCCCCCCAAGGCTTACCGCTTTCGGAGCTCGAGGATGTACTTCATGAGGTCGTTGAACTCCTCGCGACTCTTCAGTTGCTTCGCCAGCCCGGCCGGCATGATGGACGTACGCGACTCGATCACTTCATCAATGTCGGCCTTGGGAATCGTCAGCGGTTCCGGTTGGGCAAGGTTCCGCAGCACGATGCCGTCGTCCGATTCCGACACCCGGATGCCCGTGTGAATCTTCCCATCGTGCGTCATGACGGTGACCTGGGCGAATTCACGGTCGATCCGCTTCGAGGGCCGAAGGATCGAGTCAACGAGCTCGTCAGGCGATAGCACCGCTTGCATGGTGGCGAGGTCGGGGCCGAGGCGGGCCGTGCCGGATGGCGGACTATGGCAGGCAAAGCAGGCAGCAGCCGACTTATCAAAAAGCGTCTTGCCGCGTTCGGTATTGCCGCTGGCAATCGCGATCCGGGCAAGCTCCGCGGAGTCGGTGGCGAGGAGCTCTTTCTCGAGCTCCTCGTTGGAAAACCCATCCGGGTCGATGCCGATGTCTTTCAGCACAAGCTCCGCCTCGAGCGGATGCTCGGCCAGCAGTTCATCCGGGCTCCAAAACGTGGTGCGCTCGGTGGTAGCTGCCCGCACCCGCTTCACGGTATCCGGCGCAATCACCGACGCATTGTTGCCCCAGGTATTCCGAACGAATGTCAGGACCGCCGCCGCCTCTTCGTCGTTGAGCAGGTTCTTGAACGCCGTCATCGGAGGCACACCCAGCGCTGGATCGTAGGTCTTGCCATGCACGGTGAGCTTGCCCCACAAGCCATGCAGGGCCATCTTGACCAGCCGCTCCTCGCTGCCCGTCACCCACGCACTGCCCACCAGCGACGGGTAGACGGTTCCGTTGCCCTTGCCGTTCGCCAGGTGGCACGTGCCGCAATGGGCTTCCCGCTGATACACCGCGGCCCCGAGCGCGTACTGCTTTTGGTCAGCGGGGCTGAGGTGCTTTGGCGGATCGAATTTCACGAACTCCTCCGGCGCGGGGGCCGCGAAGCCACTCGAGCCGGTGGCATCGACGTTGTTCCAGAAATGGTGGACCGTCTTGGCCGCGACCGCGGCATGCTTGACCGACGAATTCAGAAGCTTAGCAAGCAGTGGTTCGTTCTTGACGTTGTGCTGCTGATGAAGCCAGAGCGCCTCGAGGAGGTGATGGGCCTCCTGTTCGTCGTTGGCATTGAAGTTGGCCATCCACTTCTGCGTGGCGGCGATCACTTCCTTGGAATCACGGGCGCTCAACTCCACCCGCGTCCGATGACGGACACCATTGACCGGATGCTTCAGGTTTTCGAGCAGCGCCTCGATCGATTGGCCGTAGATTTTTACCGGCTTCTGCAGCGGACGATCTTTGACCGTCAGCCGGACAATGCGGCCGTGCGTGTGGTCGCGATTGGGGTCGCGAATGTTGTGCTGCATGTGGCCGATGATGACGTTCTGCCAGTCTGAGACATACAGCGCGCCATCCTCGCCTACCACGGCATCGGTCGGGCGGAAGTTCCGGTCGGTGCTGTCCAGGAGCGGCTTGACGGGCGTCCCCCAGACCTCGCCGAACTGACGCTTCGCAGGCGTCTCATTCTTTGCTTTGCCCTTGCCCTTTCCCTTGGGCTTGCCCTCGTCTTTGTCCTCTTTTTTTTCCTCTTGTTTGTCTTCCGCCTCGACTGTCACTTCGTCTTCATTGCCGTCGCGATCGAGGTCGTATTGCTTGACGCCCAAGAACCCGATCGTGTTGCAAATCAAAAAGTCTTGCTGCATGTCTTCCGGAAAGTGGTCCGACGAGAGAACTTCGTCTGCGGCCACGGGACGAAACTCCTTGGTCAGGAGCTCATGCATCTTGAAACCTTTACCCTCCGGACGCACCTGGAACGAGCGGCCGCCTGTTCCATCGTTGGCATAGCAATACCCCCAATAATCAAAGCTCGTGCCGTGCGGGTTTGGCGAATTGCCGGCATGCGGCGTGATGATGAACGTCCGCGGATCGAAGCGATACATCCCCGAGGCGCCGATGTTGAGATTCGGCTTCCAGGGCGTCTCGTGGTTGTTCACAAGAAAGATGCCGCTTTGCCAATAGATACCGCCGTCGGGGCCGTAGATGAGATTGTTGGCAGCGTGGTGGGTGTCTTCGGTGCCCAGGCCCTGGAGGAGAATGACCGTTTCATCGGCCTTGTCGTCGCCGTCGGTGTCTTTGAGGAAGAGGAGATCGGGGCCGGAGGTCACGATCACGCCACCCCCCCAGAACTCGAATCCCAACGGATTGTGGACATGCGCGAAGAGCTTGCGGGTGTCGGCCACTCCGTCGCGGTTCGTATCCTCGAAGATCCAGAGCCCGTCGTTCATCTCCTTGAGGGGTTCCCATTTGGGGTAGGTGTTCCAGCACGCGGCCCAGAGCCGCCCCTTGCTGTCGACCTGCATCTGCACGGGATTGGCCATGCCGGGAAACAATTCCTCGGACGCAAACACATTGATCTCAAAACCCTCGGGGACTGTGATCTTGGCGGCGCTCTCCTTCGGGCTCAGGTACTCGACGGCCCCTTCCTTCTCTTTGCTCGAGCTCTTGCTCCCGCCTCCTACATTGGAGATCACCGGGATGGCCGGCGGCACGTTGCTGTCGTCTGCCTTGATGGTCCGGCCGGCGGCGGCGGCCCAGATCACTTCGTCGCGGTTGGCCGTCATGGTGTCGAGCATGACGAGCTCGTGCTTCAGCACGTCGGCGTTGCTCTGGCCGTCGACAAAGGTCAGGCCGGATCGCGAGCCCCACACGTCATTGCCATCGGTCGCGCGGAAGCGGTTGTGCCAGTGCCAGTTTTTGTCTTTGATCGCTGTGTAGATCGCCGTCAGGCTCTCGGGCGATGGGGCGGGCTTGCCGAGAAGAGCCTTTGAGATGACCGTCGCCAGCTCGCGATACCCGTCGGCGTTCAGGTGAATCCCGTTGACCGTGAATCGCTCCGATCGGCCCGCAAAGAGTTGGGCCGTCGGCGAGTAGAGATCGACGAACGTCGCGCCGACGGCTTCGGCAGCCCGCCGCGTGGCCTGCGTGATGGCGGCCAGGTTGGCATTGAGCTTCGTTCCGTCGGGGAGGGCGGGATTGCCCGTCGTCTCGTAGGCAATCGGGCTAAACAGCACGAAGCGGGCATCGACACCGGCCTGCTTGCGGAGGGCACGGTAGCGCTCGACCAAGGCAACCAGCTCCTTTTCATAGGCATTGGCACCCTCGGGGCCGGCGAACGACTCGTTGTAGCCATACATGATGAAGATCACGCTGGGCGCGACGTGCTGCAGATACTCCTCGTCGGGAGTGAAGCCCTTGCTTCGGGGGCGGGCATTCACCGTGTCGCCGGAGAAGCTCATGTCGCGAAAGCGAACATTCAAACCCTTCAGATGACTCTGAAGGACCGTCTCGACCCACGGGGTGTGCTGCATCCGATCGGCCAGCCCGTTGCCGAAGATGGCGACTACGTCATTGGCCTGGAACGCAAATGGCTCGGCTGCCCGCGTCGCATGCCCGGAGGCAGCCACCGCCATCACACAGATCACCACGCTGAGGAGCGACACCTTCAGCGCACTAGCTCTCGGACACGACATCGCTTGATGACTCCTCACAGGATTCGCATGGTGATCGATCGCCCACCGCGGCGACGCGAAGCACGTCATCATAATCGAGGGTTCCGGAGGAATCAGCCTCCAGAATCCGACAGAGGATTGATCCGCGAGGGTAGCCCCGTGCCGCAGAGCCGCCGGTTTTCAGCTACCCCCCTTCGCTCAGGCCGGCTCGTTGACGGACCACGGGAGGGAACGTCGGTTCGCAGGTTTCCCCGAGCCTTTTTCAGGCCGTCCGACGTTCCGCGGCGTGTGATGCGGTACCTCCAGCGAGTCCATATACTGGGGCCTCATCACAGTTCATCGAGGCGGTCCCGACCGCCACATGACACTCTTCCAATCCCTCTGGAATCTTTCTGTGCACAAGCTTTTCCTTCGGTTCACGCTGCCGCGTCGCGCAGCCCTCATCGCCATGGTCACCATCACCAGCCTGACCAGCCTGACCAGTTCGATCCTCTCCGCAGACGACGCGGCGATCCAGCCACCGGCTAAGGGGGAGCGGATTGTGTTCCTCGGCGACTCGATCACGCAGGCTGGTGACAAGAAGCGTGGCTATGTGGTGCTCGTGCGGGAGGCGATTGCCGAGGCGCTGCCCGACGCCGGGGTTGAGGTTCTGGGGGCCGGCATCAGTGGCCACAAGGTGCCGAACCTGGAGGCTCGTTTGGATCGTGATGTGATCGAGAAGAAGCCCACGACCGTCGTGATCTATATCGGCATCAACGATGTCTGGCACTCCAAGCGGGGCCAGGGCACATCAAAGGATGTGTTCGAAAAGGGACTGCGAAGCCTCGTCGAGCGGATCAGGGCTGCGGGAAGCCGGGTGATCCTCTGCACCTTGAGCGTGATCGGTGAGAAGGCCGTTGGCGAGAATCCACTCGACTCCATGCTCGACGAATACTCAGGTATCACTCGGAAGGTTGCCGCCGACATGAAGACCGGCCTCGTCGATCTGCGGAAGGCGTTTGTCGATCACCTCGCCAAGGCCAACCCCGACGGCAAAGAGAAGGGCACGCTCACGTCTGACGGCGTCCATCTGAATCCCGATGGCGATCGGTTTGTGGCGGACCGGATGCTCGAGGGGCTCGGGGTAGCCCTCACGAAGCCGTCCACCAAATAACGAGCGATCGCGAGGGAGTACCCGTGCACATCGTCCATGTCTTCGTTCACGTGAAGCCGGGTTGCGAGGCAGCCTTCGAGGCGGCCACCCTGGCCAACGCCCGCGCGAGCCTCACCGAGCCCGGCGTGGCGAGGTTTGATGTTGTCCGCCAGCAGGATGACGCGACGCGGTTTGTCCTCGTGGAGGTCTACCGTTCGCTCGACGCGGCGGCGGCCCACAAGGAGACCGCGCACTACGCCACGTGGCGAGACACCGTGGCCGACATGCTGGCCGAGCCGCGGTCGAGCGTGAAGTACGTGAATATCCACCCCGACAGCGCGGGCTGGTGATGCTTCCGAGATTCGAGTTTGCCACGGCCAGCCGCATCATTTTCGGCATGGGCGTGCGACGGGGCCTGGGTACGATCCTCGCTGGGCTTGGTCAGCGAGTGCTCGTGGTGGGAGGTTCGAGCCGTCGACATGACGCCTGGCTCGAGCCGCTGCTGGCCGATGCGAAGATGACCCGGGTCGGTTTCGCTGTCAGCGGTGAGCCCACGATCGACATCGCGCGGGCCGGTGCGACAGTCGCGCGTGAGGCTGCCTGCGAGGTCGTACTCGGCCTCGGTGGTGGCAGTGCCCTCGACGCCGCCAAAGCGATCGCCGCGTTGGCACCTCAGAAGGGCGATGTCCTCGACTACCTGGAAGTGGTCGGCCGCGGAAAGCGGCTCGAGGCCTCACCGCTGCCCTGCGTGGCCGTGCCGACAACCGCGGGAACCGGCAGCGAGGTCACGAAGAATGCTGTGCTTGGCAGTGATGAGCACCGGGTCAAGGTGAGCCTGCGGAGCCCGTCGATGCTGCCTCGGGTGGCCGTCATCGATCCCGAGCTGACGATTTCACTGCCGCGGGCCATCACTGCCGCGACAGGCCTCGACGCCCTCTCGCAGCTCATCGAGCCGTTTGTGTCAGCGAAGCGGCAGCCGCTGACCGACGGCGTGTGTCGCGAGGGACTGGCTTGCATCCGTCACGCCCTCCGGCGAGCCTGCGACGAGCCAGGCGATCTCACCGCCCGCGAGGCGATGAGCTTTGCAAGCCTGTGTGGTGGGATGGCGCTCGCCAATGCGGGGCTCGGCGCGGTCCATGGCTGTGCCGGCCCCATCGGTGGGATGTTTCCGGCGCCGCATGGGGCGGTGTGCGCCGTGCTGCTGCCTGGTGTGATGGAGGCCAATATCGTGGCCGCACGTTGTGGCGGCGACGACGATCTCCTGACTCGCTATGCCGAAGTCGCCCGCATCCTGACGAACGATCCGGCGGCCTGCCCCGACGATGGGGCCAGATGGGTGCGGTCGCTGGTGGCCGACCTTGCGATCTCATCTCTGGCGTCCTGTGGCGTCACGACGGCCGACATTCCTGAGCTCGTCGCGAAATCAAAAGCTGCGTCCAGCATGCGGGGCAACCCTGTCACCCTCTCCGACGACACGCTCGCCGCGATCCTCGCCGCAGCGATGGCATAGTGGGCTGCGGACCGCACGACGTGGTCGCTCTGCTCGCTACCGTGGCACGATCCAGATGTTGCGGAACTTCGTGGGGCTGCCGTGGTCTTGGAGAAACAGCGGGCCTTCGCCGGTTGCATCGATTTTCTTCTTGATCGCTCGAAGGTGGTCGGTGACGCCGTGCCGGTACGGGACAAAGGGCGACCGAGGTTCGGTGAACTCCAACGCATCCTGCACGAGCTTGCCATTCAGCCAGGCTGTGATCCGCCCGGGCGTGGTCACCTTGCCATCGTCGCCCCGACGCGGGGCCGTGTACCTGATGTCATAGACCTGCCACTCGCCCACTGGCCGTGCAGCGTTGACCAGCGGCTTGGCAAATCGGTAGAGGCCCCCCTCGTCCTGCTCCGTGGGCGGGTCTACACCGAAGGAGTCAAAAATCTGCATTTCGTAGAGCCCATGGATGTAGAGGCCACTGTTGCCCTGGGCCTTCTTGTCGACCATGAATTCCGCGTGGATGTCGGCGTCGCGAAAAATCTCGGTGGAAAGAATGTGGTTGGTGTGCCCCTTGGACTTCTCCATGTACAGGGCCCCGTCTTTGACTGTCCAGTCGATGGGTCCGCCCGACATCGCAGTGAACTTGGGCGGTCCCTCGGAGCCATCTCCAAAGAGCACAATCGCGCCCGCGGGCGGCTTCACGGGTAACTGGTCTTGCGCCGGCCGAAACTCCGGTTCGCCGGCCAGGGCAACGAAGGCTTGTCCACACGCAATCGTCACAATGCAATACGCGACGAGCGAGAGGATCGTGTTTCGCTGCATGGGTGCCTCCGATGCTCGGCTGAGCGGTGTCGTAGTGGCCATAGATGGCTCCATAGTCCGTGAGAACGCCCGAGAGAATACCACGGCGGCAGGCCAGACTTCGCTACACTGAGGGCTCCTTCAAGGATCCCTACCATGACACGCCCACCTGCCCGCCTTTGCCTCGTTTGCTGCGGTGTCGCCTGGCTTGCGGGAGTCGCCGGATGCGAGGAGCCCGAAGCACCGCCGCCGGCAAAGCCCAAGATTGAAACGCGGAAGACCCTTGGCAAGACGACACAAAACGTCCTCGAGCTCGCGGCCGCGATCGCGGATGGTGGCGTGGTCATCGACCCCCAGGCCACGCGAGAGGGCCTCGACGCCGTTACGGGAGCCTACCGTTCATCCGCCGCGCAGATCGCAACATTCCCTGTCGACCAGGCGGTACAGGTCTACGCCGCCCAACATGACTCACGGCCTGCAACGCATGCCGACTTCATGGCCAAAATCATCCGCCCCGGTCAGCCCGACGGCATCCAACTCCCGATGCTGCCCTACTACCAAGAGTATGCCTTCGACCCTGAGAAGTGTGGCATCATCGTGGTCGAGTTTCCTGCCCGCCGCGAGCAATACGAAAAGGAAAACACGGGAGCGGCCGGGCTGTAACAGACTGTGGAAAAAGTCTGCCGCCGCACGATGCGGCCGAGTGGAAAAAGGCCCTGGAGGGCTTTTTCCACGGACAGTTAAGGGTCTCGCGGATGCGACCGAGCGTGACACGGCGCATCATCCGCGCGACACGCTGCATGCCTGAATTGCCGCAGGTTTTCGTCCACGGCCGGCGGGACCGGCGCAAGGGCGTCATCGTGGCGCGACTGCCGCGACAGGCCCATATCGTTTTTCTGGCTGATTTCGCGCGTCGATGAATTGGCACGCGATATGCTCTTCATCCTTCCAGAAAACAACGTCGGTCACTGCGATCGGCGAGATCAAGTCGGGGCCAAACCAAAGGAGACTCGGGCAATGAAGAAAATTGAAGCGATCATCCGGCATTTCAAGCTTGAAGAGGTCAAGGACGCTCTCAACTCGCTCGGTGTCAAGGGCATGACGGTGACTGAGGTTCGTGGCTTCGGGCGTCAGAAGGGTCACACCGAGACGTACCGTGGCGCTGAGTACTCCGTCGACTTTCTCCCCAAGGTGAAGATTGAAGTCGTGGTGAGCGACGACGAGGCCCAGAACGTGATCAGCAAGATCATGTCCACGGCCCGCACCGGCCAGGTGGGCGACGGCAAGATTTTCGTGACGAATCTCGCCGAGGTCGTGCGAATCCGCACCGGCGAAACCGCCGCCGCGGCGATATAGTTTCACGGCGGCGGGGGCATCCATGCCCCCCGCCGCCTTGGGCTGGCGAAGGGCAAGCCAAGGTTGCCCTTGCCCGCCGGCCGGGCTTCCTGCCCGGACGGACGTCTGGCGAAGTCTGCCGTCATCCATGTCGCCGCCATCCCGCGAGGGGTTGCGCGTGTCATGGAGCCGGCGTAGAAAAATGAGCGCAGCCTGGAGGGCGAAGCTCATTTTTCTCCGAGTGAAGCGACGGGCACGATGCCCGTCGCGAACGTCCGGCGACATGGCACGGGCAACGCCTCGCCACGCACGACGTCGCCTCTGCTGCCGCGCGGTTACGTCGCCAACGGGCGAGTCATCTCAACGGGCACGACCCAGGCGTCGTATTGTTCGGGTGTGACATAGGCCAGCGCCACGGCGGCGGCCTTGAGGCTCGTCCCTTCGAGGTGCGCCTTCTTCGCGATCTTGGCAGACTTCTCGTAGCCGATATGCGTGTTGAGAGCGGTCACGAGCATGAGCGACTCGTCGAGGTGCTGCTTGATCCGGTCGAGATTCGGCCGGATGCCCTCCGCGCAGTGAATCCGCATCGAGTCGCAGGCGTCGGCCATGAGCTCGGCGCTCTCGAGCACGTTGTGGAGCATGACCGGCTTGTAGACATTCAATTGAAAGTTGCCCTGGCTGCCGGCAAAGGCGACGGCTGCGTCGTTTCCAAAGACCTGGGCGCAGACCATCGTCATCGCCTCGCACTGCGTCGGGTTGACCTTGCCCGGCATGATGGAGCTGCCTGGCTCATTCTCGGGAATCGAGATCTCGCCGATGCCACACCGCGGGCCGCTGGCGAGCCAGCGGATGTCGTTGGCGATCTTGAGCAGCGCCATCGCCAGCCCGCGCTCGGCCGCACTCACTTCCACGAGAGCGTCGTGTGCCGAAAGGGCCGCGAATTTATTCGGGGCTGACACAAACGGGTGGCCCGTCTCCCTGGTAATCCAGGCCGCGGCCGTGTCACCAAACTTCGGATGGGCATTGAGCCCCGTGCCAACAGCGGTGCCGCCGATCGCCAGTTCGTAGAGCCCGGGGAGTGCCCGTGTGATACCGGCCACGCGGTCATCGAGCTGGGATCGCCAGGCCGAAATCTCCTGGCCGAGCGTGATTGGCGTCGCATCTTGGAGATGCGTGCGGCCGATCTTCACGACATCGCCATACTGCTCTTCGAGCATGGCAAACACTTCTCGGAGGCCCCGTACGGCCGGCACAAGCCGACCGTGGATCACCTCGACCGCGGCAATGTGCATGGCGGTCGGGAAGGTGTCGTTGGACGACTGTCCGCGGTTGACGTCGTCGTTGGGGTGGACGGGCTTCTTCGAGCCCATGACGCCACCGGCCATCTCGATGGCGCGATTCGAGATCACCTCGTTGGCGTTCATGTTTGACTGCGTGCCGCTGCCGGTCTGGAAGACGACCAGCGGAAAGTGGTCGTCGAGCGTGCCGGCGATCACCTCATCCGCGGCGCGCACGATGAGCTGCACCGTGCTGGCCGGGAGTTGGCCCAGCTCGCCGTTGGCCAGTGCCGCAGCCTTTTTGAGAATGCCGAGCGAGCGGATGACAGGACGGGTCCAGCGAAACCGATCGACGCCAATCTTGAAGTTGTCGCGGGACCGCTCGGTCTGCGCTCCCCAGTAGCGGTCTGCGGAGACCTGCACCTCTCCCATGCTGTCAGATTCAGTGCGAGACGCGGCGGCTGCGGCAGACATCGGTAAAGCGAGGCTCCTGGGGGCGAAGGAAACCGTCAGTCTACCGACCTTATGGCTCCCGGCTCCATTGCCTGCGAGAAGCCGCAGGGCGTGGCTCACCGATCAAAGCGGTCGAGGTTCATGACCTTGGCCCAAGCCGCCACGAAGTCGTGGACGAACTTCCCGCGGCCGTCGGCGGCGGCGTAGACCTCGGCGATGGCGCGGAGCTCAGCGTCCGAACCAAAAATCAGATCGACGCGAGTGCCGGTCCAGCGGAGCTTGCCCGATGCTCGATCGCGACCCTCGAACACCTCCGCATCCTTCGAGACCGGCTTCCACTCCGTTGCCATGTCGAGCAGGTTCACGAAGAAATCGTTTGTCAGCGTTTCCGGGTGATCGGTCAACACCCCATGCCCGGTGTGGCCGACGTTCGTGTTTAACATTCGCATGCCGCCCACGAGGACCGTCATTTCCGGGGGGGTGAGCGAAAGGAGCTGGGCCTTGTCAACGAGCAGGTGCTCCGCCGCGACGGGGCAGGGACCACTCTGATAATTGCGAAACCCGTCGGCCAAGGGTTCGAGGGCGGCAAAGGAATCCACATCGGTCTTGTCTTGCGAGGCGTCCATGCGGCCCGGCGCGAACGGCACGGTCACTTCCCAGCCCGTTCGATGTGCCGCCTGCTCTACGCCGGCACATCCGGCAAGCACGATCAGATCAGCGAGCGAGACCCTCTTGCCAGCGGTCTGGTTTTGGTTGAACTCGCGTCGAATGCGGTCCAGGACCGCGAGCACCTTTGCGAGACGGTTGGGTTCGTTCACCTCCCAATCCTTCTGGGGCTCCAGGCGGAGCCGGCCACCGTTGGCGCCACCACGCCTGTCTGACCCACGAAATGTCGACGCCGATGCCCAGGCCGTGGCGACCATCTCGGAGACGGTCAGCCCTGAGGCGAGCACGCTAGCCTTCAGGGAGGCAGCATCCGAGTCGTCGATCAGCGGGTGATTTAAGGTGGGGATCGGATCCTGCCAGAGCAGCTCCTCGGCGGGCACCTCCGGGCCAAGGTAGCGCGTCCGAGGGCCCAGATCGCGGTGCGTGAGCTTGAACCACGCCCGAGCAAAGGCGTTCGCAAACTCCTGCGGATACTCCAAGAATCGCCGCGAGACTTTTTCGTATGCGGGATCAAGCCGCAGCGAGAGATCGGTCGTCATCATCGTCGGGAGATGTTTTTGAGAGGGGTCAGCGGAGTCGGGCACTGTCGCCGCGGCGTTCTTCGCGACCCACTGCCAGGCACCAGCCGGGCTCTTCGTAAGTTCCCATTCGTACCCAAACAGATTCTGAAAGTAGCCGTGGCTCCACTGCGTCGGCACCGATGTCCATGTGACCTCAATGCCACTGGTGATCGCGTCGCGGCCCTTGCCTGTGCCAAAACTGCTTTTCCACCCGAGGCCTAGCTCCTCGATGGGGGCAGCCTCGGGCTCGGGGCCCACCTGCGACGCTGGGCCGGCACCGTGTGTCTTGCCAAACGTATGCCCGCCAGCGATGAGGGCCACAGTCTCCTCGTCGTTCATGGCCATGCGAGCAAACGTCGTGCGAATGTCGTGGGCCGCCGCCACTGGGTCGGGCTTGCCTTCCGGGCCTTCCGGGTTGACGTAGATGAGTCCCATTTGCACGGCGGCCAGCGGGTTCTCGAGCTGCTCGTGCGTGCCGGTGTATCGCTTGTCGCCCAGCCAGGTTCGTTCCATGCCCCACGAGATGTCCTTCTCAGGCTCCCAGATGTCCTCGCGTCCACCGGCAAACCCAAACGTCGCAAACCCCATCGACTCGAGCGCCACATTGCCGGTGAGAATGATGAGGTCGGCCCAGGAGAGAGCCCGCCCATACTTCTGCTTGACGGGCCAGAGGAGCCGCCGGGCTTTGTCGAGGTTGGCGTTGTCGGGCCAGCTATTGAGTGGGGCAAACCGTTGGTTGCCTCGGCTGGCGCCGCCGCGGCCATCCGCGATGCGGTAGGTGCCGGCGCTATGCCAGGCCATCCGAATGAAGAGTGGCCCATAGTGGCCGAAGTCGGCGGGCCACCAGTCCTGCGACTGCGTCATCACGAGCCGCAGATCGGCTTTCACCGCCTGGAGATCAAGGCTCTTGAATGCCTCCGCGTAGTGAAACGTCGCGCCATACGGATCGGACTTCGGCGAATGCTGGCGAAGGATGTCGAGATTCAGCCGGTGCGGCCACCAATCGCGGTTGGTCGGTCCGCTCCCAGCGGCCACGTGAAACGGGCATGATGCTTCGGATGCCATGGCGAAATCCTCCGGTCAACGCTCGGGCCTGTGCAGGCGCACATCGATACTCTTCTCTGAGTCCAATTCTTCGCGGCGGGCGGCGACCCATTCTGCCACCGACCGGGGCCGCGGAAAACGGACCGCCATGAGCGCCAGGAGCACGGCCGGAACCACGAGGAACCAGCGGGGAACTTGCGACAACTCCCCAGTAAGGGCCAGGCAGCTCATCAAGGCCGCTCCCTCGAGCATGGCGATGCCCACAAGGTGGCTGGTCTGGAACACGGTCACGAGCGCGTCGGTGGTGATCGGCGGTTTTGTCTTGATCTGGGCGAGGTTCGCTTGGCGCACGATCTCAGGCATCACAAACGACAGCATGGCCCCGCCGGCCGCAAGGCCCAGCGGAATCAAGGGAATCGCCGACGGATTCTCTGAGAACTGCGGTCCACGCACGATCTGGACAGCGAAGAAGGCCAGTACGCCGACCATCAGCGCTCCATGAATGATCTGCATGACGCGGGTTTGTGGTCTGACCTCGGCCAGAGTCTTCTCGGGGATGTCGGTCGGCCACCCGTTCATTGGCATTTTCTCACGCACTGATTACCTCAATCATCGAGCCATAAGACGCATCTTCATCAGCACGCGGTGTATCACGGCGAGTCACCGGTCATCTCGGGGCCGATTTCTTGGAAGAGCTCGACCCACGAGAGCCAGATCGCATTCTGAATCGTCGCCGTGCCGGCGTTTTTCAGCTCGGCCAGCGCAGCGGGGGATTCATCGGGCCAGTGGCCGATCCAGCCGTGGGCAAGGTTGCGACTCGCGAGGAGAAACGCACGCTCGTCGTCCACGCCGCAGCTCAACGGAAAGGTTTCGCCGATGACGACCGGCTTCCCCCACGCGAACTTTCCAAGGAGCGCAAGCTCGTCGTCCACTTTGCTGGTCTTGGGATAGAGATGCGGCGAGACAAAATCGAGCTGTTCGGAGGCAGTCTTGTAGGCCCCTGGAAACGGCAGCATCCCGATCGTGATCAGGTGTGTCTGATCGTGCGTGCGGATGGCGGCGATCATACGCGTGGTCCACGCACGGAAGATGTCGTCGCCGCTTCGCGTACCGGGATGGAGGCTCAGCCGCTGGCAGAATTCCACCTCACCCATCCGGCCCATGTACCAGCCGTCAGTTGGCTTCCCGCCGGCCGCCGGCTCGTTGACGAGGTCGTAGGCAAAGACCGCCGGGCTCTCGGCACACGTACGGGCGATTGTTTCCCAAAAAAAAGCCTGCGCGGTCCAGCGATTCTGCTCATCGAGCGCGTCATACCACGCCATGCGATCCTTGATGGCGTAGCAGGCCAGGCCCGTGATTTTCAGATGAATGCCGTTGGCTTCAGCAATCTGGAGGAGTTTTCGGAGGAGGTCGAGTGCCTCCGGATCAATCTGCTCGGGCCCCACTAGGATCCTGGGCATCTCTGGATGGATCCGCGCCACCGTGGTGCCCGCGGCCTTCATCTCAGCAAACTCCCGCGCCACGCGGGCCGGGTCTTCGGCCAGCCGCGCAAGGATGTCGACCGAGGCGTAGTTGTGGCCCCACGGCACATAGCGCTGCCCCGATGGATGGAGCACAAAACCCTTGTCGTCGGGGGCGATGCGCACGGTCTCAAGGGCCGCCGCAGGCGGGCTGCAGGCCAGGCAGAGGACCGCAGCCACGAGCGGTACGAAGGCGGCGGGTCTTCTGATGGTACGAGTCCGATCGAGCACGTTGTTGAA
This sequence comes from Planctomycetota bacterium, assembly GCA_031403195.1. Taxonomy (GTDB): domain Bacteria; phylum Planctomycetota; class Planctomycetia; order Pirellulales; family UBA1268; genus QWPN01. The sequence goes on along the minus strand of JANNSZ010000015.1, from coordinate 3,707 downwards.
GCTCACCCCTGCAGTTGTACTCCACACTTCTGACAAAATGTCGGGCTGATGGCTTTGCCGAGGTAGCTCTTGCACGCAGGGCAGCGCCAATTGGTGAACGAAAAAATGAAGCCGGCGACGTGGCACGGGTGACCCCGAGCCGCGGCCATCGGCACTTACCCGGGCAGGTGATACCCAAACACCGCCAGTAGATCGGCGTGGGGCCGCAGCATACGGCTGATGTGATCGACTTCACCGTGCGCCAGCCTGGCAAGCTGGTGGGCGTTCTGGTTGATGATGGGCTGCGCCGCGTAGTCCTTCACCTTCACGCAGGCCTGCAGGTTGATCGACTGCGAGACGCCGGCTGGAAGACAGAGCTTCCCGACGACCGCCGCTGGGCTTGCACAGAAGGTCTCGTATGTCACCAAGGGAATCCCAAGTCGACCTATGAGGTCATGAATTCTCTCACTCCGCACCACCCAGTCTTGGGCAAGCTGGCCCAGGATCGCCTGGCGAGTGTCTGCATCCAGTTTGTCTGGGGCATACCTCCGGTAGAGGATGCTCGCACAGTTGGCAAAAGGGTCGCGATTATTGGCGAGGAACGAGACATGCCGGAACTGGGATGCCAGCACCTCGAGCCGCATCATGTTCGGCGGGCTCTTCTCGATCACCACATCCACGCACTGCGTCAGCCGTTTGATCTCCTGATACTTCCGAAGCCACACGGCCTTGACCGATGCGTAGTCCACCCTCTTGCCATCGCTCCACCGATCCCGTTCGCAGAGCCCTGGCACCAGCCACTGACCCTCGGCTCGCGGCTCCAGGATCATGGTCCGATGGCTCGAGTTGAGTAGTTCCGAAAGCGCCGTTGACCCGGAGTAGGGTGGCGTGATGATGAACAGGAAGTGCGGCTGGTCGGAATCGTCATACCGGGGTCGCGGCCAGCCCAGCGCCGCGCGAATGGTGTTCATGGGCGGCCCCCGATGGGTTCCTGTTACCGCCGGAGGAAGCGGCGGTCTGGGGTCGAGGGAGCCGATGCCGTCGGTGACGGCGGGGCGGGCGTGCCGGTCATCGTTGCCTGCGGCTCCGCAAGCGCGATCGCCAGCCAGCCATCGGTGGCCACCGCCTGCACCGCGCGAAGGGCAGCGAGTCGCGGGTTCTCGATCACCTTCGCTGGCACGAGCGGCACTGGCCGCGATTGGGCAAAAATCTTTCCAAAGACCGTGCGCAGGCCAATCTCCATGCGACCCTGATGCCCGGGGCCGCTAATCTGCACAGGCCCTTCGCGCTCGAGCGTCACCTGCGCGCCGTGCACCACCGGCCGGTAGGCCACCTTTGCTACGACGTCGTACCAGCTCCGCCGGCCGTACTCGAACGCCTCGAGCGCGACCCGCACATGCACGAGCCCATCGCGACATTCAAGCCGCAAGGGCTCCGAACTCGCAAACGTCACCGCCACGCCGTCGGGCAGATCATCGGGCACCTGAGGATCGAGGCCCAGCCGCTCGCACACCAGCCTCGCCAGCTCCGGCAACTCGAGCCGCTGACCCGCAAACCCAAACTGCGCCACGGCATTGTTGGCGACTGTTTCGTGAACCTGAAAGCTCACGAGCGCGTCGGCCGGAGCCCGCGGACGCGGCGTGTGGGCTGCCAGCTGCGACGATGCTGCCAGCCGCAGCCGTACGCTCGCGAGGTCATCGGTCGTTTCGAGCGACACCGGCGTAGGCTCGAGCCCGAGCGTCACGAGCGGTCGCCAGAGCTTCTCCCGAATGTTCTCAGCCATCTCCGAGAGCTTCGGCCCGGCTTCTTGGTCCACCTGGCGGCATGCTCGGCCGAGCACCTTGTTGCTGACTTCGCGATTGGCCTCCCGCTTGGCTTCATCATGCTGAGTCTTGGCAATCGAACGCACGAGCGACCCCATGATCGGCACATTGTCAAAACTCGTCTCAATTGAGGCCAGTTGGGCATTGCTGAGCGCCGTGCCACGGGCATTTCCAAAGGCGATGCCTGAAGGGGTGACGGTGATCGGCTTGTGGACCGTGAAGGTCGCCTGGCCGCGGGAATGAATCGCCACTGGCCCCGACTCAGTGACCGTGCGAGACGCCACCTCGCCGTTGACCACGAGCTCCATTCGAATCTCGTTCGGGTGTGGCACAAACCGAATCGCGAGCGACTGCTCGACGGTGCTGCGGCCCTTCACGGGGCGACCGAGGACGAACTCTTGCACGGCGTTGGATGTGACCGTCGACTCGGGCAGCATGCGCGATGCGAAATCACGATGCACCGCAATCCGTACATTGGCTGCGTGGTAGTGGTCGGAGACGGCCCGGGCCAGGGCAATCGCCGTTGGCGAACTGCTCTTGGCGATCGAGGCCAGTGATTCTCGGACAATCGCCGCATCCATGGCCGATGCTGATGCCTCGTATCGCTCGAGGCACGAAAGCAGATTCCTCGCTTCCCCGGAGGCTGGGGGCGACACGGCAATCACCGCGGAGCCAATGCTGCTGCTTTGGCTGGGATCAACGCCCACTTCGCTGCACCAGGCGGCGGCTGCCCGCCACACCGCCACACGACGGGCTACGGCGAGCGCCGACCGGCGGGTCTGCGTTGCCACGACAGGGCCCGCGCCGTTGTCGGCCACAGCCATCCCAACAGCCACCCGCTCCCCGAGGGCCAGCAGCGGGTCGGCTGCGTGTGGATCGTCGGGACCGTCGGTGCCGAGCGTGGCGTGAACTGCATCAATGGTGTTTGTGGCCCAGCCCGAGATGGCCCCACCAGCCTCGCCACCACTCGCCGCGGCAAGCTTTTCGAGGTCGCCGAGGAGCTGCACGGGCGTCGGCCAGCCATCGCTGGCGGTCGCCTCCGCGCCAGGCTCGCCGGCGCGCTGGGGCGATAACCCCTTCGCCAACCGCCCTTCGCCCCGCAAGCGGCTGCGAAGCCGATCACCGAGCAGCGGTGCCGGTCGGCCCTGCTGGGATTCCGCGGAGTCGCTGCGTTCATCGGTAAGACGCTCCGTCAACCGATCCAACATCCGGGTGGATTGTGCTGGCGGTCGCACTGCCTGCGGCGAAGGTTTGACCTCATCGACCCAGTTGACACCGTCTGGATCACTCCAGTTCGCACCGGGCAAGGGCGCGGCCGGGGGCGCCTGAAGCGCGGGCACATCAGTCACCTCCGCCTCACGCACCCGCTCGTTGGAAGGCTCGTGTTCGTCGGCCACCGACACGAGCGGAGGGGCCAGCGACGGCGCCCGTTTGGGAACCATCCGCATGACCTGTTGTGGCTCGAGTCGAACGAGCTGTGGCGGAGACGGCCGCACCGTTGGCGGTGGCGGCTCCGCAAGCGAGGGCTGGCTCACTGGCTTCGGCCACGCTGGTGGATCGGTCGGCCGCGATGCGAGCGTGGGAGCCGGCGTCGCAGGCGGCGGCGGGGCCAGCGTCGCAGGCGGCGGCGGGGCCAGCGTCGGTGTCGTACGAACGGCTCGCACTTCCGGTGCGGCGGGCGGGGGAGTCAACGCGACCATCGCCGCGACCACGGATACCTGTGGTGGAGCGGGGGCGGGTGCCGACGCGGCGGCGACCTCTTCGGGTAGCCCGAAGAAGGGCTCCGTGACAGTCCAGCTCGAGGGGTCGAGAGAGACGCCGACCGCGGCAATCATGCCAGCCACAAATGCGGCTATCAGGATTGCCCCGCCTCGTCTGCCGACCTGGTGGCGCGTGGTCCCCATC
>JANNSZ010000014.1:0-39842 GCA_031403195.1 Planctomycetota bacterium | reverse complement strand
CCCGAGTATGAAGTCGAACCGTCGAATGTTCGCATGCAAATCCGCGACATCGAACTGAACAGAGGCTTGCGTCGGATCATCGGGCTCGAGGTCGTGCAAAACGATTCGGGCAAAATCCGAAACGATGAGATAGCGTGGAATCTCGTGACCACGCCCTTCGCGCGTCAGTGACTGGATGTACCCACACGCCTGCGACGCTGCCTTGGACAGATCCTGCCCTCGCGACTTGTGCTCGCCAATCAACTTGCCTTCCCAGAAGACATCAATTCGGTCGTAGCCCCCGCCAAGGTTTCTAACGGTCTTCTCAAAGCTTGCCACCGATCGCCGCTCGATGCCGAAGATCGCGAAGAACTCATTCCAAAAGGTCTGCGCCTCTGAGATGGACCCCGGATTTCGGGCGCCCCGATAAGGTGTAGTTTCCCCGGCGGGAGGCACCCTATCAGGAGCAGGCAGATGGCTGGAAAGCGTCGAGTGTTTGGTGCGGCGTTCAAGGCGAAGGTGGCGTTGGCGGCGTCGAAGGGAGACCGCACAACGGCCCAGCTCGCGAGCCAATTTGGGGTTCATGCGAGCCAGGTGACAGCCTGGAAGAAGCAACTTATGGCTCAGGTCGCTGAGCTGTTCGCCGACGGGCGACAGCGGCGGTCTGACGAGGCCACGGATGAGCAGGAACTCTATGAGCAGATCGGCCGCCTGAAGATGGAGGTCGAATGGTTGAAAAAAAAAGCTACCGAGGTCGGCTGAGGCCAAGCGTCAATGCATCGATCCCAACCACAAGCATCTGAGTCTGTCTCGGCAGTGCCAGCTTCTCGGCCTTGCGCGGAGCAGTTGGTACTACGAGCCCGCTGGCGAGTCGCCGGAGAACCTGGTTCTACTGCGCGAGATCGACCGGCTGTACGTCAAGCGACCGTTTTATGGAACCCGGCGGCTCCGGGAGCACTTCGGCATCAACCGCAAGAGAGCTCAACGTCTGATGCGGCTCTTGGGACTCGAGGCGGTGTATGCCAAGCGATCAACGAGTCGCCCTGCTCCAGGGCACAAGATTTACCCGTACTTGCTGCGGAATATGGCAATCACGAGACCGGATCAGGTATGGGCCAGCGACATCACGTACATCCCGTTGCAGCACGGCTTCCTCTACCTGACGGCAGTCATGGACCTTTACAGCCGCAACGTCTTGTCGTGGCGTCTGTCCAACACGCTCACGGGCGACTTCTGCGTAGAGGCGCTCGATGCCGCACTGTCACGAGCACGGCCCGAGATCTTCAACACGGACCAGGGAGCGCAGTTCACGGCGACGGCCTTCACGAGCCGATTGAAAGAGAGCGGCGTGGCCATCTCGATGGACGGTCGCGGCCGGGCTCTCGACAACGTCTTCGTCGAGCGTCTCTGGCGGACGGTCAAGTACGAGGAGGTTTACCTGCGGGACTACGCCGACGGCTGGCAGGCCGAGAAGTTGCTGGGGAAGTACTTCGACTTCTACCGGCACGAGCGGCCTCATCAGGCCCTGGGGTATCGCACGCCATCGGAGGTCTATGCGGAGGGCTGACGCGACGAAAGTGTTCGCGCTCAAATCTCCGTTGAGGCGGACTCACTTCATACGAACATCAACAGGAACACAACCCGTCAACAGCCTCGTGGCCGCGCGAGACCCTTGGTAGGGGTCTCGCGGGCCACCGCCAAGGAACACACCACCTTATACAGGGCTCCCGACTGTCCAATGATTGGGGTCCACCTCAGCCTACGACCTTGAACGCAGCGATTTCGAATCGATCTGCCGGATCATCCTCGGACCGCATCGTTCGTGCGCCGCCGCAACCACGAACGAGGGCCGCGTGCGTGCGTGCGCTGCGGGAGCCTTGGCAGCCCGAGAATGTCGCCCGCCGGAAGGGGTCCACCTTCTTGCATGCGGGCTGAGTCGAAGCGCGGTGACGTTCACTCGTTATCAGTCCGCTCGACCTTCACCCACTCGACCTGCATCGTGAAGGGCCCTGACTTCTTGTCGCTGAGCATGAAGCCGATTCCGTTGATCTGATCTGGCACGACCGGGCCCATGCCCTGAACACGTCTGCCGAATGCCGTGGGAATAAAGTCTGTCAGCGGGACCCTGACCTCGGTCCACTCATCTTTGATGGTGGGGAGCAAAGCCCTGTACGAAAAGGCCATCCGACGGCTCTTCGTGTAGAGGTTCAGCACGTACTCTCGCCCGTCGCCCTTCACCCGGACCACCAGAGTATCCCCGGCCTTGATGTCGAGGTCGGCCGGCTTGGTTCGAACGGATGCAAATCCGCCGTTGTTCTCCAGTGAGAGCGTGCCAAAGAACTCGAGCGTTTTGTCTTGCGTGATCCTGAGCCGGCCGTCTGACACACCTCCCATCACCCCATCGTTCACCGCCTGCCACTTCTGAGCGGAGTCGGGCGCGGCAAAGTCCAGCAGTGGATGGGGGGCTTCTTGGGTTGCCACTTGCCCACTGAGGAACACAATGAGGACTGCTACGGACGCTCGCATCGGGATATCTCCGACTCCACGGTTCGGGCAACCTCTGGAATCATAGGGAGTCATCCTATTTTGGCCTGGCGACCCTGAGATCAGGCGGCGGATCCCCATTGCTCGCCGCGAGCCAGTTGCCGAGGCGTGAACCCATGAATCGCATCGTCGTTCTCACCGGAGCGGGCATCAGCGCCGAGAGCGGACTCAAGACGTTTCGCGGTGCCGACGACGGACTCTGGGAAGGGCACCGGGTCGAGGACGTCGCCACGCCGGAGGCTTGGGATTTGGGGAGGAGGTCACTACTCGTGCTCACCTTCGACATGAGCCTCGCCGTCTGGGTCTATGTCGAAGTGCAGACTCATGGGATGGCAGCAGATCGGGCAATCCTCGGTGTAGTCCTGGTGTGCCCCGGCTGAAATGTCCACAGGCACGACGATCTCCTCACCGCACGAATCGCAAACATAGACGGCCTCCTGATTGACTGACGGGTGAGGTTGTCGGCGATTTTTCTTCGGCTTCTTCATGGCAGACGACTCCGAGGTGCCCCAGTGATCGCTCGTAGGTTCCCGAGGCCCTGACCATAGAATCATGTATGGGCATCACGAGCGGCAAGTCCCTGATTCTCTGCAAGTCAGTTCACCACCAAAACACGGCCCAGGTAGCCCGTGCGATGGCTGAGGTGCTGGAGGCCGATGTCGCTTGCCCGGAGGAAGTCCCATGCACGCGCCTCTCAAAAGACTGCTTGGCCGTAAGGAATTCGAGGTCGTGGGAGAGTTTCCATGCCGCGGGTTCGACACATGGGGCCCGCTTTGGCTTGCTGGCGGACTCAACCGAAAGCATCCTGATGAACAAGACTTCGAGCGTGCCCGAGAGTGTGCACGACAACTCGCCGATAGAGGGCCGCCGCATGAATGAAGAGACCGCAACTCCGTCGCGCCTCGCCTCCACGCTCCCTCTGCCGCCATATAGCTACGTGCCCGGTCATGACCTGCCGCATCCCGTGAACCATCCCAGCGGCCACAGCGTCAACGCCCGACAGGCTCCGCCACTCTCTTACGACGCTTTTACCGAGCTGCCAATAGAGCCAGCCAGTCGTCGCCATGCTCTCGCCGCCCTTCTCGCCACCAACTCGCCCTGGCTCTTCGCGCTCGACCTCTTCAATGGCGGGTTCTATTGGGAAGCACACGAAGCATGGGAAAGTTTCTGGAACGCCTTTGGCCGCACGAGTCCTGAAGCCCGCTGCGTTCAAGGGCTCATTCATCTTGCTGCCGCTGCCGTCAAAATCCGCGAGGGAAAACCAGCCGGTGTCTCTCGGCATACGCAACGAGCCCAGCAATTACTTGGCGGCACTGGGAAAATATCTGGTGACGCTGACGCTTTTGAGTTTGGCCAGTGTGTTGACGCCCTGCGCTTATCGCGAGAAAGCCTTGCCGCCGTGGTTGCCGAGCTTGGTTCGTACAGGCCCGAATGCTGGCACACGTCTCGGGTCCCTGTCGTGCGGGTTTTGAGGAGTGCGTTGAGAGTGGCGGAAGGGTGAAAGGCGGTGGGGCGGTCTTTGGATTGGCCTTGAGTGTACCGCCGCCGCGCATTGGCCTTGGCCATTGCTACTCATCAGGGCGTCGCACCTTCACCCACTCGATCTCCATCCGGAATGGTCCGGCCTGCTTGTCGCTGAGCATGACGCCCAGGCCGATGATCTGGTCTGGCTCCACTGGCCCCATGCCCTGAACCCGTCAGCCAAAAGCTGTGGGGATGAAGTCTGCCAGCGGAATTGCTATCTCGGTCCACCGATCTTTCGCGGTCGGAGGGCTTGTTCGGTTGCCACTTGGCCACACAAAGACAGCACGACGGCCACCACAATCAATCGCATGACTGGTTCTCTGGGGAAATGTGGTCCCGAGGTCGCGCATCATAGGGCTCTCTCGCCGCGGGCTGAGACGCTGCTGGATGCAGTGGTGCAGATGCCGGCATGCTCTTCAGCTCAGCGGGCCACTGGGGCTCCGGTTTGAGAAAGGAGGGTGAGGGCGGCGAAGGTGTAGTCAGCCCAGCGGTGAGTCGCGTAGTCTTGAGCGAAGCCGTGTGTGTTCCTCGTCTTCAGATGGAGGTGGGCCGATGAAGAGGACGTTTCTGGTCATTGGGTTGGTACTCGCGTCAACCGGAATCGTTGGTGTCGCGACGTATGCCGATCACGACGAAGATGAGCAGGTCGAGGAACTCATGGAGAAAACTCACGAGGGCAAGCGATCCGCGTATCGGCAGGTGAAGAAAGAAGCGGAGGCCCGTGCTCCTTCGTGGCGGCTCATCGAGGCGACCTTGCCGCGGGTTGAGGAAATGAGTCGCGCCTTGCGTGAGTCAAAGAACGACGATATCAGAGACTCGGCAGACGGCTATCTTGATGCTGTGAAGGAAATAGTCTTGGCCACAAAAAACCGAGATGCCAAGGCAGTCAGGGACGCGGTCGAGTCGCTCACCCAGGCATGCGGCGACTGCCATTTCAAAGGCGGAGTGGGCGGCGAACTCGATGACTGACCAGTAATCCGAGTCGGCAATCTGTTGTCCGCGGCTCTGCGACTCGGCAGGAATCGCCGGAACTGGTTCCGCGGGGAGTACGCAGCTCGACAGGATCGTCGAGTCCCTTCGGCCCAGGCCGAGCCGTCGTACAGGAAGTTCTGCCGGCCACGGCCTAGGAGCACACCACCTCATTCAGGGCCCCTGACGGTCCCATGATTGGGGTCCATCTCACCCGGGTATCGGTCACGGCAGGAATTTTCACGGGCTTGAGCAGAAACGTCATGCCGCGGCGAATCACAAAAAATGCGGCAGTTTCTTCCGGAGAGAATAATGGTGACGCCCAGCGCATCGTTTCAGAACAACGGCTAGCCAGGAAGGACTTCGTGGTGACCGATTCCGGCTCTCACCAGCCCGACGGCTCCGCGCCCGCCTCAGGCAAGCTGCCTCCCGAAGCCGTTCTGGAGATCTACACGCGATGGCAGGAAGACGTCCGGACATTCCTCGTCGCGATCACCCGCAACGCGGACGTCGCCGAAGAGATTTTGCAGTGCACCTTCAGCCGACTCGTCGAGTCGGGCGAAGCGGCCAGGCCAGCCAGCATGCGGGGCTGGCTCTTCAAGGTGGCCCACAACGAGTTGCGGCTATTGAAGCGACGGGAGAAGGTTCACGCCCACTGGCTGGGCGCTGCGGCACCACGATCCACCGACGAGACCGCGCCCTGGGAATCGATCGTTCGCGGCGAGGAGACCGACCGCGTGCGGCGGGCGCTCGAATTGCTTCCGTCCGAGCAGCGGCAGGTGGTCGAGTCGCGAATCCGTCACGGCAGAACGTTTGCGATGATAGCTGCCGAAGTGGGGCTCCCGCTCGGTACCGTGCTCACACGGATGCGGCTGGCGATGGCCAAACTCCACCGCGCCCTCGAGGAAACACCTTGAGATGAACGACAGCGATTCTTCACGCAGCGACCCCGACGGCCTGGCCTGGCTCGCCGACCGGTTCGTGCTCGGGGATCTTGATCCTGCAGAGACCTTCGCTGCCGAAGCACGGCTCGTTGAAGACGAGGCGTTTGCTGTGGCCGTTGCCCAGTCGAGCCTACTCGTCGCGGCAGTGCTCGCCGCCGATTCCCCCGAAACAGTCTTGCGAGCACAACGGCCGCGCCGTCGGCTTGCTGCAGCGGCACTCGCCGCCGCTCTCTGCCTGGCGATCGCCCTCGTGCTCATGCCGTCGCGGCAGCCGCGTCCAGTGCCGGCAGACATTGTCCGCTTGTGGAGGCAGGCCGACGTGCCCGACTTGTCTCGTGCTGAGGTGAGCCACGATCACGAGGCGACCGATGCCGACATCGTGCCCGATTGGATGCTCGAAGCCGTCGCGCTCAATGCTGACGATTCCGACGTGTTGGAGAACTAAACCGTGCGATGGATCTCCGCTGTTGCTGTCATGGTCGTGGTCGGGGTCGCCCTCGCTGGCCCAGCCGTTGACCGCGAGGAGGCCGCATTGGCCTTCGTGTCCGAACACCATCCCGAGCTCGAGACACTACTCGCGCGGCTCCGCACCGATGCGCCGGATGAGTTTGCTGCCGCGATCACAGATCTCGAGAAGGCGCGTGAGCGGATCGAGAAGTTTCGTGACCGGCCCGAGCGTTACCAGGCGATGCTCGCTGAGTGGAAGCTCTCATCCCGGATTCGCCTGGCGCTGGCGAAGCTCGCGACGAGCCCATCGGCAGAGGCCGAGTCGGAGCTGCGGCAGCTCGTTTGCCAGCGGCAGGAGCTCAGGCTCGCGACGCTGCGAGCCGAACGGGATCGACTCGTGGCGCGGCTCGACATTGTCTCGGCGCAGATCAATGCCTACGAATCGGATCGCGAAGGGGCCCTCGAGAAGGAATTCACGGCTCTGAAACCAAAACAAAAGGCAGTGACCAAGGGAAACCGCCCCTCACCAATGCTGAAGCCGGATGGAAAGCCCCAACAGCCTTCTTCGTCCGAGGCAAAGCCCTAAGCTTTCACGAAAGGTGACCACAATGCACTGGCGAGCCTGCCTCGTAATCCTGTCGCTGGGGGCCGTCTTCGCCTGCCGGCCCGCGCCAGCAGCCGACATCATGCCACCCATCGACGAGCGGTTCGCGGCGGCGATCGAGGCCGCGAAAAACGCACCCGACTTCCGCCGCCATGTCGTGCCACTCCTCGGCCGTCTCGGCTGCAACGGCCGCGCCTGCCACGGCTCGTTCCAGGGGCAGGGGGGATTTCAGTTGTCGCTCTTCGGGTACGACTTCAAGGCCGATCACGCGAACCTGCTCGGTGGCGACGAGCCACGTACAAACCTCGCCGACCCGGCTGCGAGCCTCATCCTCGCCAAGCCGCTCGAGGAGATTCCTCATGAGGGCGGTACACGGCTGACCCGCGGATCGTGGCAGCATCGCGTGCTGCTCGATTGGATCGCGAAGGGAGCCGAGCCAGCCACGAGTGATGCGGCCTTCGAGCGGCTCGAGGTCGAGCCCACTGAGATCGTCGCGACCACGCAGGGAGACACCCAGCAACTCCGGGCGGCGGCGGTGTGGAGCGATGGCACTCGTGAAGATGTGACACCGCTGTGTCGCTTTCAGTCCAACAATGACGAAGTCGCCACGATCGACGAGATGGGCCGCGTCATGGTTGCAGGCCCTGGCGACACGCATGTCGTCGTCTTCTACGACAACGGCGTGGTGCCGGTGCCAGTTCTTCTGCCCGTGTCGGACCGCCTTTGCAGCCGGTATCCTGCTACCCCGACGCCCACCCGCATCGACGCGCTCGTCACCGACAAACTTCGCAAGCTCGGGATCGTGCAGTCTGAGCTCTGCACCGACGCCGAGTTTCTGAGGCGGGTTTCGCTCGATCTCACCGGCACCCTGCCCACGGCCGCCGAGGTCGAAGCGTTTCTTGCCGACACGCGGCCCGACAAGCGGGATCGCATGATCGATGCCCTGCTCGACTCACCTGGCTACGCCGCCTGGTGGGCCACAAAGTTCTGCGACTGGACTGGTAACAACCGTGAGCGAAACCAGAACAATGGCCCCGACAACCGAACGCTCGCGACGGCCGCGTGGTACGAGTGGCTGCGGACACGGATCGCTGCGAACGTGCCCTACAACGAGATCGTGGAGGGCATTGTGCTGGCCCGCAGCCGCGGCGACGACGAGTCCTACCGTGAGTACTGCGAGCGGATGAGCGGCTACCAGCAAGGAGATTTTGTGGCGTCTTTCGCCGAGCAGCCCTCGCTGCCATATTTCTGGAGCCGCCGTGGGTTCCAGACACCGCAGGAGCGGGCGCTTGGGTTTGCCTACACCTTTCTGGGCGTGCGAATTCAGTGTGCCGAGTGCCACAAGCATCCGTTCGATCAGTGGACGAAGGACGACTTCGCCCGGTTTCAGAACTTCTTCATGCGGGTGCGGTTCGGTGAGGCTCCCGATGCGAAAGGCGAGGCTGCGGCGATGCTCAGTGATCTGTGCATCGACCCTGATCTCCGCGGCGGTGACCGTGACAAGGAGGTCGCGAAACTCCTCGAGGCCGGCATGGTCGTCCCTTACCGGGAAACCTTCGTCGTCCCGCCGCCGAAACCGCCGGCGCCCACAAAGCCTGCGAAGGACGGACGGCCCAAGCAGAACAAGCAGCTCATCGTCGGTCGCACCGCGACCGTTCTCGGCGGCGAGGAGCACGTGATCGGCGACCTTGCCGACCCGCGGGCCGTTCTCATGGAGTGGATGCTGGCTGACGACAACCCCTACTTCGCCCGTGCGATTGTCAACCGGGTATGGGCGGCGTACTTCAACGTCGGCATCGTCGAGCCACCAGATGACCTGAGTCTTGCAAACCCACCGAGCAATGCGCCGCTCCTCGACTATCTCGCCGACGAGTTTCGCCGCCATGACTATGACCTGAAGTGGCTCCATCGTGAGATCGTCACGAGCCGCACGTACCAGACAAGCTGGCGCACAAACGACACCAACAGGCTCGACGAGCGGAACTTTTCCCGAGCGGTTCCCCGGCGAATGCCGGCGGAGGTGGTGCTCGACGCGATCCGCACGGCGACGGCAAGTGACGCCGAGGCGGCGAGCATGGCCGCCTCATCGAGCGGCCGGGCCGTCGCGGAGTCGACCGCGGTGGGCTGGGGCAAGTCGGGCCAGTATGCGCTGGCCGTCTTCGGCCGCTCGGCCCGGGAGAGCAACTGCGACTGCGATCGATCGGCGGAACCGAGCCTTTTACAGACGGTGTTCCTGAGAAATGACCGCGACATGCTCGCCCAGGTCAATCGCAAGGAAGGCTGGGTAGACGGAATCGCAGCCCCATATGACGCGGCCGCCAAGCAAGCGGCGCAACGGGCCGCGAAGGGTCGGCCACAAGCTCTCGCCACGGTGGCCTTGCCCACGGAAATCGATATCGCAGCGATCGTTCACCAGGCCTACCTGCGAACCCTCTCGCGACCGCCGTCTCCCACAGAGGTGGCCAAGGCACAGACTTACTTCGCTGAGGCGACGAGTGTCCGCGAGGCGACGAGCGATCTCCTCTGGGCCCTGCTCAACACCAAAGAGTTTTCGCTCAACCACTAACGTTTTCCCGAAGGACATGCCATGACAATCCATCGAACATGTGACGGCGTGCGGCGGCGAGACATGCTCCGTATCGGGGCGATCGGCGGCACAGCGGTGACACTTGCCAACCATCTCGCGTGGGCCGAGGGCGACTCGCACGCACCCTCACCGGCCCAGGCGGCGATCTTCGTGAACCTTGGTGGGGGGCCGTCGCACCTCGACACGTTTGACCCCAAACCCGAAGCGCCGGAGGAGTACCGTGGGGAGTTCCAGGCGGTGGCCACGAATGTCAGCGGGGTTCGCATCGCCGAACACCTCCCGAAGCTCGCCGCTTGCGCTGACCGGTACGCGATCCTCCGCGGCGTGTCCCACACACTCGCTGCCCACGAGCTTGGCAGCAGCTATGTGCACACAGGCAACCGGCCGATCGCCTCGCTCCAGTTCCCGGCGTTTGGTTCGGTGACCACCCGCGAGCTGCCTGGCCCAGCCGAGCTGCCGTCCTTCGTGGCCGTGCCGGAGACGAAGCATGGGGCGGGTTACCTGGGCGTTCGGTACGCAGCCTTTGCGACCAACGCCACGCCGCGCAAAGGGCAGCCATTCGCGGTTCGCGGTATCTCGCTCGACGGCAACGTGTCGCTGGCCCACGTCGATCGCCGCCACGCGCTGCTTCGCGATCTCGACACGACGTTCTGCGAGATGGCCTCTGACAGCCAACTCGTCGATGGCCTCGACGCCTTCTCACACCAGGCACACACGATCATCACCTCGCGAAAAGCCCGCCAGGCTTTTGATGTTTCCAAGGAGGAGCCGACGTTTGCGGATCCCTTTGGCGACACCGCGTTCGGCCAGAGCTGCCTGTTGGCAACACGATTAGTCGAAGCGGGCGTGCGGTTTGTGACGATCAACTTCAACGGCTGGGATACCCACGCCGACAACTTCACAAAGCTCCGTGACACGCTTCTGCCAGCGCTCGACAGGGGGCTCGCGACGATGCTCCTTGGCCTCGAGCAAAAAGGACTGCTCGCCTCAACAGCCGTGCTCGTCACCGGTGAGTTTGGCCGGACACCGAAGGTCAACCCGCGGGCCGGCCGCGACCACTATCCCCGGGCGATGACCATGCTCATGGCCGGCGGCGGCATCCGGGGGGGCCAGGTGATCGGCGAGAGTGACGACAAGGGGCAGGGTCCGAAGCATGAAGGCATTCGTCCCGATGACGTTGCCGCATCGTTCTACCGCTGCCTCGGCATCGATCACCGCAAGGAGTATCTGACGGCGACAGGCCGACCGGTGATGATCGTTCGCGATGGTGAGCCGATCCCAGCGCTCTTTCGGTAGACGTCGCGGAGAGCAGGATGCTAGCTGTGCCAGAGTACTCTGCTGCCGTGGAGGATCTTGTCGCCGGCCTATGGGAGGACGAGTGATGACGAGCCGGGGTGCGGACCTTCAGCTCACGGCACTCACCGAGGATGAGTTTCCCGTCGTTCGTGAGCTGGCTCAGACGATCTGGCGACAGCACTACGTGGGGATCATCTCGCGTGAGCAGATCGAGTACATGCTCGCCGGCCGATTGAGTGACGACGCGCTGCGGGACAACCTTCAGGCCCCCGACAAATGGCTCGACCTGTTGCGGCTCTCGGACATACCTGTCGGCTACTGCGGCTACGAGTTATCGCGAGATGCCCCCGATGCCCTGAAGGTCGGCCAGCTCTACGTTCTCGAAAATCATCGCGAAAAAGGGCTCGGCCGATTCATGCTCGGCTCTGTGGGCAGGCGCGCGAGGGAACTGGACCGGCTCACGCTCATCCTCCAGGTCAACAAGCGAAACACAGGGGCGATCGGGTTCTACCAGCGAGCCGGATTTGAGGTCGTTCAGGAGGCCGTGTTCGACATCGGAGCCGGCTTCGTCATGGATGACTACGTGATGGCGAAGCGGGTGTAGGTGCCAGCGTGAAATGCCGCTTCAGCAGCGGCATAGCCCTATTCAACGCTCGGCGCTTCTGCGCGATCCGGCGGACCCACAGCCTGCTAGCCGCTGCATCGATAGGTCGCCGCGCTGAATGCCGACCAGATATTCATGATCCAGCCGAGCCAAAAGAACCACAAGAATATCGCCACGAGGCAATGCAGAACCGCTGTGATCAGTCGGCCTTGCACAAGCTGGCCAAGGCTGGGAAGCAAAAAGCTGGCCAGCCCTGCAATGACATTCCCCGCCGATTCTGTGGCTGACGGCATCTTCGATAGCCTCCAACGACCGCACCTGCGGCTGCTCATGGCGGGTGCGGACACCACGGACACTACCCGTTTTGCGCCACGATCGACCTATGGCCACCACACGTCGCTGTCGGCATTGAGCCAACTCGACTCTGGCCGCCACGATGTTTCCGATACTTTGCTCAGCCGTATACTACTGGGTGTTGGCATGAATCGGTGGCCTTGGGCTTCGACCATGCCTGAAACCTCTCTCCGAATGTGATGCCGGTGAAGGCGGGCGGAAGACCGCAACTCTCTCATGAGTGCTGGTGCCGAAACCGTGAGAATTCGTGGAATGGCAGGAATGCCTCCCAATCGCGACCATCGACCGACACGCCGAGTCATGATGATCGGGCTTGCCTGTGGCGGTGCGGCCGTGGGCATTGGTGGGCTGGTAGCCAGTCGCCTGCTCTTTCCTGCCGTGGCGCTCAGGCCAGCGGGGTGGGAGTTGCGAAGCCGGGCGCGGCCTCATCTCAAAAAGGCGGACGCCGAGTCCTTGGCCTGCATCGACTCGAGTGTGCAGTCGCTCCGGACGTTCTTTCAGGAGGCCAAGGAGAATGCTGCTGCATTCGCCGATGACGTCCTCGGCTGGTACAGCAAGTACAAGTTGATCCGCGGGCAGCATGAGGAGTTTCTCGCCGAGACATTCCGCAAACACTTCTTCGGCCCGGCGGAATTGAAGCAGGCGATGACGAACGCTGTCGAGGCGTACTTGAACGACCTCGAGGCAATCGACAATCAGATGCTCGTTGATATCCGCGTGGATGTGGCCGACCTGCCGGCAGGAGCGCATCTTGCTGCGTTGTCGGTGCCGGATCTGCAGTCGCGTTATCGGGCAGTGTGTAGCCGAATTGCCGGTGTCACTGGGGCGGATGTTGCCATGGATGTAGGGCGTATGGCTGCCGACATGATCGTGGCCTCGGTGGTGACCATGATGGCGGCGCGGCTGGGTACGTCGGCCGTTGCCCTAGGAGCTGGTGCCGCGAGCGGCTGGTGGACGTTTGGAATCGGCCTGATTATTGGCGTCATCGTGGATCAGATCATCGCGGCGGTCTGGAACTGGACCTACGACCCACACGGTCAGCTTGTATCGCTTATGAATTCGAAGATGAACGAGGTGCAGGCTCTGGTGCTCGACGGCGAAGCTGGCAAGCCGGGGCTCCGCGAGGAATTGCGTCGTTACGCCGACCAGCGGGCCATCGCACGCCGCGAGGCGGTCCTCCAGCTTTTGGCCGAAGTACAAGGAGCCGTATGACTATGACGCAGGGAAACATCCTTCGGGCAGCGATGGGTCTTCTCGTGATGACAGCGTGCATCAATGGGCCAGGGCAGGCGTGTGCGGCCGTGCCGGCAAAAGTCGTGGCCGAGACGGTGGAGTTGCTGGTGAAGCGATACGGCGATGACGTCCTCCGGGAGGGCACGGAAAACGTTGCCAAGCAGGTGTCCACGATCGCCTCCAAGTATGGAGATGAGGGCCTCAGTGCGGTGCGAAAGGTGGGCCCGAGCGGGATCAAGGTGATTCAGGAAGCCGGCGAGCGCGGCCTTGATGCCGTGAAGTTGATCAATCGTCACGGCGATGACGCCATCTGGTTGATGTCGAAGCCAAAAGGTATGGCGATCTTCATGAAGTACGGTGAGGATGGGGCCGCGGCGCTGATCAAGCACAAGGGCATCGGTGAGATGGTGATCGAGTCCAACGGCAAGGCTGCCATCAATGCCCTTACCGCCGTCGGCACGCAGCAGGCGCGACAGATCGCCATGCTCCACAAGGACGGCATCATCCTCGCCGGCACAGCAGGAAACTCGCTCCTGGACGTGATTGCCAAGTACGGTGACAAGGCGATGAACTTCATCTGGCGGAACAAGGGGGCGCTGGCTGTCACCGCCGTTGTTGGCACCTTCGTCGCCAACCCTGAAGCCTACATTGACGGCACGAAAGAGCTGATTGTCGAGGGCGTATCGCGCCCGGCTACTGAGTTGGGGAGGGAAGTAGCACGGAACACGAACTGGACGATACTCGGGCTAGCGGGGATCGGCGTGCTGGGTGGGTTCGCGGTCTGGCGAGCCATGAGCATGTGGCCGCCCAGGGTCGTCACCGCCAGACCAACGCATGAGAAACGCCAGCAGTCCGCAGATGACTGTCACGATGCCGAAGGCGAGCCATTCGTTCATTGATGTCTCCCGCTACTGAAGAGTCGGCCGTTCACTCAGCGGCTTCTTCATGGCATGTGGTTGAGGATCTGCCGGCATGGCTTGAGGGTGCTCTTCGATGGTCGATTCTCGACGGAGCACTTTTCGACTCACAACATGCACCAGGAACCCCACGGGCCCGGCGAGGAACGTGAGGATCAGCGCGATGCTCCGGAGCGCCCACGGCATTCCAAGCCGGACGCTGTCCCTGGCGATCCAAGCGCCCACGACCATGTCGAATACAAGGTAATGGGTCCAGGCAGCCGCGAAGATCCAGTCGTCGCTGAACACCTGCCGCAGGCCAGCCAGCGTCATGACATCGTCAGGCGGCGGGCCATTCGCAGCGAGTTTCCGGCCGATCACGCCTGCATAGGCCAGTGCCAACACCCCGGGAACGATCACGGCACAGAGCATGCCAGAGACGAATCTCTTGCCAGGGAAGAGCACCAAGGCAATCCAGGCGACGAGCGCCAGCCTGTTCGTCGCCTGAAAAAATGCTTCGGCCATGCGGGCGATCCCTCGGTTCTGGTCACGTGCGTGAAGGACGAGTGGAGTATGACACTTCCGCGCACGTTCTGGGACGAAGAGATGCGGCCGCACTGGCTGCAGATCGACGGCGCGATCGGCTGTGCGTTCAGCTCGGCTGGGGGGAGGCCATTGCATGGGTAACTGCCAGCCACTGTACTCGGGTGGCTCCGCGTGCCGATACGTAGAGGCGTATGCCGTCTGAGACGTATTTGCCGGGCCCGACCCCTCGCACCGTGCGAACGCCCTCTGGCCAAGTGCTGCATGTTCCCCCTGGCTGGGAGCTGGTGCTGCCCGGTGATGCTGCCCTGACCCGCCGCGTGAAAGCTGCAGGAGAGCATTGGCTGGTTCACGAGAAAGTCGGGCGGCGGATTTTCTCGCGGGGAGTGTGGGCTCCTCATGCCAGCGTCTGTCAGGTCCAGCAGGAGCTTGCTGCGGAGCGAGCGACACCGTCCTATGCGCGGCGGCGGGAGTCAGACACGCGACGGCGCGATGTCCAGCAGACAGCATATGTCGAGGATTTCGAGGCGGCAGTTGTAGCGTTCCTCGCGTTCCATACACAGCACGCAGCGTTGGCGCTGAACCTCGCGCAGGCTGTGGCAACCCATGCAACACCCGTGGGCAGCGGCACCGTGGCTCGCACCAAACGAATCCCGATCGACCGTCGAGCCGAGGCCGCGGTGATTGCCTGGATGCGACACCAGACCACGGCCTACGACTCCATGACGATTGCCAGAGTGAAGGGCCAACGCCGGGAGGTCCGTCGGATGCTCGCGCAACGGTCAAAGGAGTTGCTTGCCGGCTACCGGCGGGGCGATCCAGGGGCCCCGGCCTGCCCGTTGGTCAACGCTCTGCAGGGCGGGCCCCCGAGCAGTGCTACCGCTGAAGGTCGATGACGCCCACGGCAAGGCGACGGTCGGTGACGTAGGGATCGCCGCCGCCGTTTCGGCCCTCGGGCGCCTGGTGGAATTGATCAACCCAGTAGTAGCCATCCAGCGCATCTGCTGCGATCGAGTCAATCAGAACCTTGTCTCGCTCCTTGTCGATGGTGGGGCTGATCTTGTGGGTAAAGCCCCCGGTCGTCCGACTGATCTCCACCCGTTCATCAAACGTCGCGGCGCCGAGCCAGAGCGGCCTGCCCTGCTGGTCGAGCTCACGAGAACGCCAAAACCGTACATGATGCCGCTGGTTCGGAGTGTTGCCGATCGGCTGCTCAAAGGCTGCGTCTTGTTTGCGGCCCCACACATACAGGTCGCTCACCGGCGCGTGCGCGTAGGGCTTGTCGAGAACACAGTCAGCCGCGATCCGCAGGGATGTCTTCAATGTAATCGGATCAGCCGCATACCACCCGGCTGCAGCGAGCGTCCGGTGAAGCTCCTCTTCGGAGCCGATGAGCGCCACGTTGACTGCGTCTCCCTGGTTTCCCTGGGCGGTCGTCGCGTGCCTCGGCGATTGCCCCAGGGCTGGGTGTCCCTCGACCTTTCCTGCTGGTGATTGCTGGAGCAGGTCTTGGCCCGCCGCACTCACGCACGGCACGACGTGCATAAAGGCGACAAGCATTCCCGATGCGATGAGCATGCTGGGCGATCGTGTGGTTCGCCACGGAAGAGGATGCAGTGCAGCGATCATGCGTGGGTGGCTCCAGGAGGGCAGTTGGACGGTACATGACCGCCCGGGCATGACTCAAGCCCGTCTCGTCCCGGAAAGGCGCGTCTCGCCGAAGCAAACGGCCAAAGCCATCACTACGGGGCCACGGCGTCCTGCACGAGGCCGCCATCGTCTCGCCCGGCCAGTTGCTGCATGATCGTGAGGGTCACCGACTCTTGGACGTAGTGGACAGACCCGTCGCAGAACGTAAAGTAGCCCCCTTTGTAGTGGTCGCTGCCGAAGCCGCGGGTGGCCCAGTTGAGGAGTCGGCTCCCGACCCCCGACACGTTCGCGTTGAGTCGCTGCTCCATGCCGGCCACCTGAATCGGAATGGCGCCCGTGCCGCTCTTCCCTGACAAGAGCCAATTGAATTGCTCTCCCGCGCCAGAATCGTGGCTGCACCAGACCGTTTCGCCGACGAGAAGGACGTGCGAGGAGCCATCTTTGATGCTGGCAAAGCTGGTGCGACTGTTCGCGTAGAGGACGCCATTGATGAAAAACTTCCGCAGGCCCGTGTCGGAATCCACGCAGGCCGCCACTCCCCCCCCTTGCACGCCGAAGTAGTTGTTGCGAAGCCGGAACGTGTACCGGGATGAAGGGCACTGCAACACCGACAGCGGCACCAGGTTTTGCGGCGCCCCGTTGGGAAGCGGGACGACAAAGTTGTCGTCCATGAATCGCCCATTCGGGACCGATCCAAGGGTCAGGCTATCGTAGAGTTCCTGCTGTTCGAGGAACGGAAGAGCGTCGACCGTCCAGGGCGTGTATCCATCAGTGTCGCCGGCACGACACCAGATGTTGTTGGCGGATGTCGGCGTAACGTTGAGCAGGGTCGTGCCGGATGGAAAGGCTTCCGCGCGCGCGGCGATATTCAGGATTGCCAGCGTGACTTGCTTGATGTTGTTGCTGCAGGTCGCCCGTCGACCCATCTCACGGGCGGCCTGGAGCGCAGGCAACAAGATCGCTGCGAGAATAGCGATGATGAGGATGGTGACCAACAACTCCACAAGGGTGAGGCCCTGTCGATGGTCAGCGCCCTGGCGGCAGGGCCAAGGGGAGCGGCGGATATCCCCGGTGCCACGGATCGGCTGGAGCACACCGTTCGTCGCTCGATCAGGCGGGGTCGGAAACAGCATGGGTGGTCCTTCTGCGCGAGCCGCTGGAAACCCCCGGGTGGAAAACGATGCGGACATTTGTCCTGCCTCTTCCAACGATAGCCCGGGCACCATGCACGATGCAACAGGACGGTAGGGGGGATCGGCCTGCCGCCGCTGGTTTACTCACGTGAGGCGAGCTTCGCCCGCGCGGCCTCCAAGAGGTTTTTCGCCTCAGGGTTGGTGGACGATTCGATCAGCCGGTCCAGAATGGCGGCTGCCTCGGCGGACTGGCCCGCCTCGAGCAGAAAAGCCATGTCGAGAAGGGCGGAAACGGCCTCCACATGACCCTGCTCGCCGCTGCCCTGCTGCACTTCGGCGTGCGCCCGCGCCTGGGCCTGGAGTTGCAGGCGACGCTCCTCGAGCTCCGCGCGGACGCTGTCCGACGTCACCTCGGCAATCAGTTCGTCGAACACAGCGAGGGCGTCGTCGAACTTCTTTCGGCGGACCAGCCGAGGAATCTGGCGAGACTTGGTGCGAACCAAGACCTCATCGGCCCGCTCAGCGGCGTAGGCTTTCCTATCCCACTCGCCAGCGATGACCTTTGCGAGTGGCTCATCCATCTGCATCGGATGGCCGATCCACTCGATGACGCCGTCTTTGCCGACGATGAAGGCGGTTGGGATGCCACCCTCACCGGCCGCTTCCATGTAGTCTTTCATGACCGAACGGTC
This sequence comes from Planctomycetota bacterium, assembly GCA_031403195.1. Classification (GTDB taxonomy): domain Bacteria; phylum Planctomycetota; class Planctomycetia; order Pirellulales; family UBA1268; genus QWPN01. Next base: position 21,843 of record JANNSZ010000014.1, on the reverse strand, counting down.
TGGATCAGACGTGAGCGAATAGGCACTCGTCACCTGCCGAAATGTCGTGCCGTCCCGCTCCTCCTCGAGAAAGGCCTCGATCGTGGCCGCGTCCTCGTCGCTCACTCCGATGACGGTGACATCGTCGCCATGGCGGGTCTGGATTTCGGCCAAGTGCGGCATGCTTGCGATGCATGGGCCGCACCAGGTGGCCCAGAATTCGACGACATAGACATGCCCCTTCTCGAATGCCGTGACGGGCTCCCGCTCGTGGAACCAGTTTTCGATGTCGATCGGTGGGGCGGGCGAGCCGACTGAGAGTTCGGCGGCGCTCGCCGTCAGGGCGGCAAGCGTTGCAGCCATCAGGATGGCCAGGCCGAGACGTTGAAATGCCATCATACTGCTCCCTGGAAAACGGGGCCGCCGCAGAGCGGCGATCTGGCGACGAGCATACAGCCTCAGGCATGGCCGTCCACGATGGTCGACCGGATTGCGACGAGAAGTGGGGCCTCGGGTATTCTCTTGAGCTCGTTCGAAGCCATCGCCCCAGGGCCATTATCATGCCAGCATCTGACCAGCTTTCCGAAACCAAGGCCTGCGATCTGCTTGCCCGCTTGTTCCGCAGCCGTGGCTTCGATATCGCGAGGAACATTCCTTTTGCAGAGTACGGAGTGTCGTTTCACATCGATGGCTGGGACAGCAAGGCGCGGGTCGGGTTTGAGTTTCTCTCGAGCGAAGATGACGACCATGACGACCTCTCGCTGAAGGAGTACCAGACGCTCATGGCGGCACAACTGCGTGGAGAACTCTCGCTGTTCGTCATCGATGAGGTGGAGCCCTTGGCCGCTGCCGACCTGCGCACGGCCGCTGAAGAGTTTCTCGACGAGCTGGCGGCGGCGGCTGCGGCACGACGAATCAGACGGAAGCCGGCAGCCAATCGCGTGAAGAAAAAAGCCAAGGCCGCTGTCGAGCCCGCGGCAAAACGGTCTGGCAAGGCGGCCGCATCACGAAAGCCCGTTGCCACCAAGGCACCGCAGCCGAAGAAGCGAGGCAGCAAGAAGTCGGCATCCGCAAAGAAGGCGGTGGCCACGCGGAGGACGAGCGGACGTGCGCGGTAGACGCGTCGGCCACCGGCTCGCGACCATGGCCACGACGCCGCGGCTCCAGCGGCCGCACGTGGAAGCCGGGCTGGCGCTGATTGCAATCGCAGTTTGTGTGATGGTCGTGGCTTGGTGGCCGCTGGCCGCGGCAGGTCAGCCCGAGCCAGCTACGCGCTCGATCGTACGCAGGCCGGGTTGGACGGCGCAGCAGGCCATCGCCTCACCCCATGCGATCCAGGCCGCGGTCGTGTCCACCTCCCACGCCTACGCCATCTCCAACACCACCGTTGCGCAGTATGACCGCAGTTCGGGCAGGCTCATGGCGACCGGCACCGCCGTAGACGCCCTCCATCTCAACAGCGGCTTTTTCTTCGACGGAAAAATCTACTGCGCCCATTCGAATTACCCAGCCGAGCCACCGGAAAGCGACATCCGCGTCTTCGATCCCACCACAGGCCAGCTGTCGCTCGTTCACCGATTCCAGAATCCGCCGGGCAGCCTCGTCTGGTGTGTGCAACGGAATGGGAACTGGTGGTGCTGCTTTGCCTGGTATCGCGCCGAGAATGCCCGCACGGTCGTGATTGAGTTTGCCGAGAGTGACTTTGTCCATGAGCTGCGGCGATTTACATTTCCCGAGTCGGTGGTTGCCGATTGGGACGGCATGAGCGCTTCGGGAGGCATCTGGGACGGCGACACGCTCCTCGTCTCGCATCATCATTTCCCCGTGCTCTACCGGCTGGCGGTCCCCGATACGGGAACGGAACTCGAATTCGTCGAGGCGCTGACCTGCCCGTTCCCAGGGCAGGGGATCGCCGCTGACCCGCTCACAGGCGGCCTGGTCGGAATCGACCGCGCTGCCCGTCGAATCATCTTTGCTGAGCGAGAAAGAGACCCGACGATCAGTCTGCCGTGCCGGCCCACGCCGCGTAGCGATCGGCCACGCGGGCGGCGTCTGCATCGCCCACGTGAAGCAGCCAGCGGTGCCGCAACCTGAGGCTTTGGCCTTCGGCCAGGTCGAAGCGGCCCGTGCCCTTCGGTAACTTCATAAAGTCGTGAAGGCCAAAGGGGTTGGCTGCGAAGAGGCCGTAGTCGCGGGCGTGCCAGCACGTCGGGTGGCGGAGATTCTGCGGGTGATCAAAGCAGGCGATGCCCACGGGCTTGCCCTCGAGCATGCCTGAGAGATCGACCCATGCGGCGGGCTTTCCCCATACCGCGTCGTCGCGGTCGCCTGTGGCGTTGGCATAGTGGCCTGTCGCCGGCGGCCCGCCCTTGGCCGCTTTCACGTTGAGCTCCGGACGTACCCGCAGAGACATCGTGCCCTCCTTCGTGTCGCCGAAGACGAGTGGCCCATGGCTGGCGGTGATCGTGATGTCATGATCGATGATCCGGTCGGATGCGTCGACCGAGAAGGTGAGCATGCGGCGGTCGGTGCAGACCACGCGACCATTCGGGGCGAGCCAGCGGGCGGTGGCAACGATACGGCCGTCACCGACGTGCTCGAGGGCGCCATGTTCGATGCGTTCCCCGCGTCGACAGGTCCAAAAGTCGTGGCCATTCACATCTCCGTGGGCGAACCACAGAGACTCATGGTGGGGATGATCCACCGGATCGCCCGGGAGCTTGGGGCCGAGGGGCCATGACCGCGTGAGCGTGATGCCGTGGGGGCCGTGGACCGGGAACAGCGTAGGGCGCCGAAGGCCTTCCTGGGCAAACAGGTACGCCGTCAATGGCGCGCCGTCGATCGTCACCGCGACCCTGTCTGCCTGTTTCTCGAGCGAGATACGTTCGGCTGCGACCACGTGTGCCGCAGTCGCCAGAAGCAGGATCGTCGCAGGAATCAAACGCATAGCTCGTATGCCTCCGCTGAGACCCCTGACGCCAGCGTCTGCTCGCGGTAGACTTCGCAGACGCTGGCCATCGCAGTCAGCCATCTTGTACCACGCCCCACTCGCCGGCGACTTCATCATGGACTTTCCCGACTCGCCTCAGGCCCGACTTGCCGCGCTCGGCCTCGTCCTTCCCCCCGTCGGCAAGCCGGCCGGGGCCTATAAGCCCTGCCTCGTCGTGGGCTCGCTCGCGTACGTCTCCGGCCACTTGCCGTTTCAGGCCGACGGCACGCTCCTGAAGGGCCGCGTGGGTGATGGCCTCGACCCGGATTCCGGCAAGGCCGCCGCGCGGCTCGTGGGGCTCGCCATTCTCGCCACGCTGGTCCACGCCCTCGGCAGCCTCGACCGAGTGACGCGGGTGGTGAAGCTCATGGGCCTCGTGAGCTGTCCGGCCGAATTCACGCAGCACCCCCATGTGATCAACGGCTGCAGCGAGCTCTTTGCCGAGGTGTGGGGGCCTGACCGAGGGGTTGGCGTCAGGAGCGCTTTCGGGGCCGGTTCGCTGCCGCTCGGGGTTCCGGTTGAGATCGAGGCGGTTTTCGAGATCGCGTGACCGGTTCGTTGACTCGCTGTGACGGCAGCACTGGCACGGATGCGATCCAGCCCTCAAGTGGGTCGAGATCAGCAGGCAGGCCATAGCGAGGAAGCAGCGCCGCATGCGCCGCTTGAAGGCCGCAGATCACGGCGTCCATCAGATCGCCTGCGCCTTCAGCCACGAGTTTGCGTTGCCAACTGGCCGAGGCCTCAAGCCGGGGCACAAGGCCCGCGGTGCCTCCCACCAGCGCTCTGAGGATGAGACGCCGGTTGGCGGTTCTCTCCGAAGTCTGCATGGCCACAGCGTCGCTCTTGTATGAGCCGCGGCAGACGTGTCGCGCCGTGAAGCCAGGATAGGCCTCTAGCGCGATTCGCGCAGTGCCAGTTCCCGGGTTGATGCAGCAAGCGTTGGCTGGATGGGCATGCGCCGGGAAGACGAGCCCCGCATCAATCATGCGGTGGATCCCCGCGTGCATCATCCATGCCACCGGTGGGTTGGCCCAGCGCATGGCCGGGCTCGAGCCAGCGGGCTTATCCGCCTTTCGCCAGGCAAACTTGTCACCCGGAGGGCGTGCATCACACCAACGGCGGAAGGTGTCACGGAGGTGCTCTCGTGGCTGGCCGCAGTAGAAGGCCACAAACTCGCTCCATGAATCGGGCCAGCCTTCGTGGGCGATGAGCGATCGTGGCTGGCCAAATGGCAGATCAAAGCCGGCCAGCCATGGTCCAGGCTCCCGCAGAAAGTCGTCGAACGCGCTAAAAGACGCGAGCTCACGCACCGTGTGCAGGCGGTACACGCTGGCTGTGGCCGGCGCGAGCGTTCCCACCGCGACGGTGATCGGCTTCTTGCGCCGTGGGGCCGATGTGAAATCGACACCCAAGACGATCAGATCGTGGGATGGACGGTAGGAGTGACCTGCCACTGAGTCGCAATGCCCGCGGTTAGTCGATGACATTTGGCGGGGGCGGCGGGGGCTTGGCATTGGGATCGAACGGCTTCGGAGGGGGCTTCACGCCGAGCGAGTATTTCCCGAGTCCGATCCCGTACTCCTCCGGGTTTGTCCGCGGCTCCCAGCCAGCGGCATAGCCTCGCTCGCCTGCCAGCTCGCGAGCCTTCAGGTAGGCCTCAAAGCTGTCGGGCCAGACGAAAAAACGAATGATGTGCGTGTTGGGTGCGAGGCGTCGGAGCATTCTCGCGTACTCTCCTGTAGGTCGCGTAGCCTCGTCTGCCGTTTCACCGCGGCCCTTCATGCGGGTGAGCACCAGTCGCGGCCATGGGGGATGCTGGACATCGAGCGTCATCTCGAATCCGCCATCCTTCACCGGCGCCTTGTTGAACTCAGTCGCCAAGGTTTTGCCGTCGGTGAGCCAACGATCGCCGTCGAGGTCGAGTTTCTTTGACTTCACCACGAAGTCGGCCCGCTTGATTGGCTTTTCACGGAGCGCCAGGATATCCACCACCCAGATACGTCCCTCGCGGCACATGACATGGACCTCCTGCACGCCGCTCGGGGCGGGTCGGGGATCAGGGAGGCGGACCTCCTTGGCAGGCGGTGCCACGAGCGCCGGAAGGCTCCCGAGCTTTCGCTTCAGGTCTGCGAGCCGCGCTTCGGTGGCCTTCTGTTCCTGTGCTTTTTTCTTTCGGTCGGCCTCCAGCTTCTCCGAGGCTCGCTGGACCGCAGCCAGTTCGGCGGCCCGCTTCTTCTCGAGCTCGGCGGCCTTGGCTGCCGCTGCCTTGGCCAGTTGCTCCTCGATGCTGAGCGCGGTCTCGAGCCGTGAGAGCTCGGCTTTGGGATCCTTGTTTGCCTCCTGCTGCTGATCTCGCAGCGCCGCCGCTGCCGCTGCTGCCGCCTCCTTCGCTTGTGCGAGGGCCGCTTCCAGGCGAGCCACTTGCTGCGGGTCTATCTTCGACAGTTCCGCGGCAATCCGGACCGCTGCCTCCTGGCCGGAGATCTGCACCGCCACGAGGACAATCACGAGAATCCCGACGACGTTCATGAGCGTGTCGAGCATTGAATCGAAGTTTCCCCCGATTGCCGATGTGTTGCGTTTTCGTCGGGCCATGGCTTTTTCCTACTTGGCCCCAGAGAGGTCGAGCTCGCCGGCACCTGGCAGCGGCACACGGCCCGATCGGGCGCCAGCGGCGGCAGCAGCTTTTTGGCCTGCGGCCAGCACGGCGAGACCATCGGACCTTACAAGAAACGTCACGAGCGAGTTGGGGTCTTGCTTGACCTTCTCGAGAAGTTGCTTGAACTGCGGGTCTGAAGGGATCTTCCCCAGAGGCACTTTCCAGGGAGCTTTCCCGTCGTGAATAATGAGTCCATCCTTGGCGGCCTCGACAAAGACGCCCGATTGCGGTCCGCCTCGTTCACCGGAGGGCAGGATCGCGATCATTTGCTCCGGTGGTCGCTGCCGTTCGACAATCTCGCGTTCGAGGGCTTTGATTTCCGCCTCGAGTTGCTTTCGAGTCGCGTCAAGCTTTGAGAATTCGGCACTCGCGTCGAGCGGTGTCTGGGCAGGTTGTGAGGCCTGCTTGGCACGTGCCTCCGCGTCACGGAGCCGTTGCTTCGCCAGAGCAATCTTGGCGCGGACATCCTGGAGCTTTTTGGCGGTCGCCCCTGATCGCTCCTGGAGGGCGCTGAGTTGCTTGCGGAGTTCGGCCGCTTTTGCTTCCTCTCGCTTGGTTTCCTTAGCGAGGCCGTCAACGTGAACTGCGTCGGCCACGGGCTTGGTGTCGACCTGTTCGAGGACCACCGTCGCAATGATCAGGATCAGGTTGCCGATCACGCACGCCAGAATGTCAAGAAAAGGGAAGAGGGATACGGACTGCTTCCGCATCTTTCGTGGGCGTCCCATGGCGTTGCCGTGCGCTGTTCAAGGCCTCGTGCGACCGGAGAACAAGTCCCACCACGACCGAGATTTCGGGTGCACCTCCACGATCACGCGTTCCTCGCCGAGCTTTTCGAGTGTGGCCGCGAGGGCGGCGAGTCCCCGTTCGAGCGCGGCCGTGTAGGCCTGCACGCTGGCAGCGGCCTCCCGAAGCGTGTCACCGGCTTCTTGTCGGGCGGCCGAGGCATCGGCCACAACCCGCACCAGCCCCTCGCGGGACGCGGTCACGAGCCCGTCGATCTCGCCAACCCGGGATGCCTGCCGGGTGTGTTCCGCGAGGAGCGCGGTATTGACTTCCTCCCAGCCTTGCTTCACCTGGGCAGCCACATCTTCGCCGATCGAGCGGACAGAATTTGTCCAGGCCTCGAGCTGCACGCGGTGCGGACCAAGGGCCATGTCGATGGCCTGCGATACCTCACTCCGGCTGCCCCCCAAGCCTCGTTCCGCTCCACCCTCCAAGCCGTCGTCGAGCCGCCGTAAGAAGTTTTCGTTGGTGTACTCGTCGATTTGGCCGAGGATGTCACCCTCGTACTTCTGGAGGCTGCTTACGGGGAAGGTGAGCAGCATCGCCATGGTGAGGGCGACCAGCGTGGTGTCGAAGGCGGTGCCCAGGCCCGACGTAATGCTCCGAAGTCCTTCCTTCAGGCTGCCGACGTCGCTCGAGTTTTCGAGCGTGCCGGTAAAGCCTCCCACCGCGGCGCTTACGCCGATGACCGTGCCGAGAAAGCCCAGGATCGGGATCGCCCACAGGAACACATGGAACATCGTGTAGCTGGCATCGACGCTGCTGGCGTCGATGTCGCTCTGGCTCGCGAGCATGGTGGCGGTGTCGGCGGCGCTCTTGCGGACTCGAAAGTGCTCGAGCCCGCGAAGGCAGCGAGTCACCAGGTAACTGCCAGTGGCCTCTGGGGGCAGCGCACGGATGTGCGACACGAACCGGTCGATGTTGGTGAGCCGAATGGTCTCACCGAGCTCGAGCGGGAGTACGTCGTAGAGCAGCCCCCGCTGCTGGCGGCGGATCTTGAGCCACTTCTGAACGAGCATGCCGGTAGCCCAGGCGAACGTGAAGACCTCTGCGGGCGTCACCCAGGCACCCCCGGCGAGCGTGGACGTGCCGATAAAGAGGCGGCCGAGATACGTCTGCTTGCCCTCGAACGAGGAGAACGGCCAGAGGAGGGCATAGAAACCGATGGTGCCCAGAACCGCACTGAGCAAGCCCACAAGATTACTGGCGTCGGTGCTGGGCGTGGACGTGGAGGAATATCTAGAGGCAGGACTCGCGTTGCCCCGCGGTGTGCGGGAGATAGACGCTTGGCTGGCTGAAGTTGATGGCTTGACAGATGCCTTGGGTGCTTTGGCCTCAACAGCCAAGTCGTCCCGTGTGCCACCAGCCGGAGAGCCAGTCGGCACGGCCGCATCCGGCCTCTCGACGGTCACCGAGCCCCGGCAGTAGGGGCAGCGGGCAGTCGTGCCAACCCATTCGTCCCGCCCCTTGAGAGACTTACCGCAGTGGGGGCACGGCATCGTAAAAAACATCATTTCGTTCCCATATTGAATCAGTCAGTGTTCCCCGCAGCATGGACAATGTCAAACCGGGGGCTCGGGTGTTGGTGAATGCTCCAGCGCATGGCGTATCATGGTTTCGGGAGACGATCACACCAATGGCGTCGTCGCCCGCGCCACCGGAGCTCGAGCGGCATGCAGCGTACCCGTCCTGGCCACCGTGTCCTGTCGGTGTTCCCGCTCCTGATGTGGATCGGGCTGCCGGTCGCATCGACCAGCAGCGCTGCGGAGGAACTGATCCTCGATCTTCCGGGTGGGGGCGTGCTGCCCGGAGCGTTTGCACCCGTGGAACCTATCGACGGGGGGCCGATGCAGACCTTCCGCTGGGTCGCAGCTCCGTTTGCAGACCCCGTCGAGTTTCGTCTCGATGCGGTCAACCAAATCCGCGCCGCCCAGGCGGTCGCCCGCGCGGGCGAACTGACCGGCTTCCGCTGCCGGCTTCGAGGTGGAGACATCATTGATGGAAACCTCGAAGGCATCGACGGCGATGCAGTCACCATCGAGCCCGACGGCGCTGATCGCGCCGTGAGAATCGATCGCGGGATCGTGGCATCGATCCGAAGGCGAAGCGGCGGCGACGGCACGGGCTACATCGGCCCTGGTGGTCTGGTGGGGTGGCGGCAGGAGCCGGCCGATTCATGGCGGGATGATGCGGCGAGACTCATCAGTGACCGCCGCAACGCTCGTGTCTCCCGCGACATCGACGAGCCTACGCGGGCTCGATACGACATCGTCGTGTCCTGGCGAGAAGCGCCCGAGTTCGTCATCGCCCTCGCGGCCGGAGAGGCCACGGTCGGCGAACCCTATCGCTTCGAGTTCATTGACGTGACCGGGGGGAGCCGCAAAGGACTTTTGATCAGGCACGAAAAGACGGCCAGCAGCCTCGAGGAGGTGGCGATTCCGCACCTTGATAAGGGGCGGCTGCGGATGAGCCTTTTTGTAGACGCCACCATCGGTCGGCTGGCCATCGCGGTCGACGGTGCGGAGCAGATCGTCGAGACCACGGTGCCCCCAGCTTCGCCCCAGCCGGCTTCGGGCCGGTTTCGACTGATGCTCCTGTCGGGCGATGTCCGGCTCGAGAGCCTCCGGGTCACGGCCTGGACCTCGCCCGATCCGGTGGCGGAAGAACGGTCGGATGCGGCCGTTCGCACCCGCGGCGGCCGGACCGTCATGGGGAGTATCCAGGCCCTCGATGCCGCAAAGGGCGGTGTGGTCGTGGTCTCCGGCGGCGCACCCGAGACGATCGCGTTTGAGGAGGTTGACGCGATTGAATTCGAGGTGCCGGAAACGCCTCCCGCTGCCGACGCGGATCCCCCGGCGATTCGTGTGGTCCGGCAAGGGGGCGGCGTGGTGACGGGGCACCTTCTCGGGGCAAATAGCACAGCTGTTGAAGTGGGACGGGCTGGAATCACCGGTGCCGTGCGGATTCCGGTGCCCGACATCCTCGCGATCACGGCCCTGCAGTCGGCTCCGCCCCCCGCGCTCCCCGGCCGCGCCGGAACGCTCGTGATTGGTGAGACTCGCGTGCCTGGATGTCTTGCCGATGCGGCCGCCTGGGGTGGCGGCCTTGCGTGGCTTCCGACCGGCAGCCTCAGCGCGAGTGGTTTTGCATCAAAGGATCGAGCTCGTCTCGCGGCGACGGTGGAGTATGCCCCCAAGGAATCGGTCACCGCTGCGGAACGCAACGACCAGGCCGAGATCGGTGGCGTGGGTGCGCAGGTGGGTGTTCTCGATGACGGTTCATTTGAAGTGTCGATGGTCGTTGAGGATGGAGCTGCAGCCCGCGACGGTCAGATCGAACCGGGCGACCGTATCCTCGCGGTCAAGGCCACCAAAGAGGGCCCGTTCGTCGATGCCAAGGGGAAAGACCTCGCGACGGTGATGAATCTGCTGCGTGGTCGAGTTGGCACGCCCGTGGGTGTGGAGGTTGAGACGGCGAACGGGAAACGCCGGACCGTGAGCCTCGTGCGAAGGCTGATCTACGTGACCGACCGTGCGGTTCTCGACCAGGCGCTCGCGACGCACGCGCGTCTGGGCAAGGAGGTGGCGACGGGGCCCACGGGCTATCCGGCCATCGTGGCGCTCCGCAGCGGTGACCGCATTCCGGTAGTGGTGGAAAAGATTGACGAGAAGGGGGTGTGGTTGCGGTCGCCCGTGACAGTCGCGGGAGGCCGTGAGGCTGTCGTCGTCCCGGGAGATCTCATCAAGGCCATCGAACTTGACCCAACGGCATCGACGCAGGGAATCCCTCGGGATCGGTTCGAGCGACTCTTGACCGTACCCCGGTCGCAGAGTTCCGACCCTCCCACCCATCTCATCCGCCTGCGGACGGGCGACTACCTGCGGGGCAAGCTCGTGGGGCTCAATGACCTGGTTGTCACGTTCGATGTCCTCAGCCAGCGAAAGAAGCTGCCCCGTCAGGCAGTTGTCCGGCTGATCTGGTTGCACCCGGAAAACCTCGAGGACGCGGGACAGGACAAGCCGACGAAGATTCCCGAAAGTGGCAAACCTGCCGATGGAGGCACTCTGCTTGTGCAAGGGCTCGGGGGGGCCGGCGAGCGGACCACGCTCCAGGTCGAGCGAGTGGAAGGATCGGTCATCATCGGCGAAAGCCCCGCCATTGGCCCCGCCAGGATCGACACGACGCGGATCGATCGGCTGCTCATCGGGGCCGCGATCACGGCCACCGATGATCTTCCGTTCGCCAAGTGGCAGCTAAGGCTCGCGCCTTTGCCACGGGCGCTGCGTGAGAAAAAGTGATCGCGGCTTCTGTGACTACCGCGCCGTGGCCGTGGCGGAGGTGGGCAGGTGTCGCCACGGCACCTCAAGAGTGAGCAGGTGGAGCGTCGTGACGTAGAGCCTGCCGCCGTACTCGCCCCAGCGGTCGGGGGTCTCTCCCATCGCGTCCCAGCTTCCGGCCAAAGGGCCGTCGCGCCGCTGGTGTTGTTCGAGCGAGGCGACAAGGCTCCCGTACCACGTCTGCCACTCGTTGCCGCCGGTGTGAACAAGCACTTGGGAGGCGTAGTACCAGAGGTACGAGTCGCGGACTTTTTGGTCTCGTGAGCCATAGGACGGCGGCATGGTTGCCAGCAGCTTCGCCGAGGCGAGGACGCCCGGATCGTCTGACGCAGCACCGGTATGCAGCCGCATGAGCGTGCCGACGGCCGTCATGCAGGCCACGGAGAGATCGGTCCGCCGCTGGTCTGCCTTGCGGACGTTGTAGGCATACCGAGTCGGATCGCTCGGCGACGCCGACGCGTCCATGAGCATTCGCACACCTTCGAGCGCCGCCGGATCGGTCTTCACGCCAGCCAAGGCGCCAGCCCGAAGTGCCACGAGCATCCACCCACTCACGGAGAGATCGGCGTCGGTCCGAGGAACATACCGCCAGCCACCGAGTGTGGGGTGGCGGCTCGTCGTGATGAACCGACAGGCCTTCTCGGCAGCCGGCTTGACGAGGGGATCACCGGTCATCCCGACGGCCTCGCAGATCGCGATCGACGCGATGCCGTGGCTGTAGAGCCAGCTGCATGAGTTGGAGAGGTCGTCGGCTGGGAGGAAGAGGTCACCATCGTCCTGCTGCACCGCGATAAGAAACTCGAGACCGCGGCGAACGGTGTCGCGATGAGGGCCCGAGAAGTGGTCATGGCCCGCGCCGAGAAAACAGAGCAGCGCGAGCCCCGTGGCCGCGGTGTCACTGTCGAGCTTCGGGGTGTCGGCGGGCGTGGCGCCGGCATACTCGGTCAGCCGCCAGCGGCCATCGGGCAGCTGCGAACGCACGAGGAAGTCGAGCCCGCGGTCGACCATGACTCGGGCACGGTCGAGCGTATCGCGATCACTGATTCCACCTGCAGGCTCGCCGGCTCCATCACTCCGGCCAGCGAAGGCCTCTGCCACGTCACGCACACGGCCATCGGTCGGGAGCGCCGCCGCGGTGATTCGTTCGAGCGATCGCGAACCCTGCGGCCGGGTCGGAAGGTTTCCGCGTTCACTCCCCGCGGCCACAAGCGAGGTGATGTCTGCCGGCGACACCGAGAGGCCCTCTCCCGCGCCGTCGGACTCGCCGCCGCCGGTTCCACTCCCGCGCGAGGCGAGCGCCGAGCGGATTCGGCTCCGGCGGCCGATCGCCGCTGGCATCAGGCTCTCTCCCGCGCCGCCAGAGCCGCCTCCAGTGGTGGCGGTGCCGGAGCCACCACCCGCACCGATTCCACCGCTGCCCGCGGCATCAGCGGTGACCGTGCCCCCTGAGGTTCCGTTCGCAGAAGCGCTCATGCCCGCGTCGCGGCCCGGTGAGCGAGAACTGCCACCTCCCGTGGTTTCGGCGCCGACGAGACCTTCGCGGCCTCCCGCCAGACCGCTCCCAAGATCGCCGAGGTTCGCTCCACCGCCCGCCTGTCCGGCTCGGGTACCGCTGGCAGCCTCGCCGTCCGGGTGGCCGCCTGCTCCTGCCGCCGTGATTCCGCGCAACGCGCCTCCGACCGCGGAGCCTTGAGATCCCTGTCGTCCGGAACGGCCTTCGCGGGATGCAGCTGCGGCTGCCGGCGCGAGTGGGCTACCTCCACCACCACTTGATCCGGCCGCAGTGCCGCCGGCCGCAGCGGTGACAGTTGCACCGCCGGATGCCTCGCCGGCCCGCACGCTCGAAGCCCGTGTCGGCGACCTGCCCCCCGCCGTGCTGCCGCCGGGAGCCCCTGATGGCACGGGCGTACGGGTCATACTCGCCACGTTCGACGATGCGGTCGCGACCCGCGCGGAGGATGCACCGGCGAGGCTGGCATCGGGAGTTGCTGTGCTGCCGGCTGCAGCCACCGCCTGGTTGGGCCGCCGCGCCGCGTCTCGCGCGGCCGGAGCAACGGACGACACCGAGGCCGCTGACTGCGTCGCAGCCGGGGCGATCGTGGTTGCCCGCAGAGACGACGGGCTGGCCGTCGAGGTGGCCGACCGACGGGAAAGCTGAGTCGCGGGCGCAGGTGACGGCGATTCGGCGGGTGCGCGGGCCGTGATCGCCCGTGCGTCAGGGGCGCTCGCGGTGAGCTTTTCCAGGAGCGCGACCTCACGTGGCCGCCAGCGAGCGGCCACTGGGCCCGCATCACCGCGGTCTCGCCCCTGGGTCGCGGCGGGCGCGGCCTCTGCCGTAGCGGTCGACTCCGTGGCTGCGGCTGCGGCTGCCATGTCGGCCGTGGACTGCGCCGCAGCGGGTGTCACGTCGGCCACACGTTGAGGGGTCGCCGATGACGGTACCGGCGTCTGTTCGTCCGTTCGCGACCGTTCAAACTCGGTGCGGCTCGGCGGGACCGCCGCCGCCGCTTCTGGCGATTCCTCACGGTGTTCAACAACACGTCGCTCGACCGGCTGTTCGCGGGCCTCCAGCGGTCGCGCCGCATCCATGGGCACCGCGACCGAAAGCGGCCGTTCGTGTGCTGGCTTCGCAGGCGAGGTGGAACGTGATACCTGGAGACGGAAGTCTGACTTCCGCTTTGTCGTCGAGACGTCGTGGGCCTCAGTCGTGGGCGGTTGCTCGTTCGCAAGATCAAGCCGCGACACCGAGAGGCCACCAAAGAAGATCATGTGGAGCGCCAAGCTGGCAGCCGTTGCGCGGGCCAGCCGCCACCGATACAAGCTCCCTTGCTCGAGACCTTCGTCTGTCATCAGGACCTCTCACTCGTCGCTCATCGCTTGCACCTGGTAGTCGTCGATCCCCGCCTGCACACACGCATTCATCGCCGCCACGACGAACTTGTGGGGCACCTCTTCATCCCCCCGAAGGATCACGGTCTGGCGCTGAGGATTGTCGGCCGTTGCCTGGACGAGAAGCTGCTCGAGCTCCTCCAGCCGCACGGGCCTGGCGCCGGCGTAGTAGTTGCCTGCACGGTCGATGTTGACGACAAACTCGCGAGGTTGCGTCGTGAGCGGTTTGGCGGCCGAGGCGTCGGGCAGCACAACATCGATGGCTCGGTCGGCCTCGTCAAGCTTGCTCGCGACGAGGAAAAAGATCATGAGCAGAAATACGATATCGATCATGGGAGTCATTTCGAGCCCCATGCCGAGCCGTCCCTTGTTGATCGTGACGCTCATGGCCGTACCTCGGCGGGGCGCGGCGGTGCCGCGGGGCGGGGCGGGGCGGGAGCCGCCGCCAACTGCGCGGGCGTGACGCGGCCCTTGCCTTCAAACCGTTCCAGTTGCGGCAGGACGCCGTCGATGACGGCGTCGACCTGCCGAAACCACTTGAGAATGCGGCCTTCGAGGAAATGGGCGATCATCGCGGCAGGGATGGCGACGCAGAGGCCGGCAAACGTCGTGATGAGCGCCACATAGATTCCCTGAGCCAATTCGGCGGCTCGGTTGGCTCCCGCTTCGAGATTCGCCGTCGTGTAGAACGCGAGGATCATGCCCTGGACGGTACCCAGGAGGCCGAGCAACGGCGTGACCGTGACCGCCAAAGTGATGGGACGCACGTTGGCATAGAGCTGGGATGCTTCGCGTTCTTTCGCGACCTCGACGGCCCGTTCCATCTCGGGAAGCGGACGCCCAATCTTCTCGAGGAGTGCCCGGACGATACGGCCAGTGACAGACGGATACTCCTGGCAGAGCCGGTAGGCAGTTCGAGGGTCAAATCGATTGGTTTCGAGAGCGGCCAACTCAGTCACGAGTTGCTGAGGTGCGATCCGTCGGCGACGCAAGGCAATGAGCCGCTCGATGCTGAATGTGACGACCAAGAGCGACATGGCAACGATCGGCCACATGAGGATGCCGCCGGCCAGAAAGAGCTGCCACAGCGTTTCGACCTGCTCGAGTCCACCACTCATGTCTTGCCTCCTGTCGCCGCCCGGATTCCGAGCGATTCGAGCCGCTTGCGCGCGGCGGGCACATGCTCACTCGAGGGATACCGCTCCAGAAGCTCGGCGTAGAGCTTCTGGGCCTTGTCCTTGTCGCCCAGCACCTCGAAGCAGCGGGCCGCCTCATACGTGGCCTGTGCCTGCCACGGATGGAATGCCACCGGTGCATTCTGTTCACCGAATCCGTAGGCCACCTTGAAGAAGGCTTTGATCGCCTCCTTATGCTCCCCCTTCTCGAAGAGCACCTCTCCCTCCATGAGCCTCGCTCGGGCCGCGAGCTCGGTGCGCGACCCTTCGGCAATCTGGCGGTACGCCGCGAGGGCAGCGTCAAGTTGCCCGAGGTTCTGCTGCGCCCAGGCTCCAGCGTAGCGCGCCTCAGGGGCACGGGGCGATGTGGGAGAGGCCTCCAGAAACGCCATGGCAATCTGCAGGCTGTCTTGCCAGGCCTCGCGGGCGGCCGCCGCCTCGGCACCGCGGATGAAGGCCAGGCCTCGGATCGCATCCGACGAAAGCTTTTCGGGGGCGGCAATCGCCCTGGCAAATGCTTTCGCGGCTTCGGCCGGTTTGCCGAGCGCGACGAGGGAGTCACCCAGCAGCACCGACGCGTCGGCCGCGAGCGGTCCATCGGGCGCCGCGGCGAGCTGCGCCGAAAAGGCGTTGGCGGCGGCAGCGTGGTCTTTGCGCATCATGTGTGTCCAGCCGAGCTTGTGTCGGGCTTGCTCAACGAGTGCGGCGAGATCGGGTGCGTTGCCGGCGGCAGTGATCGCCGCACCGTACGCTTCTGCGGCGCGGGGCCAGTCTTCTGCGGCATAGCGTCGCTCCGCGATTTCGAGCCATCCATCCGGGGCGTAGCTACTTTTGGGGTAGTGCTTCACGAGCTGCCCAAAGGCGGTGGCCGCGTCGTCGGGCTTTCCGGCGGCAGCGCTCGCGAGTCCCATCTCGAACACGGCCCGATCGGCAGCCGCAAAGTTGGGTGCGTCAGCCAGAAGCTTTTGGAACGTCGCGGCAGCCTGAGAGTGTTGTTCCTGACCGACCAGGCACAGCCCTTTGATAAACCGAGTTTCGGCGATGGCTTCCGCATCCAGCTGTGTGGCTATCTGACTTCGCTCAGACAAAATCCGTTCCACATCGGCCAGGCCACCAGCAAAATCGCCGGTCCGCTGGCGGGCATCGGCCCGCGCCACAATCGCCGACGCGGCGGCCGTCGAGTCGGGATACGCCTCAATGAGTCGCGACCAGGCAGCGATGGCCTCTGCGAGCCGCTGCTTGGCCTCGTGGCACCAGCCGGTTGCCAAGAGTGACCATGGGGCGCGGCTGCCATCACGGTTGGCTGCCAGCGATCGTGTATACGCTTCGATGGCCTGGTCATGTCGGCCGGCCTCCTGCCGAAGTTGGCCGAGTCGATACCAGGCCACATCGGAACCCGCGACGTCGGGAAACTCCTTCACGAGTCGTTCAGCGGTGGCGAGCGCAGCCTTGGAGTCGCCCGCCTCCTTGAGGGCCCGCACGGCCAAGAGCAGCGCCTCGTCACGGCGGGCAAACCGGGGATGGGCTTTTTCGAGTGCGATCAGCAGCGCTGCAGCACCTTTTTGATTTTTCGTTTCGACCAAGGCGGTCGCGTCCAGAAACATCGCCTCGGCCTGCCTGTCGCCCGTCAGGTTTGGCGTGAGGGATGCCAGCAGCTCGTGGGCACGCTGCCAGGCTCCGCTGGCTGCAACGGCTGTAGCCTCACGGAGTTTCCAGCTGGGTACCTTCTCTGAACCGGGGGCCAACGCGACGAGGTCGCGGTAGGCTCCGGCAGCGTCGGCGTGGCGTCCGAGCGCGAGCAGTGCTTCCGCGCGGATCGCCCACACGTCGTTGACCGCCGCAGGCGAAGCGGTCGTCGCATGGCGCGCCAGGAAGGCGTCGGCGCGAACGAGGGCATCGGCAGGTTTTCCCGCTTGGAGCAGGAGGAGGGCTGCCATCGACGTCGCGGGGCCAGCGGCTGGGGTCGCGGCATGTCGATCGGCAGTGGCGACGAAGGCATCGAGTGCGTCACCCTTGCGGCCCGGCAGCGCGTTGAGGGCATCAGCGCGGTCGAGCTCGAGCGCGGCCAGCGCGGCCGGATCGGCGGTCTTCGTTTTGGACGCGGCAGCCAGGCCCTTCGTGGCCACGTCCAACGCTGCCTGCGGACGGTTGGCGTTGAGCTCGAGGAGGCAGAGGCGATGGGCCGCATCGAGGCCCGTGGAACCTCCCAGAGCGATGGCTGAGGCGAGCCATTTGCGCGCGTCGTCCGCCCGTCCTGCCTCGGCAAAAGACCGGCCAGCCAGGAGCGTCGCACGCGTGGTCCGCGGCCCGGGTGGTCCGGCTGCGAGTTTTGAGTAAGCCTCCGCCGCCGCGGCGTGGTGTTGTTGGGCGAGGCGGGCGTCGGCGAGTCGCTCAAGCGCGTCGGTCGCGCGAGGGCTCTTGGACGTTGCGACCGAAGTCATGATCTTCTCCGCGTCGGCAGGACGATTGGTTGCCAGCGCGAGGTCTGCTCGCCAGAGGGCAACGTCATCGGCCAGCCGGTGCCCGCCATGCTCGGTTGCAAAGCGTCGAAGAACGGTCTCTGCGTCGCCAGGTTTTTTTTGCTCCGCAAGCCCTACGCCGAGGGCATAGAGCACATCGGGCACCTGGGTGGCCTTGGGATAGTCGCGTAGAAATGCCTGCCAGCGGGTGATTGCCTCATCCCGGCGACCCGCCTGCCAGAGTGATTCAGCCGTCAGCGCCGCCGCCTCGGCAGCCTGCGGGTGCTTGGGTGCGGCGGCTAGAAAATCGCTGAGCGCCGCAGCCGCATCGCCAAAGGCTTTGGGAACAGGCTTGGCCTGCGCCTCGCGAAAGAGGCCGCGGCCCAGTTCGAGCCGAGCGGAGAGCTTCGTTTCGGCGTCAGCCTTGCTTGCGACCACCTCCCGAAGCGACCTCTCGGCAGCTGGCCAGTCTCCAGCCTTGATCTGGCAGATCGCGAGGTAGAAGCGGCCCTTGAGAGCGAGCGGATCGGTGGCGTGCGCCGTGACCAATGACTGCCACTCTTCCGCGGCCAGATCCCAGGCCTCGCGGTTCTGGAGCGCCGCCGCCGATGCGTAGGCAGCCCGAGCCGCCTCGCTCGAAGGGGGATCGGCCGCGAGCCCTGCCGTCGTGACGGCGACCCACAGCCAGCCGATGATGAGCGTCACGCGAACCATATTCACGTCGGATCGACTTAGTGCTTGTGTCGAGGATGGTGCCGCGAGAGGCCATTCTACCTGCTATTCTGACGCCATGCAGATTGTGATCCTCGACGGCCACACGACAAATCCCGGCGACCTGTCATGGGCCGCCGTGGAGGCGATTGGGGCCACCACCGTCTACGGCCGCACGCCCACTGAGTTGATTATTGATCGGGCGACCGCTGCCGATGTCGTCCTTACGAACAAGACGCCCCTCACAGCCAGCACACTCCGGGCGCTCCCGAGGCTCAAATACATCGGTGTCTTAGCCACTGGTGTGAATGTGGTGGAGGTCGCGGCGGCTCGGGAAAATGGCGTTGTCGTGTCGAATGTGCCGGAGTATTCGACGCCGAACGTGGCCCAGGCGACCTGGGCGCTCATCCTCGAAATGACCAACCAGGTTGGACTCCATGCAGCTGGTGTGCGGGCCGGCCGGTGGAGTGCGTGTGAAGATTTCTGTTATTGGGACACCGAGCTAGTCGAACTGGCGGGGCTGACGCTCGGCCTCGTGGGCTACGGACGCATTGCACGGGCGGTGGCCGCGGTGGGCCGGTCGCTGGGGATGCACGTGATCTCGCACCGCCGCCAACCTAGTGAGGCAGCAGACGACGGCACGTTGTGGGTCGGCCTCGATGAGCTGTTTGCGAAGAGTGATGTCGTGAGTCTCCATTGCCCGCTCACGCCCGACACGACAGGCCTCGTCCATGCGCGGCGGCTCGCACTCATGAAGCCCACTGCGTTTCTCGTGAACACGGCCCGCGGGGGGCTCGTCGTGGAAGCCGACCTCGCGGCAGCACTGAACGCTGGGGCCATCGCCGGCGCCGGCCTCGATGTGCTTACAACCGAGCCGCCGCCGGCCGACAATCCGCTTGTCGCAGCCCGCAACTGCATCATCACGCCGCACGTCGCCTGGGCTACCCGCAACGCCCGAGCCCGCCTCATTGAGATCACGGCCGCCAACCTGCGCGCCTTCGCCGCAGGCACACCGCAGAACGTCGTTGCGTAGCGTGGCTCGGGGTCGGCCCGCGCCTTGTCGCCGGCCGTTCGCTACGGCCCTCTGCTTCACGGCCGGCGGGACATCCATGCCCCCGGCGGCCATGCCGGGCCTCCGCCCGGTGTCGGCCCTCCAGGCCTTCGCTCACTCGACGGAAACCGAGCTTCGCCATCGTGGCTGCGCTCGGTTTCCCACGCCGGCTCCATGGCACGGGCGACCCCGAGCGGAAGCCGTATTGGCACGGGCGGCAGGAGGCCGTCTGGCTCGGCGCAGCCAACCTTGGCTTGCCCCCGCCGGGCACGATTCTGCCGGGGGCATGGATGTCCCGGCAGAATCAGCATTGATCCGCGTAGCGGATCAATAGCGGCACCAGCCTGCTTCGCCATCGTGGCTGCGCTCGGTTTCCCACGCCGGCTCCATGGCACGGGCAACCCCGAGCGGAAGCCGTATCCGGAGTTCGTGACTGCACTCGCAGGGCTGGCGGGAAGACGGCCGGCTCGGCGGGGTGGCCGTGCGTTACGACCGTCAACTGCCGGGGCTCCGGCTTGACCAGACCTGACCGAATGCTGGGCAGCGGTGGAAGTACTATTGGCGGGTGTCATGCGCGCCTGCCGGCCCAGCGGGGCCCGCAGGCACAGCCGGCCACCTATCCTTGACGTTTGCCTCGTACCGCCCATGAAGAATCTCACCTACCGTCTCGTTGTGCCCGTGCTGGCGACGACGGTGGTTCTGTACCTCGCCGTCTTCGGGTGGATCCTGTTCGAGGCCCGGCGTGACGCTCTGGCCGACGCCGAGACGCGGGCCCATGAAACCGCCGTGCGGTACGCGGCCGAGGTAGGCGCCTACATCGACCGCGCCTTCCAGATGTCCCGCACGTTTGCCGCTGAGTTTGCCGGCCTCAAGAAGGTCGGGGGAATAGCCGATCGTGACGCGGTCAACGCCATGCTGCGGGAGGCCCTCGCCGCCGAGCCTGAGGTGCTTGCCACCTACACGCTCTGGGAGCCCGATGTGTTCGACGGTCGGGATGCCGAGTTTGTCGGCAAGCCCGGGCACGATGCGAGCGGGCGGTTCATCCCGTACTGGAACCGTGGCGGCGGTGACATCATCCTCGAGCCACTGGTGAACTACGAGATCCAGGGCGCCGGCGATTACTACCTCATCGCGAAACGCACCGGCCGCGACGCGTGGCTCGAGCCCTATGTCTACCCGGTTGCCGGCCGCGAGATCCTCATCACGTCACTCGTCAGTCCGATTAAGGTGGATGGAAAGTTTGTCGGGATCGCGGGCATTGATTTTGACCTCGAAACCCTCACCGATCTGGTCGGCGAAATCCGGCCGTTCGAGAGCGGCTATGCGATTCTGCTCTCGGACACGAACGTGCTCGTGGCCCACCCTGATCGAGGTCACATCGGAACCAAGCTCTCGGAGACCGATGGGCTCTTTGCAGCGCTCGACGAAGCCCGAACAGGTAACGGAACCGATGCGGTAGCGAGAATGGGCTTCTCGCCGGTGCTCGAGGCACCGGTCTACTACGTCGCCACATCGGTCAAAGTCCGTGGCATCGATACGCCTTGGTGGCTCGTGGTTGCCGTGCCCCAAGACGCGGTGATGACGGGGGCCACTCGGCAGGTGCTTCAGGTGATGCTCGCTGGGGCGGTGCTGGCCGGAGTGCTGGCATGGGTGCTGTGGAGCACCGCACGGGCGCTCGCCCGCGACCTGCGGCGGGTCTCGCGGTCGCTTCACGATGGGGCTGGGCAGATTGCCGAAGCTGTGCGGCAACTCGCAGCGGAAAGCAACTCTGTTTCCGCCGGTGCGCAGCAACAGGCCACCGCCGTCGAGCGGACAGGATCATCGCTGCAGCATTTGGTGGGGATGGCGGGGCGGGCCACGACCCATGCGAGCACTGCGGCCTCCACGGCCAACGCAACCCGCGGGGAGGCCGAGGCCGGGGCTGGCGAGATGGAGCAGATGCAGAGATCGCTGGCGGCATCGCGCGAAGCAGCCGACAAGGTTGCCCGAATCATCAAGACGATCGATGAGATCGCGTTTCAGACCAATCTTCTCGCGCTCAACGCAGCGGTGGAGGCGGCCCGAGCGGGCGAGCATGGCGCCGGTTTTGCCGTCGTGGCCGATGAGGTGCGAAGCCTGTCGCGGCGGGCAGCCGCGGCCACCCAAGAAAGCGACGGGCTCATCGAGCGGTCCCAGGCCGCGAGCCGCGAGGCGGAGCAGGTGGGGGCCGCCGTGGCGGCTCGGTTCGGTCAGATTCTCGGTCGCAGCCGCGAGATCGATGCACTCATCAGCGAGCTTTCGACCTCGGCCGGCAAGCAGTCCGAATCAGTGGCCTCGCTCTCGCAGGCTGTCGACCAGATCGGCCGTGTGACCGAGTCCAACGCCGTGAGTGCGGCTGAGACGGCAGCCGCATCGACAGAGCTTGCCGCCCAAGCCGACGCCTCGACCGATCTGGCAAAGCAGCTTCTGGCCATCGTGGAGGGCGGACGGGTCGCCGGATGACGCCCAGGCGGGTATCGTGCAGGGAGGATAGGCGGCTCGGCTACTGAAAAAGTGCTTCCGTGGAAGGGGTGATGATGCGAGATTGTTACAAGGTCTTGCCCGCGGTCGTGGCTTGGCTTTCGGTAGGGGCGATGGGTGTGGCGGCCGACACGGGCCCGCTCGCTGACGCGCTTGCTGCGGAGGATTTCGGGACGCTTACTGCCGATGTGACGCGGTCGGGCGACCCGCTCCGTGGGTCCAACATCTTCCATTCGCGTCAGATGGCCTGCACGCAGTGCCATATCGTGGGCGAAGGTGCCTCGCCTCTCGGGCCAAACCTCGCGACGA
>JANNSZ010000013.1:0-3058 GCA_031403195.1 Planctomycetota bacterium | reverse complement strand
TGTAGCGGAGGACGAGCGGAAGCTGTCGTGGGGGCTTGGCGTTTTGTGGAATTGTTTGTTACGCGGCGGTGCGCGGGGTCAGGGTCACGTCGTATCCCAGGGACTGTAGCCTGCGCACGAAGTGGCGGCTCAGTCGCGACGGATCCAGCTTGTCGAAATAGTCGCCTCCTAAGTCATGATAGTGCAGGTCGGGTTTCTTCAGCAGATGGTAGATCACCACCAGCAGCGAATGAGCCACGGCCACGATGGCTCGCTTCTTGCCGCGGCGGCCAGCCAAACGGCGATATTGGGCTTGGAGGTAAGAGTGCTTCTGGCGCGTGGAGGCCCACGCCGCTTGATTCAGCGCGCGGCGCAACCACACATTGCCTTTGGTGGTGCGGCTGCGTTTGCGCTTGCCGGCCGATTCCTCATTGCCGGGGCACACCCCCGCCCAACTCGCTAGGTGGGCGTCCGTGGGGAACTGCTCCATCTCCACGCCGATCTCCGCCACGACGTTCTCGATCGTCTCGCGGTTCACGCCCGGCACCGCGTCCAACCGCTCGAACGCGGCCTCATCCATGAAAGGGCGCAGCGCCGCCTCAATGCGCTCGCTGAACCGCGCCATCTGCTGCTCCAAGTGCGCGAGGTGATCCAGAAACTGCTCCAGCAGGAACTGGTGATGCGGCGTCACGTGTCCGTGCAACGCCCGCTTCAGCTCTGGAATCTTCACGCGCAGCTTGCCGCGGGCGAGCTCCGCCAGTTGCTCGGGATCCTGCTGACCGGCGACGAGCGCGGCCAGCATCTCCCTCCCCGAAACGCCAAGCACATCGGTCGCCACGCTGGACAGCTTGAGGTTCGCATCCTGCAGCACCTTGTGGATGCGGTTGGCGCACCGCGTGTGCTCAGCCGCCAGTTGCGCCCGCTGCCGCGTGAGATCGCGCAACTCGCGTTGCTCGCGCTGTGGCACGTAGCTGCTCTTGAGCAGCCCGCAGGCCAGCAGTTGTGCGATCCACTGGCTGTCCTTGACGTCGCTCTTGCGACCCGGTACGTGCTTGAGCTCGCAGGGATTGACGAGCAGCAAGTCCCACGTGCCGGTCTCCAGGATGTTCCAGATCGGCTTCCACAACACGCCCGTCGATTCCATGGCGACGTGCGTCACGCCTTGCGAGGTGAGCCAGTCGAGCAGCATCAACAAGTCGTCCGTCATGGTGCCGAAGGTGCGGACCACCTCCTGCACCTCGCCTCGTGCGTTCGTGATCCGCACGCACACCACCACGGTCTTCTTGTGAACGTCCAAACCGGCCACGCGTAGATAGAGCGTCTGCATCCCAGGTCCTCCTCACAACGAGATCCCACGGGAAAAGCTGCCGACGACCAGGGGACGGGGCGAACTGGAACAGATTGCTCCGCGTGCTCGGGGCAAGCCCCGGCAACAATTGAGGGTTCGTAGCCACCGTCCGGGCCAGACTCGCCATCGGGCTCAAAGCACCAATTAAACCCGGCCTATCGACCCGGCCGCCGAACAGCCAACCAACCCCCTAGAATACACCCGCGCGCCGTTTTCATCATTCAGGGTGCCCGGGGGAATGATGACTCGCCAGAATTCCGGCATCTCGGAACTCTGGCGAGTTCCGCTACCTCATTTCGCCCGTCCCGATAGACTCACCGGGGGGAACGGCTATATTGATGGCTCCCAAAACTCCCCCGGCCCTTAGGTTCGTGCATGGCAAAGAAGGAAGAAGCCTTTGAAGTGGAAGGCACGGTTACCCAAGCCCTCGCCAACACCCGGTTTCGAGTGACGCTCGAAAACGGATCGCAGGTGATGGCCCACGTGGCCGGCAAAATGCGCAAGAATTTCATCCGCATTGTTCCCGGCGACAAGGTGAAAGTGGAGCTTTCGCCCTACGATCTCACCAAGGGACGCATCATCTTTCGCGAGCGGTAGTGCGCTCGTCAGCGTCCCTGTACTCCGTGGGGTCAATTACGCCCGCCAATGCGAACGCCTCTTTGCGTTCCACGCAGGTGCCGCATTTTCCGCAATGCACGGCTCCGCCTTCGTAGCACGACCAGGTCGCGGAGAAATCGATTCCACGCTGAGCGCCGAGCCGCACGATGTCGGCCTTCGAGAGCTTGAGGAACGGCGAGTAGAGGTCCACGTGCTGCCAATCGGCCAGCGCCAGGCTGTGGCGCATCGCCTCCACGAACTCCGGGCGGCAATCGGGATAGATCGTGTGATCGCCGGCATGGGCTCCGTACGCGATGCGATCGAACTTGCGGCTCAGCGCCCAGCCCGCCGCCACGGCCAGCATAATCATGTTGCGGTTGGGCACCACGGTGTGCTTCATGGATTCCTCGGCGTAGTGGCCGTGCGGCACCGGCACCTCGGCGCTGGTTTGGCTCGACCCGGCCAAGAGCGGCGCGATCGCCGACAGATCGGCCACGCGGCATTCGATCCCCAACCGCTCCGCGATCCGCCGGGCGTGATCGAGTTCCTTGCGATGCCGCTGCCCGTAGTCGATGGCGAGAGCGAGCACTTCGTCGCCCACGTGCAGCAGTTCAGCCAGCAGCACGGTGGAATCGAGCCCGCCGGAAAAGATAGCAACGGTTTTCATTCCGTGAGTATATAGCGAGCGACCTGACTCCTGACTCCTGACCGTTACCCCCGGACCTCGTTAGAATCGAAGGATGCGAGAACTTTTTCGAACTCTGCTCGACGCATTGGAAGCCCAGCGGCCGGTGGTCTACTGCCGGCTGGTGGAAACGCGGGGCAGCACGCCGCAGAAGGCCGGCGCGCTCATGCTGGTGTACGCCGATGGCTCGCAGGCCGGCACGCTCGGCGGCGGCTGCGTGGAAGCGGAAGTGAAGCGGCAAGCCCTGGCCCGATTGCACGACGGCCAGGCCGAGATCGCCACGTTCCAGCTTGATAGCGATTACGGTTGGGATGACGGCTTGATCTGCGGCGGCCGCATGAAGGTGCTGA
Source organism: Planctomycetota bacterium (assembly GCA_031403195.1). Taxonomy (GTDB): domain Bacteria; phylum Planctomycetota; class Planctomycetia; order Pirellulales; family UBA1268; genus QWPN01. The sequence continues at coordinate 99 of JANNSZ010000013.1, read as the reverse complement.
TTGCGCCGATCAGTAGCGGAATTCGTGAGAATTCCGAAGCGGTGTGGAGCTACTTCTCCAAACTCGCCAGCGCCGTGGTCGCCGGAGCGGGACTCACCG
>JANNSZ010000012.1:0-30938 GCA_031403195.1 Planctomycetota bacterium | reverse complement strand
GCACATTGAGGCGATCGGTGCCCTCGTCTGGTAACTCGACGATCGTATCGAGGCCGATGTGAAGCGGATTTGGGAAGACATACCCATCATTGCCCGTGCCGCCAGCCAGAGAGTCGTCACCGTTGCCGCCGATCAGCCGGTCGTTCCCGTCGCCACCGTACAAGGAATCGGCGGCTTCACCACCGCGCAACTCATCGTTGCCGCCTTCGCCATACAGTTCGTCGCTTTCTGTGCCGCCGCGGATGTCGTCATCGCCAGCGCCACCGTGCATGATGTCTTGGCCACCACGGCCGAACATCGTGTCGTTGCCATCATCGCCCAGCAACGTGTCCGCACCGCCACCACCTTCGATTGCGTCGTCGCCGCCATTGCCTCGAATCTCGTCGGCGCCGCCCTCTCCATTGAGATTATCGCCAAGGACTGTTCCCGTGATCTTGTCTGGGCCGGGGCCGCCGTTGACCGTGACGCTGCCGTCCGTCAACCCAGAGAACTTTTCTGTATCGACGCTCGAGAGGTCCACGGTGTCGGCACCGCCGCCGAGGTTGACCACGATCGACGTGACATCCGCGGCCTTGACGCCCGGACTCAGTTGGATGCCATTGACGGTCACGTGCGGCACGCTCGCGACATCAATCGTGCTCACGAGCACGGTGTCTGGGGCGGCGTCACCAACGATCTCGAGGCGACCATCGAGGAAACTTGGGAGATCGCGAGCATGGCTCGGCTCTCGAGTGGCTCAAGCCCACACGCCCGCGCTGCGCGGCGACGAGGACGCTTTCGGAACTCCCCAGAGCGGGAAAACCGTCGGGCGGGCCAACTGGCCGTGTGAGCCAGAGTCTTGGTCCAAGCAAGAATCGACGCACGCATCAGAGATCTCCGAAACGGGGCACGTTCGGCACACGTACCCACGGCGCCCCGGCCCCCAGCGGGCACGGTATCGGTTGCACCCAAGGTTGTCAAACTTTCTCGGAAGGGCGTCGATACCACCGCCTTGTGAGGACGCGTGGAAGCCATCACCGCAGAAAACCACGCGGCAGTGAATCATCAGCGAGGGGGTTGCCCGTGCCGTGGAGCCGGCGTTGTTTGCAAGCGAAGCCAGGATGGCGAAGCGCCGCAAACTCCGAGTGAGCGGTGGCCACGAGGGCCACCGCGAACGTCCGGCTCTCGCGGCACGGGCAACCCCGAGCCGACGCGTCACCCGTCCACTGGGTTTTCCGGTGTCGGCAGGATGATCTGCCAGAACTCCAGGTCGAGCCAGCGGCCAAACTTGAAGCCGGCCTCCCGGACGGTGCCGCAGCAACGAAATCCCAGTGAGCTGTGCAGGGCAATGCTCGCCACGTTCGTGGCGTCGATGCCTGCAATGAGCATGTGAAGCCCTGCCTTCTTGGCCTCCGCGATGATCGCCTGCATGAGCTGGCGGCCCACACCCTCACCTCGATACTTCTCGTCTACATAGACAGAGTGCTCGGCCGAATACTTGTAGGCAGGACGCGGCCGAAACGGGCCCCACGTGGTGAAGCCGGCGAGCACGCCCGGCTCCCACTCGATCCCGAGCACGGGAACGCCGTCTCGTTCGCGGACCGCGAGCCAGTCTTGCATCGACTCGTCACTCCGCGGCGCGTATTCATAGAGCGCAGTCGAGTTGAGAATCGCCTCATTGAAGATCGCCTGGATCGCAGGCAGGTGCGCGGCGGTGCAGCGAATCACCGGACGGCGCGGCGGCGGCGGTCGTTTGCGTGGCATTCTGGATGCTTTATCGCGAGTCGCTGCGATGAGGGGCGGGAGTCATGAGCGATACCACAACGAGAACTAAAAAACCCAGCGGGATCGTCACCAGACCAGGCTGGCTGAAGGGCATCGGAGACAGGTCACGAGACACTCCATACACCTTCTCAAAGGTGTCGGCCGAAAGCAGAATCCATCCGAGCGACGACACCATGCCGACGGTCACCGCCGCAATGATTCCCTGCTTGGTTGTCCGTGGCCAGAACAAGAGCATGACGAGCGCCGGGAGGTTGGCGCTGGCGGCAATGTTGAACGCCCACCCCACCAGAAAACCCACATTAAAACCCTTGAACAGGATGCCGAGGGCCATGGCGATGATTCCGAGGCCCACGGCGGCGATCTTGCCGATGCGGACCTTTTCGTGATCCGTGAGGGCGACCTTGAAGACATCCTGCACGAGGTCATGGGCCACCGCGCCGCTGCCGGCCATGATGAGGCCGCTCACGGTGCCGAGGACGGTCGTAAAGGCGATCGCTGAAATGATCGCAAAGAGAGTTTCACTAAACGACCGGGCCAGGAGCGGTGCAGCCATGTTCGTGTCGGTGGGGTCCAGCGCGCCGCTGGTCATGGCGCCCAGGCCTAGATAGAGCGTCAGCACATAAAAACCGCCAATGGCGACAATGCCGATCACCGTACTCTTGCGGGCTGCCATCGCGTCTTTCACGGTGTAATAGCGAATGAGGATGTGTGGCAGCGAGGCGGTGCCACAGAACAACGCGAGCATGAGGCTGGCAAAGTCGAGTCGGTCCGTAAGACTGCCACCGGTGAGACTGAGGCCCTTGTAGATGCCGCCGGGCCGCAGGAGCTCGGCCGCCGGCCGTTCCCGTGGCGTGAACGTCTCGTGCTTGCCGTCTTGGTCGGAGTGGGTCTTTTTTGTCCACGTGACGATCGTTGAGTCTTCGAGCGCTGACAGGTAGGCCAGCGGCCCGAGCGGGCCTGTCGTGCGGGCGTCTCCAAAACGCTCAGGCAGCTTGGTAATCGTGCCCACCGGCCGCAAGTCATGGTCGGCCGACTGTGGCTTCCCGTCTACCAGGACCGTCCCGTCGGGTGTCACGGTACGGACCTGCGGCGTCATGTTGACCGGACCGTCGCTGCCGGCGTTCACGGCCAGGCCTCGGTTCAGAATCAGCACCGTCACGATGCCACAGAACAGCACCAGCAGCGATCCTTTGATGAATTGCACCCAGGTGGTGCTCACCATCCCGGCGGTCACGACGATCACCGTCACCGCAATCCCCACGAGGATGACACCCACCCAATGGGGCAGACCCAAGAGTGGCGTCACAAGTGACCCCGCCCCGACCATCTGCGGGATCAAATAAAACACGCTCACCACGAGCGTGGAGATGGCGACAGCGAGCTTGATGCCACGGCTATCAAATCGGGCATCAAGGGCGTCGGCAAATGTGAACTTTCCGAGCGCCTTGATCGGCTCCGCGATCACAAAGAGCGCCACGACCCAGCCCGCGAGAAAACCGATCGAGTACAGAAAGCCGTCGTAGCCACTAAACGCAATCATCCCGCAGATGCCCAGAAACGATGCGGCGGAAAGATAGTCTCCGGCAAACGCGATCCCATTCACCGCCCAGTGGACCTGGCCGTGGGCCGCAAAATAACCCTGCGCCGACTGGCCCTTTCGACCGAGTCGGAACGAGAGCCAGAGCACGCCTGCCACGACGGCAGCAAAAATGCAGACAGCCAGCGAAGACGTGTGATGGAGCATGCGGTTGTCGAATGCCTTACAAACGGTCTGACGGAGCGAACAAGAACGCAGCGGCGAGCACGATGGCCGCGACGATCAGCCCCAGCCCAGACGCAATCGCGACATTGACGCCGCCGAAGGGTCGCTGGGCCACGAGGTCTGGCCGCACGAGGACGAGCGTGATGAACCCCGCATACAGCAACACGTAGACGCCGAAGAGCACGAGCCCCACACGGCTCGCGCGGGGCATGTTCGGTGATTCTCGCAAGTCGTCAGGCATCATTCCGCCATCCAGTCGTGCTCACACCCCACCCTAGCTGTCCGTGGAAAAAGTCTCTCGCCGCAGGAAGTGGCGATCGCCGACCGTGGAAAACCTTGGCTTTTCCATCGGTCGGCCTGAGTGAGAAAAGGCCATGGATGGCTTTTTCTACGGACAGCTAGGAAACCTCGGGTCCGACAATCATACAACGCCCATGGGGAGAGGTCGGGGTTGCCTTACCGGGATGCAGCCTTCTGGGAGGCACCGGCCGGAGGCGTCTTTTTGGGCTGCTCGTGAGCGGGATAGAGCATGACCGGGTTTTCGATGTGGCCCGCCGGCCGGCGGGCCGGTGAGGCCGGATCGACAAGTTCGGCGGCCATCCGGGCAGCCAAGCCGCGGAGCTTTTCAACGACCTGCGGGTGGTCCGCAGCGACATTCGTCGTCTCACCAATATCCGCCTCGAGGTCGTAGAGCCGGGGTGCATCCATCGAGCCAGCCACCTGTTGAGCATCGCGACCCATGCGCTCCGCCTGCGGGGCGACGACGAGCTTCCAGCGGCCCTGCCTTACGGCGTCGAGGTTCTTGCGGGAAAAGTAGTAGTGAGCCTCGCGCGGAGACGCAGTGGCCGTGCCACACAAGAGCCCCGAGATGTCACGGCCGTCGATCACCGGTGCGGCCGGCACCGCGCCGCCAGCAAGTGTGACGAACGTGGGGAGCAGGTCGATCGTGCCACAGACAGCGTCACACGCGGTGCCAGCGGGAATGCGGCCCGGCCAGCGGATGATCGTCGGCACCCGCACGCCCCCCTCCCACGTGCTGCCTTTGCTGCCACGAAGAGGCTCGGCGCTCGCGAAGTCCTTCACCCAGCCGATCCACGGGCCGTTGTCGCTCGTGAAAATCACGAGCGTGTTGTCATCGAGGCCATTCGTGCGAATCGCTTCGAGAATCCGGCCGACGCTCCAGTCGACTTCCTCAATCCAGTCGCCGTACGGGCCATTGTCGCTTGTGCCAACAAAATCCTTACCCGGAAAGAGCGGGATGTGGATCGCGGTGTGTGGCATGTAGAGGAAGAACGGTTTTTCTTTTGATTCGGTGATGAACTTCACAGCTTCCGCCGTGGATCGCTCGACGATCTCTCGCTGCTCCTCGTCAGCGAGGAGCGCCTCGACGTGGTCGTCACGAAGCAGCGGCACAACCCGCTTGCCGGTCGCAGTCGAGACCCGCTGCATGTCGTTGGAGTAGGGAATCCCGAAATAGCGATCAAAGCCCTGCCGGGTCGGCAGAAACTCGGGCTGGTCACCGAGATGCCATTTACCGACACAGGCAGTCGCATAACCGAGAGCCTTCAGGCGCTCGGCGATCGTGACCTCGTCGGGAGCGAGGCCCTTAGGGGCTGCCGGAAAGTAGACCCAGGGGTCACCACACCGCGGGCCATACGAGCCCGTCAGAAGCTGCGCCCGCGAGACCGAGCACACCGGAGCCGCATAAAAGCTCGTGAGTTTCCTCCCTTCGGCCGCCATCCGGTCGAGATTTGGCGTCTTTTGGACGGTCGCACCGAACGGCCCCACGTCGCCATACCCGAGGTCGTCGATGAAGATCACGACGACGTTGGGCTGATCGGCCGCCGACCGTGTGACGGTGGCAAGCATGGCAGACAGCACGAGGAACGCGATTCGAAACGGTACGCTCATCGTTGACCCTTCCTGGCCGGCTGATCGGAAAAACGGTACGGATCGTCATGCCGCTGCATCTCGGCCACGAGGAGTGCTTCCATCTCGGCCCGCTTGGCGGCATGAGCAGGCTCGTCAGCAAGATTGTTTTGCTTCTGCTGGGGCGTCGTATGTGAGAGGGCCATGACGGCAGGGCCATGATGCTCCGCCACAATTTCGTCAGGATTGTCCTTCAGGTTGAACAGCTGCGTCGTGAGCCCCCCTTCGGGTGACTCGTACTTGATGAGCTTCCAGTCTCCCTTTCGCACGCTGCGAATACCCGGCTTCGCGCCGCCCGAGTACACGCCGTAGAGCACGTCGCGGACCTCGGGCACATCGCCAGTCAGCACCGGTAGAAAGCTTTTTCCCTCGTTGGTCTTCGGTGGCTTGATGCCGGCGATGTCGCAGAGCGTCGCCAGGACGTCGGCGAGGTAGACGTTGCCCGGCGCCCGCGAGCCGGCCTTCACGCCTGGCCCGGCCACGATCATCGGCACCCGCCAGGTGTGCTCGTAGAGATTCTGCTTTCCCTGGAGGCCGTGGCGACCAATCGCAATGCCGTGGTCGGCCGTGTAGACGATCCAGGTGTTTTCCAGTGCGCCCATGGCGCGGAGCTTGTCGAGCACACGACCGATCTGGATGTCGATGTTTTCGCTACAGGCAAACTCACGGCCGAGCTCATTGCGGATCGTGGCCTCGTCGCGTCGCTTCCAGACACCACTGACGGCCACCTCGTCTCGCACGCCCAGGTCGGTGTTGTCGAACGGGTGCTCTGGCAGCCAGTTCGGCGGTAGCGGTGGCTGCTTGGCATCGAGCGGCGGGGGCTGTGACGCGTCGGTGTGATTGATGGCCCCATACTTCGCGAGCAGCTCGGGCGTGCCGTCGCGGGTGTCGTGGGGATGTGAAAAGCCGTAGTAGATGAGGAACGGCTTTTCGTCGCCGCCCTGCTCCCGCTCTCCGAGAAACTCCAGAACACGCTCGGCATGCCAGGCGCTGCCCCCCTCGACCGTCCCTTCCCTTTTCGTGGCGTCATGCCGAACGGTGAACTTCTTGTTGGCCCCCTCGTAGCTATTCCCCTGCTTGCAGGTCCGCATCGTGACATAGCCAGCAGCATTGAACACACTCGCGAGCACATGGTCCTCGATGTCGGCGGGGCAGTGGATCGTGAAGTCATCTGCGGCCTTCTTTCCCTTGCGCACACCCGGCCCGATCGGCAGATGCCAGACCGACCGACCCGTCATGATCATGTGCCGGGACGGCGTGCAGACGGCTCCCGAGAACGAACCCATGTGATACGCCGCGTCGAGCACGACACCTCGGGCGGCAAGCGAGTCGAGCACCGGCGTGTCGAGTTTCGAGCTCGGGTCGTAGGCCTTGAGGTCGTAGGGAGCCTGGTCGTCGACAAGGATGAAGAGAATGTTGGGCCGTTTTACGGGTGCGGGTGGCGCTGCAATCGCTGCCGTCGCCGTCACAAGGGCCACAGACGGATTGATTGCCGCAGCCGGGCCATGCCGCTGTCTGTCCGATGCCTCGTCCGCAAACGGCATGGGCCAGTCAGGATCGGGCACGTGCTCGAGGTTCATGAGGGCTTCGAGGCTCTGCACCACATCCGGATGCTTGGCGGCCACATTCGTCGTCTCGGAGGGATCCGCTATGAGGTCGTAGAGCTCGGTGGAGACGACCGGCTTTTCCTGCTTCCTGCGGGCCGCCTTGCGGATCGCCTTCCATTGACCATTTGTGACGGCCTGCCACTGATTCTGGGTGAGCTCACGATAGAGCGACCGGCCGACCGCCACCGGGCCTCCCGTGAGCCCGGCGGCGAGGCTTCCACCATCGATGCCCTCAGGAATCCTGTCTTCGAGCCCTGCCAGGTCGAGGAGCGTGGGCATCCAGTCTTCAAACCCGGTCGGCACATCGAGCGCCTTGCCTGCCGGGATTTTTCCTGGCCACACGATCACCGCCGGCACGCGAAGCCCGCCCTCGTAGGGCGAGCCCTTCCAATCGCGGAATGGCCCGTTGCTCTTCAGCCGTGCGGTATCGAGGCCACCACTGCCAGGAGTTGCAGCCCCGTTGTCGCTCGTGAAAACGAAAATGGTGTTGTCCGTAAGGCCCGACTCGTCGAGGAGCTTCACGATCCGCCCAACCTCGCGGTCCATCCGCGTGATCATCGCGGCATACGTGGCAAGCGGTTGCCGGCCAGGCACATAGCCCTTGCCGCCGAGGTAGGGCTCCTCGTTGCCGAAGTGCTTTTCGTATTCCATGAGCGACGGCTCATCCAACGGCACCTGCAGCGCCAGGTGTGGCACGGTCGTGGGCACATACAGAAAGAAGGGCTTGCCGGCATGCTCGCGGATGAATGCGAGCTGCTGCTCGGCGATCAGGTCCGCCGAATAATGCTTCCCGACGAACGGTCTGAAGGCTGCCTCGTCGGGCGCTGGCTTCGTCGGAATCGCTCCGGTGCGGGCCACGGTGGGATCACCCGCGAGCGAGGGGTTGTCGATCTCGACCCTCGTGCGATTGTCCCAGAGGTGATCGGGGTAGAACGAATGCGCCTCCCGCTGGCAGTTGTAGCCAAAGAATCGATCGAACCCGCAAGCCACTGGATCGGAATCACTCCCAGGCGCGCCCAAGCCCCACTTACCGAATCCGCCGGTGGCGTACCCGGCATCATGCAGCATGCTCACGAGCGTGACTGTGCCCTTTGGCATCGGGCGTTGACCCTCCGGCTTCACCTCCGCGTTACTCCGCACGACGGCATGGCCCGGATGTTTGCCCGTCATGAGCACGCAGCGGCTGGGCGCACAGACGGCGCTCCCCGCCCAGTGCCACGACAGCCGCGTGCCTTTCGCGAAGAGGGCGTCGATATTGGGCGTGAGGATGTCTTTGCTTCCAAGCGCCGCGACATCGCCCGAACCGAGGTCATCGCAGAGAAAGAAAACGATGTTCGGGCGGCGGGGCTCGGCACCGACCACATCGACGAACCCTAGGCAGTTCATGACTACGGCCGCGAGCAGGCTCTGGGCAAGTCGGTTCATGGTGAGACCTTCTGAGACGAGGAATGTCGTGAGTGTTTGGGAAGTGGCTCAGGGCCGGCCTTGGCCTCGGGGCCAAACTGGTTCCAGAACGCCACCTTGAACGCGTTCTCGCGCGGGCCATCGAGGTTTTCATTGACGAGATCCTTTTGGACATCGTGCCACCACGCGTCGTATCCTCTCGCGAGATGCGCGACGATGTCCGGATGCTCGACGGCGACGTTGTGCCGTTCCCCAGGGTCGGTCTCGATGTCATAAAGCTCCCAACCATGTTGCCGGTTGCCCACGCGCACGATCTCCCAGCGGCCCAAGCGGGCACGGCAGTTGGCATATTCGCTCTCGGAAGCCTTCCCACGAGCCCACCGACCCACGTGCGTGACGAGCAGTCGGTACCCATCCCACTCGGCTTCGGCGTCTTCAAGCAGCGGAACGAGGCTCCTGCCCTCGATCCGACGCGCCGCGACCACTGGGGGAATCTCCACGCCGCCGAGCTCACAGAGCGTGGGCAGCACGTCGATGTGCGCCGTCACGGCAGACACATCCACGCCGGCCGGAAGGGTTCCAGGCCACCGCCAGAACGCTGGCACCCGCGTGCCGCCCCGGTAGGGTGATCCCTTAGAGCCCTTCATTCCGTCGTTGAAGATCGCAGGGCCCTGCGCGGAGCCATTGTCGGTCGTGAAAACCACGAGCGTGTCGTCGGCAATGCCCCACGTATCGAGCTTCGCGAGCAGCCGGCCGACATTGGTATCGATGTTTTCGATCATCGCATAAAACTTCGCGATCCTCTCACGCTCCTTCGGATCAGCATGGGCGGCCTCGAGCGGGGCGCGGTACTTCTCGTCGCTCCCGGGCGGGCAGTGGTACGGGCCGTGGGGGGCGTTCGTGGCGATGTAACAAAAAAAGGGCTTTTGTTCTTCGAGGACGAGGGGGATCCATTCGATGGCAGCATCGAAAAAGACGTCAGTGCAATAACCCTTCGTTCGGACGAATGCACCGTCACTGCGGATGACGGGATCAAAGTAGGAGTTCCCGGGAGCATCGCCACAGCTTCCGGGATAGGTCTGGCCGATTCCGCCGGCGCCATGGATGAAGACACGATCGAAGCCTCGTTTTCCGGGCTGATACTCGTCCTCGTCGCCCAGGTGCCACTTCCCAAAAATGCCCGTGGTATAGCCGGCTGTTTTCAAAAGTTCCGGGAGCGTGACGGCGTCGAGCGCCAGTCGCTCCCGTTCGTGGATCGTGTGCGTGACGCCCGAACGAAACTCATGCCGGCCGGTCATGAGCGCTGCCCGGGTCGGCGAGCAGGTGGGGCTCACGTGGTACTCCGTGAGCCGCACGCTTTCGTCGCGAAGCTTGTCGAGGCAGGGCGTCTTGATGATCGGGTTGCCATGGGACGCGATGTCGCCATAGCCCTGATCGTCGGTCATGACGTAGATGATGTTGGGCCGGCGACCGGAGAGCGGACGCGGCTTCTTGGGAACCGCGACGGGGGCCGTTCCTCGGCACTCATCCGCGATCCGCATCCATTCTTCTTCCAGCGCGGCAACGCGGTCGGGCTGATCGCCCGCGAGGTTCTTCGTTTCGCAGCGGTCGGCTTTGAGGTCATAAAGCTCCCATGGATCTCCCTTGGCCGCAACGAGTTTCCAATCGCCCATGCGAACGGCCCGATGCCCCTCATGACACCACCAAAGCGACTCGTGAGCGGGCGCTGCGGCCGCATCGCGAAGCGACGCCGCAAAACTCTTGCCCTGCATCGGTGGCGCGGCCTGGGCTTCCTGCCCTTCAACGCGCGCCAGTTCGAGTACCGTCGGAACGAGATCGATCGCATGCACCGGCTGCGTGCGAAGTTCTCCCTTGGCAGCAATGCCCACAGGCCAATGGACAATCCAGGGCGTGGCGATGCCTCCTTCGTGAACCCAGGTCTTGTGCCGACGAAACGGCGTGTTCGCGCAGGTGGACCAGCCGGGCCCGAGGCTAAGAAACGTTTTTCGAGAACCGGGAGAGGCCGTCGGGTCATGCCCTTCGCCACGGATCATCATCTCGGCCGACGCACCGTTGTCGCTCAGGAACACAATGAGCGTGTTGTCGAGAGCCCCCATCTCGGCGAGCTGATTCAAGAGGCGACCGATCTCACGGTCCATCACATCGACCATCGCCGCGTGAATCGCCATTTTTGTTGCCTGGAACTCCCGCTGGGAATCGCTCAGCGAATCCCATGGCACGGGCCGGTTCACCTCGTTGGGCCCGAGCTTCTTCATGGCATCGTCGAAGTGATACGGCGGCCCAAGCTCGCGCTCGACCTCCGAAAGAGCCGTCGTGACGATTCCTTCTGCCGCAAGTCGCTTGGCCCGCTCGGCCCGCACCTTGTCCCAGCCGGCTCGGTAGCGGTCGCGGTACTTTGCGATGACGTCCTCGGGTGCATGGAGCGGGAAGTGCGGCGCCGTGAACGCGACGTAGCTGAAGAAGGGTTTTCCAGTGTGGTCACGGGCATGGTCAGCCAGGCATTTCACCGCGTGGTCGCCAATCGCGGTCGTGGAGTAGAAGTCGTCCGTAGGATCAAGAGCCTTGCCGTCCTCCTTCACGCCCGTGGGATCAAAGAAATTGCTCTGTCCCACGCCGGTCGCATCGAGTGATCGATCAAATCCTTCGCCCCGTGGATTGCCGTCAATATGCCACTTGCCAGAGTGGTACGAACGGTAGCCAACTTTGGCGAGTCGGGCAGACAAGAGCGTTGCCCACCCAGGCCGTGCTCCTTGAGCGCCTCCATGACCCCCCGGAAGCTTGTCACGACCGATCGCCTGCGGATAGTAGCCCGTGAGCAGCGCCGCACGCGTGGGCCAGCAGCGGGCGGTGTTGTATCCCTGCGTGTAGCGAAGGCCGCCCGCCGCAAGCCTGTCGAGATTCGGTGTGTCGATCTCGCCGCCATACGAGCCGAGATCCGAGAATCCGAGGTCGTCCGCGAGGATCACGAGGACGTTTGGCGCTCTGGGCTCACGCTCTTGGGCGTCTCCAGAAACTCCCAGGCCACACACGAATGCAAGCGCGAGCAAGATTCGAAACGTCATCTTTTTGTCCTTCCTCTCCTGGCAGCACCATCACGCCGGCTGCCGCTTCTTGGTCTTGCCAGGTTTTGGAATCGACTCGGGTTCGAGGTCGTCGCCAAACACTCCTTTAATGAGTGCTTCGAGTTGCCGGATTGTTTCTGCATGCTCCGGTCCATCCGCGAGGTTGGTGAGCTCTCGCGGGTCGCTGTCGTGGTCGTAGAGTTCACGGCCCGCCTCACCACCGTTCCAGAGCGTATACCGCCAGCGACCGCTCCGCACGCTCACACCTCGCACGCCGCCGCGGTCGACTTCCGTGAACGCCGGCCGGTCTGGAAACGCCTCGGCTCGAGCATCATCACCGAAGAACAGCGGCGCGAGGCTGCGTCCCTCAAACCCCTTTGGTGCTGGCACGCCGCAGAGGTCGCAGAGCGTTGGCGCGAGATCCAACAACTCGACCGTGTGCGTGAGCGTACCCTTCGAGCGGCTGTCGGGGACAACGATGACCAGTGGCACCCTCGCACTATTTTCAAACAGACTCTGCTTCTGCCACAGGCCGTGTTCGCCCAGGTGATACCCATGATCGCTCGTGAAAACGATCACTGTGTCGTCGGCCAGACCCAGGCGATCAAGAGCATCCACGACGATGCCCACTTGGGCATCCACAAACGACACGCTCGCGCGGTAGGCCTGGAGTGCCTCGCATCCGAGCTTTCCTTCGAGCCGTACTTGTTCTTTCTTCCGGCTCGCAATCGCCGCGGGAGGTACTTTTGAATCGTGATCGGCCGGCACAAGCGGCAGCGTCACGCCACCCAGCGGATGCTTCTCAAACCACGGCTTCGGGGCGACATACGGCGTGTGCGGTCGATAGAACCCAACCGCGAGGAAGAATGGTTTTTGTTTTTTGTCAGCGGCAAAAGCTTCGAGCCGCTCGACGGCATGGGCCGCGCCGATGCCGTCGGTCTGCTCGGCATCGGTGCCATCAGCGGCGAGCCAACTCACCGTGCCGCCAAACTGGCCAGGCTGGAGCGAAAAGATCTTTGCCGAGTCGGCGACATCGCGGCCTTTTGGATTGAAGACTTTATCCCAGCTCGGCGGGTCGTCGTGGCCGCTCGTGCCGATCCCGTTGGGGACACTGTAATGAAAAAGCTTGCCGATCCGCTCGACCTGCCAGCCAGCATTTCGAAAAGCCTGCGGCAGCGTGACGGTGTCGGGGTCGGCCTGTCGGAAGTGACGCGCGTTGTCGTTAACTCTCGTCGTGCCCGGGCGCCTTCCCGTCAAGAAACTCGCACGGCTCGGATTGCACAGTGGAAACTGGCAGTAGGCTCGCTCAAAGAGGACGCCCCGTTTCGTGAGCGCATCGATGTTTGGCGTGATGGCCGTCGCATCACCGTATGCTCCAATGGCACAACACAAGTCGTCGCAGATCACAAACAGGACGTTGTGGGGCTTCGTCGGTGGGTTTGATGCTTCGGCTGCCGACATCAGCAACGCGACCACGAGCACACCGAGACACACCGCTGGGATTCTCGTCGTGGTCATCGACAGGTTGCCTTCGGTGATTGCGGGATGGCTCGGCGCTGGAACGCTATCGGCTGCCGAGACACCACAGCGAGTCGTGCGTCCGCAGAAAGATTCGCCCATCGACACACACGGGCGTCGCCACCGTCATTTCATCGACGGTGCCCGTGCCCACCATGGAGGGCTCGGCAACGCCTTGCTGCGGCAGCCCGAGAATCCAACTCTCGCCATCTTCACGGGTGACGATCACGTGGCCGGCGACGATCACGGGCGACGAGCTGAAGGCGTTGCGGTTTTTGGGAAGCTCGGTCTCCCAGGCTGTCTTGCCCGTGGAGGCATCGAGCCCTGCGACACGGCCCTTGTCGGTGCAGACGACGAGCGAGCCGTTGATCGCGGCGGGAGTCGGCACGTCGGAGCCGATGTCGTTGCGCACCCAGGCCACATGGGTATCCGTCACGTCTCCTGCTCCACCGCGACGGATGGCGGTGATCGAGTTGCCCCTCGCATACGGGGCGATGATGAGGCCATCAATCGCGACAGGTGACGCAATGGACCGAAAAAACCCGTCCTGCGTCGGATTCAAGCCGCCGACTCGCCACAGCTCACGGCCATCGGCGGCATCGTGGGCCGTGACATGATCGGCCCCGAGAATGACGAGCATTTCCTCGGGCTCACCCCGGGCTTTGTCTCCAGCGAGGACCAGTGGCGTCGAATAGCTCTGCGTCGCCTCTTTCGGCGCATCGAGCATGCGGTCCTGCTTCCAGAGCACCTTGCCAGTCACGCGATCAAAGGCAACGAGATAACTCGGGCCCTCCTGCATGACTGCAATGATCACGGCCTTTTTCGAGAGGACAGGCGAGGTACCCAGATCCCACCAGAGCGTGTCCTTGCCAAACTGCTCCTGAAGGTTGGTCTTCCAGACGACCGCGCCGTCCGCGAGCGCAAGGCAGGCGAGTTCACCGCTCTTGAAATAGACCCATACATGCTCGCCGTCGGTGACCGGCGAGGAGTTGGCCCCGGTCGCCTTCTTGTGTTTGCCGGGTCGCTCGGCCCCCAGGAGCCGCCGCCACCGCTCCTGGCCAGCGCGGTCAAAGCAGAGCGCGGCATCCTTCCCTGCAACTCCGCAGGTGAGCACGATCGACTCGCCCCACACCGCCGGCGTACTGCCACCGAGCCCCGGCAGCGTGACCCGCCAGACGACATTTTTCTTTCCATCCGCAGCATCAGCCGACGCTGCCCACTCGGTGACATAGCCATCCCCAGACGCTACGCCATCAAGCCCCGCGCCACGCCAATTGGGCCACCCTGGGGACTGTCGCTGTTCGTGACGCACACGGTGACTGTCTCGGGCGGCCTCCTTGGAAGCATGCGCCGGCCCTCGAAAATTCCACCAGGCATCGAGACTCGCCTGCAACTCCTTGACGACTTTCGCATGGCTGGCCACAAGATTTTTGGACTCGGCCGGATCGACACCGACGTCAAAGAGCTCGACATCGCCCCGTTCGTAGCGGGCCCGGTCGTCGGCATCGAGGCGGTGTTCCTCGACCTTTGGCACTTTTCCACCGCCGCTGCGAGCCGTCACCGGCTCAACAAGCTTCCAGAGATGGTCGCCATCCCGGCGGACGGTCCACCGCCACATGAGGCTTTGCGCCGGATCCTCGAGGTCAACGAGCGTGTGCGTGTAGCACTCGCCGAAGATCTGTTTCCTCGCCGCCACCTTCTCGGCATCGAGCAGGTTGAGACCCGGCAGCCCATCGGGGGCAGGCACGCCGCAGGCGGCAAGCATCGTCGGCAGAATGTCGAGCGAACTGGCGAGGGCATCACTCGTGGCGGGCGCGATCGTGCCAGGCTGACGAAGCATGATCGGCGTCCGCAGGCCACCGTCGTATGGCGAGCACTTCGAGCGGGGCGCATATTTCGGACGATCTCTGTTCTGAATCCAGCCGTTGTCGGTGACATAGACGACGAGCGTGTCAGCCGAGAGTTTTTCTTTGTCGAGAAAGTCCAGGAGGTCCCCCACGGTGTTGTCGAACCGCTCGACATTTCCCCAATAGCGGGCCACATGGATGCTGTCGGTCTTGGACGCATAGTGCTCGACCAGCCCGGCGGGTGGGTCGTGGGGATCATGCGGCAGCATCGGCGCATACCACACGAAAAACGGCTTTTCATCAGCCCGACACCGTTTCACGAAATCGTAGAGTGGCTCCATCGACTTCCTGCCGATCGAAAGCCCTTCGTCGCCATGCCGCTGCCCCTTCGTCATGCCTTCATCAAAACCGCCCCGCTTGAAATTGCCCTGCCACCATTTTCCAGTTTGGAGACTTTTGTAGCCGTGCTGGCCGAGGAGCTTCGGCAGCGTGGGCCAGGCTTCAAGATGTCGCGTCATCGTCTCGCGGCCATCTTCAAAGGTTTTCCCGGATCGCGCCCCAGGTGGGTCGTTGCCCACGATCTTGTGTTCGTGCGGATAGCGGCCCGTGATGAGGGATGCCAGGCTCGGGCAGCAGAGGCTCGACGTCACGTAGCCCCGCGTGAAGACGAGGCTCTCGGCGGCAAGGCGGTCGATCGCGGGCGTGCGGAGGTGTTCATGGCCCATGAAGCCGTAATCGCCCCAGTGCTGGTCGTCGGACAGAATCAGCACCACATTGGGCTGGGCAGCTGACACCGAAAGGCTCACGGCTCCCGCGAGGGTCGTCGTCATGGCGACGCACACTCGTGCAAACAGATTCATGGCGATCTCCAGGCTCGAGGGACACAAGCCGTCTGCGGGAAGGTGGTTGTGGCCCGTGACGAGGGAGGAATCAAGATTGTGCCATGATACGAAGGTGATTGCCACCACGCCGTGACATTCTTCTACGAGACTTGTCATGCACCTGTGATGAGCGCGAGCGAACGGCGAAGGACGTCCCTGGGAGGGGTTGCCCGTGCCATGGCCGCCGGCGTTGTTGGCAAGCGCAGCCAGGATGGCGAAGCGCAGCCAACTCCGAGTGAGCGGAGGCCGGGAAGGCCGGAGCGAACGTCCGGTGACATGGCTCGGGCAACCCTGAGCCACCGTCGGGCACGAAAGTCAGGGTCGTTGCAGCCGAGTGGTGAATCCATTTGAATACCGACCCACGAACCACTCACCCGCCACGCCCGGAGCCCACCCATGTCCAAAGCCACCGTTGCCTCGCTCGCCCCTGCCGGCAAGGCCGTCCTCGTCCGCGTCGATTTCAATGTTCCGCAGGACGACGCCGGCGCGATCACCGACGACCGGCGAATCCGGATGGCCATCCCAACCATCAAGTCGATCATCGACCGCGGCGGCAAGGCGATCCTGATGTCACACTTGGGTCGGCCCGCCGGCAAAGGTTTTGAAGCAGCGTTTTCCATGGCCCCGGTTGCGAAGCGTCTCGGCGAACTGCTCGGCAAGCCCGTCGAGCTGGCAGGAGACACGGGAGGCCCCGACTCGCAGGCGAAGGCTCGAGCCCTTCCAGCCGGCAGTGTGCTCGTCCTGGAAAACGTTCGCTTCAACAAGGGCGAGAAGAAGGGAGACGACGCGGCCTACGTCGATGGCCTCGCCGGCCTAGCCGACGCCTATGTCAACGATGCCTTCGGCACCTGCCACCGCACCGAGGCCAGCATGTATGCGGTGCCCGTGGCCATGAAGAAGCAGGGCAAGCCCGTCGTGTCGGGGTTCCTCGTGGAGAAGGAGATCGCCTACCTCTCCGATGCAATCGCCCGGCCGAAGCGGCCCTTCGTGGCCATCCTTGGTGGTAAGAAGGTCTCGGACAAGATCGCGGTGATCGAGAACCTCTTAACCATCTGCGATCACGTGCTCATCGGTGGCGCGATGGCCTATACGTTTTCGCTTGCTCAGGGAGAGCAGACGGGCAAGAGCCTCGTCGAGGCTGACAAAGTGGACCTCGCCAAGGAGTTGATCGCTCAAGGAAAAACAAAACTCCTGCTGCCGGTCGACACGCATTGTGCCGATGACTTTTCAAGCTCGGCCAACAAAAAGATCGTGCCTGCTGGGGCTATTCCCGACGATTTCGAGGGGCTCGACATCGGCCCGGAGACGGCCCGTCGCTACGGCGAAATTATTCGCGCGGCCGGAACGGTCGTGTGGAACGGGCCCATGGGCGTCTTCGAGATGCCGCCCTTCGATGCCGGCACCAAGGCAGTCGCCGATGCGGTGGCCGATGCCACGGCCAAGGGCGCGGTGACCATCATCGGGGGCGGTGATTCCGCTGCTGCCGTCGAGCAGCTGGGCTACGCCGAGAAGATGAGCCATGTCTCCACGGGCGGCGGCGCGTCGCTCGAGATGCTCGAGGGCAATGCCTTCGAGACCGTAGCCGTACTCGACGACGCTTGAAGCGCGGACAGAGCAGCTTGGCGACGGAACGCCGCGCCCCATCTGCTCCGGCGTAATCACACCGCCACGCGCACAAAGCACGCCAGCCTAGAGGTGCGAGCGGCGGGCGGAGGCCCGGCAAGGCCGCCGGGAGCATGGATGCCCTCGTCGACATCGACCACCGGCGGCACCGTCAAACGCGAGGCCTGGAGGGCCGGTTGACGCCCGGGCGGAGGCCCGGCAAGGCCGCCGGGGGCATGGATGCCCCGGCGGCCGTGAAGTCAGAGCCCAGCGGTGTCGTTCGGCGGAGGTGTGGTGGCGGCCGCCTTCACGGCCCGGTCTTTCGCGCTGCGCAGAGCGGCGATTCGCGGACCAGCATGCTCGACATAGTCGCGGTCGTGGCCGCTGAGGTTGTCGAATGGCACACGCAGCCGCACGCCGTCTGCCATGAGCACACAGGTGCCGTTACCAGACACATCGACGAGAGTCGCCACCAGTGCGTGGGATCCACTGGCATGAATCCACCGCCTGGCAGGCTCAGCAGCCGTCACGAAATCATCTGCGGCAGCGGGCGCTTCCTCGGGCACCGGAGCAGCGGGCACGGGGTCGCTGGCTGCAGGCTCAAACGGATCGGCAGGTGCAGGCGCGACGGCGTCACCTTCCGTCGGCGCGAATGGGTCGCTCGCAGCGGGCTCGGCAGGCTCATTCTGCTCGGCAGGCTCATTCTGGGGAGCCTCGACCGGGGCTTCCTGAGTACCACTGGGAGCCACATCGTCTGGCGCCGGCTCGGGAGTCGCTGAGGGGTCTGCCGCTGGTGGATCAGCGACAGGATCAGCGGGCGGCGAGCCGTCGGACGGCTGTTCTGAATCCTCCGTGGGCGGAGGGTTGCCGGCAGCAGGTGCAGGCGCTGGAGGCTGCTCGTCGTCAAAGGCGTTCTCAGTGTCATCGGGCAGAGGTTTGACAGCTTCCACGGCCGCCGGCGCGGCCTCCACGCCATCGGCTTCTTCGAAGAGATTCGGCTCTGCGGGTGCAGGCTGCGGCGCGGGGGTCACCGGGGCCACGGGTGCGGGCGTGGGCTCGGGCTGGACCTCGGGAGTCTTGGTGGGTGCCGCTTCGGGTGCGGGCGCTGGCTTCGGCGGCTCGACAGGCGCTGGCTCCTGGGCTGGTGTCGGCGTGGCCTCAGGGGCCGGTTCGACAGGAGCAACAGGCTCCTCGATCACCTCAGGCGCCACCACAACCGGCGGCACTTCTGGCGTGACCTCAGGCTGTGGTGGATCGGTGGCAACGGGCTTGTCCTCAACCGGAGCCGGAGCCGGCGTCGCGACGGGTTCCTCGGCAACTGTCTGAGGCTCCACGGACGGTGCCGCGGCAACAGGCTCGTCATGGATTGCCGGCGTGACGGGTTCGGCTTCGACGGGCGGACGAAGGTCGGGCACCGGCTCGGTCACAGGCTCAAGCGGGTTCGATGTGGCGACTTCCTCGGGAACTGGTGTTGGTGTTGGTGCTTCTGGTGGTGCCTCGGCAACGACAGCAGGAGTTTCGGCTGGCGCGACCATTTCCGGAGAGGCTGATGGCTGCGTCTCCGCCACCGCGAACTCACCGCAACAGGCCTGCGGTGGTGGGCAGACGATCGGCTCACAGCAGCCTGGGCCGACTACGACATCCCGCACAATGACCACGTCACCGCATGGGCTCCAAGCCTGGGGTGGGCACTCCTGAATGACATGCCCCGGTGGGCAGTGCCGCCGCGCCCGCAGATGCCAGCAGGCCCGCGCCGTGTTCATCGTCGGCGCGAGCAGGAGGACAGCGATCAGGAACGCATGGAGGCAGCGACGCACGGAGCACCTTGGCGAAAGGGAAGAGACCGGAACCACCAGTTCACGAAGCATGCTTGACGCCACAGCCCGCGTCAATCGGCCAGCTGGAACGCATGCACCGTATGCGCCAACCAACCAGCGCATTGCACCCCTGGCACGGTCGCCCCGCGACCGGCTGCCTCGCGGCGCCCCGGCGCCCCGTCTGCCCAGCCGCCGCACCACGCAAAGCGTCCGAAAAACGCGAGCCCGGAGGTGCGAGCGGCGGCCGGAGGGCCGGCAAGGCCGCCGGGGCCAGGGACGGCCCGGCGGCCGTGTACTCAGCTACAACCCATGCTTGTGCCGCAGTTGGGGCAGAGGTAACAAGCGCCGTTGCGGTACGTGATCGACCCGCAGTTGTCGCAGGCCGGGGCGTCGATCTGGAAGTTCGCGAACTGCGACTGACGATCGGCTGCTGAGGCATCGGGGTTCACGGCCATTTTGACCCCCGCTCGCTCCAGGGCTGCAGCGGTATCGCCCGCCGTAGCCTTGACTGACAGGGGCTTGGCAGCCCCGTTGCCTGCCGGATGCCGGCCGCGGCTCGCGGTTGCCTCTGCCTTGCCGTTGGTCCGTCCTTGTCCATCGGCCAGCCCGCTCGCCCTCGTGGCGGCGGGCTTGGACTCACTTTCCGTGTCGCTGCCCCCCGCGGCGGCCTCCCCGCCGCCGCTATCACCGGAAGGCCTGTTGGCCTCACGGTAGCCAGGAATGAACTGCGTGCCCATCCAACGGAAGAGATAGTCCACGAGGCTCTTGGCCACCGGGATATCGGCGTTCTTCGTGTAGCCCCACGGCTCGAATCGGGTGTGGGAGAACTTCTTGACGTACACCTCGAGCGGCACGCCGTACTGCAGGCTCATCGAGACGGCCGTCCCGAAGGCGTCCATCAGGCCGCCGATTGTGCTGCCTTCCTTGGCCATCGTGATGAAGAGCTCTCCCGGCCGGCCATCGTCGTAGAGGCCCACGGTGATATAGCCCTCATGGCCACCCACGCTGAACTTGTGGGTGACACTCCGACGGGTGTCGCGCAGCCGCTCCCGACGCGGTGTCGCGGTCAACTTGGCTGCCGCCTTATCGCTCTCGGTACTCGTGCCCAGCGGCTGGCTCTCCTTCGAGCCGTCACGGTAGATCGCCAGCGCCTTGAGCCCCATCCGCCAGCCCTCTTGATAGGCCTGGGCGATGTCGGCCGGCGTCGTGTCGCGCGGCATGTTGACCGTCTTCGAGATGGCCCCCGAGAGGAAGGGCTGCGCGGCAGCCATCATGTTGACATGCGCCTTCCAGGCGATGCTCCGCACGCCGTTCCGCGGCTGGAACGCGCAGTCGAAGACCGGCAGATGCTCCTTCTTGAGCCCGGGAGCCCCTTCGATCGTGTCTTTCTCGTTGATGAAGGCCAGGATGCCCTCGACCGTGGGCTCGTCGTAGCCGAGCGTTCGCAGCGACAGCGGCACTGTCTGATTCACGATCTTGAGCATGCCGCCACCGGCGAGCTGCTTGTACTTCACCAGCGCGATATCGGGTTCGATGCCTGTCGTGTCGCAATCCATGAGGAACGAGATCGTGCCCGTTGGAGCGAGGACCGTTGCCTGGGCGTTGCGGTAGCCGTGGGTCCGGCCCCTGGCAAGCACGTCGTCCCAGACCTTCCGGGCGGCATCGTGGAGATACAGCGGGCAGGACGGGTCAATCTGTTCGACGGCGTCGCGGTGCATCTGCATCACGTGGAGCATCGGCTCGCGGTTGGCCGCAAAACCATCGAACGGACCGACGGCCCCGGCGAGCTCGGCACTCGTGCGATTGGCCGCCCCGTGGAGGATGGAGGTGATTGCCCCGCAGAGGCCGCGGCCAGCATCGCTGTCGTAGGCGATGCCGTCGGCCATGAGGAGACTGCCGAGGTTCGAGTACCCGAGACCCAGCGGCCGGTAGGCATGGCTGTTTCTGGCGATTCGCGGCGTCGGGTAGCTCGCGTGGTCGACGAGAATCTCCTGCGCGACAAAAAAGATCCGGCAGGCAGCGGCGAACCGCTCGACCTCGAACGATCCGTCAGGCCGGCGGAACTTCATCAGATTGATGCTTGCCAGGTTGCAGGCCGTGTCGTCGAGGAACATGTACTCGCTGCACGGGTTGCTGGCATTGATGCGACCCGAGTTCGGGCAGGTGTGCCAACGGTTGATCGTCGTGTCGTATTGCACGCCCGGATCGCCGCACTGCCAGGCGCACTCGGCCATCCGGTCGAGGACCTCCCGGGCCTTGAAGGCAGGGCCCGCCTTCGAGGGCTCAGTAACCCAGCGGGTGGTCCAGGTGTCCCCGCGGTCAACGGCTTCCATAAACTCGTCGGTGACGCGGACCGAGAGGTTGGCGTTCTGGAAGAGAATGGAGCTGTACGCCTCACCGTTGAAGTTGGAGTCGTAGCCCCCCTTCTCGATGAGTACGCGGGCCTTCTTCTCTTCCTTACTCTTGCACTCGATGAACTCCATAATGTCGGGGTGGTGAACCTTCAGCGACTGCATCTTGGCAGCCCGGCGTGTCTTGCCACCGCTCTTCACGACTGCGGCCACCTGGTCGTATACCCGCATGAACGACAGCGGCCCCGAAGGCTTGCCGCCGCCGGCCAGTTTTTCGCGTTGGCTGCGAAGCGTTGAAAGGTCGGTGCCTGTGCCCGATCCAAACTTGAAGAGCATCGCCTCGCTGCGGGCGAGGTCCATGATGTCTTCCATGTTGTCGCGGACGCTCTGGATGAAGCAGGCACTCCCCTGGGGAAACTCGTAGGGGTTGTCGGGCATGACGACGTCGCGCTTGGCCTCGTCCCACCGCCAGTTGCAGGGGGCACCCTTCACGCCGTACTGGTGGTAGAGCCCGACGTTGAACCAGACTGGAGAGTTGAAGGCACCGTGCTGGTGGACGCAGAGCCACGCCAGATCGCGGTAAAAGTTCTCGGCGTCGGCGTCCGTCTTGAAGTACCCGTCGGCGCGGCCCCAGTCGGCAATCGTGCGGGCGACGCGATGGACGAGTTGCTTGACGGAGTGCTCCCGCTCCGGCGTGTGGATTTCGCCGTAGAAGTATTTGCTGACGACGACGTTTGTAGCGAGCTGGCTCCATGCGGCCGGGATCTCGCAGGCCGGCTGCTCGAAGAGCACCTTGCCATCCTCTCCCTTGATGGCGGCTGTGCGAAGTTCCCACTCCGTCGTGTCGAACGGACTTTCGACCTCAGTCGGGCAGAACGTCGGGCGAACTTCGAGGGCCGTGCGGTCGGCTGGCCACTGACCGGAAGCGCGACTTGGAGCCGCAGCGGTGCCTGGGGCGGCCGTACCGGGGAGCGTCGCGGAGTCAAAATCTGCCATGGGGAAAGAACCTCCTTGAAAACTGGAAAAAGCCGTTGTGCCCAGGGGCCGCCCGCCCCACCAGAAAGTATACGCGCGTATAGTCCTACTCTAATCCACCATCGGCCTAGAAACGAGGCCTCATGAGGAAATCAACAACAGGAACAGGCCCTACAACCGGGAAAATCAGAAAGCAGCTCCATCTGCGTGCTATCGCAACATGTTGTGGTGGTCGATCCGCTGACCACTGCCGGTAGGCCGGGGCGTGATAGTAGCGTGAGGGATGGGGGCGTCAAGCGACTTTTTTCAGGGGGGCAGAACCAGTGCTGAAATGACGGTCGCGAGCCGCTGCCAGGCGTTGCTGGCAGCGATAGCAATGACCACCCACCAGAGGGGGTTTGGGGTTGGGGCTCGCGGCGCCGCCCGAGGGGCGTGAGAATGCGGCCTTCCGAAACTCAGTTTGAGGCTTTGCCATGACCCACTCGCCCGCGTCGCGACCTCCGCTTGGTGGACTCCGCATCCTCATGCTCGTCGGGGACGCCTACGAAGATCTCGAGCTGTGGTACCCCAAGCTGCGGCTCGAAGAGGCTGGAGGTGAGGTCGTGTTGGCCGGTGAAACGCAGGGCCACACCTATGCCGGCAAGCATGGTTATCCCTGCACGAGCGACGCAGCGATCGCCGACATCGATTCGGCCGCCTTCGATGGAATCGTGGTTCCGGGCGGCTGGATGCCAGACAAGCTTCGCCGCGACGAGAAGGTGCTGACGCTCGTCCGCGACTTTGCCGCGCGGGGCCAGCTTGTCGCGGCCATCTGCCACGGCGGATGGATTCCGATTTCAGCGGGGGTCTATCGGGGCGTGCGGGTCACGGGAAGCCCTGGAATCAAGGATGATCTCATCAACGCGGGCGCGATCTGGGAGGACGCCTCCGTGGTGGTCGACCGCCACTTCGTTTCGAGCCGCAAGCCGGCCGATCTGCCCGCGTTCATGGCCGCAATCGTGTCGCTGTTGAATGGCCCGGAGATCGCGTAGAATCGTATCGATGGGTCGTGCAAAAAAGTCGCTCAATACCGATGCGGTGCGGGCTCGGATCCGCGGGGCAGGCCTGCGGTGTACCGCGGCTCGGGTGGCAGTGCTCCAGCATCTCGAAACGGCCGCCGGGCCGCTGACGCACGCCGACGTTTCAGACGCGCTTGTTCATCTCGGCTACGACCGGGCCACGATCTATCGCAACCTGACGGAGCTCACGGAGGCTGGCCTCACGGCTCGCGTCGAGCTTGGCGACCACGTCTGGCGGTTTGAGAACAAGCGGGCCGGTGACCGCCACGCGGGCGATGAACACGCCCACTTCTTGTGCACGACCTGCGGCGAGGTGTCCTGCCTCGACGACGTGCAGGTCGCAATCACACCGCGGCCTGGTAGCAAACCAGCATCTGGCAAACCCGCACCTGGCAAACTAGGTGACCGTGTGCCTGCGTCGGGCCGCCACGCCATTGGCTCGGTCACTGAGATCCTTCTTAAGGGACGCTGCGAAGATTGCCAGTAGGGTGACGGCCTCCGGGCTGGACGCGATACGCTCGCGGACACTGCGACGCTGGACCGGAAGTGCGGCGAGGGAGCGACTCCAACGATGTCCCTGACATTGACTGCTCGCCATCACGTTTCGCGCGCGAACATCTTGGTCGCCGCCCTCGTGGCAGTGGGCTGGGGCTTGGCCGCCGCGGCCGAGCGGCCAAGGCTGCAGATCATCAACGGCGGGCCTGAGCCGGTTGACGTTTTTTGGATCGAACGTGACGAGCAACGGGTGCCACAAGGCACCGTCCCGCCCGGCGAAGATACCGTCATCACCACCACCATCGGGCATCGGTTTGTCATCGTGGGCAGCAAGGATGACACCGAGCACACGGTGACGAGCATGGTGCCCATCCAGGCCTACCGCGTCGGCGGCGTGCCGGGCTTTTACACGCAGCGTGTGGAGGTGAACGGGTTTCCGATCGTCGCGTCCGATCGGGTAAACCCTTACGCCCTCAAGGAGGCCGCCCACCTCGTCGGCCTCATGATCGCCGAGCGACCCGATCTCTGCGAGGCACTCGTCACGAGCGGGGCCCGCATGAACATCCTCGCCTGGAACGAGTTTACGACCGATCAACCGGAGTTCGAGCGGATGGGCCGCAGGCCAGCGACTGAGTTTCCTGGCATGTCGGGCAAGGATTACCCCAAGTTACGCAGCTCGGGGACATTTTTCATGATTCTCGATGGCGGAATGATCGTAATTCCCGACGAGGCAAGGGGTGGTTTCGGGAACAGGCGTGTAGTGAAGACCTTGTTCTTGTCATTTTGCTCTGAGCGTTGCAAGCTTCGAAGCACTCGGATGAAGGAGTGCCTCGATGTTCCTGCGGCGGTGCATGCGGCGAAAGAACGGCAAGCGTCACACGTACTGGGCGGTCGTTGAGTCGTATCGCACGGCGCGAGGCTCGCGGCAGCGAGTCGTCGCGTACCTTGGTGATCTTGCTCCTGGCGAACAGGACGGGTGGGCGAAGCTCGGCTTGCACCTCGAAGGCGACGATACAGCCTGTCGGCCACAGCGGACGCTTTTCGATCCTCCTGGTGTTCGTGAATCCCGTGATGAGCCGCCTGTAAAGGTCCGTCTCACGGACGTGCGACTCGAAAGGCTACGTGACTTCGGAGACGTGTGGGTGGCCTGGGGGCTGTGGCGGATGCTCGGCCTCGACGGATTGCTCACGAAGCTGATGCCAGAAGGTCGCGAGGAAGTGCCGTGGAGCACCGTCGCGGCCATCCTTGCGATTGCCAGGTTCTGCGAGCCGTCGAGTGAGCTGCACATCGAGGAGAAGTGGTATCGCCGCACGGCGCTGGAAGAGCTGCTTGGTGTGGCCCCGGAGAAGGTGCATACGGATCGGCTCTATTCCGCGCTCGATCACCTGCTGCCTCACAAGGAGGCGATTGAGACGCATCTGAGGAACCGGTTCGGCGAGCTGTTCCAGCTGAAGTGTGATCTCCTGCTTTACGATGTCACGAGTACGTACTTCGAAGGCGACATGGAGGGCTGCCCCATCGCCAAGCGGGGCTACTCACGCGACTCTCGTGGCGACCGACCGCAGATATGCATCGGCCTGGTGGTGACCGAAGAAGGGTTCCCGCTCGGCTACGAGGTCTTTGCAGGGAACACGCATGATTCCAAGACGGTACGAAGCGTCGTGGAATCCCTGGAACGCAAACACGGATCACTCAACCGCATCTGGGTCATGGACCGGGGCATGGTGAGCAACGACAACCTCGAGTTCCTGAGGGAGCGGCAGGCGAAGTACATCGTCGGCACGCCGAAGGCAATGCTACGGTCGTTCGAAAAGGAGATTGCCGAACAGAATTGGGTGGAGGCCCAGGCAGGCGTCGATGTGAAGCTCGTGGCGAGCCCGGACGGGCAGGAGACGTTCCTCCTGGCACGGAGTGTTGACCGCCGTGCCAAGGAGTTGGCGATGCATGAGAAGTTCATCGCCAACGTCGAAGCGGGCCTTGTGAAGCTGAAGGCAGCTGCCGAGTCGGGGCGACTCCGCGACGAGTCCATCGCAGCGCAGCGGCTCGGTCGTCTGAAGGAGCGGTTCTGGCGGGCTTCGAACGCCTTCGATGTCACGATTCGAAAACTGCCGAAGCCGATCGGCAAGCAGCACGTCGAAGTCAGCTGGACTCGTCATGCTGGGTTCCATGAGTGGTCGCAGCTCGCCGACGGTTGCTATCTCCTTCGGACGAATCTCACGGATGTCGATCCGGCTACGCTCTGGAAGCGGTACATCCAACTCACCGAGGCGGAGTGGGCCTTTCGGATCACCAAGGATGAGCTCGCCATCCGACCGGTGTGGCACCAGAAGGAAGAACGCGTGCGATCACACGTGCTCGTCTGCTTCCTGGCGTATGCCATGTGGAAGACCTTGGCAGGCTGGATGAACGGCGCCGGGCTCGGGGATGCACCGCGGACCGTTCTCTATGAACTGGCCACGATCAAAAGCGGTGACATCGTCCTGCCAGTGGAGTCAGCCGACGGAACGCAAACGACCGTCAGGCTACGGCACGTCACCGAACCCGATGCCGAGCAGAAGACACTGCTTCACCGGCTGGGGCTGACGCCCCCGCGGCGACTCAAACGCATCAACGGAGTCGCGCAAATGTAGTGAAGACTTTCGAGCGGGATCGTCAAAAATCCCGGGCTTTATACGCCCAGGTGCGTAACTTGGGGTAGCACATCCAGGCGAGCGCGTCGGAATCTGTGACCGGATCTGCATCCATGCTGTTCTCCGGTAGCGGGGTGTCGAAGCCCCGGTCGGCCGCGTGCCAGAGGAGGGCGGCCGAGCCAATGAGCGTCATGCTCGCCGGCTCCGAAAGGCGTTCGCCCCAGTCCGTCAGCCAGTCAACGATCTGGCGAGGGTGTGAGAGCTCTCGGCGCGGCATGCAGCGAAGCGTACCTCCGGGAACCCGTAGCGGCCATGGAGTGAGTGCGGGACGAGGGGTAACCCGCAGTCCACCGGCTGGCGCCGGGAGATTGTATGGGAGGGGTGGTGCGCAAAAGGTCGAGGTCCGGAGGGCCGGGCGGAGGCCCGGCAAGCGAAGCGGGGCCAGGGAAGGCCCGCGGCGTGTGCAGCCGATCAGCCTCGGGCCTGGGCGAGTCGGCGGCGGCGATACATGAGGCCACCGATGCCGCCGGCGGCGAGGAGGAACAGGATCGATGGCTCGGGGACTGCGGTGATGTTCACGTAGTTGAGGTTCACGTACTGCGTGGGAAAATTCACGCCGCCCGAGGTGGCGTTGTAGTCCAACTGCCAGGTGTTCAGGTCAACTATGAATGTCCCGCCGTCCGGGATCTCGCTGAGGCCGACATTGAGGAGGCCACCGTTCCAGGTGCCGGAATAGTTCATCAGCGTGAACGTCGTCCCCTGCGGGATCGCCGTTGGCGACCCAGCCAGGTCGGTGATGGTCAGCGTCACGTCATCGCCCACGGCGGTGGAGATGGTGAGGTTGCCACTGACGAGCTGGAGGTCGGCGCCGACACTGGTGGCGACTGACGAGTTGATGTCGTAGTCGAAGGTCGAGTCACCGGTCATGGTAAGCGCGCCGCTTCCGAAGGTCTCAATCGTCGTGGTCGTGCCCGGGGCGAGTGTGCCCGAGACACTCAGCGACGATGCCGTCGAGCCGGTGCCTCCCAGCACGGTGGAGGCCGCGACGGTGTAGGCCGCACCGCCCGTATGGGCGGCGTTGACGAGAAGTGTGCCGCCGCTCACCGTCGTGGTGCCGGTGTAGGTGTTGTTGGCGGTGAAGGTCGTGGTGCCGGTGCCCGCCTGGGTAACGGTGCCGTTTCCACTGGTGGCGTAGCCGGCGGTGATGGCGTTGCTGCGGTTGTAGATCAGGGCAGCGTTGTTGGTGACTCCCGAGGTACTGGCGATCGAGCCCGAGGTGCCGCCGCTACCGATTTCGAGTATGCCAGCGGAGATCGTGGTGGCACCTGTGTAGGTGCTGTTGTTGGTCAGCGTGAAGTTGCCCGTCCCCGTCTTGATGAGGCTGCCGCTCGTGCCGCTGATCACACCGGCGTAGCTGGTGCTCGCATTGCCGCCGCCCGTGGTGAGCGTGGCGTTGCCGAGCGTGACATTACCGCCAGTCGTGCCACCCCCGGCGAGCGAGCCGATCGTCTGGCTGAAGTTGTTGAGTTCGAGCAGGGCACCAGCCACGTCGGCGGTGGTGACGGCTGAGAGGTTGCCGAAGGCCTGGCCGCCGGCCGCAGCCCCAGCCCGGATCGTGCCGGCACTCACGAGCGTAGCACCGGTGTAGGTGTTGGTGCCGTTGAGGAGTAGGACGCCGCTCGAAAGATTGGTGACGCCGCCGGTGCCAGCGATGACGGACGCAAAGTCGGTGCCCTGGGTGATCGTGTTGGTGCGGCTGAAGGCGAGCGTGCCGTTATTCGTGATGGCGCTCGACGTCGAGAGGGCACCCGTGAGGCCGCCGTTTCCAATCTGGAGCGTGCCGGCGCTCACGGTTGTAAGTCCGGTGTAGGTGTTGGCTCCCGAGAAGGTGATCGTGCCAGTGCCGACCTTCGTGAGGGCAGTGGTGCCGGTGCCGTTGGCGATGACGCCCTGGTAGTTGCCGCCAGTGCCGTTGCCCTGGCCGATCGTGAGCGTGCGATTGCCGGTCACGTTGCTCGTGATCGTGCCGCCGGTGCCGGTGAGGTTGCCGACGGTCGTATCAAAGTTGTTCAGGTCAAGTGTCCCACCGTTGACGGTGAGCGTGCCGCTCGTGGAGCCGATGGCGGAGACGTTGTTGATCTGGAGCGTGCCGGCCTCGATGGTCGTGCCGCCGGAATAAGAGTTGTTACCACTCAGCGTGTAGGTGCCGTTGCCTCGCTTCAGGAACAGACCGGTGCCGCTTATGACGGAAGTGGCCCCCTGCGCACGAACGTCGCTTCCGTTCCATCCATAGGTTGCATTGTTGATGACATTGCTCGGGGGATTGAGACGGCCGGCCGGCCCCCCGTTGCCAAGTTGCAACGTACCGGCGCTTACCGTGATGGTGGTGCCCGTGGTGACGCCAAACGCATTGTTATTGGTGATCGAGAACGTGCCGTTACCGACCTTCGTGATGCTCCCATTGCCGCTGATGACGCCACCGTAGTCCGTGCTCGAATCGTCACCACCGAACGTCAGAGTGGCGCCGCCGAGCGTCACGTTGCCGCCGGTGATACCGCCGCCGGCGAGCGAGCCGATGGTCTGGTTGAAGCCGTTGAGATCGAGCGTCGCTCCTGCCACGTCAGCCGTCGTGACGGCCGAGAGGCTGCCGAAGGCTTGGCCACCGGCCGCAGCTCCAGCCCGCAGCGTGCCGGCGTTCACCGTGGTGGTGCCGGTGTAGGTGTTGGTGCCGGAGAGGAGCCATGTGCCGGTGCCATTCTTCGTGAGCGACGTGGCACCTGTGTTGTTGCCGATGATCGCGGCGATGGTGTTGTTGCCGGTGTTGTTGCCGGAGAGCGTGAGCGTCTTGGCGGCGGTGCCGCTGTTGAATCCGATGGAGCCGGTGTCACTGAAGTTCAACGCTCCCGAGCCCGAGGCATCGATGCTGCTGCTGGATTGCAGCGAGAACGACCGATTGCTCGTCACCGCAGCTCCGGTGTAGGCCAGCGTGCCGCCATTGAGAATCAGGTTGGCCGCAGCACTCGACGAGGAGCCGATGTTGCTGTTCGAACCACCGTTGGCCAGCGTCGAAACGCTGAGCGTGCCATTGTTGATCGTCGTGGTGCCGTTGTAGGTGTTGGTGCCGGAGAGGGTGAGCGTTCCCGCACCGAGCTTTGTGAGAGCTCCGCTCCCCGTGACAACCCCACTCAGCGTGAGGGTTGTTGCCCCGGTCGTGACATCGAACGCGCCGGTACCACTGGTTGCGAGCGTGAAGCCTTTGGTGCTGCTGTCGTTGCCGCCAGTGAACTGGAGCGTGCCGGTGTTGCTGCTCGAGCCGAGGATCACGGCAAGCGAGCTGTTTCCCAGAGTGCCGTTGGCACTCGCGTCATTGATCGTGCCGATCGCCAGAGTGCCTTGCGAAACGGTCAACTGGCCGGAGAAGGTGTTGGTGCCGGAGAGGGTAAGCGTGTTGCTACCAATTTTGGTGAGGCCGCCAGCGCCGCTGATCACACCACTGATGTCGAGGTTGCCGGCCGCCGCATCAAAGCTCTGTGTCGCAGCGAGTCTCAGGTTGAGGATAATCGTCTGCGTGTCGTTGTCGTTGTTGGTGATCGCCCCATCAAGGTCCACGCGATTGCCGTCCAGCGTGAACGCTCCGGCTCCACTGGCGAACGTGATGCTTGCGAAGTTCGTACCGTTGTTGAAGTTGTTATCGGTCGTGAGCTGCGTCGTGCCGCCGAAGACCAAGTCGTCATTCGCTGCCAGTGCGGTACCGCCCCAATTGTCTTTTGTTTTCCAGTTATCATTAGTGCCGCCGCCGTCCCACGTCCTTGTCGCGGCGTGAGCGGGCATCGCGACGAGCAGCACCACGGCGATGGCCAGGGCGCACCGGGTCGGGGTGCGGGCCAGAGTCAGGAAGTGGGAGATCGACTTCTTCACAGTTGAATCGCCTAACGGAGCTCGGGTGTGAAACTCCAAGCGGATGAACTCCGTGCAATTGGCATGCCGAATGCATGCCCGCGAAGAAATAGGCAGATTTTTGGGGGGGGGGGGGGGGGGGGGGGGGGGGGGGGGTTTCGGGGGGGGGCACGGGGGGGGGGGGTAACCGCCGCCCGCCTGGCCGTGGGGTGTGTAGTGGCCGGAGGATGCGAGTGATAACGAGCCTCATGTCGTGCTGGCGCGGGGGCTGCCTGCCGGAGGGTAATTGTGACTGAGTGGTAATGCGGAGTGGCGGGG
>JANNSZ010000011.1:0-2371 GCA_031403195.1 Planctomycetota bacterium | reverse complement strand
TGGGGCTTCGGGAAGTTGTGTGGGTAGCTGATCACGTTCTTGGATAGAGATCGAGGCCACCGAGATGGAAGTAGATGGCGTTGCGAAAGCGCTCTCGGTTGCGAAAGCCGCAGGCCTGCTTCTTGATCCACTGGATCTTGGCGTTCTGACTTTCGGAGCCGGCGTTGGTGACGCCGAGCACGACCGCATTGACGATGCCCCACAGCCGATCGCGGATCGTTCGCGCGACGTGCTTCATCGGTTCGAGTCGGCTGCGCATCGTCCAAGCGATCCAGTGCTTCCATCCCTTCTCTGCCCAGCCGTGAGTCGCGTACTTCCACAGCTTGCGTGCCGCGTCTTTGATCGCCCAGGCGCGCCCGGCCTTCAGCGAACAAGTGCGCAGGAGGTCGAAGATATGCCGTCGATCCGCCGGCATGTTCTCGGGGTTTTGAGTCCAGACGTACCTCGTGCCTGGCTGGACGTATGCGCCCTCGGCGGCGAGTTCGCGGTTTTCCTGCTTGCGCACCGTGTTGACCGCGTCGTTCAAAAGCTTGGCCACGTGAAAGCGATCGAAGCAGATCTTCGAGTCCGCATTGGCAAGGTGCTCGCGCGTCGAGCGGATGTAGCTCGGGCTCATGTCCATCGCGACGGCTTCGATGTCGCGCAGTTGCTCGGGACTCAGAATTCCCCAGAAACCATCGAGGGATCCGCTCGTGCGATGATCGGCGACGAAGACCACTTTGCCGCTGTCGAGGTCGTTGACGACGGTCACGTACTCGTGGCGTTTTTGGTAGGAGGTCTCGTCGACGCCGACGTGGCGAATCGTCTTGAGTTTGCGGCGCTCGAGCCCGCGCTTCACCGCGCGCTGCTTGACTCCATCGATCTCGTCCCACGTCAACTGCATGCGGCGAGCAACGGCGGAGATATTGGCCTCGAGCAGCCAGTCAATGATCGCGCACTCCATCGACACCGTGAAGCCGGAGTCAGGCGCTGCCCAAGGCACGTCGATTTGCAGCACGCCGTGCTCGACGCACCTGACTCGCGGCACGTCGACGATGATGATCGTCTTGTATTCGCACGTGTCCAGATGACGAAAGGTGCGTCGGCGCGTGTCATATCCAGCACATGCCTTGCCACACTTCGGGCAGGAGTGCTTGGCCGTCGAATGCGCTTCGATCATCACCGTCACGTCTCCTTGCTTCACGCGCAGCTCCACGTCCGTCACGTACCACGGAGCCCGCAACCCAAGGATCCCTTCGAACAGTTCGGCATTGTCCTTCATCCACGACAGGTTACACCTGCCGCTGGCCGAGCTACGCGCGCCCCTCGGGCGCTACGCTCGGCCGTGGGACGATCACGCAAATTCATCGAGGCGCCCACACGAATTCCCGAAGCGCCTCATTAGTATGTCCGTTGAGCCAGGGCAGCCCACCCCCATACGGGATCAGAGGCCACCAGTTCAGGCCTCCATCCGTGGAGTATTTGAAGGTGTGCTTTCCTATCAGCCAGCCTTCCAGCGGGTTGAGAAAGTGCACGTCATAGAGCTCTTCCCACCCGGAGGGGGAGAAGCCTAGCTCGGCGATGCGTGCAATCACGCTCCAAGTGCCGCCACCGTTCGTGGTCTTCAGCACCCAGCCGTTATTTCCGACGGCCCACCCGATCTGACCGTCCGGCCCGGCAGGGAGGAAGTGAATGCGGTGCAGCGTGTCCTTCACCTCGTCCGGCGTGGTCTGGAAGGACCATAGGCCCGTGCTCGGGCTGCGGTATCGGATGCGCCCGCCTTCTTCGGCGGTCCACGCTTCGAACTCGCCCGAACTCGTCTTGCGCACGAAAGGATCGAACACAAGTCCGGCATAGCGGTGCTCAGAATTCTGCGCTGCGGCAGGGGAGACGGGAATCAGGGGCTGGACGAGCATGGCAAACACGCACGCATGGCGGACAGAGAATCTGATTTGCATGGCGAGCTACCTTGGTTTCTAGGGAAGAAGAAGCCAGTGAACGACGGCATCGCGGCGCGGCAACCGTTTGCGGCCGCAGCGGGGCTACGGGCGGCGGAGCCACTTCATGCTACTCCGATCCTGTGAGACCGCCATGAGGCATTGGCACGGCCGTGCGAAACGTGACGGTGGCGGTGAATTCGAGCCGAAACGAGGCTCTCCACGTGGCACGACATTGGCGCGATGTTGGCACTGGCAGCCGCATCCAGCACCCGCGGCGGCGCTAGCCTCGCCTGCGGATCAGGCAGTTGTAGCGACTTTCCACCCACTCCGAGCCGTCGGCGCGTCTCCTCCGCTGCCGCGTGCAAACGAGCACGGCAGACGCACTCAACACCGGAGGAGAGGATAGGCCGTCCAAGCGGCTGTGGAGGGGGCCAGGATAGCGCCAGGGTAGG
>JANNSZ010000010.1:0-12000 GCA_031403195.1 Planctomycetota bacterium | reverse complement strand
GCGGATGGTGAAGCTCATGAAGACCGTCGCGGCGATCCGCGAGCGGTCGCGTGATGCGAGCCTCGGCCGGATGGTGGACATGCTCGTGGAGCAGATCCTCGAGATCATGCCCGAGCTGGCGGATGTGACCCCGTGGCACTCGGTGGGCCAGCGTCGCACCGGCGACGACCTCGGCCGCACCGCCTGCCGCGTCATGTCCGAAGATCTTTTCAGACGGCCGCAGTAGCAATGACGGGGCATGGCTGGCGACGGCTCGGGGTTGCCCGTGTCATGAAGCCGGCGTGGGAAACCGAGCGCAGCCAGGATGGCGAAGCTCGGTTTCCGTCGAGTGAGCGAAGGCCTGGAGGGCCGCAGCGAACGTCCGGCGAAATGACACGGGCAACCCCGGGCCGTCGCGACGGGCGGGAAACAAGGGTTGTTCCGCGGCGGGTGACGGTTTACGCTCGTGACTGTGGCGGCGGAAACTGCGTCCGTCGGTATCACCGGTTCTCAGGAGTCTCGCCGTGTTCTCGCTTGTTGGTGTTCTCGCGATCACCCTGGTGTTGTTTTTCGTGGTAGCGGTGACGGGTCGGGCGATGCTTGGCCGATAGGCCGCTTCGTTCCCTCCGACACTCCCACCACAAGCATCGCTGCAAATCCGCCCAGCACGCCCACGAGCGTGACCCAGGCGACGACCGCGAGCGAAAAGTAGTCGCGGAGCCACACGAGCTCAGGCGGCTCGGCACTCTTCGGTACCTTCCGCTGCACCGGGCCATCCCGGCCCGACTCCTTCCGCATCGCCTCGCGAAACGTGTCCCACTCGGCCTGCACGCCAGGCTTGGACAGCTCCGCCAGCCGATTGGTCCGCCAGGCTGAGAGTGCCACGGGTGGCAGCACGATCGCCGCGAGCCACACGGCTATGACGGCCATCACCAGGGATCGGGATCGGGCAGGGCGGTTCATTGGAGTCTGCCAGGGCTCTCCCGTTTCGCCATCTTCTCATCGGCAGCGGCAAAGTGGCCGCGGCGGTGGCATCTCAGGCGTTCTGGTCAGTCTGGCATCGAGACTGCCCCGTCGCTACTGTCCGCCACCATGCCCGCTGTCAGCCAACCCTGCCGGAGCTCTTCGTCGTGACTTGTGTTGCTGCCATTCGTCGATCGCTCTTCGCCATCGCGGCCCTCCTCATGGCCTGCGAGGCTGATTCCGCCGCCGCCCAGGGCTGGCTCCCGACCTCATGGTTTTCGCCATCCGAGGTGCCTGATCCAAATGAGATGCATCCGCTCGCCGAGCGCGACGGCCCGTGGCTCGTGCTCGCTACGACGTTCCAGGGCGAGACTGCCCGCGAGGATGCCCGCAAGCTCGCCCAGGAACTGCGTGCCCGCCACAAGCTTCAGGCCTACACGCATGAGGAAGCGTTTGATTACACCAAAGAGCAGCAGGGCATTGGCTTCAATCCCGACGGCTCGCCCAAGCGGATGCGATATGCCAACGCCGGCCAGGTGGTCGAGGTGGCGGTGCTCGTCGGCGACTATACGACGTTCGAGGATCCGCGCGGCCAGAAGGCACTCCAGCAGATCAAGCAGCTTCGCCCCGAGGCGCTCGGTGGAAGCCATACCAAGGCGCAGCTCGTGGCGGCCTTCCTGCAGGCCAACCGTCAGCATGCCGGCGCCGCCGCCGCGAAGCCACCCATGCATGCCGCCATGCTCATTCCCAATCCACTCTTGCCCGACAGCTACTTCGCGCAGCAACAGGTCGACGACTTCGTGCTCAAGATGAACGCCGACGTCAAGCATTCCCTGCTCGACTGCCCCGGGCGGCACACGGTGCGGGTCGCGACGTTCACCGGCTCCGGCACCTTCGATACCGGTGCCGCCGCCAATGAAGAGCCACCCTCCGGCGGATTCGTCGACGTCAACCGATTGGTCTCCGCGCTCAAGGGCCAGGGCTGGGACAACCCCAAGCTGCGGGGTATCGAACAGGAAAGCCGGCTCGTCGAGGCGGCCAGTGAGGCCCACAAGCTCACGGAAGCCCTCCGCAAGTCTGGCTGGCAGGCTTGGGAGTTTCACGATCGCGATTCGAGCATCGTGTGCGTCGGCTGCTTCGAACAGCTCGCTGTGCCGGGAGCCGAAGGACGCCCCGTGCCCCATCCCGAGATCACGCGGATCGCGAAGGCCCTCGGCCCCGACCAGGAGGCGATGGCCCGCGGCCAAGTGATGCCGCGAGTATTTGGCGGCATCATGC
This sequence comes from Planctomycetota bacterium, assembly GCA_031403195.1. Classification (GTDB taxonomy): domain Bacteria; phylum Planctomycetota; class Planctomycetia; order Pirellulales; family UBA1268; genus QWPN01. Next base: position 9,780 of record JANNSZ010000010.1, on the reverse strand, counting down.
TCGACATGCAGCCCAAGGCGATTGACGTGCCTCGTCGCCCCACCGGCCGACGATAGCGAGTGCCCTAAAACGGGCCAGGCCGCTATTGCCTCGCACAACCAGCCAGGCCCCGGGCCGCCGGCGTTACGATAGTCGCCACACCGCGACTCCTACGTGCCCATGCCTCCTCCGCTCGTTCTCGGGACCACCAACGCCGGGAAAGTTCGTGAGCTCGTCGCCCTGCTCGAGCCGTTTGGCGTGGGCTGCGAATCGCTTGCGGGGCTCTCGGCTGCCGTCGAGGTCGAAGAGACGGGTAGCACTTTCGCCCACAACGCCGCCCTCAAGGCGACCGCCCAGGCCCAGGCCCTCGGTCGCTGGGTGCTCGCTGAAGACAGCGGCCTCGTGGTGCCAGCGCTCGGCGGCTCGCCGGGCATCCACTCGGCACGGTTTGCGGGGCCTGTGCCGTCGGGCGGTCGCGAATCCGCTGATGCCCGCAATAGCGCGCTGTTGCTCGAACGGCTCACGGGCATGCGAGGCCGCGACCGCGCCGCACACTACGCCTGCCACGCGGCGCTGGCCGACCCCACGGGCACAATCGTCGCCGTGTCGAGCGGCACCTGTGGCGGCATGATCGCGGAAGTGCCGGCGGGTGCCGGTGGATTCGGGTATGACCCGCTCTTTATCGTGCCGGAATACCACCGCACCTTCGGCGAGCTTTCGCACGAGGTGAAGGGAGTGATCAGCCACCGCGGCCGCGCACTCCGAGCCCTGCTCCCGGCGATCGTGCGGGCGCTCAGGGCGTAGCCGTCGCTACAGCATTCTCGGTGTGCGGCCAGTCCCCGACGCCTGGAACCCAAACGTCGTTTCGGCTCCTGGTAATAGCGATCCGTTCCACGCGGCACTTTCAACCGTGTAGACGTTGCCCACGCGACTGACGATCACCGCATTCCAAATATTCACAATCGTGGCGTCGAGCTCAAAAGAAAAACGCCAACGACCAGTGGTGGTCTGCGTGAGGTTCTTGACCTTCACATCCATCGTGAAGCCGCTGCCCCAATCCTCCCGCTTCGTAAACGTGGCTCCCACGGTGGTGGTGCCAGTCGGCGGTGGTGGCGGTGGCGGCGGCAACGGATCGGTGTCGAGAATCGTGCCGGTGCCGGTCCCCGACGCGATTGTCGCGGCCGTGGCATTGCCCAGGACCACGCGGAACGTCTCGCTGCTTTCAGCCACCTTGTCGCCCAGAATGGCCACGCTCAACGTGCGGCTCGTCTGCCCCGAGGCAAAGGTAAGTGTGCCCGTGGCGGCCGTGTAGTCGCTGCCGGCGACCGCCGTGCCATTGGCCGTCGAATACGCGACTGTGACGGGGCTTGCCGATGGGGCGGAGAGCGTGACCGTGAACGTCATGGCAAGGCTCCCGCTGTCGCCCTCAGTGAGCGTGGCGCTGCCCAGCGATAGCGACGGCACTGGTGGCGGAGGGGGAGGGGGTGGTGGAGGCGGCGGCGGCGGCGGTGACCCCGTATCGTCGTCGAGGATCGTCGCAGTCGCGGTCCCGCGGGCGAGTGTGGCCCCGGTCGGATCGGTCAGCCGCATCGCGAAGGATTCCGTGGCTTCGGCCACGAGGTCCCGCGCCACCGAGACATTAATCGTGCGGGAGGTTTCGCCTGCCGCGAACGTGACCGTGCCGGTTGAGCCTGTGTAATCGCTGCCGGCTGTCGCGGTGCCATTCGCGGTGGCATAGCGCACCGTGATCGGCTGTGATGAAGCCTGCGAGAGTGAGACCGTAAACGTGGCCGCCGTGGTGGCGGCCCCGGCACCAAATGGAAACTGCACTGGCTGGAGCGCGGTGATCTTGTTGTGGTGGACCGAGTTCCAATCGTCGGTCAGGATGCCACCGGTGTCGCCGCTGTTGGGGTTCCACGACCAGTACGTCCAGCTGACGCCCTGCTGGCCCGCTGCCAGATCCTTGGTGCCGTTGCCGTCGAGATCACCAGCGAGATAGGAGGTCATCTTCGTAAACCACTGCTGGTCGCTCGTGGTCGCTAGCTTGCTGCCAAACTCGCCCAGGAGCACCGGCGCGATCCCCTGGCGGAAGAGATATCCCCAGTTCTTGTCCCAGACGCCGGGCAGGTTGTTGGGATACGCCGGATCGCTGAAGTAGGTCTGGTTGTAGACCGACGCCGGGTAGTCGTGCGTCGAATAGACCAGGCGGCCCGGCACGTTCAGCCGCACCGGATGGCTGCCGGCATTGGAAAGATTGCCGCCCCACCAATAGTTGCCACTCGATGCCGATTCCACGCCCTCCACAACCATCAGCCAGTTGGGGTTCACCGCCAGGATCGCGTTGCCAGCCCGCTCAGCCGCGAGCCGCCAGTCGTTCGCCCCACCCGTGCCCCAGGTCGCCGGCCCATGCGGCTCGTTGTGCAGATCGGCACCGATCACCGTGGGATTGCCCGCGTACCGCGAGGCCAGCATCGTCCAGTCGGAGATCCAGCGGCTCTCCGGATACTCAGGGCTGGACCACAGCCCCGACTCGTTGGCGCTATTGCCGGCATTCGAACGATGATGATCGAGGAGAATCCGCAGGCCGATCTGGCCGGCGTAGTCCACAATCTTGTCCATGATCTGGAGGCCGCCGAGCCCTTGCAGGTCGGCATTCTTCGAGAAGTCGATGCCGTTGGGTTTGCTGGCAGCATCAAAGAGCTGATTTGAATACGGCAGACGAATCGTGTTGAACCCGGTGCTCTTCATCTGGTCCATCATCGACTTGTAGCCACGAGCCCAGAGGCCGTGCGGCGCGAACGTCGTCGTTTCAAACCCAAACCAGTTGACGCCGGCGATCCGCACCGTCTGGTTGTTGGCATCCAGAATCTGATTGCCCGATGTGCGGAAAAACCCGCTCACTGCCTGAGACGACGGATTGCCCTCGGTCACACTCATATCGCCGATCGTGATCGACGGGATGACCGCTGGCGGCGGAGGCGTCGTGCCCGCGCCATTGAGCGTGATGTTGTGCGGCGTTCCCGTTCCTGAACCGGCGACGAAGCCGAAGATGATCGTCTGCCCCGGCTGGAGCGTGGCGTTGTAGGCGGCACCGGTGACCGTGTAGCGATTGCCGACACGCCCCGCGACCTGGCCATCCCAGATGTTGGTGATCGCGCGGCCCATGTCAAACTCGACCTTCCAGCTCGAGATCGCCACGGGCTGGTCGTTCGTGACGGCGATCTGTCCTTGCAGGCCGCTGCCCCACTCGTTCACGGTGGTGTAGGTGGCGGCCAGCGCCAGTCGCTGTTCGAGCGACTCGATGCCGAGCCGGTGGGATTGCTTTCGGACGTGCGAGCGCCGAGTGAGGCGGCTCCAGAGACTCAGCGAATCGTCTGCGTGTGGTGCCATGGATGATTCCTCCACGTGGCTCAGGTGACCCGCCCTGATTCAACCGTACGGGTTTCTACGATCGCGTAAAGGAAAAGGTTGCTGACCGTTCGGCACTATTCATGCTGCGTTCATAAACGCACTCGCCGGTGGTGTGACCCCGGCTCGGCGCTGCCCGTGCGATTTCGCCGGACGTTCGCTGCGGGCATCATGCCCTTCGCTCACTCGACGGAAACCGAGCTTTGCCATCCTGGCTGCGCTCGGTTTCCCACGCCGGCTCCATGGCACGGGCAACCCCGAGCCTTGCCGCATTGCGAAGGTGAATTCGTATTGCCGGGATTATGGCGTGGGCATGTCGGGCCGCCGTTGGGCGAGCCTGTGCTCGATGACGCGGAGAACATCGTCGGTGCCGTCCATGCGTCCGCGGAGCGCCGCGAGCGCCGGGGCGAAGCGGTCGAGGCCTGCCAGAAAGGTATGCACGTGGTCGCTCGTCACTTCCTCGAGATACGTGAACTCGCCACAGCCCATCGACGCCAGGAAATGGCTGTTCATCAACTGCTCCGAATGTGCCCGCTCAGGCAGCACGAGCATCGGCTTGCCTAGATGAAGCGCCTCGCCGATGAGCTGGTTACCCGCCGCTGAAATGAGGCAGCGGCAGGCGGCGAGGTCTTCCACAAACCGCCGTTCGTCGATGGCGTGAAAGGAACAGTTGCCGACAGAGTCTCGCTGACCGAGCCCATAGACCCGTACGGGCAGGCCACATTCGGCGATCGCCTCGATCGCGGAGAAGGGTGTGTGCTTTCTGAGGTAGCTCAGCACAAACCCCTCGTCGCGTGGACGGGCGGCGAGGATCTCGTGCCGCAACAGCGGCCCCACCTGCACGACATGCTCCCAGCCCCGTCGCAGCGGCGGCCGGAAGAACGCCGAGACGACGGTGTCGGCGGCCTCGCTGACATACATCCAGACGGCGTGGCTCATGAACCAGGCATTCCACTGCAGCGACCAGGGGAGCGCGTCGAGGTCGTAGGCGAGCAGAAAATGCTGATGGTCGACGCTCACCAGCGGCACGCCGAGCCGGCCGGCCGCGCGGGGCAGCGCCGGCTCGAAGTCGGTGATTGCCAGATCGGCCTCGAAGGCTTCGAGGTCGGCGATCATGCGGTCAACAAGTGGCCCGAGCTGGCGGGCCTGGTAGTCGAGGCCCGCCGCGATCGACCGCATGAGGTCGAGCTTGCCGCCGGAGTATTCGAAGACAACGCCCGGAATCTCCTCGAGCCGCACATGCGATTGGCGGTCGCCGAGGTGGCCCCGCAGGAAGGCGAGGGCGTCGGCGCTGGTGTAGATCAGGATCTCGTGGTCGGTGCCGAGCCGCTCCACGAGCGTGCTGATCCGCGTGGCGTGGCCACGGCCCTCTCCGCAGAGGCTGATTGCGAGCTTCGGCATGAGGGAAGACCAGCGGGAGCGGCAGCATCCGGCAGCCGCTATAGGGCCCGATTCTACACCTCGCGTCTGGTAAGGTGGGAAGTCCGTTGCCAGAGGTCAGCACACCGATGATGTGGTTCGCCCGCCGCCGTTCGCGATGCGTTTTTCCTGCGGTGCTGGCGTTCCTTGTCGCGGCCTCAGGGCATGCCGCGGAACCGACCGATACCGTCGCCCGTGTCGGGGAGATCGCCGTCGAGCGGCAGCAGGTCGACGCGCTCCTCCGCCAGCTCGGCGTCGCTCCGGAGGCCGAGGCAGCCCAGCGACAGCGGGCTGAGGCAGCCGCCCTCGAGCAGCTCATCGACGAGCAGATCCTGAGGGCCGAGCTCATTCGGGCCGGGATGGGCGTCACACCCGAGGCCGTCGCCGCAGCCGTCGACAAGATTCGGGAGCAGGTGACCGCGCAGGGGAAGGATTTCGATGCTTCGCTCGCCGCGTCGGACAGGTCGCTCGAGTCGCTGCGAGAGCAGGTGGCGCTCGAGCTCGCGATCCAAGCGTATGTGCGACCTCGCATGACGGAAGCGGCAATCAAACGCGTCTACGAGAAGAACCGGCGCGAGCTCGACGGCACGCAGCTGCGGGTCAGTCATATCGTCTTGCGGCCCGATGGCGTGGGCGCTGCGGCAGATCCAGAGACGCTTCGCACGCGAGCCGCTGCGATCAGGAGCGAGATCGTGCAGGGACAGATCTCATTTGCCGATGCGGCGCGGCACTACTCAGCCGGCCCCAGCCGGCGCCAAGACGGCGACATGGGTTGGATCAATCGCAATGGGCCTCTGCTCGAGGCTTTTGCCGCTGAGGTGTATGCGACTCCGAAGGGATCCATCACGGAGCCCTTCCTCACGATCTATGGGGTCCACATCGCCACGGTGACAGCCGTGGAGCCGGGCCGGATGGGCCTCGGGGCAGTGCGCGAACGAGTCGAGAAGGTGCTGGCCTCAGAGATTGTGCGTGGGCTCGTGGCCGAAGGCCGCAAGCGAATGCCTGTCTGGATCGCCCCGGGCATGCCCCATCTCGACCCGGCCACCCTGGGCCAGCCGACGCCTGTGCGGCCAGTGGTGATTAGCAAGCCAGTTGAGTGAGTGCCGGCCTCCGATAGCCGCGCGTGGTTCGTCCCGCCTGGACTGCCCGGTCGCCCCACGCCCCCGATTTTCGGAATTGTGACGGCCTGCTTTGATCGCTAGGCTCCGCCGCGATCACCCCTCCCCGAGCATGCCAACCGCAGATGAAGGTTCGCACCAGCGTCATCGTCGCCTGCATGACCGTGGTGCCGGGCCTCGCTCTCTTTTCACACCGGCTGCCAGCCGAGTTTCGGGCTTCGGTGAGGAGCCACCTCTGGGAGCCCATCGAGACGTGGGCCACATCGCTGACCAACGGAGGTGCCGTCGCGCCGCGTAAGGCCCGCGTGGCCGAGCCCCCGATCGCCGAGCACGCGAGCCTCGCGTCGGCTGAGTCGGTCGCCCCATCGGCGGTTTCACCGGTGGCGATACCTGCCACGACGGCTCCCCCGATCAGTCGATCGAGCCTGGCCGCGCTCGGTGCCGTGGCGATCGACTGCCGACCATTGGATGGCCTCGCGGAAACACACGTCGCATCGTGCCGCATCGCCGTGGATGCGTCGGGCCAACTCCATCGCGTCTTTCAGTCGGCTGGTCGCACACCCGATGAAGCGATTGCATCGCTCGAGCAGGCGGTGCGAGCCTGGCAGTCGCGACGCGTCACGGCGGGCCGCGAGGCCTCGGCAGTGAATCGGTAGTGATGCCGTAGCGCTGCCTTCAGGCAAAGAACGATCCGAGGGGGCGGTATGCACACAACGCCACGACAGCCCCGTACGCTCGCCGAGTGCCTGGCGGCCGTGCGGTCGGCCGGTCATCCCGCCGCTGTCGCCCCGATCCGTCGACGCTGTCCCGATGAGAGGGCTGTCGCAGCAGCTCGCCCCGCAGCGCCCCGCGAGGAAGCCCCGGCCCGCGAACCATCTCCACACACGCGGTCGGAGGAACTTGCCCGCCTCGAGGCCGCGCTATTTCTGGCGAAGGAGCCGATCACCACGCGGCGGCTGGCGAAACTCGCCAGGCTCCCCGACGGCACCCGGGCCAGAACCCTCGTCCGCGAGCTCAGACGGCTCCAAGAGGCGGGCGGTTCAGCGGTGCGTGTTGAACCAATCGCCGGCGGGTATCAGCTCCTCACCCGGCCAGCCTTTGGCCCCTGGATCAGGCGGCTGAGCGAACACCCCTCCGCCGGAAAAATCTCACCCGCGGGACTCGAAACGCTCGCCATTGTGGCCTACCGCCAGCCAGTGACCCGTGCCGAAATCGAGGCGATTCGGGGCGTAGGGAGCGAAGAGATGCTGCGCCAACTCCTGGAGCGGGATTTGGTGGCCGTCGGCGGAAAGGCCGAGGAGTTGGGGCGGCCAAACTTCTACGTGACCACCCAGCGGTTTCTGGGAGCCTTTGGGCTGTCTCGGCTCGAGGAACTGCCGCCTATCGAGAACCTGTCTTCGATGCCTCCTCCCGCGGCCGACGAGGATTCTGACGGCCACAGGCCTGCACACTGATTTTATGCCGTTGGTGGCTTGCACACTCCCGACCCAAGCGCCACACTTTCGCTCCCGGTTTCCCCCGGGCTTTCGTCATGGCTCGGAGGGTGCCCGATTTTTGAGCCCTTCGATTGGACGAAGGCTCCAGGATCAGGTAAAGATTTCCGCCGAGAATGAGCGTCTGTGATTCGCGTCCATTGTTCACTCCCCAGGAGGTTGTTGCCGTGACGATTGCCGAGCGTGGCCGAGGTGAGGAGGATCTGGTGACCGCTGAGGTGTTTTCCTGGAGCGAGCTGCCAGACCTCTTCGCTGCCGAAGACCTGTTTGACGGACGCGCGGCGTCCTGCGGCAGGCTCGATCAGTCCGTCGACGTCGTGGCCGAGGACGACGATTTCGAGGACGAGGACGAGGATGAAGACGACGACGACGAGGACGACCTCGACGACGAGGAGGATGAAGAGGAGGAGGAGGAGGAGGAGGATGAAGACGACGATGAAGAGGACGACGACGACGAGGAATGGGAAGAGGTCGACGACGAAGAGGATGAAGAGGACGACGAAGATGAAGACGAGGACGATGACGAAGATGACGAAGACGATTGGGAAGACGATGAAGACGATGAAGACGAGGACGAAGACGACGAAGACGAAGACGAAGAAGACGAGGCCCCGGAGAAAGGCGACGCCTGATCTCGCGTTGTCTGCCGCCGTCAGTTCGCTGCCGGTTCGACGATAACGGTCGTCACAATTCCCTTGCGATCGATCGTGAGCGTGAAGCCGCTCTCGAGCTCGCGAAGGCGGGCGACCATGTCAGACTGGTCGCGAAACGTCTCACCCTCCACTGCCATCAGGCGGTCGCCCTGCTTGAGTCCCGCCTTGGATGCGGGCGATTCGCTCGCTACCGCAATGACGATCGGGCAGGCAGGCTCGCACGGATCGGCCCGCGACACGATACCGAGCCGGCCTCGTGGAGTTCCTGTGGGCGGCATGGCCTCCTCGAGCCGCCTTCGCGTGGCGTTGGTCTCTGTCCGCGACTCGGGCCGGAAGGCTGGCCGCGCATCATCGTTGGCCACGGTGACAGCCAGGGCGAGTGTCATCGCTGCCACATCGCGGATGCCGTCGTTGTTGACCAGGTCGATGTCGTCGCTCGGGCGGTGGTACTGGTCGTGGAGGCCGGTGTGGAGCATGACCGTCGGAATGCGTCCGGTGATGAACGAGTAGTGGTCTGAGTCTTCGACGATGTCCCAGTCGAAAGCCAGCTCGCAGGGAGGCATGCCGACGGCGTTGTTGGTGGCCACGAGCAGGGATCGCAGCCCAGAGCTCGTCCGCGACCCAAAAATCTCGACCCGTCGATTTCGGAGCCGGCCGACCATGTCGAGGTTGAGGCAAAAGACTGGTGTCTTATCGGCCAACGCCTTGGGCCGCACGCGCACAAAATGCTGCGAACCGAGTAGCCCTTGTTCCTCACCGTCCCAGAACGCCACGAGGATCGGTCGCCGCGGCTTTTCCGGGAGCCGCTGGAGGACGGCCATGACTTCGATGAGGGCTGCCACGCCCGAGGCGTTGTCGTCAGCGCCGTTGTGGACGCGTCCGTAGGGACCAAAGCTATTGCGGGCATTGCCGTAGCCGACATGATCGTAGTGGCCACCTACGATGACGAGCTCCTGGGCCCGCTCGGGGTCGCTGCCAGGAAGGAGGGCGAGAATATTCCGCATCCCGGCGCCAAATGCCTGGTAGTAGCTGCCGTTGTCGCCGGCAGGTTCAAACCCAAATCCTTCGATCTGTTCGATGATGTAGGTGGCCGCTGCCCGGCCGCCACGCCGCCCCGCCTCCCGCCCCTCGAAGGCATCATCGGCGAGCACCCGTACATGCTTGGCCATGGCGTTTGCCGTGAGGCTCGCCTTGGCCTTGGCGAGCATTTCACTCGCGGCGGCGCTGGTCGCCGTCGCAGCGAGGGCCACCATCGCGACAAAGTGGCTGATGCTGCCGCTGCACATGCTGCGGCGGTCGTGGAATCGTGCCTTGGCCATGCTTTTGTGCCTGCTTGCGGGACAGAGGTGAAATGACAAGAATACCCGCCTGCGAAAATTCCACGTCCACTGGGATTTCGCCCGGCTCGTCAGGCCCTGGCGACGCTGGCACGGAGAGGTGGCAGAGTGGTCGAATGCGCGTCTTTGCTAAAGACGTGTCCGGTCAAAAGCTGGACCGCGGGTTCGAATCCCGCCCTCTCCGCTGGTTTTACTGCCGGCAACGGTGACGGCTCGGGGTTGGCCGGGCCAAGTAGGCGGACGTGGGGGGGGGGGGGGCCCCGCCCCCCCCCCCCCCCCGCCAACCCAGCCCGCGCCACCGGGGCCCCCGGGGGGGGCCACCCCCCCGCAAGGGCAACGGCACACCCCCACCCCGCGGCGCAAAAACGAGTTT
>JANNSZ010000009.1:0-12123 GCA_031403195.1 Planctomycetota bacterium | reverse complement strand
GGGTGTGTTTTATTGTGTGCGGGGTGGTGTGGAGTTTTTCTTGGCGCGGCTGGTGGCGGGGGTGCTTGGTGCCGGCCCTCCACTCGACGAAAACCGGGCTTCGCCATCCTGGCTTCGCCCGGTTTTCCACGCCGGCTCCATGACACGGTCCGTCCCTCGCTCGATCCCTGTTTGACGGGAGCCACGGCAGCCGAGGTGGCGCCATGAGTGAATCATGCATCAACGGCAATCGCCCGCTCCTTGAAGTCCGTAATCTCACCGTGCATTTTCCGGTGCCGCGGCCCGGTGGTGTCTTCAGGCAACAGTTCGACATGGTGCGGGCTGTCGACGGCGTGTCGTTTTCGGTGCGACGCGGTGAGACGCTCGGGCTCGTCGGCGAGAGCGGCTGCGGCAAGTCCACGACAGGGCGGGCCGTCCTCCAACTTGTGCATCCGTCGGCCGGCGAGGTGATCTTCGACGGCGAGCCGATCCACTCCTGGTGGGTGCGGAAGGGAGGCCGATGGGCCTGGGATGCGAGGCTGCGTGACGTGCGACGGCGGATGCAGATGATCTTTCAGGATCCTCATGCCTCGCTCGATCCGCGGATGACCGTCGAGGCGATTGTGGGTGAGCCGCTGGGAAACTTTGGAGTTGCGACCGGTGCCGCCCGCCATGAGCGGGTGCGGGAGTTATTGGAGACAGTCGGCCTCGACTCGCGGTTCATGCGGCGTTACCCCCACGAGTTTTCGGGCGGGCAGCGGCAGCGGATTGGCATCGCGCGGGCCCTCGCGCTCGGGCCCGAATTCATCGTGGCCGATGAGCCCATCAGCGCCCTGGATGTCTCGATTCAGGCGCAGATCTTGAACCTCCTCGCGCGGCTTCAAAAGGAACTCGGCCTCACGCTGCTCTTCGTGGCCCACGACCTCGCCGCAGTGCGGCACGTGAGCGACCGCATTGCCGTCATGTATTTGGGGCGCATCGTGGAGCTCGCTGACGCGCGCACGATCGTCTCAAGACCGCTCCACTCCTACACGCAGGCCCTCATCTCGGCCGTCCCCGTGCCCGACCCCGTCCAGGAAAGAACCCGCCGGCGCATCGTCTTGACTGGCGAAGTTCCCAGCCCCGTCAACCCACCCTCGGGCTGCCCATTTCATACTCGCTGCCCGCTCCGCGAAGACCGCTGCACGCGGGAAGTCCCCGCCCTGCGGACCATTGCCCCCGGCCACGACGTCGCCTGCCACCTTGTGGGGTAGGGGGTGGGCTGCACAGAAGCATCCGCTTCGGGGTGGCCCGTGTCATGGAGCCGGCGTTGTTGGCAAGCGCAGCCTGGTTGGCGAAGCGCAGCCAACTCCGAGTGAGCGACTTGGTTTTTTCAAGGCACGCGAGGACAAGCGCCGGGAGCCTGGAGGAGCGATCACCGGGCGGAGGCACGGCAAGCGAAGCAGGGCCATGGATGGTCTGCGCCGCGTGAAGTAGCCGGCGACATGGCACGGGCCACTCCGAGCCGCTGTCAGTTCCAGCCCATGAATCCCCCAGCCTTCCCAGGCTGCCGCAGCGGCGCGCGACTGTAACGATTGCTCCAAGTTTGCGGGGCATCCGCGTCGATAGCTGATGTGCTGCCGCTGCGCCTCGGGTGCAGGCACGGAGTCGGGGGGCTCCGTGTCGGAAAGGTCGTCGTTCGACGGCCCCTCACGCTCAAGGCGCAGCGGCGGTCGTGTCCGAAAAAAACAGAGCCCCCCGTGTACCGCATCCTCAAAACAACCTGGGTCGTCGTGACGTGCGTCACGCTCGTGGCGTCAGGATGCGCGCCCAAGCAGCCGTTCTACTTCTTCGAAGACGGCGATCTCTCGCACTACACCGGGGCCATTCAGAAGCTCGAGTATCCCGACAGTTGCCAGGAGCCTCTCGACGAGGCGGCCGGCGCCACCGAGCCACTCACGCTCTCGAACCCTTCCTTCGACGAGATCTGGGAGCTGTCGCTCGAAGATGCGATCCGCACTTCGCTCGAAAACGGCAAAGTGCTGCGAAACCTCGGCGGTCGGTTTGCCAGCTTCGGTGGCCCACGGCCGCAAACCGGTGAGCCCGCGGTGTCACTGCTCACCGCACCGAGCCAGACTCCCACAATCTACGACCCCGCGATCACCGAGACCGACCCGTTCCGCGGTGTCGAGAGCGCCCTGGCCCAGTTCGACGCGCAGCTTTCGAGCTCGCTCACCTGGGAGCGGCAGAACCGTCCACAGAATATCGGCGGCGTCGGCACCTTCATCTTCCAGCAGCAGTTCTTGGGCGACACCGGCAACTGGACCAGCGGCCTCCAGAAGCGGACGGCCACCGGTGCCACCTGGGGCTTCTCGAACCAAACGCTCTACGACAACAACAACTCTCCGATTCGACAGACCGACGTACCCTCGACATTCCAGACCAACTACGACTTCACGTTCAACCAGCCGCTCCTCCAGGGTGCCGGCGCCACCTACAACCGCATCGCCGGCCCCGACTTCTTCGACAACCTCTACGGCCGGCCAAACTTCCGCGGCGTGCTGCTCGCCCGAATCAACGCCGACATTTCACTGGCTGACTTCGAGGCCGGCGTCCGCAACCTCGTGAGCGACACCGAGCAGGCCTACTGGGAGCTCTATTTCTCCTACCGCAACCTCGAGGCCCGCAAGGCCGGTCGCGACAGCTCCCTCGAAGCCTGGCGGAAGGTCCATGCCCTCTACGTGGAGCAGTCACGGGGTGGCGAGGCCGACAAGGAGGCCCAGGCCCGCGAGCAATACTTCTTCTTTCGCAGTGAGGTCGAACAGGCCCTCAGCGACGTCTACCGGTCCGAGAGCCGCCTGCGGTTCATGATGGGCATCGCGGCCAGTGACGGTCGGCTGATCCGTCCATCCGACGAGCCGACGACTGCCCGCATCACGTTTGACTGGCAGCAGTCGCTGGTCGAGGCGCTGTCGCGATCGGCCGAGCTCCGCAAGCAGAAATGGGTCATCAAGCAGCGGGAGCTTGAGCTCGTCGCGGCCAAGAACCTCATCCTTCCGCGGCTCGACATGGTGGGCCGCTACCGGTTCCTCGGCATGGGCCAAGAACTCGTGAACCAGGACTTCAGTCCCTACGACGCCAACGGCACCGATCCATTGGCCGGCACCGACGCATACTCGACCCTGTTCTCCGGCCAGTTCCAGGAGTGGCAGGCCGGGGCCCAGTTCCTCATGCCGCTCGGCTTTCGCCGCGAGCTGGCCACGGTTCGCCACCACCAGCTGCTGCTTGCCCGTGAACGCGCTCGACTCCAAGATGAGGAGCTCGAGGCATCGCACGCGCTCGTCGATGCGATCCGCAACGTGGACACGAACTTCGCGCTCTCCCAGACCAACTTCAACCGGCGGGTTGCTGCCGAGCGGCAGGTGGAAGCCGTGCAGGCTGCCTACGACGCCAACACCGTCACACTCGACGAGCTCCTGCGAGCCCAGAGCCGTCGATCTGAAGCCGAGAGCGCCTACTACCGCGCCATCGTGGACTACACCCGCTCGATCGCCCAGCTCCATTTCCGGAAGGGTTCGCTGCTGGAATACAACGGCGTGTTTCTGTCGGAAGGGCCCTGGCCTGGGAAGGCCTACTTCGACGCCCATCGCCGGGCGCGGCAGCGCGACGCGAGCCTCTACCTCGACTACGGCCACTCGCGGCCGGGTGTCTTCAGCCGCGGGATCGTCTCGCAGGCCTTTGAGCCGCTCGGGGCCGACGCCCGGCCGGTTCAGCTTTCGCCAATGGACCCGGCGACGCGATCCGACAATCTCCCGGCTTCGAAAGAACTGCCGGCAAGCCCGTCGGCCCCATCACCCGCACCCGAGTTGCTCCCGTCACCGGCTGCGTGACTTTCGCCTGGACGCCGGCGTCTTATCCGTGGCCTCGCCCAGTTCGAGCACGCCCTGGGCCTCGATCCAAGACCGCATGGCTCGTCCCTGCGCCGTGAGGGGCATGAGCGTCTGCCACTGCCGCTCGCTCACGGTCGCCCGAAGCTCCTTGGTATCCGCTTCGGCGAGGATCATGAACACGAGATTCCGGCGGAGATTCAAGTCGGCATGAAGATTCGCATCGACATCGGTTCGCAGCAATGGTTCGCGGGCCATGAGGATGGCCTGGAGCGCCTCGTGCTGCTTCGCAGTGAGGGCGAGCGTGTCATCGAGTCTGGCGAGCGTCTCGGTCACCAGGGCACGCCACTGGTACGTGCGACGGTTTGCCTGCTCTTCGAGAAAGCAGGCGAGCTGACGCTCATCGAGCGTTCTGGCAAGGGATGTCGCGAACAGTGACCCAGGATCGAACAGCCGGCGGAGTTGCTCACGGCAGCGCTGCACATCTTGCTGGAAGGCGTGCCACTCCTTCTGGCCTGCCTGATCGTTCATGTTGATTTGGCGCTTGGCGTACCGCTCACGCACCGAATCAACCTCGGCAGCAAACCGGCGGGCATCCGATTCGATGGCCAGCTCGAGCGTCTTCCGTTGCGCGGCGGAGAGCTCACACGATGCATCGATCCGCTCGAGCCGCTTCTTCCCCACAGAACGCGCCCGCGTGAGTGCGGGGGAGTCAGACCGCCGGCGATCACCTCCGGGCACAATCCCTGCCCCCCCGCCGCGGATCATCCAGCTATTGCCGTTCCGCTCGAAGAGATTGGAATCGAAGTTACTTCCGAGGTCGATGAGGTGCGGCTGCCGCTCAGTCTGGGCGTCAGGGCTGTCGTCGGCGAGGACTTCGTCATCGGCGGGCGCCGCTGCCTGTCCGGCGAGGCACACGCCCACGACTGCCAGCAGCCAGGTGACACCTCGGCGATTGCCGTGCTCGCTGGTCATTGGTTCCACCAGCCGTCGGTACCCTGGAGGCCCTGGCCGTCAAAATTCCAGCCCATGAATCGCCGGCCCACGTGCGCGATGCCGGCCGCCTCACACCACGCTTTCCAGGCCGTCTTCTGCGCGGGGGCCAGGTGCGGCTCGATGGCAGCGGCCGCAAAATCGGGGGCAATGGGCTGATCGTTGATCAATCCAAAGTCACCGAGCGCTCGGACCCAGGAGGCATCCCATTGCCGCTCCAGGTCTTCCTCGATCGCCTTCCGCTGGGCTGCTGAGAGATCGAGCTGGCCGTCGAGACTGGCGACGATCCGCAGCCGAGCCGCACCCGCCCGTCGGGCAGCACGGGCATCCTGCTCCCGTCTGTAGGCTGCCAGCGGCTCTGGACCTACCTTCTCGAGTTCGGTTCCGATTACCCCGCGAATCTCTTGCCGGGGATCGAAGTCATCTTGGCCAAAGCGTCCGGTCAACTGCCGCTCAGCCATGCCCGCAGCCGCTTTCTTGAGCGCCGTGCGACCGGAAGCCAGGATCGTTTTCCGGGCCGCAGACGCGAGCTCAGGACACGCCTGACGGATCATCTCGAGCTCGCTCCCCAGCACAGGTTCGAGCATCCGCTCAAGCTGCTGGGCCTGCTGCTCGATCTGCTGCTTGAGCTGCGGCTGAGCATTGAGGTCGGGCTGGGGGGGGCCATTGATAATCACCCGTTGAGGCTGGAGAACGCGCACATCGATGACCCCGCCCACTCGGAGTCCCCGCTCCAGAAGCCATTGCAGCCCGGCCACGTCTCGCTTGGCGGCCTGATTGGCCGGCGTGTCGTCAGCGGGCTTCGCCTCGGCGGCCGCCTCCTTCTGCTCAACGAACGCCTCAATCTCGCCATGGGCCACGCCGGCAAAAGCCGCCAGCATGGCAACGCCGATCCCGGCGAGTCGCCAGGCGACGGGGTTTCGGATGGTATGCGGCAGGAGAGAATTCATCGCTCGTACACCGGGAGGAACTTGTAGTTTACTGCGAGTGCCAAGAGGGCCAGCGCCGTGTCCACCGTTCCACCGAATCCGCCGCCACCCCGCGCCCCAAACCCGCTCAAGCTGCCGTCCTTCCCTTGGACTTTCTTGGCCTCCTGGACAAGCCCTGCATTCCACTTTTCCCAGGCCTCGACATCGCCCTGAAAGAGGGCCTGGGCACGATAGTAGCGGGTGTAGGTGGGGTAGCCATCGCCGCCCGAATTCGCGTCACGACTGCGGCTCTTGAGGTGGGAGAGCGCCTTGGCGTATTGCGGAAGCTGTTTTTGCCTGGCGATCGCGTAGACGAGCACAGCGATGCTCGTGACAGCATCGCTGCCGCCACCGGGGCTGCCCGAGTAGCCCACCTGGCCATCGGGGCCGGTCATCGTGGTGTAGTACTTGATCGCCCGGTCGATCGTCTCATCCGGCACCTCGATGCCGGCGTTGCGGGCTGCCAGGAGCCCCATCAACACCGCCCCGCTGACGGATGTGTCGGCATCGCGGGCGTCGGGAGAGTAGCGCCAGCCGCCGAACGGGTTCTTCTTGCCGCTGGTTGCCGCGCAGCGCACGGCCAGCTCGAGGGACTGCCCGAGCGAACGGCCCACTCCCACGCCACGCATCCCCGGGCTCTCGCTCCACAGCTTGCGGTCATCGACTGCGCCATATGCCTCGGCCAGTGCCAGCATTGCAAAGCCGTGCTGGTACATGCTGTCGTGACCACGGCCGCCACCCAGAAACCCCGTCTCCGGGTCTTGGTCGACGATCATGCTCAGCAGCGCCTTGCGAATCGGCACGCGATAGGGACCGAAGTTGGGATCCTCTCCAGACGCCAAGAGCGCCATCATCGCCAGCCCCGTAACGCCCGGCCCCGTCTGGCCATCGGTCCAGGCGCCACTGGCATCCTGAGTCTTGATGAGATACTTCACCCCGGCGTCGTACACCTCGCGGACGTCTCGTGGCACAGGATCACCGAATCGCAGGAGCGGCCCTTCGGCGAAGGCGTTTGGTGGCACGATCCCGGCGACGGCAATCATCACCACCGCCCAGCGGAGCCCGCGCCGACGAAACACTTCAAAACCCATCAGTTAGTCTCCTTGACTGGCGAGGCGTGACCATCGTCCCGCTCGAGGATGCCCTGTTCCATAAGCATACGCTCGACACTCGCTGGATCGCCGACGTTGGTGGCACAGTGTGCTTCCAGCAGCGCCTGCTGCCTCGGATCACACACCTTCTGCCAGACTGGCTTCACGAGGCCGAGCTGCCGCAGCACGATGATTCTTCCGAAGTGGGCCAGTCGTCCGTCCATGGTGCTGGTGCCAATGTCTCGGAGCACTTCGAGCTTTGGCATCTCGGCCATGAGGCTGCGTTCGATCGCCGCGGCTTGCGCCGATGTGAGCCCCAGGCCCGACTCGTCGAGTTGGACAAGCACCGTCGCCACCATCGCTCGCCAGCGACAAGCCCGCCTGCCCTCGAGCCAGGTTTCGAAGGCTCGAGTTTGCTCAGGTGAGAGCACGTCCTGAATCACGGTTCCGAGCAGCGAATCGGACCCAGGCGTGCCCTCGATGAGCTGGCGGCAGCGAGCGGCATCAGCTCGCAGGGCCGTCACGATCTCCTGCCGTGGAGGCCACGGCATGTCGACATACTGCTGCCGCATGGATTCAATCACGCTGCCGATCCGCTTCACATCACTTTCAAGCGCCATCTGGAGGCGTTGCATCTGACCGGCATTGAGACGGCACACCTGCTCGAGGATGGCAATGCGGGCTGCACCTCGTAGCCGCATTCCCGCGATTGCCCGCTCGTGCGGAACTACCGTCTGGGGCGTGGTGACCACGCCATTGACGATGACCACCCGCTGGACTGCAGCACCGGCATGGGGAAAGGCTTGCTGATCGAACAATCGCGCCACGCCCAACCCAAAGGGCTGCTGTGGTGCGATTCCGCCTCCAGCCATGATGCGGATACGGCCGCCGTTGAGAAGAACCTGGCCGTTGATGACGACCTGCGCGTTGCCGCCGACAACCACCTCGGCTCCTGTCCCGCCGCGCTCGGGCTGAGCCCCTTCGAGCACCTGATCGTCCGCCGCTCCCGCGATGCCACCGACGAGAGCCAGGGCGACGAGGAAACCGCTCCCCCAGGCCGACGTTCCGGCACGGTTCTCACACGCGCGACAGGTGGTGAAGCTCATGATCCTTACGGCCGCCGAAGCCGTTCCTGCCAGACGAAAAACTCCTCGGGGCCAAGCACGTCGGCCACCACGGCCACCACACCGGGCGGGAGCCGGCCGCCGGTGAACCGCACCTGGGATGCCTGCAGCGCCACCTGCTCCCAGGCCGGCTGCCACTTCGCAGCGAATGCCGCGGCGAGGGCCTCCCGCTGCGTGTCATCCAGCATGGCTGTTTGATCGACGGCCTCCACGAGCACGGCCACCGCGGCAGCCCGTCGCCTGTCGGCACGCGCCGTCACTTCGCGGCGATACGCCTCCGCCTCCGCGGCAGGTGCCACCTCGGCAACGGCGTTGGCAACAGCCTCCCCGATAGAGCTCGCGAGCGCGGCTGCCATGGGGGATGGAACGACCCGCATCCGGCCCTGCACGGCTCCGCCTGGCGCGATGATCCCGTTGACCCGCTGATCTCCGCGGACGATTGGCTGCTTGACTGCCGCGGTCACATCGACGGCACGCAAGCCCGCGGTCATGATCGCCGCACGATCCTCGCTCGACAGACTAGGACAGGCTGCGCGAACCGCCGAAAGCTCCCGCCGCAGGACATTCATGGCCGTTTGCTGACCGAACCTTCGGGCTCGCTCGTGAGCCTGCTGGATCGGTTCCGCGGGTGGGGCTTTCGGGTCGGCTTCTGCGGGTGTTGCGGGAGCCGCCTCATCCCACCAGGGATCGCCGATCTCAGCCTGCTGGATCGGTTCAGCCGCTGTCACCCATGGCACATTCGCGAGCCCAGCCATCAGGATGGCGAGCGCCGCGGCAGCATGTCGAATCGCACAAATCATCGTCGCTCTCGTTCGAGCTGGTTGAAGTAGGCGTCGAGGCCTGAGCGAAACTCCTCGGGCAGCACGCGGCCCGACACGCCCGTGGCCTGCTCCTTTTCGCCACCGGCCCCGGCCTTGCTGCGGTTGCCTGCGCCCATCAGGGCGAGCGCCGAGGTGCTCGTCGTGCCGGTGCTGCCGCCCCCGGCACTGCCTCCCGATCCACCGCCGCCACCTCCACCGCCACCCTGTCCGGCAGCCTGCGCCGCCAAGAGAAGCTCGATCGCCTCGGTCTCAGCGGCGATCGCCTGAGGGCCGGTTTCCCCTCCGGCCAGGAGGTCGGCTGCCTCGATCATGACGCTATCGACCTGATCAAAGAGTTCGAGCTCAGGGCCAAACTGCCGCTCGGCATCGGGCTCTTCGAGAAGCCGGTCGATCAGGTCAACGACCCGATCGGCCAGAGCCTCCTGCCGCTGGGCGAGTTTTCCCGTGACCTCGGCAAACGCGTGGGGCTCGGTGGCCTTCTTCGTCTGCTGGGCCACCCGCGTCTCCTCACGAAGATTTGTCTCCTCTTCGAGAATCTTCATCGCCTCAAGCACCACTTCCGGCGGCACGCTCTCTCGCGGTTCACCCTCGCCTCCCTCACCACCACCTTCCTTGGGCGGCGGCACGAGGTCGTCGGCCAGCCGATCAAACGTGTCCGACCAAAACTCAGTCTGCGCGATCGACATCCCGGCCTCGCTCACGATGCCGTCGGAGACCTGCCGCATGCTCCCGAGCACGTCGAGCTCCTTCATCTCATCGAGCACCGTCCGAAACGCCGGAAGCTGGCGGCGATCAAAGTAGGCCTGGAGGTCGTCCATGATCGCCGAGACCTTGTCTGTCTCGCGGGTGTTTTGTTGTTTGACAGTCTCCAGCGCGTCATCCACGTCGTCCGGACGCTGCCCCGGCTGCCCTGGATGCCCCGACTGCCCCGGCTGTCTCGGAATCGAAAAGGCTTCAGCCGCCATGCCGGCCAAGCGACCGCCCAGCATGCCCTGCTCGCGGGAGGCGAGCTTGAGCCGCTTGACGAACGTGCTGCCTTCGAGCTTCGCCATGATGGCGGCCAATTCGTCGGCGACCTTCGCAAACTGTTCGAGAAGCTCTTCCTGCTTGGCAATGGCCTCGTCGAGCGCCTCATCGGCCGGGGGCTCATCATCGCCACCTTGTTTCGGCTCAGACGGCGGTGTGACACCGGCCTGTGTCGTGGGCAGGCCAAGCCGTCCGGGGCCGCCCGACTTGCTCGGTTCGCCCTCGGCCGCATCGGGTGGCTGCTGGGATGACTCCTTATCGACCACCTGCGGCACCGGTGGCTGCGCACCTTCCGGTGGCTCGCCCCCTGGCCCGCCCGCTGGCTTCGAACGATCCTCGCCCACCTGCGGCGGTTGTTCACCTGCGGCGGGCTCGCCACGTTGCCCTTCGGTGCCGGCTTGCTCGGAATTCGGCGGCGTGGCATCGCCGTTCTTCGGTTCGCCGCCGCTCTTGCCCGGCTCCTGCCCAGACGGCGACCCGGGCTGACCAGCACCAGCCTTGCCCGGCTCTCCCGAAGTCGCCGCGGAGGCTTGCGCCGCTTGTGCGAGCAGATCGGCCACGCCCGGCATTTTCGTTTCAGCGATGTCGGCCAGCGTCTGGATGTCTTCGGCAAGTTGTTCGAGAGTCGCTGCCTCAAACTCCGGGTTCTTCATGGCCTCTCGGACCAGCTCGGCCCCGGCATCGACCAGCCGGTCGAGACGACGCGCGTTGGCCTCCTCCGCGGCCGCTTGATTCAAGAGCCGGCTGCGGGTCTCGGGGTCGAGCAGTTTTTCAGTTGGCAGCTCCCGCAGTTCCTTGTTGGCCGCCAAGAGACCCATCTCGCGGTCGCGCACTTCGCTGGCCTGCTGGCGGAACTGCTGGAGCCGGGCATTGAGAACCAGCGCATGCTCACCACGGTCCACCACATAGATCAGCATCGGTGTGGAATAGGCCCGCTTCCGGCCAGGCTTATAGTCCTCCGCAAAGGCCCGCAGCATGATCGGCTGCGGACTGACGCCGAGCGCATCGGGGCAGAACGTCGCGGCAGCTTCGAGCGAGTCGAGCTCGCTGCCGCCTACCTGCATCAGCCGCTCGCCGTGGGAGCGCTGCGCCGGATCGGTCGAAGCCGACCAGTCAGCCACTCCCTCCCACTCGATCCCGACCCGCCGAATTCCAAAATCATCACGGGCCGCAATGCGAAACCGCAGCGTGTCGGTGTTCAGGAGCATGTCGCGGCTGGCCGGCACATCGAGCGCGACGACCACGGGGGCGTCGTCGGCCCGTGGCTGAATCGAGAGCGTCAGCGGCCGGGACCCGTCGAGGCCATGAATGTCTCGCCACGACAGGCCTACGGTCGCCTCCTCAGCTACATTCCGCGACGGAATGCGAACGGTCTCTCCGTCGGGCTCGATCGGCTCGCCATCGACTGTCGCCGACGCGAGCTTCCGATCGGCCGTGGCCACAAGTGCGACGGTGCTGCCGACCACAGCCGCGAGCGTGCCGCCGCGGATCTCTTGCCGGATGACGCCCGACCGACCAAGGTATGCCGGCAGTTTGATTTCTGCGGCCAGGCCGACAATCTCAGGCCGAGGCAGCGGCTCTATTGTCCCGCGACCACGGGCATCACCGACCGCCACCGCCAGGGGAGCCGTGACCAGTTGCGGCGGGAGCTCGAAGGCGTACCCACCATCGACCAGCGGCGTGACCACGGTCGGCTGCCGGCCGACTTTCACGGTCGCCTCCTCCGGACGCCAGCGGGTATCACCTGCCAGCTTGATTGGGATCGTCGCCGGTTCACCACGCGGCACGACAATCGTCTCAGGCAATCGCTCCACGCGGGTGTAGGTATAGCGTTCGATGGCGCGCCACGGCGCGAGAAACCGCGCCCAGGCGTTGGCCGATGCTTCGGGCGCGAGCCACGCGGCAGCCACCGCGATCACCAGCGGCACAGCCGCCGCGGCAAGCCAGGCGATGTGCCGCGGCCGGGGCACCGCGGCGCTCAAATCAAAAGACCGCGACCGTTCCGAGACCTGCGCGATCGCTGCCTCGGCCAGCCGCCGCGAACCACCGAAACCGCTGCGCGACGACGGCGAGGGTGTCGCCGAGGCCGTCTCACGCGCCAGTTCAATGATGCCCAGAAGCTGGTCACCGAGTGCCGGGAACGACCGGGCGATAAGCCTGGCAAGCTGTTCGAATCGGCGGTGACTCCAGATCCAGCGGTGCAGCGCCACCGGCACCGCCGCACATCCCGCGACCGCCGCCAGGAACACGGCCAG
>JANNSZ010000008.1:0-24709 GCA_031403195.1 Planctomycetota bacterium | reverse complement strand
GCCACCACCACCGGCGCGTCGCCCGTGGCAGTCCACGCGGGCCCACACAGCGAGGCCGGCCCGAGGTCGCCGATGAACGAGCCCGATGGGTCGAACGAAAACGCGGAGAATGGCGAGGTGGCGATCACGAAAAGCGCTCGGGGACTCTGGAACAATCTCTGGATAAAACCGTTTTCCTGGCTCGGAGTCAAGCCGAGGGCCACCCGGAGCCCACGACCGCCAACCTACGTATGGTAGTCGGCGTTGAGCCGGACGTAGTCGGCGGTCAGGTCGCTCGAGTAGAAAACGATCTTTCCAGGGCCACTTCCCATCCTGAGATCGATCCGGGTTTCACGGGCACACTTGATCGAATCAGACACGCCATCGGCGTCAAACGGCACCGGCGCGCCGGCCCGAAAAAGCAGCGTGCCGTTGAGCTCAAGCTCGACGGCAGCCGGGTCGAAGGAGATTCCGGAGTAGCCGGCCGCCGACACGATCCGGCCCCAGTTGGGGTCTGCGCCATGGACCGCCGTCTTCACGAGCGGGCTGTCGGCGATCGTGCGGGCAATCTGTCGAGCGTCGTCGCGGCTGGCACAGCCAGTGACTTCGATCCTCATTACGTGCGTCGCGCCCTCGCCATCATCGGCCATCTCCCGGGCAAGCGTCCCGCAGACCTCGTGGAGGGCCCGGCCGAAGGCCGCAAGCTCATCACCCTTGAGCGGGGGCCCTCCGGCCGCCCCGTTCGCCAACAGGAGCACCGTGTCATTCGTGCTCATGTGGCCATCGACACTCACACAATTGAACGTCTCGTCGGCTGCCTCCGCGAGGAGCCGCTGGGCATCGGCTGGCTCGAGGGCAGCGTCCACGAGCACAATGCCGAGCATCGTCGCGAGCCGCGGCCCGATCATCGCCGCTCCCTTGGCCATTCCAAAGAGCGAGTAGGACGTGCCGGCCGCCGCGAAGGTGGCACCCGCGAGCTTTGGCCGCGTATCGGTGGTCATCATGCCGCGAGCCGCAGACACAGCCGCATCGGTGTCGGTGCCGAGCCGCGAGAACGCGGCCTCGATCCCCGATGTCACTGTGGCCATCGGCAAAAACTCACCGATGATTCCAGTTGAGAGAACCAGGACATTCTCAGCGGACGCGCCGATCAGCCTGCCAGCCGCAGCAGCCATGCCATGGGCGTCGTCGAGCCCCTTCGTGCCGGTGCAGGCGTTGGCATTGCCGGAGTTGATCACAACGCCACGAAAGCCGGTTCCCGGCGTCAGCACCCGGTCATAGGCCACCGGTGCCGCAAACACGAGGTTCGTGGTGTAGACCCCCGCCGCCGTCGCTGGCGCATCACTGGCAATGAGCGTGACGTCTTCGCGGGTGCGATCCCGCTTGATCCCGGCGCGGACGCCGGCCATGCGAAAACCAGCGGGAATCGGTGGGATCGGCAGTCGAATTGGCGTGTCGGAAGGCAGCATCAGACCTACCAGGCGTCTCACTACGGTTTCTGCCGCGGGATGCGGCAGTCACCGACCATGGCAAACCTCGGCTTTGCCATCGGTCGGCCTGCGAGGAAAAAGCCCATGGATGGCTTTTTCCTCGGCTGTTTATAGCAGCCCGGCGGTTTCGGGCAGGCCAAAGAGGACATTGAAATTCTGGACCGCCGCGCCGGCGGCGCCTTTGACGAGGTTGTCGAGGCAACTGATGAGCAGAATTCTGCCGCGGACCACACGCGCGGTGATGTCACAGAAATTCGTGTCGACGGTGTCCTTTGTCCCCGGAAGGTGATCGACGACGCGCACGAATCGCTCGCTCGCATAGGCCTCGCGAAGAACACCCATCACGTCGCCCTCCGTGACGACCTTCGTTGGCAGGGCATAGATCGTCGACAGGATGCCACGGTCCATCGGGGCCAACTGAGGCGTGAAGATCACCTCTGGTCGCACACCTGCGTACCTCGAAATGATCTGTTCAATCTCGGGCGTGTGCCGATGCCGCCCCACGTTGTAGGCCGACATGCTCTCGTTGCACTCCGGAAAGTGCGTCATGAGCTTGGGCTGGCGACCCGCCCCGCTCACCCCGCTCTTGGAATCGATGATGATGTCGGAAAGTTCCACGAGCCCGGCTTTCACAAGCGGTGCCAACGGCAGAATCGCCGACGTGGCGTAGCAGCTCGGATTCGCCACGAGTTGCTGACCCACGATCCGCTCCCGAAAAAGCTCTGGCAGGCCGTAGACGGTGGTCCCGAGTCGGGCGGTGTCGGGATGCTCGTGGCCGTACCACTCGAGATAGGTTGCAGCATCGTCCAGCCGGTAGTCGGCACTCAGATCAACGACCTTCGCGCCAGCAGCGAGCACCTTCGGGAGAATGTCGGCGCTGGCGGCATGGGGCAGGCACCCGAACACACAATCGGCACGTCGCCCCACCTCCTCGGGCTCGAGGTCTTCGAGTTCGAGTTCGAGCCTTCCGACGAGGCTCGGATGGACGGTCGAGACCGGCGGCCTGCCTTCCTGCCGACTCGTCACGGCCACGATTTTTGCCGAGGGATGCCGCAGCAGAATTTTGATCGTTTCGAGGGCGGTGTAGCCGGTGGCCCCGAGGATGGCGACGGTAATCATGCAATGGCTCTCACACTCACGAACGCGAAACGATGACGTCGATTCAGCAAGACGTCTGTCGCCACAAGACTATCGCGTGGCCTTTCCCACTACCAACGTGGTTTCGAAGAGCCGGATGAGCCAGGCCGCCACGGCTCGCTTGGTGCCACTGCGACTGCCGACCGCTTCGTGGCGTTGATCATAGACGGTCACGGCCGTTTCGGTCCCTTCCATCGCCGTGAGGTCGTTCACCACGATCAGGTCGCAGCGTTTCGATTCGATCTTCTCGAAGGCACGCCGTGGGTCGGCGCCCGGCTCGAGCGCGAACGCCACAAACCATCGGTCGCGTGGGGCCTTGCGGGCGAGCGTCGCGATCACATCGGGTGTCGGGCGGAGCTTCAACGTAAGGCCGTCGCCCGCTCGTGGAATCTTGCCCGTCACCTTTCGCAGGGGCTCGAAGTCGCAGGGGGCCGCAGCGGCAATGACTCCCTCGCACCGCGGCAGTTCGGCAAGCGATGCCTCCAGCATTTCTGATGTCGTCACCACTGGCACGACACGGGCGCGGCGGGGATAGCTGACATGCACCGGCCCGCTCACGATGGTGACATCGTGTCCACGAGCAATCGCCGCCGTCGCCAGAGCCGCCGCCATTCGGCCGCTCGAAGCATTCGTGAGATACCGCACGTCATCGATGAAGGCCCGCGTGGGACCGGCCGTGAGAAGAATGCGCGCCATCGTCGTCTCGTGATAGGCCTTTCGTGCGGCTCAGCGGGCCTGCTGGGGTGGCGAGCCAAAGAGCGCCTTCTCGATGGCCACCGTGATTGCATCTGGCTCCGCCATCCGCCCGGCCCCCTGCTTGCGGCAGGAAAGCCAGCCTGTCCCGGGCGGGATCACCTGCATGCCATCGGCCATGAGCTGCTCGACGTTCCGCTGCACAGCCGGCTTGGCCCACATGGCGGCATTCATCGCGGGCGCAACGAGGACAGGGCATTCAGCGCACAAGACGAGTGTCGTGAGCAGGTCATCGGCTGCGCCTGACGCGGCCTTTGCCAGAAAATCTGCCGTCGCGGGCGCCACCACAATCAGGTCGGCCCGTCCCGCCAACTCGATATGGGCGCCGAGTGGAAACCGCGTTGCATCAAACCCGCGAATCGCCACGGGCCGGCCAGTGAGGGCTGCGAATGTGGCCTCACCAACGAACCGCCGGCCGTTCCGCGTGAGCACGGCGGTGACACTGGCCCCACGCTGCACGAGCATGCTTGCGAGCGCCGCTGCCTTGAAGGCCGCAACGCCGCCACTCACACCCAGCACGATCTCACGGCCTGCGATGCTCATGCATTCGGGCTCGCGTGATGCCAACTACAAATTGGTTGGGTCAAAATCGAGCGGTCCACCGGCTTCCGGGGATTCACCCGTGATGCGGAGGTTCATCGACGTGTCGAGGTAGATCTTGTCCTGCTTGATCTCGTCGATGACGATCTGCATCTTGTCGGTACTCTTGGTATCCACCAGCGGACGGCTTCCAGCGTTGATCGCCACAAGCCGCTTTTGGATCAGAGTGGAGAGCTTGAAACGCCCTCCGACCTTGTTGACGATCTCCTCTTCTCGCAGGTCGTCGATCATGCGCTAACTCCAGGGTTGGACGTGAACCGATTTGCGTTGTGAGGCCCGTGCGACGCGGCGTTGACTGCCGGTTCAAAACCTTCTGCCGCGAGGATGCCCTGCACCTGGCCGAGTGCTTCGTCCACATCTTCGTTGACGACGCGATACCGGTAGCGATAGGCCTCCAAAAGCTCCCGGCGGGCCACTTCGAGACGTCGCGCCATCGCCTCCGGCGACTCAGTGCCACGGCCCTGGAGCCGTTCGAACAACTGGTCTGGGTGCGATGGCTCGACGAAAATCGTGATCGCTTCGGGGTACTTCTCGAGCACCGAGAGTGTACCCTCTACGTCGATCTCGAGCACGACCCACTGCCCAGAGGCCATTCTGGGGCCCACTTCGGCCACGAGCGTGCCATACCAGTGCTGGCGGCCGTAGACCTGGCAGCACTCCAAAAATTCGCCCGCTCCCCGCCGCCGTTCGAACTCGTCGAGGGGAATAAAGTGGTAATCCAAACCCTCGCGCTCCCCGACTCGAGGGGGGCGGGTCGTGGCCGAGATGCTCGGCACGAGGGCCGGAAACATGGCCAAGAGCCGCCGCAGAAGCGTGGTCTTGCCAACGCCCGAAGGGCCGGAGACGACAACGAGTTTGCCGGGGCTGTCTGCCATCACGATGTTGTACCGTCACCACGCGCCGGGGCTAGCCCTACGCCCTTGAGAGCCTGAGTCGCGTGGGGCTCACCATTCGGCTGGAGACTCTGATCTGGCTTACTCCAGATTCTGAACCTGTTCGCGGAGCCTTTCAATCAGGGTTTTCGTCTCGACGACCGCATGGGCGATCTCCACATCGGCGCTCTTGCTCGCGACCGTGTTGGCCTCACGGGCCAGCTCCTGTGCCAGAAAATCGAGCTGGCGTCCCGTCGAGTCGTCGCCCAAGAGCCGCGCAAACTGGTCGAGGTGGCTTTCGAGCCTCACGAGCTCCTCGGCGATGTCGGATCGATCGGCCAGCAACACTAGCTCCCGTGTGATGTCGGACTCGGAAAGCTCGGCGCCTCGCTCGGCAAGCAGGCTGGCAACCCGCTCCATGAGCCGCACACGATGCCGCTCGACGGCAGCCGGCGCCCTGACACGAATGTCGGCGACAAGCGTTCGGATCTCGCTGACGACCCGCTGCATATCGGCGGCGAGCGCTGCCCCCTCGGCGCACCGCATCGCATCGCACGCATCGAGAGCGGCTGCGAGGGCCTCAGCCACAAGGGGCCAGGTCTGCTCAACCAGTTCGGCGTCGGGAGTTGTCTCGGCGATCACCCCAGTAAGCCCGAGAAGGCCGTTGATGTCTTGCGGAAGCGGGAGGTTCCGGTCGGCCGCGAATCGTTCGAGGTCATCGAGGTACGCTGCCAGTTGATCGTGGTCGAGCCGACGTGTGGCAGACGCTGGTCCACCGCGGACGTCGAGAGAAACCGTGATCGTGCCGCGGTGAATCCGTTCGCGAACAGCCGCCTCAATCCGAGACTCCAGCCCGTAGAAACCCTCCCGGGTGCGAACCGACAGCTTGAAGCCGCGGTTGTTGACGGTGCGCACTTCCGTCCGACAACTGCCACCGCCCGCGGTAGCCGCTCCCGCGCCGCAGCCCGTCATGCTCTTGGGCATTGGTCACTCAGCCGTCGGGGCGGCTGACTCAGCCGCGGGCTTCTCACTCGCAGGCGCTGGCGGCTCGGCTGCAGGCGCTGGCGGCTCGGCTGCAGGCTTGGCCTCGGCATCCGTGGGAGCGGGTTCGGCTGTGGTGGACGCTTCGACTGGCTTTGTCTCTGTCGCCGAGTCGCCCTGCTTTGGATCCGCAGCGGGCTCGACCGGTATGTCGCTCGCGGCCGGTTCGACAGGGATATCCGAAGCAGCGGGCTCCACGGCCTTGCCGCCGAGGTCGCGAGAGAGCCGCGACGATGACGTGCCGAGCACGTTGATCGCCAAAATGCACAGCAGGATCCAGCAGGCAGCCACGCCTACTGTGATCCGCGTGAAGATGTCACCCGCCTTGGTGCCAAACGCGCTCTGTCCTCCCGCGCCGCCGAAGGCGCCGGCCAGGCCACCCCCCCTGCCCCGCTGGATCAGCACCAGCGCGATCAAAAAGAACGACATGAAGACGAGCAGGAAACCGAGCGAAAAGCGGAGCAGGTAGGGCAACAAAACAGAAACTCCTGGGCGGGTCCAACGGAGGGGAGATCATAGCCGCCCGCCCAGGGCGGCGTGAATCCCACCTGCATGCACCGGCCGTCAGCCGCGGGCTAATCCAAAGGCCTTGGCGATCGCGAGGAACCCGTCAGCCTCGAGGCTGGCACCGCCGACGAGCGCCCCGTCGATGTCGGGGCAGGCGGCTAGTTCGGCGGCGTTATCGGCCTTCACGCTCCCGCCGTATTGAATCCGAATGGTGCCGGCCGTCGCTGCCGATGACAGCCCGGCAAGCAGACGTCGAATCGTGGCGTGGACTTCCTGGGCCTGCTCGGGCGTGGCCACTTTGCCAGTGCCGATCGCCCACACGGGCTCATAGGCGACCACGATTTTTTCGAGGCTTGGGACGTCGAGGCCGGCGAGGGAACCATTCACCTGAGCCGTCACGACTGCCTCGGTACGCCCTGCCTCGCGCTCCGCGAGCGTCTCGCCAACACACACAATCGGTACGAGGCCTGCCGCAAGCGCCGCCTTGGTCTTGGCATTCACCGCTGCGTCGGTCTCCCCGTAGAGGGTGCGTCGCTCGGAATGGCCGAGGATCACGTAGGTGCATCCGAGGTCGACGAGCATCGCTGGCGCCACCTCGCCCGTAAACGCACCACTTGCCTTGTCGGATGCATTCTGCCCTCCGACCCCCACATCACCGCCCGTCTTCGCGACCGCCTCGATGACCGGCGCGAGGTAGACGGCAGGTGGGCAGAGCACGACATCGACGCCGGCAGCCTCGCTGCGTCGCCCGGCCACGGCGGCTGCCAGAGCCACACCGCGGCTGCGGTCAAGGTTCATCTTCCAGTTCCCTGCAACGATCGGCGTGCGACGAGCAGACATACGTTTCTCCTTGTTGGTGCAGGCCGGCATGGTAGCCGACAGGGGCATGCCCGTCATGGCCTGGCGGGCCTACGGCCGCTTTGCCGCGGCCAGGGCTTCGGGTTCGGTCAGCACGAAGAGGTGACCGTGGTCGCTGGTCACGATCACGGCGGCATCGTCCCAGGCGTCATGCTGTTCGATCCAGTCAACGATCACCCGGAAGGCCGCGTCGCCACTCTGCACAGCGCCAATCGCGGTATCAATATTATTGGCGTGGCTCGCCCAGTCGACGTCGCCCGCCTCGACCATGAGCCAGAACCGCTCGCGTCGGCCAAGCACCCCGAGCGCCGCTCGGGTCATGTCGGCCAGCGTCGGATTTTCCTCGATATCCGCCTTCGAATAATGGAGGTGGGAACCGTACTTTTCCCGGAGCCGATCACTCTCCGGATCGCCAGACGGGTCTGTGTTTCCGTGGCCGGGATCAAAATCGCCATTGGCCGTGCGAAACGGGAGATTGCCCTGGGGCGTGCCAAAGAAGCCGAAGAGTCGGAGGCCCTTCGCGGCGGCGTCCGTGGCAGCTTCCGCCAGAATCTCGGCCCCGGGCCGCCCCGGAGTGCGTGTGACGACGCGGTAGCGACCACCCGCCGACGCGTTGATCACGGCGAGCGTCGAGCCAGCGACATACTTGTTACCGGGCTCAAAATTGCGGCCCTGTTGAGTGGCATCATTCTCAGTCTCGACGCCGGCACCCGCGCCAATCACGACATCGAGGCCCGGCAACGGCACCGGATGCGCTACCGATGGTTCACCGAGCATGTCGCGGGCGATGTCTTGGTAATCGTCACGCGAGACATTATTGGCGTACGAACAGCCGGGCGTGGCGTGGGGCACGGGCACGCTCGAGACCGCACCGACCGCAAAGCCTCGATTCTGAAGCAGCCGCGCGACGGGTTCGAGGAGCGTTCCATCCGGGCCAACGTTGATCGCGTCGTTGTAGGTCTTCCGGCCACTGCAGAGGGATGTGGCTGAGGCAGCCGAATCGGTGAAGGCATGGGGCCGATCACGGTCCCGACCAATGAGATATGGAAGGTTCGGCCGCGGCGCCCACGGCGTCGCGCCGCCGCGGGAGGCGTCGTAGCCCCCCTGCTGTCGCCCCCCAGGGTTCTTCAGGGCCTGGGCATCGGCGTCGACTTTCGTACCCTCATTCGCCGGGCTCGTCACCATCCAGCCAAAATCGGTGGGGCACCCACGATAGTCCTGAAACGCGAATCCTGTGCCACGGCCTTCCGCGTAGGAATCGCCACCAGTCGTGGCGATCGACGCGGTCCGCGTCATCGTCCAATCGAGACCGTCGAAGACCACGAGCACGATGTACTTCTTGCCAGCATCGGCCGCAGCCAGTTGGAGTTGGTAGAGATCGGTCTGATCGAAGTAGTCGGCCTCGGCATTCAGCGTGTGGTCGGGCAGGTATCCATATAGTTCGCTGAGCCGAGCTTCGTTGCGATAGATGCTCTTCGGCCCGGAGATGGCAGCGAGGTCGACCCCGAACGTGTACACCGGGATCAGCCTGTTCGAGTGGTTCGACCAGGCGACGTAGCGTTCCGGGGTGTCGCCCCAATGCCCCCATGAAGCCGTGCCACGTTGCTCGGCGTCGCGTTGGAGTCCGCGGATCGAGTCGCCTGCACCTGGCTCCACGTCCGCCGCGATGAGCCGTACCGTGACCGCGACGGTCAGGCACAACGAATGAAAAAATACGGCGTTGGCATTCATGCCAAGGGAGCATACGCAACCCACCGGACACCTGCCCAGCGGCAGGGCCGATGCCCGCCGGCGCGGCAGTCGCTGCCATGATTCCCACCCGACGTGAACCGCTGGGCGCAACTTCCGCCCATGTTCGGGCTTCGTGAGGGACCGCCTTCGGTTGGCGCGGGATTTGCTGCCCCTATGCTGGGGCTTCTGCCCCACCAACCCGCCAGGAAGGTTTTTGCCGTGGTCGATGACGAGCTGCTCCGCCGTGATGTCCGATTCCTCGGCGACATGCTGGGCGGCGTGATCCGGGAGCTTGAAGGGCCAGAAGCGGTCGACCTCGTGGAGGAGATTCGAGGGCTCGCCCGCGTTCGTCGCAGCGGTGATCATGCTGCCGAAGCGGCCCTCGATGCGCGAATCGCCTCACTCGACGAGCGGCAGGCCACCATCGTCGCGCGAGCCTTCAGCGTCTTCTTCGACCTGGTCAACATCGCCGAGGATCGCCAACGGGTACGCGTCCTTCGGGACCGCGAGTGGGCTCGTGATCCACACCCTCTGGCCGAGTCACTCGCCGGCGGCATCGCTGCGTTTCGCGAAGGCGGGATGCCCGCCGATGACCTCCAGGCCGCGCTCGATCGCCTGGCAATCGAACTCGTCTTCACAGCCCATCCGAGTGAAGCCAAACGGCGGAGCATCCGAGCCAAGCTTCGACGAATGCGAAAGAGCCTAGCGGCCCTCGACACATCCGACCTCCTGCCTCGCGAGCGGCGTGCGCTCGAGGCTGGGATGCGAGCCGAGCTTGTGGTGCTCTGGCAGAGCGAGTTCTTGAGGCCATCGCGGCCCACGGTGCTGGATGAGGTGGAACGCGGACTCTCGGTGATGCCTCGCATCTGGAAGGCGGTGCCGGAAGTCTATGCATCCGTGCGGCAGTCACTCGCCGACGCCTATCCCGATCACACGTTTCGAATCCCGACCTTTCTCACATTCGGCTCGTGGATGGGAGGCGACCGTGACGGCAATCCCTTTGTAACGGCCGACGTCACTGCCGCCACGCTCGAGCGGCTGAGGCACGCGGCGATTGACCAGCACCTTGACCGGTGTGACGCCCTCGCCGACATGCTCACCATCTCACTTGACGCTACTCCTGGTGGCCGTCCGCTCGCCGAGCGGCTCGATGCACTCGCCGCCACGCATGCCGAACTTGCCGTGCGCATTGAGCGATTCGACCCGCGGCTTGTCTACCGTCGCTGGCTGGCGATGATCCAACTCCGCCTCACCGCGTCTCAGGGGCTCACGCTGGCGGCGACCGAAGTGCCGCCTCTGGCGTACCAATCGGGAGAGGCATTCGTCGACGATGTCGGCCTGCTCGTGGACTGCCTTCGCGAGGATCACGGCCTGGCACTCGACTCGCCGCCGCAGGCCTGGCTCGACCTTGCCCGCACCTTCGGCCTCCACATGACCCGGCTCGATGTCCGTCAGGACGCTCGCGCCTATGGCGACATCATGGGAGCCATCCTCGCCACGGCTGGCCTCGTGCCCGACGCTGCTGCCTACAAGGCGCTCGATCCAGCGGCACGGACGCGAGTCTTGGTGGATTCACTGGGCACGATTGGCGATGTCCCCCGCGACTCCTTGCCGCCGCTGGCTGCCGACACGCTCAACCTGTTTCACCTGCTCCACACAACGGCGGTGCGGTTTGGTGCCGAGAGTCTTGGTGGCGCAATCGTGAGCCTCACGCAGTGCCCGGCCGATGTCCTCTGCGTACTCTGGCTCTGGCGGTGGGCCCAGAGACAGGCCGCGGCGGCTGGGAAGCCGGTCGCGGATCATGACATTGCGATCGTCCCACTCTTTGAAAAGATCGACGACCTCGCCCATGCCGATGCGACGCTGGGCGCGATGCTCGACGAGCCCGCCTACCGTGAACACCTCGCCGGGCGAGGCAACCGCCAGATGGTCATGGTCGGGTATTCCGACAGCACCAAAGACGGCGGCTACCTCGCGGCCTGCTACGGCCTGCAAACCGCTCAGGAGCGACTGCATCGGGCTGCGGCCGCGCGCGGCGTGAAGATCACCTTTTTCCACGGCCGCGGCGGTTCGCTCGGCCGGGGCGGTGGTCCCGCAGCCCGCGGCATTCTCTCGCTTCCCCCAGAGACGCTCGACGGCACGCTGCGGCTTACCGAACAGGGCGAAGTGCTTGCCGAGCGGTATGACGATGTCGAGATTGCCCGCCGCCATCTCGATCAGGTGGCGTGGGCCACGCTCGTCGCATCGACGGCGCCTCCCCAACCGCCGCCAGACGACTGGCCAGCACTCGCCGCAACGATGGCCGCGCGGTCGCTCGTCGCGTATCGCGACCTCGTCGATCAGCCCGGCTTCATTGGCTATTTTTCCAGAACGACGCCGATCGACGACATCGAAAACCTTCCGATCGGGTCGCGTCCTGCCCGTCGCCGCGGGGAGCGCACGCTCGACGATCTCCGAGCGATTCCCTGGGTGTTCGCCTGGACCCAGAGCCGGTGCATGATTCCCGCTTGGTATGGACTTGGCGCGGCGCTGGCAGAGGTCAAGTATGAAGACCGCCGGGCGTGGCAGCAGGTCTGTGAGATGTACCGCCGCTGGCCGTTCTTCCAGGCCACGATCGACAACGCCACGCTGGCGCTCGCCAAGGCCGACATGGTGATTGCCGCGCACTATTCCGAACTCGACAGCGACGCCGAGGCCCGTCGGCGGATCTGGCAGCGGATTGCCGCCGAATACGACCGCGCGCGGCAGGCCATTCTCGACATCGCTGGCGGGAAGGAATTGCTCGGTGCCACCCCCTGGTTTCAGCGATCGATCGAGGCCAGAAACCCGTCTGTCGATCCGCTCAACCTCATTCAGGTCGAGTTCATGCGGCGCCGGCGGGCCGCCACCGAAGCCGATCCGGCTGCCACCGACACGCACCGCGATCTCCTGAGGCTCTGCGTCCAAGGCGTGGCCGCCGGCATGCGGACCACTGGCTAGCAAAGACCCCTGGGAGCGATTCCGATGGACGCCGCCGACCTTGCGATTGCGACGCTCGGCGCATGCCACATCGACTCACCGCTCAAACCCTGGATCGAGTCCCGGAAAACGACCGAGCACTATGTCGACGAAGCCGACCGCGTCCTCTTTCATGACACGCTTGGTCAGGTCGTGGCCAGCGGCCTCGGCCCCGCAGCTCTTCCCGGCTTCGAGCCAGCCGGCCCGCGCCGCACCATCTTTTTCGACCCGGCCAAGCTCCGCGTCGGCATCGTGACCTGCGGTGGCCTCTGCCCGGGCATCAACAATGTGATCCGAGGCATCGTCATGGAGCTCGCCTTCCACTACGGCGTCCAGCGGATCTACGGCTTCCGCAATGGCTACCAGGGTTTTGTTCCGCGGTTCGGACACGATTGCATGGATCTCACGCCCGATGCCGTCGCCCGGATTTCCGAAGATGGCGGCACCCTTCTGGGCACGTCCCGCGGGGCGCAGGATCCCGACGAGATCGTCGACTGCCTCGAGCGGCTCAATCTCGGCGTGCTCTTCGTGATCGGCGGCGACGGCACACTCCGCGGCGCGATGCAGGTGGCCCGCACGGTAGCCGAACGCGGAGGGCGAACCGCCATCGTCGGCATTCCCAAGACGATCGACAACGACATCCCCTACATCGATCAATCATTTGGCTTTCAGACGGCCTTCGCCGAAGCCACGAAAAGCATTCGATCGGCCCATGTCGAGGCGAAGGCGTCGCCCCATGGTGTCGGCCTCGTGAAGCTCATGGGACGACACTCAGGGTTCATTGCCTGCTACGCCGCGCTCGCCCAGCCCGATGCCAACTACGTGTTGATCCCGGAAGTGCCGTTTGCCCTCGATGGCGAAAAAGGCTTTCTCTCCCATCTCGCGCAGCGGGTTCGCGGCCGCGGCCACGCCGTGATTGTGGTCGCCGAGGGGGCCGGGCAGGAGCATGTGACGGCAACCGAATCGGGGGCCGATGCCTCGGGCAACAAGAAGCTCCACGACATCGGGCTCATTCTTCGCAAGCGGATCGAGGAGCGATTCGCGGCCGACACACTGGAGCTCAACCTCAAGTACATCGATCCGAGTTACGCGATTCGGAGCGTCGAAGCCAACCCGTTCGATGCGGTCTACTGCATCCGCCTTGCCCAGAACGCCGTCCATGCCGCAATGGCCGGCCGCACGGAGATGGTGGTGGGCCGCTGGCGTGGCCGCTTCGTTCACATTCCAATGGCACTGGCGGTGAGCCGTCGCAACGAGGTCTGCCCGGATGGCGACCTGTGGCTGTCGGTCCTCGAGGCGACTGGCCAGCCGGCGACATTCGCCTGACGCTGTCCGCTGCCCCACCACGGAGCCTCTCGATGCCGACGGTCGCGTTCTACGACACCAAGCCCTACGACCGCGAGTACATCCTGGCCGCAGCCAACGCTGGGGATATTCGCTTCGCATTCCATGATTTTCGCCTGGAAGCCGGCACCGCTGCCACGGCGGCAGGCGCGAGAGCGGTGTGCGTCTTCGTGAATGACCTTCTCGACCGCAACTGCCTGATGATGCTGGCAGCTTCGGGGATCCGGCACATCGCCCTGCGGTGCGCGGGGTTCAACAACGTTGACCTGGCCGCAGCTCACGAGCTGGGCCTCACCGTCACCCGCGTCCCTGCCTATTCGCCCCACGCGGTCGCTGAGCACACGGTGGCTCTCGTGCTCACGCTCAATCGCCGGATCCACCGGGCCTACAACCGAGTCCGCGAACAGAATTTTTCGCTTGCCGGCCTTGTCGGTTTTGACCTGTACGGCAAGACCTGCGGCATCGTGGGCACAGGCCGCATCGGACGCGTGACGGCCGAAATCTTCCGTGGCTTTGGGATGCGGGTCGTGGCCCACGACCCCTTCCCACAGTCCGACTGGGCAGCCAAACATGAAATCACCTATCTTCCGCTCCTTGAACTGCTCGCCACGAGCGACATCGTGTCGCTCCATCTGCCACTCTCGCCCGAAACGCACCACTTGATTGACAGTGTCTCAGTCGAGCTCATGAAGTCGGGTGCGATGCTCGTGAACACGAGCCGCGGGAAACTCATTGACACCACGGCGGTGATCGCGGCTCTCAAGAGCGGCCGCCTCGGCGGCCTTGCGATCGACGTGTACGAGGAGGAAGAGGGTGTGTTCTTCGAGGATCTCTCCGGCCAGGTGCTGCAGGACGACGAACTCGCCCGGCTCCTGACGTTTCCCAACGTCCTCGTAACGGCCCACCAGGCTTTTCTCACCCGCGAGGCCCTTGGGGAAATTGCCAGGGTTACCGTCGCGAACCTCCTCCGCGTGAGCAGCGGCGAATCGCCGCTCGTCGACACGACCGTCTAGACTGCTCGTGGAGCCATCCATGGCCTTTTCCCACTTGGCAGATGCTGGAAAAGCCAAGGTTTTCCATCATCCGCGGTCGCTGCATCGTGCGGCGGCTGGCTTTTTCCGCAGTCTGCTTGGATTTCGGCTCAGGATCTTCCACCCAGGCCAATCACGATGTCGCTTGTCAGTATCCGTAACGTATCACTGCGATTCCGTGGGCCGCCGCTGCTCGACGACGTGACCTGCCACGTGGAAGCGGGCCAGCGGATCGGCCTGCTTGGCCGCAATGGCGCCGGGAAGACAACGCTCATGAGGCTGCTCGCCGGCGCGGCACAGCCCGATGCGGGAGCGATCATGTTCACGCCGGGCGCGACCGTAGCCCTCCTCCGACAGGATGTGCCCCACGACATGACCGGCCTTGTTCAGGGGATCGTCGCCGCCGGGCTGCCCTCCACCGATGGTGATGAGGCTGCCTGGGAGCGTGACCATGCGGTGGATCAGATCCTGTCCCGCATGGGACTCGACGGCGGCACAGCCTTCGAAACGCTTTCCTCGGGAATGAAGCGCCGGGTGTTGCTTGCCCGCGCGGTCGTCGCCGAGCCCGATCTGCTCTTGCTCGACGAGCCCACCAATCACCTCGACATCGACGCGATCGAGTGGCTCGAGGAGTTTCTGGGCCGCTGGCGGGGCACGCTCATGTTTGTCACCCACGACCGCGCCTTCCTCCGCCGGATCGCCGATCGCATCCTCGAGATCGACCGCGGCCGCATTTTCGATTGGTCTTGTGACTATGACACGTTTCTCGTCCGCAAGGAGCAGGCTCTGGCCGCCGAGGAGCAGCAGAACGCTCTGTTCGACAAGAAGCTGGCCTTGGAAGAGGTCTGGATTCGCACCGGCATCAAGGCCCGCCGCACCCGCAACGAGGGCCGCGTGCGGGCACTCGAGGCGCTGCGGCAGGAGCGCACCAGTCGGCGGGATGCGGTCGGAAAAGTAAACCTCGAGATCCAAGAGGCCGAGCGGAGCGGGTCGCTCGTCGCGGCGCTCAGGGGTGTGTCGTTTCTCCGTGACACGCGGCCCATCATTCGCGACCTCTCGACCACGGTGATGCGCGGTGATCGCATCGGCATCATCGGCCCCAACGGTGCCGGCAAGACCACGCTCCTGCGGCTCATGCTGGGCCAGCTTGCGCCCACGACGGGCTCGGTGCGGCTGGGCACCAATCTGCGAATTGCTTTCTTCGATCAGCTTCGTGACCAGCTCAACGACGAGCAGACCGTGGCCGACAACGTCGCCGATGGATACGAAACGGTGCAGATCGGTGGCCAGCCCCGTCATGTGATCGGCTACTTGCAGGACTTTCTGTTTACACCGGAGCGCACGCGGACTCCGGTGAAATTCTTGTCTGGAGGCGAGAGGAACCGCGTACTCTTGGCACGACTCTTCGCCAAGCCCGCCAACCTGATCGTGCTCGACGAGCCGACCAACGACCTCGATGCCGAGACACTTGAGATGCTCGAGGAGCGACTTGTGGAGTTTGCCGGCACCGTGCTCGTCGTAAGCCACGACCGGTCGTTCCTCGACAATGTGGTCACAAGCACCTTTGTCTTTGAGCCCACGGAAGGTGCTCCGAAAGCGAGCGACCCATCGTTTACCGTGAAGGAATACGTCGGTGGGTATGCCGACTGGCTGCGGCAGCGGGCGGCTCCCGTTTCAGGAGTGTCGCGTCCTCAATCCACCACGACGAAGCCGCCGGCAGAGCCGCAGCCTGCAGGAGTCGCTGCGGCGTCGAGCCGCGCACCAAAACGATCCTTCAAGGAGCAACGAGAGTTCGAAACGCTCCCTGGAATCATCGAGACGCTCGAAGTCGACATCGCCGCTGTCCACGCCACGATGACCGAGCCCGACTACTTTCGTCAGGCAGGCGACCTACTCGCCCGCGACCAGAGCCGCCTCCGCGACCTCGAAGCCCGCCTGCTCGACGCGTTCGCTCGCTGGGAGGCCCTCGACGGCGGCGGCGACTGACTCTCGAGGCCTAGCAGGCTGTGGAAAAAGTGTTTCACCACAGGAGGAGGTGGTCGCCGATGATGGAAAACCTCGGCTTTTCCGTTGGTTGGCCAAGTGGAAAAAGGCCATGAATGGCTCTTTCCACGGGCAGTCAGCAGACGCCGCTCTCCAAGCTCATCGCCCGGCACCTCGAGACTTGGCTTGCCGAGCAGAGCCTCGGGGAAGCGCCCGTGGCGGGGCATGTCGAGGAAGAGTTTCGAGCCTACCTCCGCTGCGGTATTCTCAGCTCCGGGTTTGCCAGGGCGCGATGCGGCACCTGCGGCCACGATTTTCTGGTGGCCTTCTCCTGCAAGGTCCGAGGCGTCTGCCCGTCGTGCTCGGCCACGTTCAATACGCCTTCTGGATCTGCACGCCCTTTTGGGGTGCCTGGCGGCGTTGCTGGTTCCAGTTGCTGTTATTGAACCCCTGGATCTTTTCGTTTTGCTGGTAGAGGTTTTGGTTGTAGTCCACGGCTTCCTCGCTCTCTGCCGCGGGCTGCGGCGGCTGGGCAGCGGCGTTCTCCGGCGCACCGAGCCAGGCGGTCCCACGGAAGAACGCGTACCGCGAATTGCCTTCACGCGCGATCACCGTCGCCTTGCCGCGCAGATTGTCGGCTACATAGATGCCCCGAAGATCGGTCTCGCCAGAACGGAACTCGCTGTCGGCGCTGCCAATGGCTTTGACATGCACCCCAGGGCGATAGCCCCCCTTCATGGTATCGAGCACGTTGGCCCGCACCCGACCACTGGCGGCCTCCTCCTGCATCTCGATCTTGAGCGGCGTGATGAGCACCATCCCGCTCGTAAAGAGATCGTCGCCACGGCAGATCACGAGATACGCCGCCTCGTCCTTGAGCGCGAGCGCGATAGCCCGCTCCTTTTCGACATAGTCCTTGCCGTCGCCGAGTTTCACGGTGATCTCGGATTCTGGCTTGATGCCCGCAAGCTGCACGCTCGTGATGGCGCTCAGGTTCTTCTGTTGCAGGTAGAGCTTCATGAGGTCCACCCGGTAGACCTGCACAAAGGCCTCCTTGATGTTGCGGTACTTGAGCGTCAGCGACACCGGAACCCCCGGCTTTACCACCGTGACTTCCTCGAGGCCGATCCGCTTGTCCTCGAAATAACGAATCGCCTCGGCGGCATCCGGGTACAGCGTCTTGACCTTCTCGTACCAGCCGATCGCTTCAGCGGGCTTACTCTCAGCATGATAAATCTGGCCGAGGATGTACCTGGCAAAGTCGCGATCCTTGCTCTCGCCGTCGGCCACAAGGCGGGCCGCGTCTAGCGCTTCGCCATATTGGCTCTGCCAGAAGAGACCGAGCGCCGTCATGTACTGAAAGCTGGCCTTCAGCTCGCTCTCGGGATGGAGTTTTGCAAATTCCTTGCTGAGGCTCACGACCACGGGATACGTCTTGAGGTCGAGCATGGCGTTACAGAGGCTGAAGCCGGCGTCGTCGGCGAGCGGGTCGGTCGGGTAGCGACTCAAAAAATCCCGCAAGAGATCGACCGTGCGGCCGAGCATCGCGATCTTCTCCGGCTGCACGCCGTCTTCCTTCGGCAGTTCATGGGCTTTGGGAGCCTTTTCGTAGAGGAGCTGCGAGATCGCAAAAGCAGCCGCGACCACGTCGGCGGTGTCGGGATACTCCTCGCAGATCCGCTCCTGAAAACTGATCGAGCCCAGGAAACGCCCCTCGTCTTCGAGCACGGCGCTGATGCTTGAGTCATTCGTAAAACTGGCGGCGATCACCGCACGATAGACGAGCCAGGCCCGCTCGTGCTCGCCGATGTCGCGGTAGGCCTTGCCCACCACGAGCAGCCGATCAAACGGAATCTCGAGCGACGGATACCGCTCCCGCAGGATCTCGAACATTTCCACGATCTTGCGCGCGTCGTAGAACGCGGGCTTCGTATGTATCCAGAGGAGCATGCGGGCCAGCTCGCTCTCGTTGTACTGTCGATGTTCCTTGAAGACCGCGGAGAGATATTCGAGGGCCTTCGCGTCGTCGCCGTCACCGAAATGGCACTGGCCGAGGGCATAGCGCTCGCCGATGTTCATCTGATAGGGATCGGGAGACTTTTCACCGGGGGCGAGCACGGTGAGCTCGGGCGTCGAGCCAACTGACAGGAACCCCGGATTGCCGATCTCGCGGATCGTGCAGGGCAGGATGCGAAACGCCCCCGGCACATATCCGGCCAGTTCGTAGGACACAGACGGGCATCGGTTCTGGAAGTAGACGCGAAGGAGCGTCGGATGCACTTCAATCGTGGCGTTATCCGAGGTCCGCCAGGTGCCGTCCACGAGCCGCGCGCCTGCAGGCAGCGGGATGTCCATGACGAACCAGCGGCCACCATGCCAGTGGCCATCGTGGCCCCCCACGCTCACACTCACCCGCTGGCCGTGCTCCAGGTTTTTGACGGGGGAATTGCTCCCCGCAGAAATCGGCTTGCCTCGGTACTCGAGCGGGGCATGGAGGTACTGCCACGGGTCGCTGAGCGGTCGCACGTTATTGGCCGTCGACTTCGTATCCGACGAAAACCCAAACAGCGTGGCGGCGTAGGTGTACGTACCCCGGCCTCGCATCTTCAGCTCGACGACGTTCTTGCCTTCGGCGATCGAGTCCTTTGGCACTTCGAGCATGTGGAGGCCGCGTGCACCCTCCGACTTCACGACGCCGACCTCTTTGCCGTTAACCTGAACGACGATTTCCATGTCGGTCGCCTGCTCCTTCCCGCGTGCAAACCACGAGGCGAGCGCCGCGATCGCAGGGCCTTGGGCCCGGCCCGACGGAAACCCGAAACAGCCGCGAGCTTGGAGCAACGACGCGGCTGCGTCTGAAGCTCGCTGGGAACTCGGCTTCGACTCGGCGAGGGCCAGGAGCACGAGCGCCGTCGTCTCGGACGTATCGGCCTGCCACCCCCTGTTGGAACCCGTCTCCCAGACGACCGGCTGATTCGGCTCGGCCTTCGCCTTCCCTTCGAGCAGGCCCGCAAGCTCGGTGGCAATCTCCGCACGGTCGATGTTGAAGAACGCCCGTGTCAGGTAAGCGAGCGTCGCAGACCCGAGGTTATTCCGCTCCCGATAGAGCCGATTGCACGCGGCGTAGTCGGCTCGCTTATCGGTCGAGAGGGCGTGCAGAACGATTGCCCGGCCGTCGGCGTCGTTGGCGTCGAGACCCTCGAGCTGTTTGAGGAGGTACGCCGCCGCCTTATCGATCGTGTCTTTATGGACGGCGATGCCGGCCTGCCGCGCGGCGACAAGCGCCCAGAACGTGCGCGCCACCGTGAACTCCCCCGCGATGCCGCTCGTCCAACTTCCGTCGTCGGCCTGGCTGGCAACGAGCGTCGCCACGAGTCCGCGAGCCCGCTCGGAAAGTCTTCGAGAGTGCGTGCTTTCGCCCGTGCCGGTGTTGGCATAGGCAAGCGCCGACGCGATCGAAAGCAGCTCATTGCCAACCGAATCGCCGTACCTCGCGGGCATGATCCGGGCGTAGTCGCCCGCCGAGCCATAGTGCCCGAGCGCCATGTCGAGCACGGCATCCTTGACGTCGGGCCCCACCGCGATCGTCATCCACATCGAGCCGTAGGGACGGTCAGCGGGAAGCGTGAGCACGGCCGCGGTGTCGGCCGTAGCCGAGCCACCAGCATGCACCGCATACGGCAAACCCCACGGCTGCACCGGAATGGTTTCGGTGAGGCTGTCCTTCTGTTCGCCAGCGCTGCCAGCCAGCTCGAATGTCACATCCAGCAGACCCGGGATTTCAACAGCGTCAAAAACCACTTCGGCGCCTCCCTTCGCTACCACTTCGACCGATTTCTCACGTGTGGCAAGAACCTTAGCGGGATCGGAGGCGTCGAGCACCCGGAGCGTGAGCGGGACGGTGCCTGCGAACTCAGTGAGGTTATGCACCCGTCCAACGACGCGCAGCGAATCCCCTTCACGGAGGAACGACGGCGTTTTGAGTTCAACAAAGAAGTCCTTGCGGGTCAGCGTGGTGGCCGTGGCCTGCCCGACGAGCGTCTCAATTGAGCAGCCGCGGGCCGTGAGCCGCCATGCGGTCGTGGACTCAGGCATCGTGATCGTCGCGACAGCCTTTCCTGTGTCATCGGTGACGATGGATGGCAGCCAGCGGCCTTCGCCACGCACTTCGCGGCGCGGGGACGGAGCTGGGGTTCCGGTTGGCACCTTGCCGGAGCCGTCTCGGCCCATGCTCTGACCCCCGCCCGCGAAGTCAAACCTCACACTTGAGGCATCCACCGGCGTGTCGGCGGCGATGTCATCCAGCCTCATTTCTGACCGAGAGCCCTCAAATTGTGGCGCCACCAGAGGTGCTGGGGTGGACGAAGGAGCAGAGAACATATTGATGCCGCTCCCCCCGAACCCCGCCGAGAGCTGCGCCTGCTGCGCTTCCAACGAACTTTCTTCGTCGGTCGCGCGCACGAGCCGTCGATTCTCGTCCGTAATGGACTTGGCCACCTGACGCGTGGTGCCCACGTACCGAAAGCCGCACGTGGCTCCTGTGTGGAACTCCGCGAACCGGCGGGCGTCCTTCTGGAAAAAGTCGAGGATCGACGGCGTCGTGTCTGGGCACACCGCGTAGAGCGCCTCGTTCACCAGCGCGAGACTCAGCTCGGCTCGCACGGGCTTGCCCGTCTGGTCGGTGACCGTGATTTTTACCGTTCCCTCCTCGCCCGGCAGAAACGCCTTCTTAGCGGGCTCGATCGCGACCTTCAGTTCCCGCTCAACGACAAAATCCTTGAACGCACTCCGCAGGTCGCGGCCATCGATGACGGCCGCCGCGAGTCGAAAATTCGGGAACAGGTCGTGCCCGACCGTGATCTTGAGATCGTTGGACCCACGATGCAGCTCGACAATCCGGTACTGGAGGATCGTCTCCCCCTCATAAGTCACAAGCGCCAGGCCCTTGTCGAGCCGTGCATGGAGCCGCACTTTTGATTCTTCGCCAACCTTCAGCCGGGCCTTGTCGGCGAAGATTCGGAGTTTTGTGCTGTCGTCATCGCCTGACACCTGAACTTGGGTCTCCGTGGTGATCGTTTGTCCAAATCGATCGACACCAGAAATCCGCATCCGATAGATGCCCCCCTTGGCGAGCGTGAGTGGCACCGTGGCCTTGCCGGTCGCAGAGTCGGTGGCGGCGGTGAGCTCGGAATCCTTCACCTCGGCCGCCACGGGGCTCTCGGCCTCCTGCCACGGAAGCAGCGTGAGAATGCGGCTCGTCTTCGGCGTGTCCATTCGCAGCACGCTGACGGTGAGCTTTTCGCCCACGGGCTTGCCGTCAGCCCCGGTGGTCATGAGATCAACATCAAAAGGCTCGCCGGCGATGACCACACTCTGGCTCGGCGTGGCCG
Organism: Planctomycetota bacterium; assembly: GCA_031403195.1. Taxonomy (GTDB): domain Bacteria; phylum Planctomycetota; class Planctomycetia; order Pirellulales; family UBA1268; genus QWPN01. The sequence continues at coordinate 2,996 of JANNSZ010000008.1, read as the reverse complement.
TGATCGAGAACCCCAGGCGGGCAAGCGTCACGGATTCGGCCGTCGTGACGTTCTCGCCGTCGAGCGCAGCAGAAAACGCGAGACGACTTCCGGGCGTCATGCCGGTCGTGTCGAACGAAAGCCTTGCGTTGCCTTCGGCGTCGGTGGTGACCCGCTCGATCCGGCGATCGGGAAGCGTGCAGCGAATCACGCGATTGGCGAGCGGTTCGCCCCAGGCAAAGGCCGTGTTCAGCGTGACCTCGATCGTCTCACCGCGAAACCACACCCGCCGCGGAAAATCCATCGTGAGCTTTATTTTTTCGAGCTTGAACTCTCGCACTTCAAATGTGCCCTGAAACTGAAGCGGCGGCTTGCCCGCGGCCTTGCCCTCTTGGCTCGCGGTCATTGTGTACTGACCGATCGCGGCCTGCGACGGAAGGTCGAGCATCGCATCGAACGTGCCAAACTCGCCGAGTGTTACTTTTTGCTCGGAGAGCAGCCGGCCCTGGGGGTCGGAGAACCGGATCGTGAAATCTGGATTTTCCGGAACGGCATACGCGCCGTTTTTCACATCCCGCAGCACGCCCCGCATGGCAACTCGCTCACCCGGCAGATACGCCGGTCGATCGGTATAGAGATAGCCCTTGCTCACGAGGCCCGACGAAATCTTGAGACCTTCGAGAGGCAGGTTGTATGCGGCGGCATGGCCTGACCGGAGAGCAAAGACTCGCACATCGCCGAGTTTCTCAAGCGCCTCGAGCGTCGTGCGATAGATGCCATCGGCACCGGTCACGCCGGTGGCCGCGACGGCCGTTCCGCTACTGACCAGGATCTCGACATCCTTGGCAGGTTTTCCCGTGCGCATGTCCTGCACGAAGGCGAGTACCTCGCGGCGGCTCGACTTCACCACCACCTCGAGATCCGAGCGGAGCACGAGCACCGTGGATTCCAGATCGTCGTCACCGATCGTCACGACATACGCCCCGGCCTCCTTGCCCTCAAACGGAATCTCCACCTCTTGCTCAAAAGGTTTGTACTTGGCGTAGTCCTTCGGCTCGAGCGTCCAGGTTTTGTCGGGCTGAATGAGGGAGACATCGAGCCCCTCGACGCCCGTGATGCCGTGCATCTTGCGGAAGTAGGCCTGGAGATCGATCCGGTAGAGCCGCACCTCAGCCTTCTCGATGTTCCGCAGTTTTACTTTTACGACTGGCTTCTCATTCGTGCGAAACACGCGGTCAGTCGAAACCTCGAGTGCTTTTTGAGTGAGCCGGGCGATGGATAGGGCCGCATCACCGTCCTGCCGCTCGCGAACGAGTTTCTGAGATAGCTCAAGGGCCTTGGTGAACTCGCTGAGCTTGGTCTCGAAGATGCGGACGCTCGCGAGCATCGCCGCCCGAGCCGCATCGCTCTCGGGATACTTGCTGACGAGCTTGGCCCATTCGTCGATGGCCTTGCGGTAGTTTGCGGCGATCGCCTTCGCGTCGCCTTTGGCCTCTTCGAGATCGAGGGCCTTGGCCTCATGGACGGCGCCAAAGAGATAGAGAATCCGTGGAGCCCGCTCGTCGAGCGGATGGGCCTGAAGGAACGCTTCAAATCGCTTCATCGCGATGTCGTCCTGCTTGGCCGCCAGGGCGTCGAGGCCGAGCTGAAACTCGGCGCTGATGATTGCGGTTTGGCTCGCCGACCAGTCGGGGCCGTTGGGATAATCCTTGACATAGCCCTGCCACGTCGCGATCGCCTCCTCGTGCTTCTTCTGGCTGGCGAGGATCTGCCCGATGCGAAAGACCGCCCGCATCTCGAGGTTGGCCAGATGGGTGGCGGGAGTGGCGCGGATCTCATCGTCCATCGCGTCGGCCGCGGCCCCCTCGGGCAGGCCAAAACCCTTCTTCGCCAGAAAATCCCGATAGGCCGCGATCGCGTCGTCGCTGCGGCCAGCCGCCTGGAGCGATTCGGCGATCATCCACGCCACGCGAACGGCACGGCTGCCGTTCGGATGCGATTTGAGATAGGCCCGGCAGGTATCGAGGGCTTGGTCGAGAGTGCCACCGGTGAGCCTATAGAGTTGCACGTCGCCCGTCGGAAGCCCGCCGGTGTTGCCGATGACGGCTCCCGAGTTCGCCACGGGCATGTTCGGCGGCGCAGCGCAGTTCACACTCGAGACGGCATCTGGATTGGCTCCAAAAAACGTCTGCACCTGGAGCCAACGGATCTCGGCGTCAAGGTTTTTTCCCTCAGCAGTGTCCAGTTCCATCGAGAGAGGCGATGACTCTTCCACAGGTGCCGTCACCATCTTCAGAAGATCTTCAAGCTCCAGCCGCGCCGCGTCGGGATTGCCCTGTTGGTTGAAGGCTTCGGCTAAATGAAAGCGGGTCCTCGCCACATACTTGCCGGCGGGCGGCGGGTTCTGCATCGGCAGGCGCTCGCCACCCGAGCCGGCGGGACCGGTCCATGTGGGGTCATACTCCGCCAGATAGGCCTGAAACTCGGCAATGGCCTGGCCAGGGTTCCCGGCCTGCTGAATGGCTCTTGCCTTTCGGAACAGGATTCCATCGCGAAACTCCCGCGGCAGCTCTGCCGAGAGCGCCTTGGTGTAGAGCGAATACGCCTTCTGGAAGTCCGGCTGCGGTGCGTCGGGCACTTTTGGGTCGGGCTTGGCTTCGAGCTTCTCGGCAAAGCGAAGAATCTCCCCGACCAGTTCCTGCTTGCGCTCTGGCGAAAGAATCCGCGCCGATTCCGTCTCGTAGATCGCTGCGGCCTCGGCGAATTTCTTCTGTTCGATGAGCGCCTGGGCCTTGAGAAAGACCGCCTTGTGCCGCCACTCCGATTTTGGAAACTCCTCGACGATCTGATCGGCGACCACGACCGCCTCTGGAAATTTTTTGTTCAGATGAAGCGCCGTGGCCTTGAGAAAGAGAATCTGATCGGGCGCTCCGAGGAGCTTGCCGTCTGCGACGTCCGCGCCTTTTATCCCCTCGTCGGCGAGGGCGATTGCCTTCTCAAAACGTCGGTTCCGCATC
>JANNSZ010000007.1:0-183036 GCA_031403195.1 Planctomycetota bacterium | reverse complement strand
GTGGCTTTCTCGTGGAAGCTCTGGCTCGATCGCAGCTCCTATCCACTCGTACCCTTCGCCGGCCTCGTGCCGGCGTTTCCCACGCCGTGGGACGGAATCGCGTTGGTCGCATGGTGCGGCATCGTCGCGGGTGTGATGTGGCGGCCAGCGTCGAATCTGCTCGTGGGCTGCGCCGTGGCCGGGATGGCGGTGTTCTTTCTGCAAGACCAGAGCCGGCTCTGGCCATCGTACTATCAATTCTTCCTGTTGCTGTTCCTGCGGAGTGGCTTTCGGCAGACCACTGGCGATGACACCGCCGAGGCCAGCCGCGTCCTGATGGGGATGCGGTTCGTCGCGGCCGCGACCTATTTCTGGGGAGGCATCCAGAAACTCACGCCCCATTTTTTCTACCAGGAGTTTCCCTGGTTCATCGAGCCGCTGACGAACCGCCTGCCTTTCGAACTGCCTTGGGTGCCGCAGCTTGGCGTGGTCGCGGCGATTCTCGAGGCGGGAATCGGCGTGGGGCTCCTCACGCGCCGGTTTCGGCGGGCGGCTCTCGGCGAGGCGCTTCTCATGCACGCCCTCATTGTGTTCTGCATCGGCCCCCTGCGAGGCCACTGGAATGATGCCGCCTGGGCTTGGAGCCAAGCAGCCGCGGTCCAGGTTTTGATTCTCTTTTGGAAAGCACCGCCATTTTCGGTCCGCACGATGGTTGCCGGACCGCCGACGGCCGTCATGCGGCCGGCGCTGGTGTTCCTTCTCGCTGGGGTCCTGCCGCTTCTGAACAACGTCAATCGCTGGGACTCGGCACTGTCGTTCAATGTCTACTCGGGGAATGTGTCTCAGGCCCAGATCGTGCTTGCGCCCCAAGCAGTCGCTGCCCTGCCACCGTCACTGGTGCGTCATATTGTCGCGCACGACCTAGGCACCGCGCTCGATCTCAACGCTTGGTCACGCAGCGAGTTTCAAGCCAATCAATACCCGGAGAACAGGATCTTCCAGGCCGTCTTCAGGCGGGTGTGTGAGATGGTGCCCCCGGGCACCGCCACGCTCTATGTGATCGAGAAGGCAACCTGGTTCACGCCCCGTCGGTCCTACCGGTACCCCTTCCCTGCCGATGCACACGTCACGCCGCCGGACGGTGAAGCCGATGCGGCAGTTCGGCCGCGGTGAAGTCGTCTGACTCGTCCAGGAATCCGGCCACCTTCAGGCCACCGCCTGCCCGTAGGCTCTGGACCTGCCCTTCCGCACGACTACGGATCTCCGCATCAAGTCCGCTATCAGATGTCACATAGTGCGTCTCTGACGGGAAGGCGAAGCCGCAGCCCGACTCGGCCACCACCTCCATGATTCGCAGAAGGACATCCTCTTGGATGGCCAGGAACGTGGGCCAGTCGCTCGTGACGGCCAAGGCGTGGATCTCGATATCCAGCGAATACGCGCCGTATTCGATGAACCGCACACGGATGCTCTCGGCGTCGATGTGGGAGTGAGCCGCGAGCATCGCTCGCAGGCTGGCGAGGACATGCCGCAATTGGTCGCTCGTCGTTTCATACCGGAGGCCAATGAGTTTCCGGAGAAGGACCTTGTCTCGAGATGTGAAGTTGATGAGCCGCAGCTTCGCAAATTCGGAATTGGGAATCGAAATCACCGTCCGGTCGATGCCGCGAATTCTCGTAGACCGCAGCCCGATCTGTTCGACCGTGCCCTTGTGGTCACCAAACTGGCACGTGTCGCCGATACGCACCGGCTTGTCGGCAAAGAGCACGAGCCCTGCGATAAAGTTCTCGATCGTGTGCTGGGCCGCGAGCGCCACGGCGAGTCCGCTCACTCCGAGGCCGGCGATCAGCGGAGTGACCGAGATGCCCATGGAGTCAGCGCCCGCGATCACCATCCAGGCGGTTGCCAGGAAGGTCACAATCCGGAAGCCAAGCCGAATGAGTTGGGTGTCGATCCTTTCGGGCCGGAGCCGGCGGGTGCGAATCACGGCTTCGGAGAGCCGCACGAGCACCGCCCGCACGAGGAGAATCCAGCCGACGAATCTGGCTACTTGGAGAAACGTCTTGACGGAAAACAGCAGTGGCCCGGTGATGCGAACCTGATTCGTGAGCAGGTCATCCAGGAGCGTGCACCCGCCGACCATCACAAGTGGTGCCGCCAGGGCGAAGAGATGGGGCATGACACCAGGGCGTGCCGCATTGCGTCGCGCGAGCCGAAACGCCAACGCGACGCCTGTTGCCGTTGCTGCTGAGAGGAGCAGCACGGCCATCCATTGCCAGACTGTCTCCTCGCCCCACTGTGCCCGCATCCAGGCAGGGAGGCCCACAATCCATCTCTCGGGGATCATCCAGCCTGGCGAATGAACATAGACCTCATGCAGCCCCGGGCTACCAGCATGAGGAGCGTAGGGGAGCTGAGCGACTGCATGATAGAACTCCGTCGACCGCTGCACCGTGTCGGCCGTGAAGAGCCAATCGCCCGCCCGCGGGCCTTCGGCGATCAACGCGATCGTGATCTCGGTGCCGGGCAGTCGCCAGCGCGTCAGCTTCTGCTCGGAGACTGCGTCGGTATCTGGGATTTCCTCCCATGCCGGCCGGGGCATGCGGTCCAGCACTTCCTTGAGTTGCACGGCAACCTCACGCCCCTCCGACTCCATCAGCGATGGAGCGATCTCGCCTAAATCGAGACAGCCAACTGCGATCTTGCCCAGCCGCCGGTTGCCGGCTCGGCTCTGCGGGCTCGGCGGCTCGCTGCGGAACCGCTCGTAAAACGCATCAAGCGAGTCCACGAAGGTCTGGAGCGTGGCACGCGGGCTGGACCGATTGGGCGGCGTCAGCGGCGTCTCGGGCTCATCGGCAGCCGCAACGACACAGGCAAGCAGAGCCCACGCCGCGAGGGCCATACACGAGGTGGCGACAGAAGTCAGATGGCGGGCAAACGGCATGGAAAGCTCCGAGTTGGAGGCGGGGAAGTAGCAGCGGCCAGAGGAGAACGTCAACGCGACCGTCCTCACCGCAGCAGCCAGTGCCGCCCCGGCTTGCGCCACTTGCCCAGGCCCGCTTGGCGACCAGCGCCCACACCCACCGAGAACGCGGATGGTGCCCGCGTATCCTGCCCGCTACGTTTCAGCCCCTTGGCCAAAAAAAAGCTGCTTTGCTCATGCACACGCAACACCTTCAACCACCGCGGGCCTTGGTCTGGATCGTGATCGCGGCTGTCGTGACCACGACTTCGGGGTGCGGCACGAGTCGCTGGAGTGATTCCAAGCGCACAGCGACCGAGCAGATGCTGATCTCTGATGCTGTCGAGCGGGCGGTGATGCTCATCGACATGCGGCCGCTCTCTGGCCAGAGCGTCTTTCTCGATACGACGATCCTCGATGATGCGACAGACGGCAAGTACATGGCGAGTGCCTTGAAGCATCAGCTTCTGGCATCTGGATGCGAGATCGCCCCAGACAAAGACCATGCGTCGATCATCGTCGAGGCTCGCGCGGGGGCCATCGGCACCGACCGCACAGACCTCCTTCTGGGGATTCCTGCCACGAGCGTCTCGTTCATGGGGAACGGCACGTCGATTCCGGAGATCGCCGCCTACAAGCGCACTCACCAACGGGGCGTCGCTAAGGTGAATCTCTTTGCGTATGAGCGGACCACCGGCCGCCCCGTGTGGCAAAGTGGCCTCGCCCAGGTGAAGAGCAACACCCGCGACCGATGGCTGGCGGGTGCCGGACCATTCCAAGATGGCGACATCCACGACCGCGTCGAGTTTGCCGGAGAGCGGGAGTCGCTACCGTGGAAGCAGAAGCAGGCCGCTCAGCAGGCCGCGGCCGAGAAAGAGGCGGAGGCGATGGCGGAGCGAACCGACCTGCGCAGCGAGAAGGTTTTCGCAAAGCTACCGCCTCCTGGATCGCCGGCGGCGGATCACCCCGTCACGGCCGACGAACGCCCGACCAATCTGCCCCCGGTTCGGTAGGAGCATCCGGGCTCGGTGGCGCGACGACGGCTTCCCTTGGTCATACAGGCCCTGCGCGCCAGCGGCGGGGACGGCGGATCATTGGGCGAGCCCGCTTCCAGGAAGACCGAGAAGGACGTCCGCTCGGAGGCGACTATCATCTGGAGGGAAGGCCCGGCCTGACGGGATCGGTCGATCCACGACCGTAGAGCCAGGGATACGATGCCGAAAACCCTCATCCTCGTACCGACCGACCTCGAGCGGCGAGTCGTCGGCCAATCGATTGCGGCATGTGGCTCGGTTGCCCTCTGTGGCTTCGGGCCCGTGGCGGCTGCCGCCCGCACCGCAGGCCTGCTCGCTGAGCACATCCCTGCTCGCGTGCTCCTCGTGGGCATCGCCGGCCGCCTTGGCGAGAGCCTCGCCGTCGGTGCGGCGTATCGCTTCGCTCACGTCGCATGCTTTGGCGTGGGAGCCGGGTCGGGCGATACGTTTCTCACTGCCGGGGCGATGGGCTGGCCACACTGGCCGGGCGACCCCACGTCGCCGGATGCCGCCATTGGCGACGTGATTCCGCTCGCCTCGTGTGCTGCGCCTGCTTTGGCCGGCCTGCTTCTCACGGCCTGCGCCGCCTCGGCGAGTAGCCACGATGTCGCGCTGCGCCACACACTCTTCCCCAATGCGGTCGCCGAAGACATGGAGGGGTTTGGCGTCGCGCTCGCATGCAGGCTGGCCGGTGTGCCGCTCGACATCATTCGCGGCATCTCGAACACAGCGGGCGACCGTGACACGTCCCGCTGGCAGATCGCGGCGGCCCTCGCGGCAGCCGCCGACCTCGCTCACACGATCTTGGAGCCGTCACCATGACCCGCGAGGTCCGCCCGATTCGACTCGGCATCTCCCCCTGCCCCAACGACACGTTTTGTTTCTGGGCACTCCTCACAAACCGTGTCGATGCGGCAGGCCTCCGCTTCGACATCGAGCTGCTCGACATCGAACAGCTCAACGAAGGCATGCTTCGTGGCGAGTTTGATGTGTGCAAAGTGAGCTTTGCTGCTGCCCTGGGGATGTCGAGTGACGTGGTTGTCTTGCCGAGTGGCTCGGCGATTGGCTTTGGTGTGGGCCCGCTTTTGCTTGCCGCCGCGCCGAACACGCGGCCCGCATCAAAAGCCCAGCTCACGCTCTGCCCAGGCGCGCACACGACCGCCGCGCTCCTCTTTTCACTCTTCTATCCCGATTCGACGCAGGTTGAGCAGGTGGTGTTCTCAGAGATCATGCCGCGGCTCGAGGCTGGGTCAGCCGATTTTGGAGTCTGCATTCACGAGGGCCGCTTCACATGGCAAGACCGCGGCCTGCATCTCGTCGAGGATCTCGGCGGGCGATGGGAGGCCGAGACCGGCTGCCCGCTGCCGCTGGGTGGCATCGTCGCCAGTCGCCGCCTTCCGCCCGACGTAATCACGGCCGTGCAGCGAGCCATTCACGAGTCGCTTGCGCTGGCCCTCGCCACGCCCTCCGCAGCACTCGCCACGATGCGAGCCCATGCCCAAGAGTGTGACGACCACGTGCTCATGCAGCATATCGAGCTGTATGTCAACGAATGGACGACCGATCTCGGTGACACCGGCCGCCGCGCCCTCGCTGAACTGTCAGCCCGCGCCGCATCCCTTGGCCTCGCTCACGGCGGCCACCTCGAAATCTTCAAGGGGTAAGCCGCTCGCATGATCGCGATTGGTGCCACTCACCCCACGTCGAGCCAGTGGGAAAGCAGGGCCTCGGAGGGAAGGCCGAGGATCGCTCGGAGCTTCGCGAGATCCTCGCTTTGGAGCGGCACAAAAACGACGGGGTCTTGCACCAAGTCTGCATTGATGAGCCGATACCCGGCCACGCGACCATCCTCCAGGATCACAGCCCGGCCGTAGCCATACATCATGTTGTCCACATTCTCGAAGAAGTCGGCGAGCGTCACGACCTTTGGCCGTGGCCGACGGATGAAGTAGAGCTCGATCACGTCTCGCCAAAAGTGCGGCACGAACTTTTCTCCCACGGCCACGAACCCCACCCGGTTGCAGTTTGTGCCGGCAATGCAGACCGGCAGCGACGTGAGAGGCAGGCGACGGCGCTCGGCCTCGCGGGTGATTTCACCCAGCAGGTTGATCTGGAAATCAGCACTGAAACAGTCGTCGCAGACGAGCACGAGCGACGACAGGTCCACGGCAGCGGCGGGTGGCACGCCATCGAGTAGAGCCTTTGCAAGCCGCTCAAAGCGGATGTGGTAGCTCTGGATTTCTGTCGGCAGCCCGTGCCCGAGGACAATGACGGTCGTGGGCTTTCCCGTTGTCACGGCGGCTGTGACGGACGCCAGAAACGCATCGGCGACGCTGTCGAGCGTGTCACCGGCCGCCTGCTTTTTGAAGATGGTGGACGTACAGCCGTAGGCATCAGCGATCGCGGTGACTTCCTTGGGCCCGAGGCCCTGGTCGGGATCGAGTAGGCCGATCACGGTGCGGCCCGGTGCGAGCACAGCGAGCCCACCCGTTGCCTTTCGCTTCGCGTCGATGAACGTGGCAAGCGCCACGAGCGTCGCCACCCGCCCATCGTCACTGAGCGCCTCTATCGCTTCGGCATGTTGACGAGCCAGGTGATGCACGGCGGGCGCGATCTGCCGCCACTTTCTCGCTGACCATTCGAGCCTTCGGCAAACCTCGTTACCGAGCGCCGCAAGATCGACAAGCCCGCCCCCCTTCACACCGGCCGAATCGCCCGCACCACCAATCGTCATCCCGGGCTCTGCGCGGCCCAAAGCACCGACACCACTGAGGGCCATTAGCGCGGTGAAGCCCGTGATCCAACCGCGAACTTGTTGGCGGGCGACGGATGCGCGTCCCAGACCAGGCTGGCCACGAAGGAACGAGGACTGGACGATGCGTGGCACCGCTCTCGCTGCGACAGCCCACGATGGTCGGCGGCACATCGACATTCCTTCGAGAGCCATGACGACTACCTCTGAATTTGCTCGAGGATCGTCGGGTCCTGAATCGACTCGTCGCGGGCCAAAAGCAGGACTTTCGCGATCACTTCGGCAGTGCGTGGATCGTCATCGGCAAAAGGCAGAAAGAGTCGGCCACGATGCTGAGCCCCGACAGCCACGATCCAGAGAGCACCACCGGGCATTCGGTGAATGACACCGCTCCCCAGATGGACCGAGTAGTCGCCCAGTTTTCCCTTGACGACGGCGTGGGTGCTCTTGAAGGTGACGTTCTTGATCCCCATGAGCGTGCATGTCTCCCGAAGGAGGCTGATGCGCATCTCGACGGTCGAGGCGGTTACCTCCGGATCAACCCCGCTCCGATGTGCCACGCTGACGACTAGGTCCAGGTCGCGCATGACCTCGCTGAATATCCGCTGCGGTACTTCGGCAAGCGGGACGGGCTCGTACTGATCGCGGCGATAAAAGGTAATGCTGTTTAGCGTGAGGCCTTCGACATCGAGCGGACTTCCCCAGCCGGCCACGAAGCCGACGGACGCCAGAATCTCGGCATCGTGAAAAATCTTCTCGACGCCGTCCTGAGTCCGCCACCCACGCGCTCCAAAGAGTGCCATCGCCTGCCGGGGATGAATCTGTTGCCCTGCATAGCGGCGCGAACGAAGCTTGTCACTGCGCTCCGTCTTCGTGAGCACATAGAGCTCCCGAAACACTTGCTTGCACGGCTGCACGCATTCGGCAGCGAAGCAGTCCCGCTGCCAGGCAGGCCACTGCGTGCTCTCGTAGAGATCGAGCGGATGGGCGATGCGAAGGCGCTCGGTCTTCTTCACCGGCTCGAGCGCCCCCGCGTGATCGCGGAGGACCTGTCCGTGCATGTCTGGATACCCGAGCACTCCGTCGCCCATTAGTACCAGCCGCGAGAGCTGCGGCCAGAGGAGGGGATGCTCGGCCAGTTCGCGCAGCTCGCTCCCGGTGAACTCGTCCCCGCGGCACATCATGGTTTCCAATGATGCCTTCATCCGCGGAGCCTGCCGTTTCAGTTGGCTGGCCCGCTCCAGTAACTCGTTCACTTTCTTGTTCTTCTTGACGGTTGCGGGGCACGTCTTCAGCGGCTTGCCGCCCTTGGCGTAGGTCACGGATGGCACGTGGTCCGCGCCGATGGCGAGCGAAACCGTCACTCCTTCGGCGGTGGCATTGGCAACGCCTTGCCGGAGGTCGGCGAGCCCTTCGGCTTCGAGCGCCCAAGTCATGCGCAGGGCATCGGGGTATCCGGCGGTGGATGCCAGGTTCGCCAAGCCGATTTCGACCGACCGCATGGCGTCGGGCTTGGTCATGGCGCTGAGCCCGCGGGCATACCGCTGGTACTCGGTGATCACGCGGTACCGGGCCACCAACTCGGGGGTTCGCTTGGTGCCCTCCGGGAGAGGAAGCAGGCCGAGCAGCCTGACCGAGTGTTTGAGTCGTTTCGTGCGGATGTCGCGAACGATCGCGGTGCGGCTTGCCTTGCCGAGCACGACCTGCCCCAGATGCTCCGCCTTGTTGGCCTGCTGCGGCGACGAAGCCTGTTTGGCTGCTTCGGCGATCATCTGCCAGCGTTTGGCGCCGACCGCCGCGTGCGCCTTGCGGAACCAACCGACATCCACACCCCCTTCGAGCCGCTGGGCGTCCGTCAGTGGGGTGCGCTCAGCGACGATCCGGTCAAAGACGGAGGCTCGTCGTGTCAGTCGGGCTGCCTTGTCCGACTCGCCCAAATGCGCGGGGTCGGTTTGGTCGAGCACCCCTTTGGCGGAATACGCCATGTGGGCCAGATACCAATACACCCCTTCGCGCAGCCCCTTCCACCTGAGCGATTCTTCGACAGAGGCCAGCCACTGAGGTGCCAGGAAGGCCAGTTCCAACAGCCGCTCGTCGGTCAGCACGCCTTGTTTGCGAAGCGGCGAGACTGCTTTCGCGAACATGGCCGGCGTCTCATCCCCCAGCGGACAGGTGATCCGAAGGAGATGCGTGAACGTGCTCCCTCGCGTCTGGCCATCCGACTCCCACGAGTAGCTCGCCATTCCGAGTTTACCCTTGTTCATCTCGGTGCAGACCCGCACGAGCGCCGCGATGCCGTCGAGCGAACGCAGGGCGAGCGCCGGTCCGGTAGCCACAGTGGGCGTTTCGCCCCGCGCCAGCTCGATCTCAAGAATGCGATCGCGGCAGCGATCGACAAGCGTCGTTAGCGCCGGACACTCGGCTGCCAAGACCTTTTTTGAAGAGCCTTCGGTCGCGTCGGAAAGTGCACTGAAGCCCGCGGAGGAGCCGTGGCGAGGAGACTCTCGCCCGAGAGGGAGAGGCGTCGCGCGTGGCCCCAGCAAATGGTCCAAAACATCGTAGTCGTTGGCGAGATTCTCCCGTCGCATCAGGAGCGTCAGGCTGAAGTCGGGACGGCTTCGCGGCTCTCCCGGCGCGGGAATGTCTTGCCAGTGTTGCAACTGCCATAAGCGGCGATTTTGCTCGAGCGTCCACCCTTCGCCGCGCCGATGAAAGTGACCTTCCGCCTCGGATTTCCAGGCTGTGAAGGGCCCCCATTCATGCCACAGATCCCGTGGCCGGCTCCAGTAGCTCTCTCGCTTCTTGGCCGATTCCTCCGGTCGAGGCTGCCCCAGGAGCTCCCTTGGGACCATCGCGAGTGAGGCTTCGGCGGCATTCAGCAAATAGTCACTCGTGCCCTTGGCGGGATGCAGATAGTTCAGCCACTTGAGGACATTGCCCACCACGGGCGGATAGCGAAGTTCCTTGAGCGGCGCAAGTGCGTGCATCGCCGCGGCGGCATCGCGGGCGGCCGGATGTTCAAGGGACTCGTTCCAACCATCGTCGTCGCGCACACGGACATCCATGAGGATCACGGCTCTGAGGAGCTCAAGCTCGTCGCGATCGCGGAGGTCCGCCGGGCGTTCGCTCCACCAGGCCTCCCACACCGCCCGCAGCGGGAGTTCCTTGGCAGCCTCTTCTGCCGACTTGCCGTAATCGACAGAGCGGAATGACCAACCCACTTCTCCAAGAAGTTTCGGGCTGCCCTCCCGCTGTCCCCCACCCTCTCGCTGCTCCTCGGCTTCGCTTCGTACCTCGTCGGCACGATGCTCGTGAATCAGTGCGTCGAGCGATTCGATGCAGCGGTATGCGGCGTCTGTAAAGAACGTGACTGGTTGCGGAAGTGGAGGCATTCGGGGCGTCAGGGCGGTGGGATCCATCAGCCCCAGGGCGTCATCAAGCGACCATTTGGCATCGCTCGCGTCTGCGATGGCCGTGACGTGTGTCTGTTCTTCCTTCGAGAGTTTCTTGCGGCCCTTCGCGAAAGCAGCGGCCTTTTCCTGGCACGTCGCGGTGTTCCGGCCAGCCGCTGCCAGCAGGCGTAGCAACTCCAGGCCCCCCAGTCGTTGTTCAACGTTCCCCGCCGCCACCAATCGGTCCGCCGAGGTTTGGGCGTCGTCGTCGGATTGAGACACCAGGAGCGAAAGAGCGCCGCGCCGCGTATCGGCGGCCTTGCGCGTCAGGAGTTTCTCGATCGCGATCGCTTCGTTCTGTGTGATCCGGAGTTTCTCCAAGACTTCCAGGGCATGAGGGCCGAGCGTGGCATCGGCCGTGCAATCGACCACCACCTTGCGCGTCGCAGCATTCAGGGAGGGCTGATCGGTGATGCGATTGAATGCCGCCACGCGGTGATAGCCGCCGAGCATCGGAAAGTAGGGCACCAACTCCAGCGGTGATCGTGTTCCGAGCATGTCTTTCAGCCGAGGCGCGACGCTCTCGCGATCCGCGCGGAGACTCATCCATGGCCAGACGAGCGGCTTGAGGTCCACAGGCTCTTTCGGCAATCTCCGGACGATAGCTTCCATGGTCGCAAAGACATCGTGGATCAACGCGGCATCTTGCTCAGCATCGAGTGGCGGAAGGCCGCGCAGGGCCAAAAGAGCAACGCGCAGGTCGTCGTCCTTCGCAGCCTGTGCCAGCGCCGTTGCGCACTCTTCCACCCCGGCATGGCAGAGAAAAGTGACCGCCGCAAATCGCGTCTCTGCTTTCTTGTGCGTCGCCAGAGGAGCTGCCCGTTGGATCGCGGCCCCCACATCGTCAAAGGCCACGGCCCAGAGTCCAAAAAACGTCTCCTGGGCATCCTTACCCTCGATGGCCGCGTCGCGGGCGACTTCGTCATCCAGGTAGAGCAGAATCGACTCGAGCGATTTCTTGATGACGCCGGCACTGGCCGAATCCCACGCCAGGCTCACCCAACCATTGACGGCTTGCACGACCGAACTGAACCGTACGAGGTCGTGCTCCAAGATCAGCCGGACCATCCGGCGGAAGGCCTCGGGGTGAGCCTCATCGACGGTTTGCAGGATGACTTGCCGCAGTCCCTCCTGCCGCTGGGCGGCTAGGAGGAGTTTTTCGATGAACTCCCATGCATCGGGGTTCGAACAGGTCAGGAGAGCCCGAGGGACGTGCCGCCCCATCGACCCGACCTCATGTTCGTTGGTAGCCGAGGCCTGAAGAATCTCCAGCACCTCGTGAGCCTCGAGACCGCCGCCATCGATCACGGAAGCCAGGAGGTACGCCACGTCCTCGTTGCATGGCGCACGAGAATGACGCCCCAGGTACGGCGCCCACGCGGCAAGCCATGCTGGTGTCAGGATATCTGGCCGATAGATCTCGAGCGACTGCCGCATGTTGTCGAGCCATCGGGCTCGCCCCACGGCCGTATGGCGATCCCGGAACGATCGAAACGGCTTTCTGCCTCCGTAGTCTTGGCAAGGGAGCCGCTTCAGGAACTGAAACGTGTCGGCGACAAGGGGAGTCAGTCCCGGCAAGAACGCCTCGAACACCGCACGTAGCTCATCGGGAGACAGCTCATCCAGTTGCCGCGCCGCGGTTGCAAAAGCCAGTCGCTCTGCCGCCCAATCGTCATTGCCATGCCGTTGACCGTCCTCTGAGTAGCCGGTCAACGCGAAGGCCACGGCCCGCGTTGGAGCAGCAAGCCCGCGCATGCGGGTAAGGACCCGCGTCCTTCGAGCATTTGCTTGATCGGTATCCGTTTCGCTGCGGTCGAGTTGCCATTCGGCCAGCCTGGCCTTGGCGACTTCGAGGGTGAGCATGCGTTGCCTCGGGTGAAGGAGGTGACGAGGATCAAGGCTCGAACTTGTGCTGAAAAGATGGAGCCTGCGCCAATTAGCCGCCCGCGAGGAGTGCGAGCCGGATGAACGTCATGCGACTATCGGCCTGCAGGAAGATTTGGTCGTCAAGGCAACGGCGTTCCTCACCGTCGATGACGACCAGATAGATGCCGTCTTCAAACGCGGTCAAGGCCGTGGCAACGGCGGCGTCTTCATCGACGTGCTGCCGCAAGGCACGGCCACCTGAGTCGACTTTCCCTTGTTCTGCTGCGACTTCGATCTGATCCGCGGAAAGACAACGGATGAGCTGCCGTCCCGACTGACGCTTCTTGAAGGCATCGATTTCTTCACTCACGACTCGCTCAATCAGGTCGCGGAGCGTGAGCCCTCGCCCCTCGCCAAAGTCAGGCGGCAGAGGAACGCCGAAATCTTCAAAGAGCGGCTTCCGTCGCCCTGCCGTCTTGCCGGAAATCGTGAGCACGTGAGGTTCCCTGTTTGACATCAAGAATTGTGACTGCCTGACTGCCATCGTGACTACCGCCCAGCGCTCCGGCCCCGTTCTAAATGGGAGCTGCGGTACGGTGGGCGAGAGAGGCGTCGGCAACGTTGGGCACCAGTGTTTGGGTGACCAGTGCAGGATGCTGAAGTCCACCCAAGGCCGACAGTCTACGCGATCGTCATCGCGCCTGCTCAGCACGGCGGACGAGGTCGAGAAACTCGGCACGGTAGCCGCCGTCATCGGTGCCAAGGGCTCCCGCAGCGATCTTGCCCACCATCGGCAGTGTGGCTCCACCGGAATGCTCGCTCCCACGGAGGATCATTCCGAATGCCGCCACGGCTGACGCAAACCGCAGATCGGCCGAGGCATCTTCAAACGCCTTCCCTGCATCAGCCAGCGGCACTTCAATGAGCCGGCTCGTGTCGCCATCGGGCTCTTTGTAGCGAAGCTTCACAGTAAGGAGCTCGCGGCTCACGTCGGCATCGGCCTCAGGGGCCGGAGCGGGCTGCGAGGCGGGCTTTGGTTGCGGCTGATACTTGAGCGGCTCGGCACCTCCGACTTCGCCCGCCGTATCATCACCAACGAGCTTGATCTCGTAGAGCGCCGTCACGCCGTGACCCGCCCCAATCTCGCCGGCGTCCTTGGTGTCGTCCCGAAAATCACGGTCAGCGAGGGCCCGGTTTTCGTATCCCAGAAGGCGGTACGAGGCCACGCGGGCCGGATTGAACTCGACCTGAATCTTCACGTCCTTGGCGATCGTGATCGTACTTCCGGTGAGCTGCTCCACAAGCACCTTGCGAGCCTCGCGAACACTGTCGATGTAGGCGTAGACCCCATTGCCCTTATCGGCGAGCTTCTCCATTTTTTCGTCTTGGAGATTACCCTGGCCGAAGCCGAGCACTGTCAGAAACGTGCCGCCTTTCGCCATACGCGAGATGAGCTCGACGAGGGCGTCGTCGCTCGTGATACCGACATTGAGGTCGCCATCGGTCGCGAGGATCACGCGATTAGCGCCCCCCTGAATGAATCGTTCCGCCGCCTGTTCGTAGGCCAGCGTGATCCCGGCGCTGCCATGCGTGGAGCCACCGGAGGAGAGCGATTCGATCGCCTTGCGGATTTTTGCTTTCTGATCACCGCTCGTCGACGGCAGCCGCAGGCCGGCATCACCGGCATACGTCACAATCGCCACGCGATCATTCTCCGTCAGCTCATCGACGAGCATCATGAGCGATTGCTTCACCAGCGGCAGCTTGTCGCCATCGGCCATGGAGCCCGACACATCCACGAGGAACACGAGGTTGCCGGCAGGCCGCTGGTCACGGGCCACATCGCAACCGGCCAGGCCAATGCGAACAATCTGGTGATTCGGGTGCCACGGGCAGGCCGCCGCTTCCATATTCACCGAGAAGGGCACGTCGCCCGTGGGCGCCGGGTCGCCATATGAAAAATAGTTGACGAACTCCTCGATCCGTACGGCATCCCGCGGCGGCCGCTGACCGCCCATGAGAAACCGCCGCACGTTGGCATACGACGCGGTATCGACATCGATTGAGAACGTCGAGAGCGGATGGTCGGATGGCGCGAGGAAGCGATTCTCGATGAAGTGGTTGTATCGCTCACGCCCCTCCTGCCCGGCCCTCGTGCGGATAAACGGGTCGGCGCTTTCATACTTGGTTCGAGCCTTCGTCAGTTCACGCCAACTGTCTTCGTCTGGAAAGTTTACTGATTGACTGAACTCCCCTTGGCGACGCCCCTCTTTCGCATCCGAACCCTTAACGGAACGTCCGTACTCCGGCTGAAGATCGGGACTTGGCGTTGAGCCATGCACGTCGCTGAACCGCGCGTCGTACGCGAAGGATTCAGGGGTCCCAGGCCCTGATGCCCCGAGCAGCTGAGAGACCGAAGCATCGCTCTCTGCGTCAACAACGCGCCGCGCCACCTCGCGCGCTCGCTGCACAGGCGGCAACAAGAGAAATGCCACGAGAGCGAGCGTGGCAGCGACCACGCCTGCTTCGGCTAGCCGCTGCATGCCCCGATGACGTTTCACCGGCCCAACCGCTGGCACGACCGGCTTTCCACTCTTCGCAACAGCCGCGATGACCGCGCGGCGAAGCTCGGCTGATCGCTCCGGGAGATCGCTTTCTCGCACGGCGGCAAGCGCGGCAGCGCACTGTGAAACTTCTGCGACGTGCTGTCGCGCGGCCTCGGCTTCGCCCTGGGCCAGCATGGCCTCAGCGGCCTCGCGCTCCGCGCCAGTGAGTTGGCCGAGTGCGTACGCCGTCAGGATCGCGTCACTCTCTTCCTGGCTTGTCACAGGGCTGACATCGTCATGCTCGTAGCTCATGGCTGGTTCTCCCCGGAGATGTGGCAGGTGGACGTGGGCAGCGGCAGGTGGTCGGTTGCAATCGTGGAGTGCGGAGTCTCTGCGAGCAGTTGGCGGACCAGCGGATGCTGTCGCAGTGCCGTGAGGCCGCGGTGAGCGAGCACGCGCACATGCCCCTCCTGGCGGCCACTGATCGCAGCGATCTCGCGATACGAAAATCCTTCACACCAGAGGTCGATCGTCTCTCGTTGAGATGCTGGGAGATCCCGCAGAAGCTCATGGAGCCGCGAGGCCAGGTCGGCCCGTTCAACGGCGATGGCCGGGTCGATGGAGCTCGCGTCTTCATGGAAAGCAGCGGTCTCGCGGAGGGTGTTCGCAGCAGGATCGGCGACGAGCGATTGTTCACGGCCGGCCCGCCGCAGATGATCCACCGCCCGATTGCGGCATACTCGATACAGCCACGGCGCCACGCGATCACCGACCCGCCCCCGCGGCTCGCCACAGAGCGCGAGAAACGCGTGCTGCACTGCGTCGGCCGCCAAATCAAAATCGCCAAGCAGACGCCGGGCGTAGCGCGTGAGCGGTTTTTCGTATTGGTCAACCGCTTCGAGCAGCCAGAGGTGCGTTTCGCTGCTGGTCGACATGGTTCGCTCCTTGCACCAACGTGGATGCCCACCCTGACAACGGCCGCGAGGCCAAACTGTTACAGGTGCGTTTTACAACGCCAGACCTGCATACGCGGCGAAGGATGCGAGGGCTGCCACGGCCACAGCGGCCACGGGCCGTTTTCCAGTGGCCGTGAGTGAGAAAACGACTGCCGCAAGAATCGCAGCGGCAACTGCGAACTCGACGGCGAGAACGGGGAGTGTCGCGGATTGAAGGCAGCGGATTGCCAGAAACGCTACGGCGATCATGCCCCCGGCTGTCGTGGCCGCCATCCATCCGCGACCTGCACACTGACCGGCCACGTGGGCCGCGAGGTACATCGAGTAAGGAAAGAAGAGCTCGCGATTGCCGGTGGCGTGATGCATGGCAGCCCAGGCGAGTGCGGGGGCGATGCCAAGCAGCGACCGAAGCCGAAAGTCGCCTGCAATCTGCATCACGCACGCAAGCACGCCGATGGCTACCCACGGCGGGCCACCAAGCAGATGGGTCGCCACGAGAAACACGATCTCCACGGCGATGAAGCCCGCGACGGGTGGCCGAGTCGCAGGACTCGCGGCCAAGATCATTTTCACATGCGGCCCCACCGTCGGCACATCAAACGGCTCGGAGACCGCTCGCCAGCCGAGCCGCTCATAAAAACCGATCGCGGAGGTGCGGGCGTTGCACCACAAGATGCGCTGCGGCTCGTCACGCTTGGCGTCGGCGATAGCAAGCTCCAGCAGTCGTCGACCAAGCCCCCTGCCCTGCACCGCCGAATCCGTGGCCATGCCGCGAAGCTGCCAGGCGGCCTGGCCCTCCCATGGAGACGGCACGAGCGTGAGGCAGCACACGACTGCGCCCTTGTGGCAGGCCACATAGTGCCGCGTGGCGGAGGCGTCGTCACCTTCAAAGCTTGCCGTCGCGAGCGGCATCCCGGCACGAAGGATGCGATGCCGCAGGGGCACAATCTCTTCGAGCGTGGCTCGGCGGCAGTCAAATCCGTCAGGCATGGTGCTCCTATCATGCCCCGGCACGGTATCTTTTGCTCGGGCTCGATCGCCGGGCACGATGTCAATAAAGCCAGCGAGCCCGAATCAACGATGACACGATTGCTCGAGCAGCTTGCAAACGCATTTCCGTTCTGGGTGGCGGGCGCCTGCGGGCTCGCGCTTCTCAAACCTGAACTCTTCACTTGGTTCAGCCCGCTGATTAGCTGGGGGCTGGCCGTCGTGATGCTCGGCATGGGTATGACGCTCGCGCCAGCCGATTTTGCACGAGTGACGTCCCGGCCGGGAGCGGTACTCGCTGGTTTCGTGGCCCAGTTCTCAATCATGCCGACGGCAGCCTGGGCGATCGCCACGCTGATGGATCTCCCCTCGCCGTTCGCCGTCGGCCTGATTCTCGTCGGCTGCTGCCCCGGCGGCACCGCGTCCAACGTGGTCACCTACATCGCCAAGGCCGACGTCGCCCTGTCGGTCACGATGACAACCTGTTCCACGCTCGCGGCCGTGATCCTGACACCACTGCTGACGAGCCTTTTGGCAGGGCATCTCGTGGAGGTCGATTCGCTGAAGCTTCTTCTCGATACGTTTCAGGTGGTGGTTGCACCGGTGGCGATTGGAATCTTTCTGAATCGGTTTGCAGCCGCGGTTGTGAAGCAGGTGACGCCGGCAGCGCCCCTGGTCAGTGTCCTGGCGGTCGCGCTCATCTGCGGGAGCATCATCGGCCAGAACGCCAAGGCCGTGCAGGAAAGCGGTCTCTCACTCCTCGCGGCGATCGTGCTGCTTCATTCAGTAGGCTTTGGCGTGGGCTACGCCTTCGCGTGGGTGTTTCGGTTTCCAGCGATCGTGGCCCGCACGATCTCGATCGAGACAGGCATGCAGAACTCGGGCCTCGGCGTCGTGCTCGCCAAGAACAACTTCCCGACCGAGCCACTCGCCGCCGTTCCGGGCGCCATCTCCGCGCTCGTCCACTCGGTCCTCGGAAGCGGCCTCGCTGGCCTGTGGCGGCTCTGGCCCCCGCGGGCACCTTGAAGGTTCATGCCGCAAGGGCGTGCTCGAATGACGACCTTCCGGCGAGGGAAACGTCACTTCCCCTTCGTTCGGCCACGCGGCTTCTTGCCCGCCTTCTTGCGGATAGCGATCGGCGTTCGCGAGGTTGATGGTTTCTGCTTCGCGGTCACTTTTTTTTTCGGGGCGGACTTGCGAACAGGCTCCTGGGTTTTTGCTGGGCCTTTGGCTTTCGCTGGCTGCTTGCGGACCGCCGGCTTCACGCGTCGGGCGACCGCCTGATCCATTACTTTCGGCTCCGACGATGCCCCCAGGTCGATGCCGAAAATCGCCGAGAGATCGGCGGCGGCCAGGGTGTGTGCCGACTGGCCGCGAACTGCCTGCGACACCGACTCCTTGGTCGCCGCCGCCACGAGATCGGTTTGACTGACCCCGCGCAGGAGAAAGAGGAGATCGGGCTTTGTGTCGAGACGGTGGCCGACACCGTAGAACACCGCCGCGATGTGTTTGCAGATCCTCGCGCCGTCGGGACAGCTACACTTCACGCTGATTTCACGTGGCGATGGAAACATTCCGTCGCCCGGCTTTACGAGCCGCTGCATGACGTCGTCGGCCAACCGACCCGACAAGAGGTCGATCAACGAACCGATCGATGTGGCACAGTCCCGCTTGATCGATCGCCACTTCTCGGGCGCGATGGAGGCAATGGAGATCGCGACGTCGTACACCATCGAGCCGGCAACCACCGCCTCGACTCGGCCCTTGGTAATCGCAAGGTCGGTGACCGATCCGTTGCGAGCGTATGTCTTGCCACGAGGAAGACGATTCGAGATGTCGCTATGACTTTCGAGGTTCTTGCACCAAGCCTGGCCCCAGAATGTGGTCGCCATGCCGCGGCCCGTAATCATCACCGGTTCGGGCTCCCGACCGGCCCGCTTCGCCTGCTTGGCCGCCCGCGCCTTGGCACGGGCAATCCGTTGCCCGACCGGCACATACTCCGGCCATCCGCCCCCAAAATGTCGCCAAGCCATCCGTGCGATCCTCCTGCGGGGTCGAATGATCCAGTTCTCAAGGGAAATCGTACCGAAAGCCGTCTGTCTCGATCCATTCGGATTGGCGACGAGTTGCTCGCACCAGGACCCGCTTGAAGGCCACCCCGAAATTCGCCACGCTTTCCGCTCATCCCCGAGTGGTCCCTTTTGTGCCTGTCGCGAAACATGACCTCTATCGACTCCGAGTTTCGCCCCACGGGCGGCTCGTGTATGAGGCCGTTGCCAACCAGGACGCGCCGTCGGTCGCGGAGGTGTTACCCGAACTGGCTGCCAGGTTCGCCGCTGCCTTCTCCGAAGGTCAGGCCGCAGGGCTCCTGCATCTGTCGGGCCTTGCCGACACGATTGCCCTGACTCCCGAGCTGGCTTTTTTTCGCAGCGTGGCCCGCCGGCTCGTGACGGCCATTGGCCACCTCACCGAAGAAGCCCGTGCGGCATTCGTGGAGGCCGAGTCCCGACGCGACATGGAGCGGCTCGTGCCACCGCCAGACCCGCTCGCTCTCGAAGTGATCATGGCGACGGCACCGCCGATGCATGGCCTCGAGTACCTCGGCGCGGCCACGCTCCGCGAGCTGTGGTTCGACCTCGCCAGCGCGGTTTGCCAGCGCGCTGCGGGCCTGAAGGGGGGCCTCGCAGCGGTACTCGCGGTGGCTGATCCTCGCCTTCATTTACTCGGTAAGGTGACGTTTCATCTCGCGGAGAACCGCCGCGACGAGGCGCGACCATTCGCGTTTCTTGCCACGTATGCTCACCGGCTCTCAGCCTCGTCTACGGTGCAGCACCTGCCGCTGGCCAACGCCGTCGAGGAGTCCGCTGACCGCCGCGATCAAGCCAAGCTCGTGGAACTGCTTGCCCCGGTGCGGGCAGCGGCCCAGCGGAGCTCGCTCATCCGGGAGTGGCTCGATTCGCGAACCATCTTCGCGCCGCATGCCATCACGATCGGCGAGGCCCACCGCTTTCTGCACGACGTGCCGGCGATGGAAGAGAGCGGCCTGGCTGTGCGCGTGCCCGACTGGTGGCAACGGCGCAGCCCGCCGCGGCCGACCGTGCAGGTGCGGCTGGGCGAGGGTGAGCCGTCTGTCATCGGCGTGGACGGCTTGCTCGACTTCTCGGTCACGCTCGCCCTCGACGGCGAGCCGCTCAGCAAGGGTGAGGTCCGCGATCTCTTGGCCGGCACCGAAAGCCTGACGCTCCTGCGAGGCCGCTGGGTCGAGGTGGACCGACAGCGGCTTCGCGAGGCCCTCGAGCAGTGGAAGCAGCTCGAACGCGAGCATGCCCAGGGCATCGATTTTGTGTCGGGGATGCGGCTCCTCGCAGGTGCCGATTTTGGCACGAATGAGGCGGCAGGTGAGTCGGTGGTGGAATGGTCGCATGTGACGGCAGGCGGCTGGCTGCGTGACACGCTTGCCTCCCTGCGAGATCCGCAAGGGCGGCCAGGCTGCGAGCCCGGACGAGGCCTGGCCACGAAACTTCGGCCGTACCAGGAAGATGGGGTTCGCTGGCTCTGGTTTCTCACGAAGCTCGGCCTGGGCGCCTGCCTGGCCGACGACATGGGGCTCGGCAAAACGATTCAGGTAATCGACCTTTTTCTGCGGCTTCGTGACGACATTGCCGCAGGCACTGCCGCACGGCCCACAGGGAAAAAAGGGGCTCGCACGGCCAAGCACCGGCCATGCGTGCTCGTGGTGCCCGCGTCGCTCGTCGGCAACTGGAAGCAGGAGCTGGCTCGGTTCGCGCCAGACCTGA
Organism: Planctomycetota bacterium; assembly: GCA_031403195.1. Classification (GTDB taxonomy): domain Bacteria; phylum Planctomycetota; class Planctomycetia; order Pirellulales; family UBA1268; genus QWPN01. The sequence goes on along the minus strand of JANNSZ010000007.1, from coordinate 162,705 downwards.
ACGCCCTCTTCGCGCACCGTTCGGAGTCTCCTGCCGAACTGCTCGACCGCATCGCTGCCGACCCCGAGCGGGAACTTGCCGGATACGACATCGTGGTCACGACATATGCGCTTGTGAAGAAGCTGCCCTGGGTCACCGAGGTTTCATGGCGGCTGGCTGTGCTCGACGAGGCGCAGGCCATCAAGAATGCGTCGTCGGCCCAGACCAAGGCCGTCAAGGAGCTTCGTGCCGACGTGCGGATCGTGCTCACGGGCACGCCGGTTGAGAACCAGCTCGGTGACCTCTGGTCGCTGTTTGATTTTTGTTGCCCGGGGCTTCTCGGCTCGGCCAGCCAGTTCAAGAGTTTCATCAAGCGGATCGGGAAGCAGGCCGATGTCGAGGGATTTGCGCCGCTCCGTCGGCTCGTGCAGCCGTACATCCTGCGGCGACTCAAGACCGACCCGAAGATTGTGCCGGACCTGCCCGCCAAAACGGAGATGCGGTCGGAGTGTGGTCTCTCGCGGAAGCAGGCGGCGCTCTACCAGAAGGCGGTCAATGATCTCGAGCGTGAGCTCGAGGCGATGCGCGACGCGGGGCGTGGCAATGATATTCGCCGTCGCGGCATCGTGCTGGCGACGACGATGCGGCTGAAGCAGATCTGTAATCATCCCGCGCAGTACCTCGGGCAGAAGGCAGGGTACTACCCAGCTGAAGACAGCGGAAAGTTCGTGCGCCTGGCGGAGATTTGCGAACCGATCGCGGCTCGTCAGGAGAAGGTGCTCGTATTCACGCAGTTCCAGTCGCTGTGTGAGCCGCTGGCGGGCTGGCTCGAAGAGGTCTTTGGGCGTCCCGGTGTCGTGCTTCACGGGGGCGTGCCGGTGGGCCGCCGCACGACGCTCGTGCGGGAGTTTCAGGAGAACGACTCCGTCTCATTCTTCGTCATTTCGCTAAAGGCTGGTGGCACCGGGCTCAATCTCACTGCGGCATCACACGTCGTGCATTTCGATCGCTGGTGGAATCCCGCCGTGGAGAACCAGGCCACAGACCGGGCGTTTCGGATTGGGCAGAAGCGAAACGTGTTGGTCCACAAGCTCGTCTGCCGCGGGACGCTCGAAGAGCGGATCGACGCCATGCTCCGCACCAAGCAGGATCTCGCCGACCAAGTGCTCGGTCAGGATGTTCCTGGCGAAGCCCTGCTTACCGAAATGAGCGACGAACAACTACTCGGCGTCTTGACGCTCGACGTGCACCGAGCCACCGTCGAGTGACGGCGACGGAAGTCGTTCTTGAGGCTTGTTTGGCCATTGAGTTCGCGCACTGCCGTCAACATCAGCCTCGCCAGCATGGCAGGTTGTACCCGTTCAAAGCCAGTTTCGCCTACGAAACCATATTCCGAATGCTGCCCGAAGCACGGAGCCCAGGACAGCAGGTGCTGCCGCATGCTTGACAGGTCGCGTGACGCCGAATACTGTACACACGTACATTCATTCGTCAGGGCTGCGAGATGGCGGCCCACGTCCAGCGAAAAGGCCGAGCCATGGTGACAATCGCCAGCCTGTCAGCAGCGACCCCACGGCCACTCTTCAGCGCTGCCAGCCTCTCGAGCGGCGGCGAGATCGAAGGGCGAGAAGACGCCCGGGAGGCGATCAGCAGCGGCTTCAAGGCGGTCGATGCCCTCCTGTCGGCCGGTGGCCTCAGGCGAGGCAGCCTTGTGGAATGGCTCGCACGCGGCGATGAGGGCAACGTAGCGAGCGGTGCCGGAGCAGTTTCGCTGGCCCTGGCCATTGCATGCCGACTCGCCCAGCCTGCTTCCGGTACGGCCTCCGGCATTCGCTCCGACGCTCAGGCCGGCCCGCGGACAATTCTTGTGGTGGATCGTGGCGGATGGTTTCACCCACCGGCTGTGCTGCCGTGGCTTGGCGATTCGCGTCACCTCATCGTGGCTCGTCCGTCACACGATGACGACGAAATCTGGACGATCGACCAGGCGCTTCGGTGTAGCGGCGTGGCAGTCGTGGTGGCCTGGCCGCGAAGTGTGGCAGCCTGGCCGCGAGGTGTGGCAGCCTGGCCGCGAGGTGTGGCGGCCTGGCCGCGAGGCGTGGCGGGCCGCTCGGCCTGCGGAATGGCAGCGAGGGCCGACCGCAGACATGAAAAATCTCGACCACGCTCACCATGGACGACCGCGATGCGCCGCTGGCAACTGGCGGCGCGGTCGAGTGGCTCGATTGGCCTCTTCATACGACCGGCCACGGCTGCCAGCGAGCCCTCATGGGCCGAAGCAAAAATCGCCGTATCACCACTGCCAGGAGCGTCTTCACTGCCAGGAGCGTCTTCACTGCCAGGGGGCACGCTCCTCGAGCGGCGACTGCGGCTCGAACGAGTGGGTGGCGCCTGGAACGGTGGCCTCACAGGGCGGGTCACTGAGACCGTGCTCGATCTGGCACGCGGCACCGAAGGGACGCTCCCACGCGAAGCGGTCCGCAGCATTGCATTGCCACGGTATCGCGAAGCCACGATAGACACGCCGAAATCCACAGCAGACACGCCACTATCCACGAAAAGAGGTGTGTCATGCCGCGCGTCATGACGATCTGGATCCCACGATGGCCGGTTCAGCGGCGGCTTGTCGAGCGGCCCGAATGGCGAAAACGGCCGGTGTTTGTCTGTCGCCGGGAAGCACGCGGGCTCATGACGGTGGCATCGTGGGCATGGGCCGAGCCACCGAAACGACAACGGGCTGTGATCCAGCCGGGGATGTCGCTGGCTGAGGCCATGGGGGTCTTGGCACTCGCCTACGGTTCACAGGCTTGCCACATCGCCGAGATCGATGCTGATGATCCGGCCGCTGATGCAGCAGCCCTCGCGCAACTGGCTCGCGTATGCCGTCGTTTTGCGCCGGTCGTGGGTATCGAAGCGGTGCCACCGATGCCGGGCCACAGGACGGTTGGTAGCGCGACCGCTGCAGAATGTCTCCATCTCGACGTCACAAACACATCCGGTTTCTTTGGCGGCGAGGAATCGCTGGCCCGCACAGCCGCCTGGACACTCGCTGCCCGTGGCCTGCATGCCCGCACGGCCATTGCCGACACCCCAGCCGCCGCCTGGGCCGCCGCCCATCACACCGACCTCGTGACCAAGGCGCTGCCGATTGCGTCTGTCTCGACCAGACAATTCAGTCGCTCGCGTCACAACCGCTCGGTGGTCGTGCCACCTGGAGTGCAGCGGCTTGCTCGTGGCGCGGAGGCCGTGCTCGCGGATCTACCACTTTCGGCCTTGCGACTCGAGGCTCCTGCTATCGACATGCTCCGCGAGGTCGGCATCGACACGATCGGCGGCGCACTGCGGCTGCCAGTCAAAAGCCTGGCAGCCAGGTTCCCAGCGAGTGTTTCCCTGCGGCTGGCCGAATTCACAGGCGCGCGGCCTGAGCCAATCGAGCCCCCGCACGGCGAGCAGCTTCCTCTGGCATCGCATGATTTTGAATTGCCCTTGTCGCTCACCTCGATCGACGAAGCTGCGATGGCCAGCCTCCTTGAACAGCTCGTCGGGCGATGCACGGCGACGCTTGCCGCCCGGGGCGAAGGCGTGTTGTCGCTCCAAGTACGGCTCGAATCGGCCATGACGGCCACCGCGATGACCACCGCCGCCCCAACGGTGATCGATATCGGGGTGTTTCGGCCGAGCAGTTCGCCGCGGCATCTGGTTGATCTCGTGCGGCTGCGCATGGGCCGCATGAGATTGCCACGTGAGATTGAGGCAATCGCCGTGGAGGTCGTGGCTGTCGGCCCGGCGGCATGCCGGCAGCGGCCACTCTTCGATACCGGCGAGGAGGGTCACTCGGCGGCAACCGCTGAAACACAGGCTATTGAAGTGGGGCTCTTGCTCGACCGGCTCGCTGGCCGGCTCGGCCGACCGGCAGTGTTTGAGCCGCGGCTCGTGGCCGACGCCCAGCCAGAACACGCCTGGCTTGCTGCCCCGCCAACCGCAGTGGCCACGCGGAGCAGTAGCAATCGTTTGGCACGCATCGGTAGTCGGCCCGTCTGGATGCCGCCGCGACCGATTCCGCTCGAGGACTGTGACACAAACTTGCCACCAGTGCGGTTTCGGCTGGGTGATGTCGTCCACGGTGTCCTGAAGGCGCACGGTCCTGAGCGAATTGAGACAGCCTGGTGGCGCGGGCCAACGGTCCGCCGCGACTACTACGTGGTGGAAACGGAATCGGGGGCACGGTTTTGGCTGTTTCGCCGGCTCGGTGGCCGACCGCGCCAACCGCACGAAAGTGACTGGTATCTGCACGGGGTATTCGCTTGAGGCGAAGGGCTTGGAATGACAAACTCGCAGCCGCGGTATGCCGAGCTCCACTGCACGAGCAACTTTTCATTCCTCGAAGGGGCCTCGCATCCTGAGGAGCTTGTCGCATCCGCTGCCTCGCTCGGCTACGAAGCGATTGCGATCACCGACCGGGCCACGCTCACGGGAATCGTGCGGGCTCACGGGGCGGCCAAGCAGGCGGGGCTCAAGCTCGTCATTGGTGCATGCCTTGAACCGGTGGATGCGCCACCGATCATCGTCTGGGTCGCCAATGCAGCAGGCTATGCAAACCTCTGCCAGTTGCTGACGCACGGGTATACCCAGGCTGTCACGCAGGATGGCGACCATGACACCAACGACGACTCGCCGCCGGCACGCGTTGCCGGACAATGCCTGCTGACGCGCGACGACATTGCCCAGCACACACACGGCCTGCTGGCAGGTGTGCCACTCGCCCAACTCGACCGCAACCGATCGTGTGGCAATGATCGCTTACGAGAGATGTCTGAAAAACTCATCTCGTGGCGAGACATCTTTGGTGACCAGCTCAGCGCCCTCGCCGAAGTGGCCCTCGAAGGAGATGACGCCGAGCGGCTGGCGTGGTTCGGCCGCGTCGCCAGAGAGACCGGTGTGCCAATCGTGGCGGCAGGCGATGTCCGCTACCACGCGCGGAGCCGTCTGCCGCTTTTTGATGTCCTGACGGCGGTGCGGCATCGCAGCACGGTTGAAAGCATTCGCGGCAGGCTGCTAGCCAATGGCGAGCGGCATCTCCACAAGCGGTGGCGGGTCGCCGAACGGTTCGCAGCCCTCCCCGGGGCCGCCGAGCGGTCTGCCGAGATCGCTACCCGCTGCACGTTCTCACTCGATGAGTTGAAATACGAATACCCGTTGGCCACCGTGCCACCTGGCCGCACGGCCGCCGAACACTTGGCCGACCTAGCCTGGAAAGGCGCTCACAAGCGATACCCCGACGGGATTCCCGAAAAGATACGAGGGCTTGTCGCCCATGAGCTTGAGCTGGTCACCGAGCTTGGCTACGAGGCCTACTTTCTCACCGTTTTCGACATTGTGCGATTCGCGCGACGACAGAAAATTCTCTGCCAGGGTCGCGGGTCGGCGGCCAACTCGGCGATCTGCTACTGCCTGGGCATCACATCGGTCGATCCGGCTCGGATGAATGTCCTCTTCGAGCGGTTCGTGAGCCGGGAAAGGTGTGAGGCTCCCGACATCGATGTCGACTTTGAGCATCAACGCCGTGAAGAAGTGCTGCAATACATCTACGAGACCTACGGCCGCGACCGGGCAGCCATGACGGCCGAGGTGATTTCCTACCGACTGCGGTCGGCCGTCCGCGACGTGGGTAAGGCACTGGGGCTGTCGCTCGATCGTGTCGATGCGATCTCCACCGTGCTGGACGTGGGAGATGGCCTCGAGGAACTGCCGACAAGGCTGGTGGAGGCGGGCATCGCCCCCGCCAGCGACACCGGCACGAGGCTCATCTCACTCGTCGGCAGCCTTGTCGGCTTCCCTCGGCATCTCGGCCAGCACGTGGGTGGCATGGTGATGACGCGAGGGCGGCTCACCGACCTCACGCCCGTCCAGTCGGCCACGATGCCAGGCCGCACGATTGTGCAGTGGGACAAGAACGATCTCGACGAGCTTGGCATCCTGAAGGTCGATTGCCTCGCTCTCGGCATGCTCACGGCGATCCGCCGGGCCTTCGATCTGGTGGAGAAGGCGGGCGGCCCTGCACTCACGCTGGCCACCGTGCCGGCCGAGGATCCGGCTGTCTACGAGATGATCTCGCAGGCCGACACGATCGGCGTCTTTCAGATCGAGAGCCGGGCGCAGATGAGCATGCTGCCGAGGCTGCAGCCACGGTGTTTTTATGATCTCGTGATCGAGGTGGCGATCGTGCGACCAGGGCCTATCCAAGGAAACATGGTTCACCCCTACCTGCGCAGGCGATCTGGCGAGGAGGCCGTCGTCTATCCGAACGATGCGATCCGCGAGGTGCTGGAAAAGACGCTCGGAGTACCTCTCTTTCAAGAGCAGGCGATGCGGCTGGCGGTGGTCGCGGCCGGCTTCACGCCGGGTGAGGCCGATCAGTTGCGGCGGGCGATGGGAGCCTGGCGTCGGCCGGGCGTGATCGACGAGTTTCACCGAAAACTCGTCGATGGCATGCTCGTCCGCGGGCTCTCCAGAGAGTTTGCCGAGCAGGTCTTCAACCAGATTCGTGGTTTTGGTGAGTACGGTTTCCCTGAATCACACGCGGCGAGTTTTGCACTCCTTGTGTATGTCTCGGCGTGGCTCAAATACCATCATCCAGCGGCCTTCACAGCAGCGCTCTTGGCGAGCCAGCCGATGGGGTTCTATGCACCGGCGCAGCTTGTCCGCGATGCCCGCAGCCACGGTGTGAAGGTATTGCCAGCCGATGGAAACGTAAGCCAATGGCACGCCACGCTCGAAGGCCACGATGGCGGGCACGGTCAGCAGCCGACGATTCGGCTCGGGCTTGAGCAGGTCTACGGGCTTGGCGAGGCCGAAGCCGAGCGGATTGTGACAGCCCGGCGAGATGGACTGTTCCGACTGCCGCGAGACCTGGCCCGGCGGGCAAGGCTTGATCAAGAGGCGCTTTTGCAGCTAGCCCGCGCCGGGGCGCTCGGTTCGCTCGGGCTCTCCCGTCGCCGAGCAGTCTGGGAGGCGATGCGCTGCCTCGATAAGCCGGCGAGCCGACCACTCCTGGAAGGGCTCGCTGACCACGACGATACCGAGGATGACTGTGAACCAAGCGGGCTGCCGGCCATGACGCGGCAAGAAGAAGTCATCGCCGACTACCGTACCGGCGGCCTTTCGCTCACGGCGCATCCGCTCGTCTTCGAAAGGCCTCGGCTCGCGGCCTACGGCGTGGAATGCATCGCCGAGGCCACCGCCACACCGGAGGGCCGCCGCGTTCGGGTGGCCGGCATCGTGCTTGTCCGTCAGCGGCCCGCCACCGCCAAGGGAATGATTTTCCTGACGATCGAAGATGAAACTGGCACGGCCAACATCGTGGTTCGCCCCGACATCTGGAAGGCCACCGACCATGCCGCTCGACGTACCGCAGTGCTGCTTGTCGAGGGCCGTATCCAGCGACGAGGCGCGGTCGTACATGTGGTGGCAACGCGACTCACAACCATGATCGGCTCGGCTGCTGCTCGCGACCGAGAAGCCAGTGCGACATGCGACACACCACTCCCTCAGCCCCCTGCCCTTGCGACGCTGCCCCGCATGTCTCGCGATTTTTGCTGAAGAAGCATCCGCGAGGAGTTGCCCGTGCCACGTCCGGCGACGTGGCACGGGCAACCCAGGCGCTGTAGAACCGGCACCATGACTTCGTCTTGCAAAGCGCCCGTTACCACCACGAACCTCCCGCTCGGTGAGCCCGTTCGCGGCAAGGTGCGTGACTGCTACCGCCATCGCACGGCACAATTCGGTGACGCGCTCTTGATCGTGAGCACCGACCGGATCAGCGCCTTCGACTGGATCCTCCCTACACCGATCCCCGACAAAGGCAGGGTGCTCACCACGATCTCTGCCTTCTGGTTCGATCTTCTCGCACGCGGTTCTGATCCGATCGCCCACCATCTCCTCACGACCGATGTCGATGCGATGGAACTCTCCGACTCGATCGACCGTGAACCGCTCCGCGGCCGCACGATGCTCGTCAGACGGGCCGAGGTCATTCCCTTTGAGTGCGTCGTCCGCGGCTTGCTCGCCGGCTCGGGGCTTGCCGAATACCAGCAGCATGGCACCGTCTGCGGCGCGCCGCTTTCTCCTGGCCTCCGCGCTGGCGACAAGCTCCCGCAGCCAATCTTCACGCCGGCCACGAAAGCCGTGAGCGGCCACGATGAGAACGTATCATTCGAGGTCATGGCTGCCGCGATCGGTGCCACACTCGCGGCCACACTCCGCGACACGAGCATCGAGGTCTATCGGCGCGGGGCCGAGCATGCTGCCGCTCACGGCATCGTGCTCGCCGACACCAAGTTTGAGTGGGGCCGGCTTCCCGATGGCTCCCTGATCCTGGTCGATGAAGTGCTCACTCCAGACAGCTCGCGGTTCTGGCCTGCGAGCGCGACCGGCCAGGGCCGCATGCCGGAATCTTTCGATAAACAGTTCGTCCGCGACTGGCTCGAACGCAGCGGCTGGGACAAGGCCAGCCCTCCACCCGCTCTCCCGGCCGATGTCGTGAACGGCACCCGCAAGAAATACCTGGAAGCCTGTCGGCTTCTCACAGGGCGGCTCCCGGACGGCGTTTCGTAACTGACCACGAAACAGGTTTACAACGGCCTTTTCCACAGTCTTTTCGGGCTTTGTGCGGCGTGAATGGTCTAGGGACTCTCCTCGCACCGCAACTAGAATCGAAAGGCCTTCCCCCCCCCCCTGGCCACGCTCTCATGCTCCGATATTGGACCGCCGGTGAATCCCATGGTCCTGCCCTCGTCGCGCTCGTCGACGGTTTTCCCGCGGGGCTCACCGTCGATGCGCCTGCCATCAATGCCGAGCTTCAGCGTCGCCAAGGTGGCTACGGCCGCGGTGGCCGGCAGCGGATCGAAACCGATACCGTCACATTCCTTTCCGGCCTCTGGAAAGGCGTGACCCTCGGAAGCCCTCTGGCACTCGAGGTTGTCAATCGAGACGCCAAGCTCGAGCGCCTCGAAGAGGTTGACCGACCGCGACCGGGCCATGTGGATCTCGCCGGCGCCATCAAGCACCTCGGTGGAGTACGGGCCGTCCTCGAGCGGGCGAGCGCACGTGAGACGGCTGCCCGCGTGGCAGCCGGTGGCCTCGCCCGTCAGCTGCTCGCTGCGTTTGGCATCGATGTTGCCGGATGGGTGACCGAGCTCGGTGGCATCGTGCTCGGTGACTGCCCGGGCACGCTCGGCGAGCTGCGCCAGATTCGAGACACGAGCAGCATCTATTCACTCCATCCCAACAAGGATGCCGAGGTCGAGGCCCTCATCGATCGCGTCGGCAAGGACGGCGACACCCTTGGGGGCGTGGTCGAGGCCCGTGTCACAGGGCTGCCCATTGGCCTCGGAACGCATGCCCAGTGGGACCGCAAGCTCGATGGCCTCCTGGCCCAATCCGTGATGGCAGTCCAAGCGATCAAGGGGGTCGAGATCGGGATGGGCTTCCAGGCCGCCCGGCTCCGCGGCTCCGAGGTCCATGACCCGATCGCTTATGACGCTTCCGCTGCCGACGGCCCCACCCAGGGCTACACCCGTCCCTCGAACAATGCCGGCGGTCTCGAGGGTGGCACGACCAATAGCCAGCCACTTGTCGTCCGTGCTGCCATGAAGCCGATCAGCACGCTCCGCAAACCACTGGCGAGCGTTCATCTCACCACGAAGCAGCCCGAGGACGCTTCCTATGAACGCAGCGATATCTGCGCCGTGAGTGCGTGCAGCGTGATTGTTGAAAACGTCGTGGCCTTCACGGTGGCCCAGGCTCTCGTCGACAAGTTTGGCGGCGACAGTCTCGCTGAAATGAAAGCCCGCTGGAGCCTCTATCACGATCTGGCTTGCGGCCGCTAACGCGACCACACGATCGCCCGACTGAGGAACAAGGATGTTCATCGCCCGCTCCATCGCCCGCATCCGCCGTGCCAGGCTTGTTTTTCTGGCGGCGGGGCTCGTGCCTACGGTCGTGCTCGTGGCTTGGGCTACCCACCTCCGAAGCGACGCCCATCGGGCCCAGGTGGAGCGACGGTGGCAGGACGCCCTCGGGGTGCCTTTGTCGATCGGACGCCTCGAGCACCCGCGGCCAGGCGTGGTGCGGGCTCACGACTGTGTGATTCCATCCATCGGTGGCCTGTCTCCGGTCGCGCTTGCGATGGTGGAGGTCGAGTCGTCGGCCAACGAGGACCGTATACGAATTCCGTGGCTTGCCTGCGACGCGGAAACTGCCGCCATCGCGGTCGATCTCGCTGAGCGGTGGCTCACCGACGATCTCCGTTTCAGGAGGGCATGCATCATCGAGGTCGGGCATTTTTCGTGGGGTGATGCAGCGACCCGCGATGGGGATGAGCCCGGCACACCGCCCACGCCCCTTCGCGCCGAATGTGTGATGCATGACCGCTCGAGGGCGGTCCGGATCGTTCGGCGAGGCACTACGGATGACGAAGTACGGGTCGTTCGCCACCGTGCCGACGCCCCTGATCTGGCGATCACCTATGAGGTCGATGCGACCATCACCACACCGGTGCCCCTCGCCATGGTGGCCTTGGCGAGCAGTGGAAGGTCGCCTGGCTTGGAGGCGGTCGGCCAGCAAGCCACCGTGCAAGGGACCCTCCGAGCCTCGCACACGAATGCCGGCTGGCAGGGCGAGGCCCGGGGAAGGCTTGTCGGCATCAACCTCGCCACGGCGGCAGCCGCGGTGGGCGATCGCGCCGCAGGCACGGCCACCGTCGAGATCAGCCGACTGACATGGATGGGCAACCGCGTGATCAACGCGCTGGTCGAAGCCTCGGTTGGCGGAGGCCAGGTCGAACGACGCCTCTTCGATCGCATCGTCCTGGCATTGGCTGCGCGGCCAGGCGCTGCCGCGGCAAGGGTTCCACCGGCCGAGCCTTTGGTGTTTGACGAGGCCGCCTGCATCGTGGCCATCGGTCCCCATGGCGTCCAGATCCAGCCGTCGGCTCATATGCCAGGTGGGCTTGCCACCGCCCGCGGCGAAATCCTCTTGGCCGCACCGGTCGGACTGGTGACGGCGGACCGTGTCGCGTGGCTCTTCTCATCGCCAGGTACGACGTTTGGCCCCACGGCAGGCCCCGGGGCATGGCTCTTGTCGGTCCTGCCATCCTTGGCGCCCGGGCCTGCCCCAGCCGAGGAGGAACGGCGATTCTGACGCAATTTTGACAAAGACCAGACCGGAATCTTACCGGCTACCACTGCCAGAAAGCATGGCTTTTTGCGACAGTATTCTCACAAACGATATGCCGTTGTGCCCACGGTCGAGGCCCGGCTTCGCTCGCGCACTCTCTCGAGGAACCACACCATGACCCCCGCGCCCCTCGCCGCACCCCTGCTCGATGAACACGTCGACGCGCTGCGGCCCGCCGATGGCCTGCCGAGCGACACGTCGTTTGATGCCCCCGCGGCTGATGGCTCGCTGCCTGAGCCCCGCCGGGAGGGCCCCGTGGCAGACTGGTCTCAACTCGATTGGGCCACTGTGATTTGGATCGGTGGCATTCATCTCGCAGCACTCGCCGCGCCGTTCTACTTTTCCTGGTCGGGCCTCGCGATTTGCCTCGTGCTCTACTGGGTCACCGGAGGGCTGGGGGTGTGCTTGGGCTACCACCGCCTCCTGACCCATAGCAGCTTCCAGACCTACGCCCCGGTGCGATTCTTTTTCGCGATGCTCGGAGGCATATCTGGCGAAGGCTCGGCGCTTGTGTGGGTCGCGAATCACCGCAAGCACCATGTTTTTAGCGACCAAGAAGGCGATCCGCATTCGCCACGCGACGGCGGCATGTGGTCCCACATGCTCTGGCTGTTCCCGCATCATTCAAGGACCGAGATTGACGCCCACACAAAGCGCTGGGCGCCTGATCTCGCCAGGGACAAGGGCGTCCACTTCCTCCATGTCACGTTTCTGTTGTGGCATTTCCTGATCGGCGGGGCGCTGCTCGCCGCGGGCTGGTCGCTCTATGGCCGTGAGGTCGGTATCTCGTGGCTCGTCTGGGGCCTGGCGGTTCGCATGGTGATCGTGTTCCACGTCACCTGGTTCGTAAATTCAGCGAGCCACATATGGGGCTACCGCAACTACGAGACCACCGACGACTCGCGAAACCTCTGGTGGGTAGGCCTGCTCGCCTTTGGCGAGGGCTGGCACAACAACCATCACGCTCACCAGCGGATGGCGGCCCATGGCCACAAGTGGTGGGAATTCGATCCGACCTACTGGGCCATCGTCGGTCTCGAGCGGCTCGGCCTGGCATGGGATGTGGTTCATACCCCCCACGGCACCAGCCGAAATCATGGAAAACATCTCGCTGCGGGCCCTGACGCCCCGTCGGCCTAATGGCCCCCACAGGGCAACCAGTTGCAAATTTTGGGGACGCCAGTACACTCCCGCCATCCTTCGATCCAACAATCAATGCCACCCGTTGTGGGTGGAGACAACGGCTGATGTCGCTGACAAAAGAACGTAAGAGCGAGTTGATCGGTGCCCATCGGCGCGGAACTGCCGACACCGGGTCTGCGGAGATCCAGATCGCCCTTCTCACTGGGCGGATCACGCACCTCACCGACCATTTCAAGAAGCATTCCAAAGACTTCGCCAGCAGGCGAGGCCTCCTGGCGATGGTGAGTCGTCGACGACGGCTTCTTGATTATCTCAAGCGGGTTGCCCCGCAACGTTACCTCGACATCATCCAGAAGCTCGGCATCCGCAAGTAGCGGTGATGCCGGCCGCCCCCTGGCGGCGGATGGCGTTGATTGGACGACTCTCCCGCGTGCCGGAGTTCCGGCGGTCTCGCGGCGAGCGGTCTTGGGCAAGGTCAGTCGGCGCATCGTTGCTCCGACTGCAGAGATGAAGCACACATGCCCGCGCTCTGGGGCCGCCAAACAGACTTGGCTGCCGAGCGTCGGGCCGAAGGAAGGAAGAGACGAACCTTGAAACAGCGCGTGGAACGACATATTGGCGAACAGGTCCTTGCCATTGAAACAGGATTTCTGGCCAAGCAGGCGGCGGGCAGTGTGCTCGTCACCTATGGCGAGACAGTGGTGCTCGTGGCCTGCGCGACTGGCGCGCCCCGCGCCGGGATCGACTTCTTTCCCCTCACCTGCGACTACCGTGAACGGGTTGCGGCAGCTGGAAAGTTTCCCGGCGGATTCCTCAAGCGGGAAGGACGTCCGACGCTCAAAGAGACGCTCACCAGCCGCCTCATGGACCGGCCGATTCGTCCACTGTTTCCAGCGGGCTTTTTCGACGAGGTGCAGATCCAGGCGAACGTCCTGGCCAGCGACCGGCAAAACGACGGCGACGTTTTGGCAATGAACGGTGCCTCGGCAGCCCTTTCGATCTCGTCCATGCCCTTTCAAGGCCCACTCGGGAGTGTGCGGCTGGCGCAGGTCAATGGCCAGTTCATCCCTTTCCCAACGGTAGACCAGCTCGAGGAAAGTGACCTCGATCTCATCGTCTCGGGAAGCAAAACTGCGGTCCTCATGATCGAGGGATTTGCCCGCGAGATGCCCGAGGCCAGGATGCTTGAGGCCCTCGACGAGTGCCACCGGATCATCCGGATTCTCTGTGAGATGCAGGATGAGCTGGTTGCGAAGGCCGGCAAGCCGAAGAAGGACTATGTCTTGGCGGACTACTCCGCCCTCACCGAACGGATCACCCGCGAGCACTACGCCGATCTCAAGGCAGCCTGCGCCATCGTGGGTAAGCATGACCGCAACACGGCCGTGAAGTCGCTCAAGGACCGGGCGAAGGCCGCCGTGGCACCGTCCGAGCCTTCGTTTGAGTTCAAGCCCGGAGCGGCTGGCGGGGTTTCTGAGGCCGACTTCAACCATGTCTGGCATGACCTTCAGGAGAAGGCCATCCGTGAGTTGATCGTTGCGGGCACACGACCCGACGGTCGCGGCCACTCGGCACTGCGGGCAATCCACTGCGAAGTCGACCTGCTGCCGCGGGTACACGGCTCGGCCCTCTTTCAACGGGGAGAGACCCAGGCCCTTGTCACCATCACGCTGGGCACCGGCAGGGACGAGCAGCGGGTTGACGGGCTTATCGAAGAGTATTCGAAGAAGTTCATGCTTGACTACTATTTCCCATCGTACTCAGTGGGTGAAGTGCGGCCGATCCGCGGGCCTGGCCGCCGTGAGATGGGCCACGGTGCGCTCGCCGAGCGAAGCGTGAAGCCGGTACTTCCCGATCCGGATGTGTTCCCCTACACGATCCGTGTCATCTCCGACATCCTCGAGTCGAACGGCTCGAGCTCGATGGCGAGTGTCTGCGGCGCCACCCTTGGCCTCATGGCCGCCGGCGTGCCGATCAGTCACCCGGTGGCAGGTATTTCCGTGGGCCTTGTCAAGGAGAGCGAGGACCGCTGGGTGCTCCTCACCGACATTATCGGTGACGAGGACCACCACGGCGACATGGACTTCAAGATCGCCGGGTCACAAAACGGCATCACTGGCATCCAACTCGACCTCAAGATCAATGGCATCTCCCGAGAGATTATTGCGGCGACCCTCACGCAGTCCCGCGAAGCCCGTCTGGAGATCCTCCGGGCGATGCTCTCAGCGATTCGCCGACCGCGGCCGGAAATCTCGATCTGGGCGCCGCGGCTGTTGCGGACGCGGATCAATCCCGAGAAGATCGGACTCTTGATCGGCCCGGGTGGCAAAACAATCCGTGCCATCCAAGAAGCCACGGGGGCAAGCATCGACGTGGAGGACGACGGCACTGTCACGGTCGCCAGCCACGATGCCGAAGGGGCGATGGCAGCCATGGCGCAGATCGAGGGCCTCACCGCCTCGATTCAGGTTGGCCGGGTCTACGAGGGCCGGGTAACGAGCGTCAAAGAGTTCGGCGCGTTCGTCGAGCTCGTGCCAGGCAAGGATGGCCTGTGCCACATCAGCGAGCTCTCGGACGAGTACGTTGCCAACGTGGGTGACATCTGCCGCGTAGGCGACATCTTGCGGGTCAAGGTCATCGCTGTCGACGACCAAGACCGTGTCAAGCTCAGCCGCAAGGCTGCGATGCGAGAGCTTGCCGAGTCAACAGGAGGCGGAACCCCGGCGGAGTGATCCGACTCGGTGGCCCGCGTAGCAGCGCGGAGCAGACACGTGCCAGCTGACGACGATCGGGAGGCATCCCGCGCGGAGACGTATACGGAGTTTGCGGCGCTCGTGGGCGGACTCGCCCACGAGATCCGCAACCCTTTGTCGACGATCCGGCTCACCATGGAGCTGCTCGCCGAGGATTTCGAGGAGACAGATCCTGAGTCCCCGACGAAACAGCGGGACCGCCGGGCGAAAGCCAAGATCGATCTCGTCCGTCAGGAATGCGATCGGCTTCAGAAGCTGCTGGGAGACTTTCTCGATTTCGCGCGCCAGGAATCTCTCTCCCCTGAGCCTGGGAACCTCAACACAGAATTGGATCAACTCCTCGACTTTTTCGCCATCCGCGCCGACGAGGCGGGCGTCGATATTGTCCGCTACCTTGACCCGGAGTTGGCGAGCGTACGGCTCGACCGAGAGACCTTCCGCTCGGCGATCCTGAACCTTCTGCTGAATGCCGTCCAAGCCATGGAGGCCGGAGGGCAACTCGTGGTCCGCACCCGTGCCGCTGGCCTGGGTGTGCTCGTCGAATTGATCGATACTGGCCCAGGCATGGATACCGAGACGCTGGGAAAAGTGTTTCGCGCCTTCTACACAACGAAGCAAGGTGGCTCAGGGCTCGGCCTCCCAACTGCCCGCAAAATCATCGAGGCCCACGCTGGAACAATCGATGTCGAAAGCGCGCCTGGCCGCGGAACGAAAGTGACAATCTGGCTGCCGGCACCCCCGCGGCTGCCCCCGTCCGTCCGGGATCACGAATGACCCCCGGCGGCAACGCCCTACCGCTGGACTGACCGACTCGCCCGGCCATACCATCCGACTCATGCCATCGTCTCCTCCGCATTCCACGCCTGCCACTTCTCAGCCCGCGGGCCCAGCCTCAGTCGGGCCTTCTGCTGTCCGTCTCCTTGTCGTCGACAATGACATTGTCCACGCCCGCACGATGGGAGAAGCACTCGGCCGCCTCGGACTCGATGTGACCGTCGTGGGCAGCGGTGGCGAGGGCGCCCAGCGGATCGGACAGGATTCGTTCGACGTCGTCGTAACCGATCTGATGATGAATGACATCGGCGGCCTTGAGATCCTGGCCCGCGCCAAGCAGGCCTCTCCCGACACTGAGGTGATCGTGGTCACCGGCCACGGCACAATCCCCTCGGCTGTCCAAGCCATGCAGCAGGGAGCCTTCACCTACCTCCAGAAGCCGCTCGATCTGGGCCACCTGCGGGCCGCCGTAGAAAAGGCTTCTGAGGGGGTTCGCCTCAAGCGGCAAAACCTCGAACTCAACCGTCGCCTTGACGAGAAATTCGGATTCGAGGGGGTTATCGGTTCGAGTACTCCGATGCTCGCGCTCGTCGAACGAATGAAGCGCATCGCTCCGACGTCCTCTACGGTGCTCATCCTGGGCGAGACGGGCACGGGCAAGGAGCTCGTCGCCCAGGCCATCCATCAGAACAGCCCGCGAAAAACAAAGCCGTTCGTGGCGCTCAATTGCGCTGCCCTGAGCGAAAACATCCTCGAAAGCGAACTCTTCGGCCATGTCAGAGGTGCCTTTACCGACGCCTCGAGTGACCGCGTGGGCAAGTTTGAATACGCCAATGGCGGCACGCTCTTCCTCGACGAAGTGGGCGACATGCCGATTGCCACGCAGATCAAGCTCCTGCGGGTGCTCGACTCGGCCGAGATCACGCGAGTGGGATCGAATGCGCCCGTGAAGGTGAATGTCCGCATTCTTTCCGCAACGAACCGCAACCTCGAAGACGGTATTGCTTCAGGGAGCTTCCGGAGTGACCTCTATCACCGGCTGAAGGTTGTCACGGTTGGCATCCCGCCCCTCCGTGCCCGCGCCGGGGATATCCCGCTCCTCATCGAATACTTCGTCAAGCAGTTTGCCAAGCGTCATGACAAGACAATCAAGGGTGTGTCGCTCCAGGTTCGAATGAAGCTGGGGGGCTACCCGTGGCCGGGGAACGTCCGCCAACTACGGAACGTGGTCGAGAGCATGGTCGTCGTGGACTGCGACGAAACGCTCGATCTTGATGACCTGCCCCTCGAGCTCGAGCCCGACGTGCCTCCCGCCGAGACGCCACTGCGACCGGATGCAGTCATCGCCACGCTGGTGGGCAAACCGCTCGAAGAGATCGAAAAACTCTTCATCACGGAGACATTGAGGCTCACGGGTGGAAATCGTGAGCAGGCAGCGGCGCTGCTCGGGATTGGAGCTCGCACGCTCTATCGGAAGATCCAGGACTTGAAGCTGCCATGAGCACCGCGGAGGCTGCCGCAGCGAGGCCGCGGATTGCAAAACTCTCGCCAGCGGTGGTCAACCGCATCGCCGCCGGCGAGGTGGTGGAGCGGCCTGCCAGCCTCGTCAAAGAGCTGATCGAGAACGCGCTCGATGCCGGGCCATCTCGGATTGACGTCGAGCTTGAGCAGGGTGGCGTCGCGCTCGTGCGGGTCGTCGATGACGGCTGCGGCATCCCAGCCGACGAGCTCCCACTGGCCATTGCCCCTCATGCCACAAGCAAGCTTCGGACTGCGGAAGACCTGGACCGGATCGGCACGCTCGGATTTCGTGGCGAAGCCCTGGCGAGTATCGGTGAAGTCGCCAGGCTGACGATCCGCTCCAGACCCGAGGGCCACGCAGGGGCGGCCATTACCGTGGATGGTGGCCGCATCGGCGAGGTTATGCCAGATGGCTGCGCGGCGGGTACGGTGGTCGAGGTGCGGCAGCTCTTCGGCAACATCCCCGCGCGACGGGCGTTCCTGCGGGCGGGGCAAACTGAATGGTCCCATGCTGCCGACGCGTTTGTGCGAACGGCGCTGGCTCATCCGAGCGTGGCTTTCACACTCGCGCACCAGCCCTCGGCGACGGCCAAGCCGCGGCGGGTCCATGACCTGGCTGCGGCCACCCGCTGGCAGGACCGGATTGCCGGTCTCTTTGGCCATGAACTCGCCGATCGACTCCTGGAGATCGAAGCCGACGATGGCGAGATCGCGGTCTCGGGATACGTGGGCCGGCCTGAGGACGACATGGCAAGCCAACGTCTCCAGCACCTCTTTGTGGCCGGCCGTCCCTTCCGTGATCGATCGATCCTCCATGCGATCCAGGAGGCCTACCGAGGGCTTCTTCTGTCGGGTCGCCAGCCGATCGCGTTCCTCCGATTTGATCTCCCACCCGATGCCGTTGATGTGAACGTCCATCCGGCAAAGATGGAGGTCCGGTTCCGCGAGCCATCCCGCCTCTACCGCCTGGTGCTCTCGGCGCTGCGAACCCGATTTCTTGCCGGCGGAACTGGCACGCGACTGGTGCCCCCGTCTCATCAGCCGACGGAGGCTTTCCCGCACACGCGGGCGAATGCCTCCCTTCCATTCTGGATGCCCACGGGAAACACGGCCGATCTGCCCGACATTCCGGCGGACTTCGCCTCCTCGCCGCTTCCGCCTGATGCTCCGCCGGTCCCTTCCGGCATCGACTCGATTGCTCCACGTGACCACGGCCTAGCCGTGCAGATGCATGACCGATACATCGTCGTCGAGACGGCTGACGGCATCGAGGTCATCGACCAGCATGCCCTCCACGAGCGGCTCCTGTATGAGCGGCTCAAGGCTTCCGTGGCAGCAGGAGGTCTGGAAGTCCAGCCACTCCTTGTCCCGGAACAGCTCGATCTCGCACCCAACGAGATCGAGCTTGTGAACGAGCATCGTGCGACGCTTGAACTGGCAGGCATGCGGGTCGAGTCCTTCGGTGGCTCGACCGTGATCGTGACCTCGAAGCCGGTCCTCGCGGGCCAAACGCCGGCCGCGCAGATCGTGCGGGAAGTGCTTGATCGCCTCGCGGCGGCGGCCTCCTCGGGTGGCTCTTCTGCCCTACTTGTCGATGAGGTTTTGCACGGCATGGCCTGCAAGGCCGCAATCAAGGCCGGCGACCCCCTCTCGCCAGCTGAGGTGGCAGCCCTCGTTCGTGACCGTCGAAACGTGGCAGAATCACACCACTGTCCCCACGGTCGGCCAACTTCCCTGACGCTGTCGCGACGCGATCTTGATCGCCAGTTCCGCCGGACGTGACTTTCACAAGGAACCAAGATGATCTGTGTCAGCATCGGACGTGGCCGACATCGGCACGTCATCGCGGAGCACCATCACCTCGCTGAGAACGGTGTTAGGCTTGTCGAATTGCGGCTGGACTATATCCAGGGGGCAGTCCAAATGAAGCGGCTGCTCAAGGAACGCCCCTGCCCCGCCATCATCACCTGCCGCCGAAAGAGTGACGGTGGCCTATGGGAACATTCCGAGGAGGCTCGCCTGCAGCTTCTGCGACTCGCGATCGTCGAGGGCGCCGACTTCGTGGACCTCGAAGATGACATCGCGGGAACGGTTCCTCGGTACGGAAAGACCAAGCGAATCGTGAGCCACCACGACATGCTCCGGACACCCCTCAACCTCGCCGAGATCCATGCCCGGATGACGACGCTCGATGCCGACGTGGTGAAGATCGCCACGATGGCCAACCGTCCTAGTGACAACCTTCGGATGCTGGACATGGTTCGTGCGTCGAAGGTGCCTACCGTCGGCATCTGCATGGGCGAGTTCGGTGTGCCGACGCGGATTCTCTGTGGCAGCGCCGGTGCCCCCTTCATCTTCGCCACCTTCAACGACGAACGGGCGTTGGCCCCTGGGCAGATCGGCTGGAAGTCCATGCGGGATATCTACCGCTACGACAGTCTCGGCCCGCAGACGAAGGTGTACGGTGTGGTGGCTGACCCCGTGGCACACAGCCTCAGCCCGGTTGTCCACAATGCTGCCTGCGCGGCGGCCGGCATTGACGCGGTCTACGTGCCGTTCCGTGTTCCTGCCGACCAGCTTGACGAGTTTCTCGCTTCGGCCAACCGCTGGCCGCTTGCGGGTCTCAGCGTGACGATCCCACACAAGGAAGCGGTACTCGCCCGGTGTGATCAGAAGGATGACCTCGTCATGGCGATCGGCGCCGCCAACACGCTCACCTTCACACCTGACGGGATCGCAGCGGCCAATACCGACGCGATTGCAGCCGTTGAGAGCCTTGAAGCCGTCCTGACGGATGGCGAACAGGCGACGGGAAAAGATGGCCTCGGCGTGAAGACCGCGATCGTCCTGGGCGCGGGGGGTGCTGCCCGGGCTATTGCCTTTGGACTCAAGCAGCGGGGCGTCGAAGTCACGATCGCGGCCCGAACGCTCGAACGCGGCCGTCAGGTGGCCGAGGACGTGGGCTGCAAGGTGATTGACTGGGCGACCAGGCACCGGATGCCTCACGATTGTGTCATTAATGCAACGCCAATCGGCATGCACCCCGACGTGGACGCCACCCCGTTTGATCGGGAACATCTGCGTCCCTACATGGTGGTATTCGACACGGTCTACAATCCCGAGAACACGCTCTTCGTGAAGGAAGCTCGCGCCACGGGCTGTCGGATCGTGACAGGGGTCGAAATGTTCGTGCGCCAGGCGGCCATTCAGTTTCGCACCTGGCACGGTGTTGAGCCACCACCGTCGGTCATGCGCGAGGCGCTCAAGCGTGCGACGGCATCGGCCAAACAGCCAGCCTGACGCCCGATTCACCACGCACCCTACCAGCCAGAAACTCATGCCACGCGTGACGCTCGTCGGATATCGTGGCAGTGGCAAGTCAGCGGTCGCCGCCGCCCTCGCTGATCGGCTGGGCTGCGGCTGGTGTGATGCCGACGTGGTGCTTGAACGCGAGGTGGGCATGACGATCACGGACCTCGTTGGCCGCCGCGGGGAGCAGGCATTTCGCGATGTGGAAGCGACGCTCCTCGAGCAACTGCTAGATTGCGAGTCGGGTGTGCTGGCGACGGGTGGCGGCGTGGTGGTACGTGACGCAAATCGTGAGCTCTTGCGGGCCCGGGCACGCCCCGTGATCTGGCTCTCGGCACCCGTCGACGTGCTCCGCGCGCGTTTGGCCGCCGATCCGACCACCCGTAGCCGTCGGCCTGCGCTCGCCGGTGGTGATGTTTTGGACGAAGTCGCTGCGGCGGTCTCATTGCGGGAGCCACTCTACCGTCAGGTGGCCGACGGCGTCATCGACACGGGCATCGATCCGCCAGGAAAGCTCGCCGATCGAATCATCGCCTGGCTTGCCGCGCCGCACTCGGAGGTCGTTCCATGAGTAATCAGTTCCTCGACGCATGGGTCACCTCTCCGGTGATGATCATCGCCATCGTGCCAGGAGCAGCGATTGTTGGTCGGCTCCTCACATGGGGTGTGTCGCGGCTCATCGAGCCGGGCCGCGGCGATGCCCGCCGCTGCCGAACCGTCGAGATCCTGACCGTGGTCGCGGCCGTGGCACTCTGGTGGTGGGAGGTGATTGCTCAGGGCCAGCTGCCGGCGGGCGTCCCTGCGGCAGCACGCGACATCGCCCCGCGATACGCCGGCCACATGATCCTGTTTTTCTTCTTGGCCGCTGCTGCCTGG
The DNA here is from genome assembly GCA_031403195.1 of Planctomycetota bacterium. Lineage (GTDB taxonomy): Bacteria > Planctomycetota > Planctomycetia > Pirellulales > UBA1268 > QWPN01. The sequence goes on along the minus strand of JANNSZ010000007.1, from coordinate 141,115 downwards.
GTCGACCTTCGGCACCGGGTCATCCCTGACGCAATCACGGTTCCCGGCGCGCTGGCGGGCCTTGCATGGAACGCTCTGTTTCCGTTCACGCTCCCGCCGATCGCAACGTTGATCGAGCGATCCTTCGCCACGCCCGAGGTACAAGCCGATGCGCTCGGGATGGCCGGCGGTATCGCAGGCACCGTGCTTCCCTCTTGGCTCTCCGGTCCGACGGGCCTCGCTGTCGCCGTGGTGCTATTTTTCGTGTGGTGGTGGTTTGGAACCTCCCCCGAGGATGTATCACCATCCGCGACGCCCAAGAACCGCTCCTGCTGGACGCTAGACGGTCCGTTGGCTGCCGGCCTCATCGGTGGTGGCATCCTCATTACGAGTTGGATCGTCGGCGGTGATCATTGGGCCGGGCTCATCGCCTCACTCGTCGGCCTCACGGTCGCGGGCGGTCTTGTCTGGGCCACGCGAACGGGCGCTTCATGGGCACTCGGTCGCGAGGCGATGGGGTTTGGGGATGTTACGCTCATGGCGATGGCCGGTGCCTGGCTCGGCTGGCAGGCCTGCCTTCTTGCCTGCGTGATCGCGGTATTCATCGGCCTTGTTCACGGCGTCACCCAACTCGTCGTTCGATCCGAGACGGAACTTCCGTTTGGTCCAAGCCTCTGCATGGGCCTCGGCATTGTGGTCGTCGCGTGGCGACCCGTGTGGGAACTGGCTGGCTCCCAGTTGAACCGGCCGCTCGAAATGGCCATCGTGGTGAGCCTCGTTATCGTGTTGACTGCCATCACTCTCTGGGCCTGGGCACGGCTTCGAGGAGGTTCGTCGGAGGCATCCTGATTGACGCTCGAGGGCCTCAAACGCCCCATGTCATGGCATTGCTCGGACCTCCGAGGCCTCCTACCATCCCCACCCCCCTGCCCACGGGATCGCGCCATGCGCCCACGTCTCCCTCGCCACATCGTTTCGGCCGTTGCTACCGCCATGCTCCTCATGGCCGGCTGCTCGAACAATCCATTCAAGACTGCGCCGCCGGCCGGGCCATTGGTGCTTGACCCACCGCCTGGCGTGGCTGCACCAGCGCATACGATGCCGCAGGCCAGTGCGATGCCATTGCTTCCATCCTATGCAGACGTCGACGGCCGCCAGCTCGAGGCTGCGCTGGTCCGCTCGCAATCGGAGTCGCAGGTCATGCACGACGAGATTGCGGCGCTCCGTGATCAGCTCGCAAGCACGTCGCAACAACTCGCGCAGGCACGGACCGCCGGCATGCCTCTGACAGCACCGACCGCCGGTGGGGCGCCGGGCGCAGCCGCCTCGACACCCTCGACGACGATGCGGTCGGCGCTCGCAGAGCTGGCGCTGCCTGACCTCGAACCGCGATTCGACGGAGCTGTCGTTCGCATCGACATCCCAGCCGACCGACTCTTCGATGGCAGCACAGCCAATCTCCTCCCCGGCGGCACGGCGGTTCTGACGCAGATCGCCGGCGAACTGCAGAGGGTTTATCCAGGCCACTTCATCGGCATCGAGGGACACCTCGACAACGAGCCACTCCAGAATGTGACCTGGGCTTCGCCGCACCAGCTCACCGCAGCGCGGGCTGCTGCAGTATTCGACTTCCTCACGACTCGCACACCGATGCGAGAGGGCCAGCTCTTCCTTGTGGCCCACGGCTCGAATCATCCGCTGGTATCAAATGCCACGGCTGCCGGGCGAGCCCGCAACCGCCGCGTCGAGCTCGTGATCTATCCCGAGCGGATTGGCAACGACGGCTGACTCTGTCGCCGTTTTCTGGCAGCAGCTTTCAGCCTGCCGCATTCGGTCTTACACTCGCCGCATGCTTACGATCGTCGACTACGGCAGCGGGAACCTGCGGAGCGTGCAAAAGGCCCTCGAGAAGTGTGGGGCGGTGGCCACCATCACGAGTGACCCCGATGCCGTTGCCACGGCTTCGCGGCTCATCCTGCCAGGCGTAGGAGCGTTCGGCGATGCCATGCGGGCTCTCCACGACCGCGGGCTCGTCGAGCCGATCCGCCAGTATCTTCTGGAAGATCGGCCATTTCTCGGAATCTGCATGGGGCTTCAGCTGCTCTTCGAAACGGGCTTTGAAGGCGGACAACACACCGGGCTCGGCATCCTACCGGGCGAAGTCGTACGGTTTGACATTCCATCAGGCATGAAAGTGCCCCACATGGGCTGGAACACCACCCGGTGGCATGGTGACTGGCGGCCGTCTGCGGATGGTGAGCACTTCTACTTCGTGCACTCGTACCACGCTCGGCCCACCGACCGTTCGATCGTGGCTGCGATAACCGACTACGGCGGTCACTTCTGTGCAGCGGTGCAGCGTGGAAATTTGTATGCGACACAGTTTCACCCTGAGAAAAGCCAGGCCGCTGGCATGCGGCTGCTCGCCTCGTGGCTTGAGGCGACCGCGCCGGCTGTTCCCATGAGGAGCCGTTGACCATGGAACTCTGGCCGGCGATCGACCTGCGAGACGGAAAGTGCGTGAGGCTCCTTCAAGGAGACTATGGCCGCGAAACAATTTTCAGCGATGACCCGGTCGCGATGGCCCGCAGGTTTGTGGCCTCCGGCGCGCGGCGGCTCCACATCGTCGATCTCGACGGTGCCCGAGATGGCACGCCAACCCAGGCCGAACTCGTCGCGCGGATGGTAGCCGCGGCCGGGGTGCCGTGTCAGCTCGGTGGAGGTGTCCGTACGCTCGAGACAGTCAGTCGGTACCTTGCGGCGGGCGTCAACCGGGTGGTTGTCGGGAGCGTCGCGATCGAATCACCGGACCTCCTCGTGACCATGGCCATGGCCTTCCCAGGGCGAATCGTACTCGGGCTCGATGCCCGCGATGGCTGCGTGGCCGTCCGCGGCTGGCTTGAGACCAGCGCGCTTGACGCGCGTGATGTTGCACGCCGGCACGCCAGCCTACCGCTGGCGGCGATTGTCTTTACCGACATCGCTACCGACGGCATGCTTTCGGGCCCCAACGTACCGGCGCTTGAAGCGATGGTACGGGCGGTGCCCATACCGATCGTTGCCTCGGGCGGCATCGCCTCAGCCGATGACATTCGGCGAGTGGCGGGCACCGGCGCCGCTGGCTGCATCGTCGGCCGCGCCCTGTACGAGGGTGCCGTCACGATTCCGGCCGCCGTCGATGCAGCCAACGACAAAACCTGACGACCCAGCCTGCCTGGCTTCTCCCGGCGACCGGGTGCCCTGCCCCGTCGCTCAAAAACCCGCAGGAACGTTCAATTCCCCATGCGGTTCCCGCCGACCGATACCGTGGGCCGTTTGCGAACTCTTCCCACGCCCCCCTACGATCGACTGCTATGGCTACCGATGTACGTCTCAAGGAGCAGTTACCCGAGCTCACGCGACGGATCGTCGAGACCTATCGAAACGTCCCGGCCATCCACCATCTCGGCCACTGCCCGCTGCCGAGCTACGACACGATCGTGAGTTGCTGCGAGGATCTCAAGGAGATCCTCTACCCCGGCTACCGTCGCCGAGAGAATCTGCACCTGGGGAATGTCACGTACCACGTCGGTGACCTGATCGACGGCCTGCATGACAAGCTCACGACCCAAATCGGCCGTGCCCTGCGGCATATCGTTTCGGCCGGCAAGATTGCGAAGGCATCTGGGATCGAGCCCCCGCCGATTCCGGACGCGGTCCTTGGCTGCACCGAGGAAGCCGACTTCGAGGCCCTCGGCCAGGCCAAGGCGGTCGAGTTCCTGGAGCGCATTCCGGAGGTCCGCCGTGTCCTGTCCACTGACGTTCAGGCGGCCTATGACGGAGACCCAGCCGTACGGACACTCGACGAGATCATCTTCTGCTATCCCGGCCTCGAGGCGGTCACAATCCATCGCCTTGCCCATCTTCTACATCGGCTCGAGGTGCCGCTCATCCCACGCATGATGGCGGAATGGGCTCACTCGCGGACTGGAATCGATATCCATCCCGGTGCCACGATCGGTGACCATTTCTTCATCGATCACGGCACCGGTGTTGTGATCGGGGAGACCTGCGAGATCGGAAGCCGCGTGAAGCTCTACCAGGGAGTGACACTGGGCGCACTCTCATTCCAAACCGATGCCGAGGGCCACCTTGTCCGAGGTACCAAGCGGCATCCGACGCTCGAAGATCGCGTGGTCATCTATGCCAACGCGACCGTGCTGGGTGGCGGCACACGAATCGGCCACGACTCCGTGATCGGTAGCAGCGTGTGGCTCACCCGATCCGTAGATCCCCATACGACCGTCGTGCTGGAGCGGCCGAAGCTCCGCATGCGGGGCGAGGCGCCCGAGCCTTCGAACGACTGGCAGATTTGATTTTACGCTCGCCGGGCCATCCATGGCCCCGGCTCGCTTGCCCGGCCTCCGCCGGGAAGTGAGCGACGCATCCAGCGTCGCCGCGTATCGGTGGGGCACCTTGCCGAACTTCGCATCCATGGACACGTCGAAGCTTCCGCGAGGGGTTGCCCGTGCCGCAGAGCCGGCGTTGTTTGCAAGCGAAGCCAGGATGGCGAAGCGCTGCAAACATCGAGCGAGCGGAGGCCATGGATGGCCGGAGTGAACGTCCGGCGATGTGGCACGGGCAACCCCGAGCCCCGAGTCGCCTCAAGGACTCCGCGCGGTGCCTCTAACGACCCACCATGCGCCCCATGGACGCCACGACATCGAGCAGCGACGCAGACTGCGATGAGAGCTGCTCGGCCGAGGCGGAGCCCTGCTCTGAGGCAGCCGCGACGCTCTGGCTGACCTGTTCGATCTGACCGAGCGACGACCCAATACGTTCCACGGCCTTGAGCTGCTCGCGGCTTCCGCCTTGAACCGCCTCCACGAGTGCCCGCACCTTCGTTGATTGTTCGGCGAGGGAGTCGATCGCTGCGGCCACCTCAGCCACCTTGGCCCGGCCAGAACTCGCACGTGCGATGGATTCCTCGATGAGTAAGGCCGTTTCTTTCGCAGCCTTCGCCGATCGCTGGGCGAGGCTTCGGACTTCATCGGCAACCACGGCGAAGCCAAGCCCCGCATCGCCGGCCCGCGCTGCCTCCACGGCGGCGTTCAGTGCCAGGATATTTGTTTGGAAGGCGATCTCATCGATGACTTTGTTGATCTTGGAGATGCGACCTCCCGCCTCGTCGATCGCTTCCATCGCCCGCACCATCTCACCCAGCCGCGCGGCGGCATCGACAAAATGATCTCCCTCCCGACCAACGACTTCGGCCGCGGCCTGGGTTCGCCGCGCGTTCTCCGTGGCCATCGCACTCGTCGCGCGAGCAGATCCCGAAATGTCTTCCACGGCGGCCACCTGCTCGGAGGCACCCGCGGCCAGAGACTGGCTCCCTGCAGCGATCTCGTTGGCACCGCTTCCGACATGCTCTGCCGTGATCGCGAGCTGGTCGATCGCGTGTCGCAGCCCACGACCATGCGCGGCAAGCGCCGCCCACGTCGTGCCTGACGCGACCGTCGCCACGAACACCATCAGGATGGCGAGCAGATCGTTCCACCAGTCGATGGAAGCCACCTCTGCCTCTGTGCGAGAATCGATCATTTGTCCGAACGTGGTGATCGGGCCCATGATCGTCGCCTTGTCGGCATGGTATTTCTCATCGTGCATGATCCGTCCGGCCATCACCATATCCGGCTCACCCTCCTTGGTGTACCCGCCGCGGCCATCCGCAAACTGTCCCTTGACGGCATGCATGGCAATGGTCTCGGTCGTGACGAGTGCATTGGAGTTGCCTTCGGCCTCTTCGAGTTTCGACAGCTCACCTTGCGTGAACCCCTGCTCTTCCATGAGCGAGCGCAGTGCCACGGTGCGACCATCTGGCCGGATCGCTTCGCCATTGCGAACGGCGAGAATGTGCCAATACTCCAGCTCGTACGCTGGATCTCCGGTCACGACATAGGTGCGCGCGGTGCGCGTCAACTCGTCAGAACTGTGTCGCAGCTCATTGGCCAATCGATACGACTCGTGCCTGTTCTCGCGGGCTATACCGAGTATCCACTGATTCCAGAAGGCCAGGAACGAAAGCAGTAGAAGGCCTACGACCGGGCCGATCGTGGTGATCTTGAGACGCTGCAGGGTGTTCATAAAAGCCTTAGCCAGCGTGTGGGCACTGGCACCCCAGGACTGTGCCGGTCGCCAAGTCTAGTTCGCGTTTCACGCCACGTACCCGAACCGCTGCATGGCCGGAATTGCCGTTGCAAATCGATACTTCGGGCATATTTTTTGGCCCGTGCGAAGGGCTGCCGTATGCAAGCTAGGATTGCCGGATGCCACCCTGAAGCCCCGGGGCAGGTGACGATCAGCGACGGACGAACATGCCACACGAAGAAGTGCTCGACGCGATCCAAAGCCTCCTTCGCAACATCGGGCTGGAGCTGGCATTTGTTGATGCCGCGAAAGACGGCACCGCCCAGTCGCTGCGGCCGCTTCTGGGCGAGCTCGAGACCGTGGTCCGCGGTACCTCGCAGGATGACATGGTCGCCGCCGTAGTGGCTGCTCAGACGTGGCTCGACGGATCCATTGCTGAAGCCGTCGAGCGGATGACACACTTTCACACGTGGCTCGACGAGGCTGCCACCGCCTGGACCCGGGGAGTTTCACTTCCTGCGTGGCCAACGGAGCTACCGCCTCTTGCAGCGGCGGTGAGACCGTCAGGATCGCTGCCGTCCGCCCGCAGCCCTGCCACATTCAGTGGCGATGCTCTTCCGGTCACGGTCCTCCCCGAAGGATGGGATGCCGAACTGATGCAGCTGTTCTGCACCGAGGCTCAGGAGCTTCTCCAGGAAATCGAACAGGGTGTGCTCGTCCTCGAGGCCTCACCTACCGATGCCGATACCCTCGCGACCGTGTTCCGTGCATTCCATACGCTCAAAGGCAATGCCGCGGTGATGAAGCTCGTGGTGCTCCAGCGGCTCACCCACGAGCTCGAATCGCTCCTCGATGCGGCCCGCCGCGGTGCCCGCCCGCTCGATCGTGATGCGATCGAGATCGTGCTCGCCGGCGCGGACGTGGTCGCCGCATACGTCGGCGAGACAAGCCGCCAGCTCGACGGTCATGACACCGGGCGAACGATCCCCTTACCGATCCAGCCCATTATTGACAGGGTCCATGCGATTCTGGCGAAGCCGGCCATGCCGTCGGCGCCGGCCTCGGCACCCGGCACCGTACCGCTCCCTGAGAAGCGCCTTCCGCCCAAGCCGATCGCCCCACTGCCCTCGGCAGCCGAGCCCAGCCGGCCGCCCCCTGTCGCTTCACCCGTTGCCCCTTCCCTCCCCGCTGCTGCGGTGCCGGTCGTTCATGCAACGCCGGCGCAGGCACTCACGGTCGACTCGCCACGGCCATCACCAGCCGCCTCATCGAGCGGATCGGTGCGTGTGGACACCTCCAAGCTCGACGGATTGCTCGACCTCATTGGCGAGCTCGTGATCGCCCAATCCATGGTTGCAGAAGCGGCTGGCGGAAGTGATGGCCCCCTCACTCGTTCACTCGCGCAACTCCGCGGGATCACGTCCGATCTCCAGCGCACGGCCATGGCGATTCGCATGGTGCCGATCCGCGGCGCTTTTCAGAAAATGGGGCGGCTCGTACGGGACACCGCGGTCGCTCTCGGCAAGGAGATCAAGCTGATTGTTGAGGGGGCGGAGACCGAGCTTGATCGAACCGTTATCGAAGAGATCGGCGACCCACTGGTGCACATGATCCGCAATGCGGCCGACCATGCGATCGAGTCTCCCGCCGAACGGGGGGCAGTTGGCAAGCCGGCCGCCGGCACGATCACGCTCTCCGCATGTCACCAGGGTGGGTTCGTCGTGGTGCGGGTTTCCGACGACGGCCGTGGGCTCGATCCATCGCGGATCCGGTCGAAGGCAATCGAGCGGGGGCTCATCACGGCAGACGCGGTCCTCGACAGCCGTGATCTCCTCGAGCTGATCTTCGCCCCAGGTTTTTCCACGGCCGCGCAAGTGAGTGATCTCTCTGGCCGCGGGGTCGGACTGGATGTCGTACGACGAAACGTCGAACGCGTTCGTGGCAAGGTGGAAGTCGATTCGGTCCATGGGCGAGGCACGACGTTTACTCTTTCCATGCCATTGACCCTGGCCATCATCGAGGGCCTCGTGGTCGCCGTTGCCGGACAGCGGTTCGTGATCCCCGCGCTCGCGGTTCGCGAATCGTTCCGCCCACTCCCCGGAGGTATCTCCTCGGTCCATGGCCGAGGAGAGCTGGTGAGGGTTCGCGGCCAGCAGGTACCGCTGATCAGGCTCGATCGCCATCTCGGGATCACCGGGGGCATCGCCGACGCTACGCAGGCGATCGCGATCGTCTTGGAGGCCGGCAGTGAGCGACGATGCATGCTCGTCGATGAGCTCGTCGGCAAGCAGGAGGTGGTCATCAAGCCGCTCGGTGAGCTCTTCGCTGGTCGTACACCGTTCGCTGGCGCGGCAATTCTCGGTGACGGTCGGGTCGGCTTGATTCTCGACACGCTCGCGCTTGTTCGGCTGGGCCTTAGGTCCCCTACGGAGACGGCGGCCTGACCGCCACATGCCATGAATGAAACCCGCCTCCAGCCGCAGGCCGAGGAGCCCCTGGCCCGTGCCCGTCCGGGGAAGTATCTCACCTTCCGCCTCGCGTCGGAGACCTACGGCCTCCCGGTGCTGGCCGTCCGTGAAATCATCCGACTCTGCCCGATCACGCCTGTGGCCGCCATGCCACCACACGTTCGTGGTGTGATCAATCTCCGCGGCCGGGTGATCCCAATCGTCGACCTCCGGGTGCGGTTTGGCCTTTCGGTCGCGCCCGACCACGACCGCACCTGCATCGTCGTCGCTCAGGTAGCAGCCGCCGCAGGTGGCGTGCGGCCATATGCCATTGTGGTGGATGCCGTCGAGGAGGTCGCCGTGCTGGGCGAGGACGACATTGATCCGCCACCCGACTTCGGTGGTACCGTCGACACGCGATTCATCACGGGGCTTGCCCGGGCCGCAACCGGCGTGACAACCCTCATCGCCCTGGACGGTATTGCCGCGACTGATGCCTCCCTGGGAAAGCTCCCAACGCCCTGATCATTCACTCCTCGAGGACCCTTCTGATGATGACCTGGACCATCCCCCGCCGTGTTGCCGCTGGCTTCGCCGTGCTCATCGTCGCGGCTTTGGCCGTCGGTGGCACAGCGCTCGTACGCCTGCAGGGTGTCGCAACCAACGTTGAATACCTTGCCGGAAACCTGGTGCCATCGGTCACGACGCTCAGCCGGCTCATGGAATCGAACCTCGTCGCTTTCCTGGCCATCCGCAACGCGATCATTGCGACTGATCCCGATGCCGTCACGAAGTGGGTTGAGGTGCTCCAGGAGAAAATTGCCGACGGCGATCGGGAAGTCGCGAACTACCGTCGTCTCGTCAGCGATGGCGAGGACGCGAGGCTCTTTGGTCGGGCCTGCGAGGCTCGCGACGCGCTGCTCGCCGAGATTCGCCGCTCCGAAACAATCCTCGCCAAGGGGAACGCCGACGAGGCAAGGGCTCTGATTCTCGCGAACGGAAATCCGCTCGCCGACCGTTGCCTTGAGCAATTCAACAAGTCCATTGAATACCAACTGGAGCTGACCGAACGGGAGGCTAAGGCAGCACGGGCGCAGCTCCAGACGGGCAACCTTATCACCGCCATTGTCCTTGGCCTGGCGAGCTTGACCGGGGTGGGCATGGCGATCGGAATCACGCGATCGTTATCCCGATCGCTGCTCGGGATCTCGGATTCGCTTGAAGAGGGTGCCACACGCACGGCCGAGGCAGCAGGACAGCTAGCCGGCGTGAGCCGCACGGTCGCATCCGGTTGCACGGAACAGGGGGCTTCGGTGGCCGAGACGGGCTCGGCTCTCGAGCAGATCTCAGTGATGATTCGCTGCACCGCCGACAACGCGAATCAGGCGAAGGAGTTCGCCAGCCAGGCCAAGGCAGCTGCGGCAACCGGAACCGACACGATGGTAGCCATGAACACCGCGATGCGATCGATCGAAACCACGAGCGCAGAGGTCGCGAAGATCGTCAAGCAGATCGATGAGATTGCCTTCCAGACCAATATCCTGGCCCTTAACGCCGCCGTCGAAGCCGCACGGGCAGGCGAGGCAGGAGCCGGATTTGCAGTCGTTGCCGAAGAGGTGCGATCCCTTGCCCAACGCAGTGCCCAGGCCGCGAGGGAGACGGCGGAGCGGATCGAGGCTGCCATTGAAAGCAGCCGTCAAGGAGCTGCTCGCTGTGATGGTGTCGGCAAGTCGCTCCGAGACATAGCCGACAGGATTGCCGCTGCAGACAAACTCGTCGTCGAGATCGCTACGGCCGCCAAGGAGCAGGCCGAAGGCGTTCGACAGATAGGAATCGCCATGACCCAACTCGATCAGGTTACCCGTGATAACGCTGCCAAGGCCAGTGAGGGCGCCGCTGCCGCGGGTAATCTTTCGGGTGAGACCGCGGTCGTCCGGGCGCATATCGGTCAGCTGCGGTCTCTGGTCATCGCAGGTCCGGCCCCCGCCGCGACGGGTCGCCATGAAGCCGCGCATCAGGCTACGCGGCCGGCCCCAGTGAGCCGCACGGTCCACCTCGCGCCCCGCATTCCCATGCCCGGCGACAGGCTGCCCTCCGGTGCAGCCCATGACCCCGAGGACCGCCACTTCGCTGACTTCTAGCTGTCCGTGGCAAAAGCCAGCCATGGCCTTTTGCCACTTGGCCGATCGATGGGAAAGCCAAGGTTTCCCATGATCGGCGCTCGCCGCATCGTGCGGCGGCGGGCGATCCATAAGGCCTACGAAACGGCCTCCTGCAAGCGTACGATATCCATCCTCATCGTCCCTGGACCGTCATGCTGTCGCCAGAAACAGAACCCGACGAGCGGTCGTACGCGTTCCTGGCCGACTTGGTCTATCGCCGGAGCCGCATCCGACTTGGGCCAGACAAGCGAGCGTTCGTGGGCGGGAGGCTCGCAGGCCGGCTTCAAACCCTCGGGCTTTCGAGTTTCGGTGACTACTGCCGGCTGCTGGCGACAGGGAACGTGGACGAAGCCGAGCGGGTCATCGACCTTATTTCGACCAACCACACGTCGTTCTTTCGTGAACCCGCCCACTTCGAGTTTCTCGCGCGAGAACTGCTGCCAGAACTGTCCGTGCGATCCAGCGCAACGTCCCGGCCGCTTACGGTCTGGTGCGCGGCCGCGGCATCGGGCGAAGAGGCGTACTCACTAGCCATCGTGCTTGCAGAACATCAGCGGATGACTCCAGCGTTTGACTGGACCGTCACCGCCTCCGACATCTCCCGGCGGATGCTCGACCGTTGCCGCCTGGGCATCTACGACGCTGATCGGGTGCAACTCCCTGATCCATCCTGGTTACGCCAATACTTTCGCCGCGGCTTTGGCGAGCGGGATGGGCTCTACCGCGTCAAACCGGAACTTCGGCAGCGAGTCCACACCATCGCAATCAACCTCTTTCAGCATGACTATCCAGTGGCGGCTGGCCAGGACGTGATCTTCTGCCGGAACGTGATGATCTACTTTGACGAAGCTTCACGGCAAACGCTCATCGAGCGTCTGTACGATCAGCTTGCTCCGGGTGGCCGTCTCTTCGTGGGCCATGCGGAAAGCCTTCTCGGGCTTCGGCACCGCCTCCGACAGGTGCGGCCGGCAGTCTACGAGCGGCCAGCGTAAGGGGTTTGACCATGACCGACAGCAAGCGACGCATCCGTGTCCTCGTCGTAGACGATTCGGCACTCGTTCGCCAAGCGATTGGAGACGCACTCGCCCACGATCCTGAAATCGAAGTCGTGGGCACCGCCCCTGATCCATACGTCGCTCGCGAGAAGATCGCCCGTCTCGATCCAGACGTGATTACGCTCGACCTCGAGATGCCACGGATGGACGGCCTGACCTTCCTGCGAATCCTCATGAAGCACCATCCGCTTCCGGTCGTGGTGGTCAGCTCACTGACCCAGGCCGGATCCCAGGCGGCCATCGAGGCGATCGAGGCGGGCGCCGTGGATGTCCTGGCCAAGCCAGACGGCACCATGTCGCTCGGGGCCTTGGCTGACCAGCTCGCCTGGCATGTCAAGGCGGCTGCGGAGGCCGGGAGCCGGATCAGGCGGCGGCCGGCCCATCCCGCGACATCATCTCCGGGAATGACGGAACCGATTCGTGCCACCGGCCGTCCCCCGCATGATCGCCAAATCATTGTCATTGGTGCGTCAACCGGCGGGGTCGAGGCGCTCCGCAGAATCATCCCCCTGCTACCCGTCGAGCTTCCCCCGGTAGCGATCGTGCAGCACATTTCGGCCTCGTTCTCGCGAGCGGTGGCTGAACGGCTCAACACTCTGGCGGCGCTTCGGGTGCGAGAAGCGGGCGACAACGAGCCGCTCCGACCGGGTGAGTGCGTGATCGCGCCGGGCGACGTTCACTTGGCAGTCGAGCATCGCGGCGGTGGATTTCGTACCCGCCTTGTCCGCACGCCTCCACTGCATCACTGCCGACCGGCTGTGGACATCCTCTTTCGGTCGGCGGCCGAGGCTGCGGGGCCGCATGTCGTGGCTGCTCTCCTGACCGGTATGGGGAGTGACGGCGCCCTTGGCATGAAGACCATTCGCGAGGCTGGTGGAAAAACGCTGGCCGAGCATGAGTCCAGCTGTGTGGTCTACGGCATGCCACGGGCTGCGATCGATCTCGGGGTCGTGGACCGTGTTGTCCCCCTGGGCGACATGGCCGCCGCCGTTGTCGAGGCCACGGTTCGCCGTTGACGGCCGGCGATCGCCACTTCCTGCGGCGCGAGACTGTTTCCACAGCCTCCTAGCGGGCTCGTTCGGCAATCCGAACCATCGCGCGGGCGGCCCTTTGGGCCCGAAGTTTCGCGGTGATCGCCTCGTCGCCAGCCGCGGGCCGCGACGTGATTTCGGTCAGATCGGCACGAGCCCGCACGAGATCGAGCCTTTCGGCCGGCACGGCCCTCTGCGTGATAACGGTCACGGCATCATGCGCCACCTCGACGAAACCTCCCTCGACAAACGTCCGTCGCACCGTTCCCGATCCGTCGGTCGATGTGATCCGCACTTCCCCTGTCCCGAGCCGTCCGATGAAGGGCGCATGCCCACTCGCCACGCCCCGCTCGCCGTCCTCCAGCGGAAGGACGATCGACCGCGCCGTGATATCGAGCACAGTCGCCTCGGGCGTAACGACCAAGCACCGAATGCCGGATGAACGTTTCGTGTCAGCCATGGGTTGCTTCTCTGGAAAACGGTTCAGGACTTGGCGGCCATCTTCTTGGCCTGCTCTTCGGCCTGCTCGATCACGCCAACATACATGAAGGCCTGCTCAGGGAGATGATCCCACTTGCCGTCGGCGATCTCCTCGAACGACCGAATCGTGTCGGCCAAGCTCGTGATCTCACCCGGCTTGCCCGTAAACACCTCGGCCACGAGGAAGGGCTGCGACAGGAATCGCTCCATGCGGCGGGCCCGGTGCACGATGAGCTTGTCCTCTTCGGAAAGCTCATCCACGCCGAGGATCGCAATGATGTCCTGAAGCTCGCGGTACCGCTGGAGCGTCCGCTGCACACGGCGAGCGATGGCGTAATGCCGCTCGCCCACGTACTGCGGATCCAAGATCCGGCTGGAGGAGGCGAGGGGATCAACGGCCGGATAGATACCCTTTTCCGAGATCGACCGTTCCAGGTAGAGGAACGCATCGAGATTGCCGAACGCGGTTGCCGGTGCCGGATCGGTCGGGTCGTCGGCCGGCACATACACGGCCTGCACGCTCGTGATCGCACCCTTCGAGGTCGACGCGATCCGCTCCTGGAGCGCGCCCATCTCCGTCGCGAGCGTCGGCTGGTAGCCCACCGCGCTCGGCATGCGCCCCAGGAGGGCGCTCACCTCGCTGCCCGCCTGCGAGAAACGGAAAATGTTGTCCACGAAGAGGAGCGTGTCGGCGCCGGTTGTGTCGCGGAAGTACTCGGCCATCGTGAGGGCCGAGAGGGCCACGCGGAGGCGTGCTCCCGGCGGCTCGTTCATTTGGCCGAACACCATGCAGGTCTGCTCAATGACGCTGCGGCCCGTGTCACCGATCTTGGCTTCCTGCATTTCGAGCCAAAGATCGGTGCCTTCGCGGGTTCGCTCGCCGACGCCGGCGAACACCGAATAGCCGCCGTGCGCCGAAGCGATACGGGCAATCAGCTCCGTGAGAATGACCGTCTTGCCGAGGCCGGCACCGCCGAACAGACCAGCCTTGCCACCGCGGACGAACGGCGTGAGGAGGTCGATGACCTTGATGCCGGTCTCGAAGAGCTCGGTCTTTGTGGAGAGCTCCGAAATAGCTGGCGGATCGCGATGGATCGGCCACCGCTCTTCGGCTTCAACCGGGCCACGCTTGTCGATGGGCTCGCCGAGCAGATTGAAGACCCGCCCCAGCGTGGCCTTCCCCACGGGCACGGAAACTGGCCCCCCGGTATCGACCACCTCTTCGCCACGGATCAGGCCGTCGGTGCTGCCCAGGGCCACGCACCGCACCTTGCCACCACCGAGGTGCTGCTGCACCTCACCGACGAGATGGAGCTCCACGCCTTTGTGGTCGGCATCGATACGGACCGCGTTGTAAATCGCGGGAATGGCGTCCTCCGGAAACTCGACGTCAAACGTCGAACCGATAATCTGAGTGATGCGGCCTGTTGAAGTTGCAGTTGCCATTGCTATTCCAATTTCTCCTGACGTTGATTGATTTGTTTTGTCGCTTCTCATTCGGGGCACCGACGATCTGCGGCCTCTGGTCCGCAGCATCGACGGCAATGTGCGTTCTACGCCTCTCGGCGCACCAGCTATTGTTTCAGGGCCTCCACGCCACCGAGGATCTCCATGATCTCGCCGGTGATCTGGGACTGCCTCGCTCGGTTGTATTGCCGGGACAAACTCTTGATGAGGCCGCCGGCGTTTTCCGTCGCCGCCTTCATGGCCACCATGCGCGCCACCTGTTCACTGACAGCCGCATCGAGGAAGCACTTGAAGAGCCTCGCCATGAAGCTAGCTGGTAGCAGCTCCTCGAGAATGCTTTCGGCTGATGGGTAAAAGTCGTATTCGTCGCTTGCGAGTTTTGCTGCTGTGTTCCCAGTCGCCTCCGGTGGTGTGAGAGGGAGGAGCATCTCGGTGACTGCTTCTTGTTTCGCGATGCTGTGAAACCGCGTGTAGGAGACATCGAGACGGTCGATCTCCCCGGCCGCGTAGGCTGCGAGATAGGCCTGTCCGATCGGCGCCACGGCCGCGAACTCCGGCTTGTCCTCGAAGTTCGTGTAACGCTCGGCCATCTCGATGCCGCGGAACTTGAGCGCGGCGATGCCTCGCTTGCCAGAGACCGTCACGCTCGTGGTGACGTGCTCACTCTTCCATTGGCCCAGGATCGCGGCCGTCTGCCGCACGACATTGCCGTTGTAGCCGCCACAGAGTCCGCGATTCCCGGTGAGGATGAGCAGCGCCGCCCGCTTTGTGGGCCGAGTCTCGAGCAGCGGATGAGCCACATTCGCCCCTACGGCCGCGATATTCCCGAGGATCTTCGCGAGCTGCTTGGTGTAGTCACGGGCGGCGATGGAGCGATCCATCGCCTTCTTAAACCGCGCCGTCGCGATCAGCTCCATGGTGCGGGTGATCTTGCGGATATTCCGCACCGATTTCCGCCGCCGGTCGAGTGCTCGGGCCTTGGCCATTGCCGCTGATTCCTTGTTTCGTTTCTGTGCTTCAGCGGCCTGCGCCGACCGTCTCACGGGCCGGCTTACCCGCCGCTGCCCGCTGCCGCTTGAACTCGGCGATCGCCGCCTCGAGCTGACGCTCGCCTTCGCCGTCGAGCTCCTTGGTCTCCTCGATCCGCTTCCGGAGCTCCGGAACCTGATCCCGAACAAACGTCAGGAAACCCTTCTCCCAGCTGGCAACCTGGTCGCGAGGCACATCGTCGAGATGCCCACGCGTGCCGGCGTACATGCTCATGACCTGATCCACGACTTCCATCGGGGCAAACTGCCCCTGCTTGAGCAACTCCACCATCCGGTAGCCGCGGTCGAGCCGCTGCTGGGTGGCCGCGTCGAGGTCGGTACCAAGCTGCGCAAAGGCCTCGAGTTCGCGGAAGCTCGCGAGGTCAAGACGCAAGCCGCCGGCCACCTTCTTCATGGCCTTCGTCTGGGCAGCGCCACCGACGCGCGAGACGGAGATACCGACGTTCATGGCGGGCCGCTGGCCCGCGAAGAACAAGTCGGGCTGAAGGTAGATCTGGCCGTCGGTGATCGAAATAACGTTCGTCGGAATGTAGGCAGACACCTCGCCTTCGAGTGTCTCGATGATGGGCAGGCTGGTGAGTGAACCGCCCCCCTTCTCTGCCGACAGCTTCGCCGACCGCTCGAGCAAACGGCTGTGGGCGTAGAACACGTCGCCGGGGAAGGCCTCACGGCCAGGCGGCCGCCGCATGAGGAGCGAAAGCTGCCGGTAGGCCACCGCCTGCTTCGACAAATCGTCATAGACGATCAGGGCGTGCTGGCCGTTGTACATGAAGTGCTCGGCCATCGCCGTGCCCGAGTAGGGAGCGATGTATTGCAGTGGCGCAGCCGTGGATGCACCGGAAACGATTACCGTTGTGTAGTCCATGGCGCCGTGCTTGCGGAGGACGTCGATCACCCCTGCGACAGAGGAGTCCTTCTGGCCGACGGCGACGTAGAAACACTTCACGCCACTGTTCTTCTGGTTGATGATCGCGTCGATGCCGATCGCCGTCTTGCCAGTCTTTCGGTCGCCGATGATCAACTCACGCTGACCACGGCCGATCGGGGTCATCGCGTCAACCGTCTTGATGCCGGTCTGAAGCGGCTCGCGAACCGGCTGACGTTCGGCAATACCAGGCGCGAGTGTCTCGACAGGCCGCCTGAGCTCGGTGACCACCGGCCCCTTCCCGTCAAGTGGATTGCCCAGCGGATCGAGCACGCGGCCGATGACGGCATCGCCGACCGGCACCGAGAGCAGTTGGCCGGTGCTTTTTACCTCGTCTCCCTCGGTGACCTTGAGGTAGTCGCCAAGAATGATCACGCCGACCGAGTTTTCTTCGAGATTGAAGGCGAGGCCCGTGACCCCACTGGGAAACTCAACCATCTCACCGGCCATCACGCCAGAAAGACCCCAGACGCGAGCAATGCCGTCGCCAACCTCGAGCACCCGCCCGACTTCGCGCACGTCGATTCCCGACTCGAACTGGGTGATTTCCTCACGCAGAAGTGAGGCGATCTCGTCCGTATTGAATTTCATGAATGGTTCTCCTGTGCAGATTGCCTGCCAGCCGAGAAAGCCCGGTGGCGATGGATTGGTCGTAGACGGTGTCGCCGATGCGAACGACAAGGCCGCCAATGATGTCGGGGTTCACAACGAAGGATGGCGCGAGCGTGGAGCCCACAAGCTCTGCAACCTCCGCGACGATGCGCTCCTGCTCACCGCTCGCCAGGGCCATCGCCGTGGTGAACGTCGCCTGTCGTCGTCCGGCCCGTTCGTCATCGAGCAGGCGAGTCGCGGCAGCGACTTCCGCAACGATTCCGAGCCGATCATGCCGGGCCAGGATGCAGAGGGCGTGGAGCGTCGTGGGCCGAAGCCGACCACTCATGACGCGAATCACAACTGCCTCTTTCTGCTCCGCCGATACCCGGGGCGAGGCAAAGACAGCCGCCGCACGTGGGACCGATGGCAGCACGTCGCGAACGAAGCGACCGATCTCGTCGATCACCTCAGCGCGACAGCCAGCCGCGTCGGCAGCGTCGAGGATAGCCTGGGCATAGACTCGCGCTATCCGATCGGCGGATGGGTTGAAGACCGTCTGGGAGTCGGCGTCAGCCATGCGAGGTCGCTCGGTCGATCAGTTAATGCTGGGGGTGGAGCGGATGGATGCCACGGAGTCGCGAACCAACCGCGACTGGTCATCGGCCGAGAGTTTTTCGCGAAGGAACTTGCCGGCCACATCAACGGCAAGCTCACCGGCCCGCTGGGCAATCGCGGAAAGGGCCTCGTCTCGGGCGAGACCAATTTCACGCTTGGCACGGGCCTGCTCGTCATCGGCAGCCTTCCGAGCCTCGGCGACGATCGCCTGCTTCGTGGCCTCGGCATCCCGCCGAGCCTCATCGAGCATGCCTCGCACCTCGTCGGCGGCCTCGGCCAGCCGCCGTTCGTACGAAGCAAGCATGCTCTTGGCCTCGTCGTTGGCCCGCTGGGCTGCGGCGATTGTGTCGGCAATGCCTCGCTCACGCTTCTCGAGGCCATCCATGATCGGCTTCCAGGCAAACTTCGTGAGAAGGGCCATGAGGAGCACGAAAACCGCGAGCGTCCAGAGAGCGAGGTCGGTCTGAAACCATGCCGGGCTCTCGAACGCTTCCTGGGACACGCCATCAGGCAAGTTATGGCCGATCGCCGGACCATGACCGTGGTCATCGGCCGCATGAGATGCAATGGCGAATGCTGACACCGCGAAAACTGCGATGGCAACACTCACCAACCAAAGCCTGAGAGTGCGAGGATGATTCATGAAAATGCGAAGGGGACCGTGTGGATCAGGCAACATGAAGTATCAAGAACGAAGGACACCACTCGAGGCGGGACGGTGTCCTCAAGGACGCCGTCCCACCCGATGGCGAGCGAGAAGCCCTGATTACTGCGCGGAGGAGCAGATGAACAGGGCGTAGAACGTGAAGCCCTCGATGAGGGCTGCCGCGATGATCATGGCCGTCTGGATCGTGCCAGCCACCTCGGGCTGCCGAGCCATGCCCTCATAGGCGGCCGCAGCAAGCTTGCTGATGCCGTAGGCGGCACCGATGACCGTTAGGCCGACGCCGAACGCCGGGAGATTGATCAGCGGCTGCGCCGTGGTGGTGGCATCGGCAGCCGACGCGACATCTGCACAGAGCACGGTGAGGACGATGGCCGCGATGGGGGCGAGCATGCGGACGGAGAGAAGCGAACGGATCATGCGACGTGAAACTCCTGAGGGCGTGAAGAACGAAAACGAGTTGACGAAAACTGACAAAGGACGGTGACCGGACCCCAGGGCCCGGATGGCGGCAAGCCTAATGGTGGTGTACGGCCGCGCCAATGAAGAGGGCTGAAAGAAAGGTGAAAATGTAGGCCTGGAGGAACGCGACAAAGAGTTCGAGGATGCTGAAAAGCGTGCTCGACACGACACTAATGCCCGTCACCGTCGCCCACATGCCCAGCGAGTAGGTGGCTGCCGTGGTGATCAGGCCCATGATTCCGAGCAGCACGAGATGGCCCGCCACCATATTGGCCAGGAGCCGCACCGCCAGAATGAGATGTTTAATGCACAGGCCGAGCATCTCGATCGCGAAAATCATCGGCTTGAGGAGGATCGCCATCGGCAGCGGCAAATCCATGCTGGGCACTTGGTTCGTGAAAAAGCCGACGACGCCAAACTTTGCCATCCCGGCAATCACCACCGTGCCGAACGTGACACTCGCCAGAGCAAGCGTCACCGAGAATGACGCCGTTGGCGAACCCGCCCACGGCACCATGCCAAACAGGTTGCAGCCCAGCACGAAGAAGAAGAGCGTGAGCAGCAGCGGAACGAATCGATCCCCTTCATGGACGGCGATGACGGCAGCGTGGCTGTGCCCGCCAGCGTGGCCATGGTGCTCTGAGTGATCGTCGTGCCCGTGATCGTCGTGGGAGTCAATGGCGGGCCGGGCGATGTTGTCGCGGATGTAGACGATGAACGCCTCGAAGAAGTTGGCGAGCCGTCCCTGCGGCGCAGCGCCCGAGCGAAGTCTCGAGGCAAGCCGCGCGAAGACGAACAGCAGAATCGAAGCCAGCACGACCTCGAGGATCATGTACTTCGAGATGCAGAAGCCCGACTTCTTCTCGTAGAGGCTGTCGAGCTCGCCGAACGGCTGCGGGATGAGAATCTTCCCATCCATCGCCGCGTTGAATTTGGCAACGCTCGGCATCGTCGCCCCGTCCCCATCAAACGGAGCCCTCAGAAAGCCGGGGACCTCCTCCAGCGTCGTCCAACCCTGCCGCCACAACGGCTTGGGCACCTCGAAGTAGTAGGCGTCCTTGAGGTGGTAGATCGGGTTGTGGTCAGACATCGGGGCGTGGATTGGGGGAACTTCTCGAATTTGCGGAGAGTGTGGGGCAACCGGCCTACTCTCGTCAATTCACCCCGTTGGCGCCGCCGTTCCGGGGGCCTCGGGGGCTCGCGAGAAGGGTGAGCACAATGTCGGTCGCGAGGAGCGGGAGGTAGAACGCCACGAGGAATCCCGCTGCCCCTGCCGACCGAAGCCCTCCTTCTTGGGAGGAGATCCATGCGAGGGTCGCTAGCATCGGGCCCAGCCGCAGGAGGGTCGCAGACAACACGCCGGCGGTGGCCACACCTGCCGCTCGGCCCCGAGTCCAGCAACTGACAAACCAGCCAGACAAGGCACCAGCCCCGGCAACCGCCGCGGCCAGGTAGATCGCTTGCCGGCGTGTTGCGTCGTCCCCGCTCGAGGCCAGAGCCACGGCCAGCGTGGCAACAAGAACGGCGACAAGCGCGGCCGCCCCCGCGAAGGTGGTACCGGTATTGGCGGAGCGGCGCTCGGTCATGGCGATTGCCGCCCCTGGGTCATGCGAACAAGCCATGTGAGCCCAACGATGAACCCGAAAACGAGCCCAACGGGACCGAGAAATGTCGTTCCGAGGCGGGCATCGGCCCATCCGCCGGCCACCGCGGGAAGGAACATGGCGAGCCCCACGGCGACGATCCGGCTTGTCCAGGAAAGCGCCTCGCCAATCCCGCTTTGCCGCGTCATTCCATGAGCATACCGCGAATCCGAGGTCGTCGGCTCGCGATGCCGCAGGGTGAACCACACGTACCTGCCCAGAAAGCCTGCCGGTGCGCGAGGTTTAAGGCCTTAGAAAGCCTAGCGGCGAGTGAGGTTTAAGGCTGGGGAACTAGGATTCGAACCTAGACTAACTGGTTCAGAGCCAGTCGTGCTACCGTTACACCATTCCCCAACGGTGTCGCTAGACTTCGTCAGCGTACCCGGCCCGCCGGCCGGCGGCAATTCAGGCTCGCGCGGCCTGTGCCCGCGCTCAATTCGCTCAGCAGGTGCTTGTCCGTGGCCATCCTCGCCTTCCAGAACGGTACCCGCAGTGGTGAACGGCTCGCCCTGAGCCCCGGGCGACTCCTCATCGGTCGCCACCCGGACTGTGAAATCGTCCTCGATGTCGCATCCGTCAGCCGCCAGCACGCGGCGCTCGAAGTCACAGACGAAGGCGTCACCATCGAGGATCTTGGAAGCCGCAACGGCACGATTATCAATGATATGCGGATCACGTCCCCCCGCCGGCTGGAGGACAGTGACATCGTATCGATCTGCGGCCAGCGGCTTCTCTTCGATTCTGACGTTGGCGGAGGCCGATCGGCGACAGCCGATGCTATCGACATTGACTTCGATGATGGCGAGTCGGAAATGGGCGCCGACTCCAACGCGGTGATCGTCTCTCAGGTTGCCATCCCGCGGCTCGCTGACGATGCGGAGTTCGGCCAGCACAGCGAAGCGAAACTCCGCGCTCTGCTCGGTCTCAACCGTGCGATCGGCGCGTCGCTCTCGGTCGACGAGGTCCTGCCGCGACTCCTCGACGGACTCCTCGAGGTTTTCCCACAGGCTGACCGCGGTTTCGCACTCCTGCCGCAGCCACCCACCGGAAAGCTTCGTGTCCGCGCTCGTCGTATGAAACAGAACGATGACAGTCCCGTTCGCCTGAGCCGCACACTCATAGATCGGGTGGCCGCCTCGCGGCAGGCGATCCTCTCGGCCGACGCGGTGACCGACTCGCGATTCCATTCCACGGCAAGTGTGATGGCGGGCTGCATCCGGTCGGTCATGGCCGTACCGGTTACCGATGGGGGTGGCCAACTCCTCGGCGTTCTCCAACTCGATTCCCGAGACCTCCGGAATGGGTTTAGCGATGCTGACCTCGATGTCTTTGCAGGCATTGCGGGCCACGCAGCCCAGGCGATCGAGCAGGCCATGGCCCACGAGGAACGGGTGGAGCGGGAGCACCTCGCCCGCGACCTCGAACTGGCGCACCGTGTGCAGCAGGGCCTCTTGCCGAGCCGTCCACCGGATGTACCCGGCTACGAAATCTTTGATTTCTATGAGCCTGCCCGGCATGTCGGGGGCGACTTCTTCGGCTATGTGCCCCTCGCTGGCGGACGAATGGCCGTGGTCCTCGCTGATGTCTCCGGCAAGGGTGTCGCTGCCGCGCTTTTGATGGCAGCGCTCTCGGCCGATATCCGCTACTGCCTTGCCAGCGAGCCCAACCTCGCTCGGGCAGTGTCGCTCGTAAACGAGAGCTTCCTCAGAGGCGGCTGGGACGACCGCTTCGCGACCCTCGTGGTCGCGGTCATGGATCCGAGCCAACATACGGTCGAAATCTGCAATGCTGGGCATCTGCCCGTCTTTCTCCGCGATGCCGACGGCGTTCGCCAAGTGGCCGGTGACCTCGGTGGCCTCCCGCTCGGAATGCATGCGGGGCATGAGTTCCGATCGTGCACGGTCGAGCTTCCACCTGCAAGCGCCATCCTCATGTGCACCGACGGCGTCACCGAGGCGATGAATCACGACGCCACCTGCTACGGGCTCGAACAACTCGAGAAAGTCATGGCGGGCGCCGCACCGTCGGCAAGCGATATTGGCCGCGAGATCTTGGCGGATGTCGAGCGGCACGTGGCCGGCGCCGCCGTGGCCGACGACATCTGCCTTGTCTGCGTGCGCCGGCAACCTGCTGACAAGCCGGCATAGCCTTCCCAGAATCCGGGGCCCGTCCAGCAATCACTGGCGTGTAGGCCGCGGCCTGCCCAGCCGATATCACTTCCAGCGGGTCGGCACGCGCCGGCACGAATGGGTGCACGACTGGGAGGGACGGCAATGGGCTTTTTTCACTGGGTGCGTGAAGGTGTTCGTGAAGCCGTGGTGCTCGGCTTTGTAGACGCCGTCGAGGACATCGGAAACCGAAGCCGCGAGGAGGATTTTGGGGCCACGCTTGCCCAGTCACTCCGCGACCGTCTTGCGGTGAAGAGTGATCCGACCATCATCGAGTCGACCGAGGGTAAGGGACGCCGCCGGCTCGGCCGTTCGCTCGAGTCGATGCAAAAGGCAGGCTGATCCAATCAACTCTGCGAATCAGGTGATGCAGGCAAGACGACGTCATTCGCCGTGCCTCGCCCCTGCTCCGACTCGACCCACGCCTCGCCACCCAAGAGCCGTGCCCGCCGACGAATGCCCTCTAGTCCAAAGCGGTCTTCCGAAACGCGCGCGGGATCAAAACCGTGGCCGTCGTGAACATCGTAGGCGATGAGTTGCCGCTCGCGGTCCTGGATCTCAAGAAGGCGGCGGACGTCTTCTTCGTTCAGAAGGCCCCGTCACATCTGCTTGGGGCGAGGGATTCGCCCGGGACCGCCGCCACCCCGACGGCCGCGCCCTCGCTGACCGTCTCGCCCACGCCCCTCGCGAAGGGCAGCAATCTCGTCCCTGATTCGTGCGGCACGCTCGAAATCGAGCGCAGCGGCGGCCTCCATCATGTCCGACTCGAGCTGTTCGAGGAGCTCCTCCTGCCGTTGACGATCGTCGTCCCCCTGGCCCACAGCCTCAAAGGCGATTGCCCGCGAGGCTGCCTCCGCTTCGATCCCGGCGCGGAGTTCCTTGCGGATCGTCTCGGGGGTGATCCCGTGCTCGCGGTTGTAATCCTCCTGAAGTGCACGGCGGCGGCGGGTCTCATCGACGGCCTGCCGCATCGACTCGGTGACGGTATCGGCATAGAGGATCACACGGGCGTCGACATTCCGAGCCGAGCGCCCGATCGTCTGCATGAGCGATGTCTCGCTTCGCAAAAACCCTTCCTTGTCGGCATCGAGGATCGCGACGAGCGACACCTCCGGCAGATCGAGCCCCTCGCGAAGCAGATTCACACCGACGAGCACGTCAAATTTTCCAGCTCGCAGGTCGTGGAGAAGCTCGACCCGTTCGAAGGCATCGAGCTCACTGTGAAGCCAGCGGCAGCGAACTTTTCGCTCCTGAAAGTAGGCCGTGAGGTCCTCCGCATGCTTCTTCGTGAGCGTGGTCACAAGCACCCGCTGGCCTGATGCCACCACCTTGTTGATTTCTCCAGCGAGGTGCACCACCTGCTGTTTCGCTGGCACGATCTCGATCACAGGGTCGAGGAGGCCTGTGGGACGAATCACCTGCTCCACCACTTCACCGCCGGTGCGAGCCAACTCCCACGGCCCCGGAGTCGCCGACACAAAAACCGTTTGCGACAGTCGCTTCTCCCACTCGTCGAACGTGAGGGGACGGTTGTCGAGGGCGCTCGGGAGCCGGAAGCCGTGGTCGACGAGCGTCAGCTTTCGGCTTCGGTCGCCTGCATACATGCCGCGGACCTGCGGCACCGTGACGTGCGACTCATCGACGAAGAATAGAAAATCGTCTGGGAAATAATCGAATAGAGTCGTCGGCGTGCTCCCGGCCACTCGGCCGGAGAGCGGCCGGGAGTAGTTCTCGATACCGGGGCAGAAACCTGCCTCGAGCAGCATTTCAATATCGAATCGTGTCCTGGCATTGAGCCGTTGCGCCTCGAGGAGCTTGCCCTGGCTCTTGAGTTCTTCAAGCCGCTCATCGAGCTCCGTACGAATCGTTCCCACCGCCGCGCGGACGCGGTCCTCGGGCATGACGAAGTGCCTCGCCGGGTAGAAATACACCTCATCCTTGCGGCTTGCCACCTCGCCGCTCGTGGGATGGATGATCGAGATCGAATCGATAGCATCGCCCCAGAACTCGACTCTCACGGCCAGCTCGTCATACGGAGGCCAGATGTCGATGGAGTCGCCCCGGACGCGAAACCGGCCGCGCTCGAGGGCCATGTCACCCCGCTCATAATGAATGGAGACGAACTTTTCGAGGAGCGCATCGCGCGACAGTGGCATGCCGGAGGCCAAGCGAATGACCATCGCTCGGTAGTCATCGGGCGAACCAAGCCCGTAGATACACGAAACACTTGCGACCACGACCACATCCTGGCGGCTCACCAGGGCACTGGTGGCTGCCAGCCGGAGCCGATCGATCTCCTTGTTGATTGCGGCATCCTTTTCGATGTAGATGTCGCGCTGCGGGATGTAGGCCTCAGGCTGGTAGTAGTCGTAATAGCTGACGAAATAATGAACGGCGTTGTGCGGAAAAAAATCCCGAAACTCCGCATAGAGCTGGGCCGCGAGGGTTTTGTTGTGCGACAGAACGAGTGTCGGGCGGCCCACATGAGCGATCACGTTGGCCATCGTGAAGGTCTTGCCCGAGCCAGTCACGCCCATGAGCACCTGCGAAGCCCGCCCTTCGGACACGCCCCGTACCAGCGAATCGATCGCGGCAGGCTGATCCCCGGCCGGCTCATACGGGGCCACAAGCTCGAAGACGCCAGGCTGGAGCGCCGTCGTCGTCATGGTGTCTCACGCCGCTTTCGGATCGGCCTGAGATGCGGCCGCAAGGCATCGAGCGTGACCGGCCCCACGCCAGGTACGTCGAGCAGGTCTTCGTGACTCGTGAACGGCCCGTGGTCGCGGCGATACTCCACGATCTTCTGAGCCGTGATGGCCCCGAGTCCTGGCAGTTGAGAGAACTCGGCGGTGGTGGCCGCATTGATGTTGACGGTGAAGGTCTTCGTGATCGGCGGCGGCGTATCGGCGTCGACGAGGCCGCCGCGAAACCCTCCTGAAGCAACGTACACGCCGCCGCTGGTGACCAGCCCCAGCACGACGAGAGTGGCGATGAGCGGCTGGCTCCGAGCGGGGAGGAGCGAGTGAGGGGAGTCCGACTGAGTCATCACGGCCGATTGGCGGGGTGTGGGCGGTATGGCGACACCTTGCATAGGATACGCCTCCCCAACACCTTCGTCGCCAGCCGTCCCTGGAGCCCCACTTGATGGCCGCATTCCCCCAGGACCATCGCGATTCCAGCTCCGGGCCCGGGTTTCGCCAACTCGCGTGGGACGTCTCCCTCGCTCGGCATGTCACCTCGCTCGCGCGGGGCTGGCTTCTCGAAGACCTTGGCCACGAGTGCGACTGGACGAGCGTGTGCCTGGTGTCAACCGATGCCACGAGCAGCCTCATGGTCGTGGCACGGCGGGCGGGGGTCATCGCCGGACTGCCGGCGGCGGCTGTCGCTGCGACGGTCGCCGACCCCGGCCTTCGCCTGGAGCCACTGATCGCCGACGGCACGGTCGTCACTGCCGGTCAGCCAGTCGCCACGCTCACCGGCCTCACCCGCAGCGTGCTCACGGCCGAACGCGTCGTCCTCAATCTCATGGGCCGACTCTCCGGCATCGCGACGGCCACTCGGCAACTGGTCGACGCCGTGGCCGGCACGGGCTGTCGCGTGTACGACACACGCAAGACCGTGCCCGGCTGGCGTCTGCTCGACAAGTACGCCACACGGATGGGCGGGGGCTGGAACCACCGGCTTGGCCTGTATGACGCTGTGCTCATCAAAGACAACCACCTCGCAGCGATTGCCGCCGAAGGTGTCAAGCCGGCAGACGCGGTTCGAAGGGCTCGCGAGTTTCTCGCCAAGGCCTTTCCACCGGAGCGGGCTGCCTCCATGGTGGTGGAGATTGAAGTCGACTCGATCAATCAACTTGGCGCCGTGCTGGACGCCAGGCCAGACATTGTCCTGCTTGACAACATGGCGATTCCCGAGCTCTCAGCGTGCGTGGCCGTGCGCGACCGCACAGCGGTCGGCGTGATCTTGGAGGCATCGGGCGGAATCCGCCCAGACACGGCCGAAGCCATCGCTCGCACAGGCGTGGACCGGGTCAGCACCGGCTGGCCGACGCACGATGCGCCATGGCTGGATGTCGCGCTCGATTGGCGTTAGGAGCGGTCACACGCCCAAGAGGCGGTTTCGCTTCGTGCGGCGTTCGGCGCGGAGGCGGGCGCGACGCTTTGTCTCACTTGGCTTCTCGAAGAACTCCCGCTTGCGCATCTCTTTCTTGATGCCACTCCGCTCAACGAGTTTCCGGAAGCGGCGGACCGCCTCCTGGATGCTCTCCCGTTCCCGTACCGTCAGCTTGACCATGCAGTCTCCGAAACGCTCGATGGGATCAGTGGTTTGAAAATGACTCGCCGGGGACCACGGCCTGCTAGCGGCCGAGCCCTCAAGGCGCGAACCATTACAGTATCGGCTCAACGGCTTTGCGTCCACACCGGGAGCCGGAAATAGCGGCTTTCCAGAAATTACCCCTGGCGTCAACCCTTTGCCCGGGCCTGCTTTCGCCGCTCGTGCTCAGCCAGCAGGATCTTCCGGAGGCGGATGACGGCTGGCGTCACTTCGACAAGCTCGTCGTCTTCGATGTACTCGAGCGACTCCTCGAGCGACATCCGACGCGGCGGCTTCAGCAGGATGTTTCGGTCACTGCCACTGGCCCGCATGTTGGTGAGCTTCTTTTCCTTCGTGGGATTGACCGTCATGTCGTCATTGCGGGCATTCTCACCCACGATCATTCCCTCGTAGACCTCGTCGCCCGGATCGATGAAGAGATCCGCCCGTTCCTGAAGGCCATCGAGCCCGAAGGCCACTGCCTTGCCCGGCAACATGGACACCAGCACGCCGTTGGCACGGCCGGGCACGTCGCCCTCCATCTCCCGCCACGCCTCGAAGCGATGGTGCATGATCGCCGTGCCCTGCGTGGCATTGAGCACACGCGTTCGCAGGCCAATGAGGCCACGAGCCGGAATCGAGAAGACGGCATGGGCGAATTCGCCGCGATTGCCCATGTGCGAGAGTTGCCCTCGGCGGCCTCCCACAAGCTCCATCACTGGGCCAAACTTGTCATGGGGCACTTCGACAACAAGCGTCTCGAAAGGCTCGAGCGTTTTGCCATCTTCCTTATGAAGGATCACCCGCGGCTTCCCGACCGAAATCTCAAAGCCTTCTCGACGCATCGTTTCGATGAGCACCGAGAGGTGGAGCAGGCCACGGCCCGCCACGGCAAACTGCTCGGTGCCCGCAATCGGCTCAACGCGAAGCGCGACGTTCTTCTCGAGTTCCTTCGCCAAACGGTCGCGGAGATGCCGGGTCGTGAGAAACTTCCCGGAGCGCCCTGCCAAGGGCGATGTGTTGATTCCGAACACCATCGAGAGGGTCGGTTCGTCCACGGCGAGCCGCGGTAACGGCCGGGGATCGGCTGGATCACAAATGGTGTCGCCGATCTCGACATCCTCGATGCCGCTCACGGCAGCGATATCGCCGGCGGTCACCTCTTCGACGTCAACGCGGCCAAGCTTGTCAAACACCTGCACGGTGACGGCCTTCGCGGGGGCAAGCCCTCCACCCGCAGTTGAGCGAACGATCCCGCCTGCCTTCCGAAGCACGCCCGATTCGATCCGCCCGATGGCAATCCTGCCGACATAGTCCGACCAGTCGAGCGTGGTGACGAGCATCCGCAGCGGCGCCGCCTCGTCAATGGCCGGGCCGGGAATCTTCTGGAGAATGAGTTTGAGCAGCGGTTCCATCGTGCCCTCGCGCACGGCCGGGTCATGGCTTGCAAAACCTTCCCGGCTCGAGGCATACACAAACGGGAAGTCGGCCAGGTCGTCGTCGGCACCGAGTTCAAGAAACAGTCCCAGGATCTCGTCGAGCACTTCCAGGGGACGGGCATCGGGGCGGTCAATCTTGTTGACCACGACCACGGGGCGAAGCCGGCATTCGAGCGCCTTGGAGAGCACAAACCGCGTCTGAGGCATCGGCCCCTCAGCAGCATCGACGAGAACGAGCGCGCCATCGGCCATCCGAAGTACTCGTTCCACTTCGCCACCAAAGTCGGCGTGGCCGGGCGTATCAATGAGGTTGATTTTCGTGCCTTGCCACTCGATGGCGATGTTTTTGGCGAGGATCGTGATCCCCCGCTCTCGCTCGAGATCATTGGAGTCGAGAATCCGCTCGCCCGAGAGCTGGCTTTCGCGGTATTGGCCGCTCTGACGGAGGAGGCAGTCCACGAGCGTCGTCTTGCCGTGGTCGACGTGAGCGATGATCGCGACGTTACGGATGTCGGCTCGGCGGACGACGGAAGGGGCGGGAGTCGGCACGGAGGGCGCTGAAGCCATAGGAGGGGACCGCCGCGCGGGGCGAGCGGCACAAGGGCGGGAGGGGATAAAACGAAATGGAGACGATGGGAGTCGAACCCACAACCCCCGCCTTGCAAAGGCGGTGCTCTCCCAATTGAGCTACGTCCCCGACACATAAACTGCGGCCGCTCGACAGATTTTGGCACCGACTTCCGAGACTGGGCCCACGGACCCAGCCAGTGACCTTGGACCGGAACGCACTCCCATAACCCAAGTGCCGCGGCCGGGACCGCGGCCATCAGAATGCGCGCGCCAAGATTCGAACTTGGGACCTCTACCTTATCAGGGTAGCGCTCTAACCAGCTGAGCTACGCGCGCGGAGAATCGATTCCAACGCGATTCCGTAGTGTAGGCAGCGGCTGAGATGGCTTCAAAGGGCGCTCCGCGGCATCGAATGAAACACCGCCTCCAGCCCGGTTATGGCTCCATTGGGAGTGATCGGCGCTGGCGCCACACGGCGTTCTGGCTAAGTTGATGGACTCAGTTCTATCTGCCGTCCGCCGCCCAGGAGCCTGCGTCCATGCCCGCCGATTCGCTGTCGACCATCGTTCGCCGTTGCGGCCTCGGAAGTGCCGTCTGCAGCCTCACGCTGCTCGCGGTCGCCACGGCTCCAGCGGCCCCGCCTTCAGTCGAGGACGCCCTCAAGCTTGAGCCGCGACACAAGGGCGTTGCCTTCGACCGCCCGCAGGCTGACGAACTGGAGGGCGCCTCGATCAAGCAGGAGAAGCTCGACGGGGTCGATGCGCTCGTGGTCCGCCGGCCCGACGGCCGCATCCTCCGCTCCTTCGCGGACACGAACGGCGACCGCGTCGTTGATCGCTGGAGCTTCTTTAAGGACGGCGTCGAGGTCTTCCGGGAAATGGCCACGAACACCAAGGACACCAAGGCAAACGAGGCACGCTGGCTGAACGCGGGTGGGAGCCGATGGGGCATTGACCGCGATGGCGATGGGGCCATCGACACGTGGAAATCGATCTCCGCCGAGGAGTCCACGGCCGAAACAATTCATGCGCTCCGAGACCGTGATCCCGCTGCATTCGTCCGCATCCTGCCAACGCGCGAAGACCTTGAAGCGGCTGGGTTTTCCGGAGAACGACTCTCGGACCTCGTGGCCCGCACCACAGCCGCCCGCGAGCAATTCGCCAAGCTCGCTGCCACGCAGAAAAAGATTGGCGTTCATGCCTCGTGGGCGAGCATGCTCGTGCCCCAGGCACCAGGCGTCTTGCCCGCAGGCTCACCTGGCGTCGACCGCGATGTCATCGCATACGACAACGTCGTCGTCTTAGCCGAGGATGGTGGTGCGGGGGTGCAAATTGTTGTCGGGTCGCTCGTCCGCTGCGGCAACGCCTGGCGGCCGATCGACGCGCCCCAGCTTGCGGGCGACGACGGCCGCTTGGCCGACATGCCCGCATTTTTCACTCCCATGCTCGGTGGAACATCGGCGGGACCGTCCCTCGCATCGGCCGACGAAAAACTCCGTCCTCTCCTGACAAAACTGGCCGAGCTCGATGGAGCCATTGCATCAGCCGATGAGGCCGGACGTCGCGTGCTTGTCGCGCAGCACGTGCCGCTCCTGGAGCAAGTGGTGGCGGGAACCGCCGGTGCCGATCAAGATTTCTGGAAGCGGCAGCTCGTGGAAACGGTCGCGGCGTATGTTCAGGAGGGGCTGATGCCTGATGGACTTGCGCAGCTCGAACGCCTCGGGGCCGAAGCGGGTGACGACGACTCGCTTGCCGCCTTCGTTGCCTTCCGCGTCATCCAGGCTCGCTATGCGGCTGGGATGGATGAGCCGGCCGCGAATTTCGAGAAGCTCCAGGAGGCATGGTTCGCGGACCTGACGAAGTTTGTGGAGGCGCACCCACGTGCCTCCGAAGCATCGGAGGCGATGCTCCAACTCGCTTTCCGGGATGAGTTTAGCGGCCGTAGCGACGAAGCGATCAGCCGCTATACAGCGATCACGGACGCTTTTCCTGACACCCCGAACGCCCGCAAGGCGGCCGGTGCCGTGCGGCGGCTCGAGAGTATCGGCAAGCCCCTCGACCTCGAGGGTCGATCTGTCGATGGCAAGCCCGTGTCGATCGCGAGGCTCACCGGCGGACCGGTGCTGATTCACTTTTGGTCCACCGACTGTGAGCCTTGCAAGGTGGATCTGGCGCAGATCCGCGAACTCCACGCCAAGTACGGCCCAAAAAAGTTTGCCTGCGTGGGTGTCGCGCTCGACACGGATCGGAATCGCCTCGTTGCGTTCCTTCGCGAGAAGCCCCTCGCGTGGCCTCAGATCTACGAGCAGGGCGGGCTCGATAGTCGCCTCGCTGAATCGCTGGGCATCATGGCGCTGCCCACGATGATGCTCGTGGACGCTGAGGGGAACGTGGTGGATCGCAATGTGTCGATCACCGAACTCGAGCGGAAGCTCGGCGGTCTCCTCGACCCCAAGTAAAGCGAGCCTGCGGGCAACGGGGCAGATTGGGAAGACCCCAATGACAACGGTTGGCTTTGCAACGAGGCTGGCCGCCCGCTAAGTGTTGTCCCATCTGCCGCTCGACTGTTTCCCCCCAGAGGACTCGTGCCCATGCTTCCGCTGGCTGTTGCCGTGAGTCCCGTTTTTTGTGCGCTTGGCGCTGTGCAGGTTTTGGGGGTGTTGGCTGCGGGCCTCGCGCGGCTCAGTGAGGGCACGCGCCACCAGGCAGGCGGGCAATGGCTCTGCCTATTCGCACTCGCCGTGATGGGGTGCGTGTGCGGGATGGCGATCCAATGCGGCCCAGACTCGGCCGCCGCCTGTGCTGCCACCCTCGCGCTCATGACGCTCATCACCGTTGCCGACTTCTCGCCAGCTCGGTGACGGCCAGACAGCCCAAACTTCCCGGGTTGCCGGCACGGTCACGATCCCCGGAAGAACCGGAAAAAAACTCCCCTCCGGCACGACCAGCGGCCGATGACAAGGCTGGATCGGCGTTGCCAACTCCGGGGTTGAAGGCATGCCGGTCCACCAGCAGCCCGTACGGGCGGAGCCCCATGGCGGGGCCTGGTCGAATCACGCGATCGAACTCAAGGAGTCAGGCATGTCCATTTCGAGAACCGCCTTCGTGATGGCCGTTGTGGCCTCGGCCTGCCTGGCGACGCCGGCGTTGGCTGAGGATCTCGCGACAACCGTCGCCAATCAGCTTCGTGATTCGGGCGCCCTGAGCGGCTACCGCGTCAACGTGAAGAGTAAGTCTGGCACCGTGTGGCTCGAGGGTCGCGTCACTGACCAGCAGCAGCTTGCCGCCGCGCTCGGCATCGCCGAAGGCACGCCAGGCGTGGAGCGAGTGGTGAACCGGCTCGCGATTGATGCGAGCGAATCTCAACCGTCCGAGACCGGTTTCGGCATGCCCTCATCCACCTGGAATATGGCCGGCATGCAGGCCCCCGCGGCCTCAACTGAGCCCGCGAGGGTCACGGCCCCGGCAGTCGCGCCGTC
The DNA here is from genome assembly GCA_031403195.1 of Planctomycetota bacterium. Taxonomy (GTDB): domain Bacteria; phylum Planctomycetota; class Planctomycetia; order Pirellulales; family UBA1268; genus QWPN01. The sequence goes on along the minus strand of JANNSZ010000007.1, from coordinate 108,444 downwards.
GGCAACGAATCCGTTCAGTGCCATGACTGGGCTGTTTTTCGCAGGCGGAAGCAAGGCCGCCGAGACGCCAAGCCAAGTGCAGCTCACCCAGGCCACGCAGCCTGCGGGACGGATGAATCCTGCCGCGGCTGGAAGAGCTCGCCCGATGGGGCAGCCTGGCCCGATGGGTCCACGCACCGCCATGCGAACCAGCGGCATGGGGGGTGGCCAGATGGTCCTCCCAGCACCGGGCTATGACGGACCGATGGTCGACGGACAGATGGTGCCCGGCACCATGCAGTACCCCGAGGGATACGCCGGCGGCCCGATGATGGGTGGCCCAATGCCCATGGCTGGAACGGGCGCCGGGATGCCGCCGGTCCCAATGCGGGCCGATGGTCCCCACATGCCCAACTACGCCTGGCCAAGCTACGCGGCCTACCCCAACTACGCCGGCCTGCAGTATCCGACGCAGTACTCGCCGACCGCCTGGCCTTACATCGGCCCGTTCTATCCTTACCCGCAGGTGCCGCTCGGCTGGCGGCGGGTTTCGCTCGAATGGGATGACGGCTGGTGGTACATCGACTTCGACGACCGACACACGCATAGCCATCACCGCTAGGCCTGGTCGCAACGCACGCCGCACGCCGCCCTCTCGGGTCTTCCGGGAGGGCGGCGGCGTTTGGCTCTCAGCCGGTCCCCCGCACGATCGGAAAAATCCGCAAGTTCCCCCACGGATCCGGTCGATACAACCCGCAGAGTTTGCTTCGTCGCTTTCCGAGGAGTGGAGTCATGATGTCCCGCACGCGGTTCCTGGTAACGGCGCTCGTCCTTGCCGTGGCCACCTCCTCACAGAGCGGCTGCTTCTGGCTTGCATCGCAGGGCCCCAATCTCGGGCCTCTCGCGATTCCGATCCCAGTGCCGACCTATGTCCAGAAGGCGAAGGAAGATCAGTTTTGGAACTATGAACGGTACGAACGGGCTCCGGTGCTTGGGCCGATCCTGCCGGGCGGCCCCTGCGAGGCCCTCGACGAGCCGAGCGATGACGAAGTGATGCGGGCCCTCGAGAAGGCCCGACAGGTTCAGGGTAACTGGCCCTTCCTCTTTGAAATCCAGCGAAACAACGTGCGGATCACGAAGACCAAAATCTCCGACTACATCGATCCGCCACGGCATCTCCCACTCGTCGGCCCCGTGCAGGTCCACCACGCCCACTATAAGTGCACGGTCTACTTCCAAGAGGTGAAGCGCGTCGGCTGGCCGGTCCCCCACACACTCGTGGACGAGGACGTCCAGGAAGTGGTGTACATCGACCACGATCACATGCACATGGTGGGTGACGTCGACACCGGCGCCGACGCGAACTTCTGATCTATACGGCTGCCGGGCCATCCATGGCCCCGGCAGCCTTGGCTCGGCGGAGTGGCAGCCAAGGTGCCACTCCCCTCGCAGCGGCCGCCATCCAGGCGGCCTGGCAGCGCACCGTACGCCGCGGCAGCCCTTGGCCGGTCGTCTCAACGTTCGGCGACAGGGCACACCGCAAGCTTTGGCTGTGCGGGTTATGGCGGTCGTGACAGGTAGGGGCCACGTCGCCAAAGGGTGCAGGCATGAATGCCGCACATGCCGATAGATGGATCGGCGGCGGCGAGGGAACGCACCGCCGTCTCGTATTCGGAAGTGCCATGGTTCCGTGGAGGAGAGGGATCTCCAGGGTGTTTGCACGCGGCACCAGGCCGTGGATGGCTGCGGTCTATCGTGGCCTGACGGTTGTCGTGACCGTCGCAGCCGTGGCCCTCCTGCACTCAGCCGCCACCGCCCAAACACCACGTGATTGGGCCGGCAGCACCGAGCCCTCGCGTGAGCCAGTCCGCATGGCGGCGGTGCCCCCGGCCGCAGAAGCCGCTCCAGAGAAAACCGACGGGCTGATTCCGACCGGCAATCTCCTGGCTACGATTCGCCAGGGCGGCATCTTGATGATCCCGCTCCTGGGCTGCTCCTTCGTCCTCGTTGTCTTCGGCATCGAGCGGGCCGTGAGCCTCCGAACCAATGCCGTGGTGCCGGCCACCTTTGTCGAACGCTTTGTCTCACAGCTGCGGGACCGGAGCCTGGACCGCGCGAAGGCGCTCGAGGCATGCGACATCAACGCCAGCCCGGCCGCTCGTGTTTTCGCGGCGACCATCCGCCGGTGGGGCCGGCCAGCCGTCGAGATCGAGCAGGCCGCTATCGACGCCGGGGAACGCGAGCTCAACCACCTTCGACGCTACCGACGGGTGTTCAATGGCGTGGCCACGATCAGCCCACTGCTGGGCCTTCTCGGCACGGTCTTCGGCCTAATCCAATCGTTCAACCATGTCGCTGCTGCGGGCGCGATGGGGCGACCTGACCTCCTGGCCGGCGGCTTCGGTGAGGCGCTCATTACGACCGCGATGGGGCTGCTCGTCGCCATCCCGGCGATGGTGCTGCACGCCTACTTCACGAGTCGGGCTGACCGCCTGGCGATGCGGCTCGATGAGGCGTGTCAACAAGTGATTGATGAGATCTCCCTCGAGTCGCTGGGCGAACCGCGACGACGGGCTGCGGGGTGAAGCATGCCGTTGCTTCGGCTGTCTGACGAGGAGGAACCGGCGCCCAACATGGCGCCAATGATCGACGTCATCCTCGTGCTCACGATCTTCTTCATGTGCGCCACGAAATTTTCCAGCGACGAAAGGCAGTTCGAGCTGGACCTGCCGCAAGAGGGCGGCGCGGCTGTTGTCGATTCCGCGCGGCCTGAGATCGTCGAGGTGGAGGCCGACGGGCCGGTTCGCCTGGGGTCAGACGAGGTCACCGTTGAGGAACTGGCATCCAGGCTTGCGGCAGCGAGGGCGACGCGGCCCGATATCACCGTGATGATCCGCGGCGAGCGGGCGGTGCCCCACGGCAGGATGTCTGAGATCTACGAGGCGTGCCGGGGCGCCGGCGTGCGGCATGTGGCCATCTCCGTGCGCACGCGACCCGACTCGGCTCGGCGGTGAACCCCATGCCATGGGCTTGGATTGCCGTGACAGGGCTCGCGAGCGTCACCGCGACTGGCATCGCTGTCCTGGTGCGAACGGGGTGGCTGCAGTCTCGCACGATGGAAAAATGCGTCGGGCTGTCGGTCGTCTTGCACCTCGCCCTGGGCATCGTGGCCACGTTTGTGGGCGGTTGGATGCCACCAGCCTCATGGGGCACCCGAGACGAGGGACGCATGACGATGGTCGTCGTGGTTGCCGACGATCCAGGCGAAGACGAAATCATCATCGACGCTGTTGAGGCTCCGTCAACCGACGATGAGCCGCCGCAGAATCAGGCCGGTCCTGAAGGGGCGCTCGCCGACGACGCTCAGCCGCTGCTCGTGCCGCTCACTGCTGGCGAGTCCGTCAAACCGCCTGCCGATCTCGTGCCACTTCTCGCCATCGCCGCCGAAGAGGAGCATGATACCGCCCCCGAAGCGGGGCAGCCAACCGAGGACACACCGTCGCCATCGTCCCCCGACCAAGTCGCCGCAGCAGGTGTCCCGGCCGTCTATGCTGACCGCGTCGGCGCTCGCAGGACAGCCGCCGCGATGGCCCGAGGAGGCTCGCAGGAAACCGAGCAGGCGGTGCAATCGGCGCTCGCGTGGCTTGCGCGGCATCAGTCGAGCGACGGCCTGTGGAAAGCGGCGCGTCATGGCGCGGGCACCAGCGGCGGAACGGCCGGCCAGCATCGCCCGGAAGTGGGCGCGCGGAGTGACCACGGCGTCACCGCGCTTGCCCTGCTCGCATTCCTCGGCGCCGGCAACACGCACCGCGAGGGTCCATACGCCGACACCGTGGCACGTGGAATCGCGGCGATTGCCACTCGTCAGCGGCCAGACGGTTCCCTCGCCGGCGATGCTGAGTTTTTCGCCGCGCTCTATTGCCACGGAATGGCATCGATCGCCGTCGCCGAGTGCCTTTCTATGAGCGGCGACGACGCACTCAGGCCAGTGCTCGATCGCGGCATCCGCCACACGCTCGCGATGCAGCATCCACATACGGGAGGCTGGCGGTATGCCGTCGGCGATCGCGGCGATACGAGCCAACTGGGATGGCAGGTCATGGCCCTCTATTCGTCGCGGAAGGGCGGGCTCGGCGGCTTCGACGCAGCGGAAGCCGGAGCACGGTCATTTCTCGCGAGTGTCTCGTCGGGGTCGGCTGGCGGCCTCGCCTCCTACCGGCCCGGCGAACGGCCGAGTCTGGCGATGACATCGGAAGCCCTCTTTTGCCGCCTGCTCCTGGGGATGCCTTCCGACCATCCGGCTGTAGGCGAGGCGCTCGCCGTCCTGTCGCGGTCGGCCCCAGGCTCGTCGGCCTACGACATCTATGCCTGGTACTACGCCGCGCTGGCGTCGTTCCACGCAGGTGGCCCGCAGTGGGACATCTGGAACGCACGACTGCAGGCCGTGCTTCTCCCCCTCCAGCATCGGTCGGGCGGACCGCTCGACGGGAGTTGGGAACCCGACCGCGTGTGGGGCCGACACGGAGGTCGCGTATACGCGACTGCCATGGCCGCCTTGACACTGGAAGTCTATTACCGCCTCGCGCCGCTCCACGGACAGCCACATCGCATGGCTGCGGCCCCACAATAGCCGACGGTTTGAACACCGCCACCACTGGGGATAGACTTCATTGATTGCTGCTGCGCCTTCCGCGACGGCCCCGCTGGAGAAGTCACCGTGACGCCCATGTTTGCGATGTTTGGTCTCGGAATGCCGGAGCTGATCATCGTGGGCCTCGTGGTGCTGCTTCTTTTCGGGTCCCGCCTTCCGAAGGTCATGCGGTCGCTCGGTGAGGGCATCGTCGAGTTCAAGCGCGGCGTGCAGGGCATCGAAGACACCCGTGCCGGTGGCCCTCGCGAACCGGGCGCTACCGACGCCTAACCCCCGGGATCATCCCGCCAGGACGGCTGCGTGCCGTGCGACCATGCTTGGACTCGGCGCCCCTGAAGTCATTCTCATTGCTGCGATTGCCGTCATGATCTACGGCAAGCGGCTGCCTGAAGTGGGCCGTACGGTCGGCAAGACGATGGGTGGCCTGCGGCGGCAGTGGCAAGAGATGTCCCGTGAGTTTGAAATGGCGGCACACGCTGATGCCGAGCCGACTCCGCGCCGGATGGTGGCCCCGGCTCGACGGGTTGACGACGAGGGTGGTCCCACCGTCGCCTCACCGAACCTGACGCCCCCGCCGGCCGACGGCGACTGATCAGCCCGTCCCGTCCCTAGGCCCCGCCTGAAGCCCGACGCTTGCTCCCGCCAGCGCAGGTCGTGACGAGCAGCCGGCGGCGCGGTAGGATCTTGCCGCCAAGCGAGTGATGACCAAGAGTCAGCAGGTCGGCCTCGCGTCCGGGCAGCTAGCTCAGTTGGTTAGAGCGCCACGTTCACACCGTGGAGGTCACAGGTTCGAGTCCTGTGCTGCCCACTACCCCCTCACAGAAAGCCCCAGGAACCTAGTGTTCCTGGGCTTTTTGATTTCTGGCACCTACAGATGAGTCCCGTTGACGCTCGAAAACGAGTCCTGACGCGGTGACCCCTCCCCGGTTTCTGTACCAGTACTCATGAGCGAGTTGGGGAACAAGAGTCTGCGTGGTGTGTTGGAGGGAGGGGCGTAGAGTACCCGTATGGAAACCTTTCCTGCGGCATGCACTCGCTACGCTGGAACCAGGGATTCACATGACGTACGAGGGGCTGCTTCGGGCCCCGGGAAGGATTGCCATGATCGTTGAGCTCATTCGGGCGTTGGCTGAAAGCATGCGAGGACCGCAACGCAAGGCCACCGTCATACTTCTCAGTTCGACCGTGTTGATGACCGTCTGGTGGTACTTCGGCTCGCCCCAGTTCTACCGCGACCATGTCGCAGGGGCTGGAAACGAGGCGTTGGTCGCGCCGGCCGTGTACTCCTTCGCCAGTTGCTTCGTGCTGCTGGGCTTGGTTCCGGCATTGATCGTCACGTTTGGCCTGGGCGAGCCGCTGAGCGATTACGGCGTTCAGTTGGGTGACCGCGCCCAAACGCTCCGCACCTTTCTGATGCTGGCGCCGCTACTCGTCTTGGGCGGCTTTCTAGCGTCCCGCATTCCGGCCCTGGCGGCGTACTATCCGATCAACGCCGCGGCATGCGATTCCACCCTGTCGTTCGCCGGTCATGCCTTCTCCTATCTGTTGTTCTACCTCGGCTGGGAGTTCCACTTTCGCGGGTTTCTCCAGTTCGGCCTTCGCGACTCGTTGGGCCCGACCAATTCCTTGCTCGTGCAAGTCATGGCCTCCTCGCTGCTCCACTTCGGCAGGCCCGGTGTGGAAACCTTCTCGGCTATCCTCGGGGCCATTCTCTGGGGTTGTGTTGCCTATCGCACCCGCTCGCTGCTTTCCGGTCTCGGCCAGCACTACGTGCTAGGACTCTCGTTGGACTTTCTCCTGTGCCGACGATGAGTCTCAACCGGCCCTCACGAGTAGACTCACAACCAGACCCAGCGCTGCACTTTTCGAGCGCCCCCGCGCTGCACTTTTCAACCGGCGTTCACAAGCGGGTTGCTAGCAGCAGCCTGTGTCGCCTACCTGGCACTTCTCCGGGGCGAGACACGCGGTGTGCTTCGTGCCGAGATAGAAAAGGAGGCCGGCCGGCGTGACCTCCATGCCACACAGCGGGTACTGCGAAATCACGCCCTCCTCGTACTCAATCTCCACGGGTAGCTCGTCAGACTCAAGAAGCGGACGGGCCATTCGCATGATCACGGCCAGCTTCGTGGTCTCGAGCCGGTGATCGATGTCGTCGGCCACCCACACCTGAAGCAAGCATGCTGCCGTTGATCGAAGAGTGCCCCCACAATCGATGAAATCCTTCCGCAGCTTGCCGACCTCGGTGATGTGGTAATGGGCCGGCACAAACGCCTTGTCCGGCAGCATCCAGTGCATTTTCACGCCGGGGTTGCTATCGAGCACGTGGCAGAATTCGTTGACGTTCACGATGACCCTCAGATGACGGCTCCACGGCCGCGGCTTCAGCCGTCTTCCAGATGCAAGCGGTGCATGATGCGATGCACAAATGGGGTCACCACGAGCGATGCGGCCCCAATGAACAGCAGGCCCGAGAACAGTGCGTACCCCGACGCGAACAGCTTTCCGGCGTGGCTCTTGATCGGATCAACCGGACCCATGCCACCGAGGATCATGGACGCGTTCACAAGAGCGTCGATCCAGGGCAACTCCCCAAGGTAGTGGTAACCAAGCACGCCACAACCAAGCGCCATGCCGATGACCGCGGCCGAAATTGCCAGAAACCCCAAGACCCGCCAGAAGAATCGGTGCGTCGGCAACAGGGGATCGGTCCGGTGCTCAAACATTCCGCCTATCGTACCGGTTTCAATGGCCCCGCTACCACGACCGACTCACCCCTGCCCTGCCAAGATGCGCTGTCGCACCTCCTGCGAGCCAACGAGCGCACTGACGAAGTCCTCGAAGCTCAGACCATTTGCCACCTGGTCCACCCAGTAGGCGCGACCCGCAGCAGCCGGCGGACGCTTGAGTATCCAGGAGAATGAGGCATCGACCAACCGCTGCGTGGCCTCGTTTGATGCGAGGAAGGAGTGGACGACTTCGCCGCGAGTCATCGCACCGGAATCGATCCGGGTCCGCCAGCCGTCACCCTGGCCAGCTCCCTGTTCGCGGCCCAGCAGGAGCCGGTAGCACGCCCGTACAAACGATGCGGTGTCGGCATGACCAGCGTTCGTGAACTCTCCCGAGGTCATGATGGCAGCGATCACGGCTGACGCGGGTCGGCCACTTTCCATACCATCCACCCACGCGATGATCTCTTCAGGCCGACCCTCGCGACCGAGGAAATCCTGGTAATACCCGCGCACCTGGAGGCTTCGGTATTCGCGGCCCTGGAGAAACTCCCGCACGACTTCATTGAGCGGCGTGCCTGCGTTGAGCCGAGCGAGGTACGCACTCCGACCGGGCTCGCGACCAGGCCGCCCAAGGAGCGCCTGGTAGAGCGTGTCCAACAACCCCTCGTTCACAGCCGCTTGTGTGCGAGGGACCGTGTACAGGAGGGGCGTCAGGGGCATGTGCTGAGTTGCCTCGTTCAGACGCAGGCCGAGATCCTGACCAGCCAGCGTCGCCCCATCGACCACACTGGCGTCAACGGTGCGTGTGGAGGCCGCACCGGCCGGCAGACTCGTCCGCACGCGGTGCAGGCCAGGCGTGAGCTCGTCGAACCCGTACTGCCCAGCCGCATTGGTAAGCGTTCGTGTCTCAGCAGGATCGAGCACACCGTCGTTGTCACTGTCGAGAAATACCGTGCGATTTGCCAGCGATTGGTCGTTGGCATCACGGACACCGTCGGCGTCGTGGTCTTGGAAGAGTGACCCACGAAGCGATGTCGTGAGCGTCAAGACAACGCTCGTGGCGTTGTAGGTGATCTTGAACGTGTAGCCCCCGACCGTGATGCTCGATCCCTGCGCGAATTTGCCAATGATGCCACCCGTGGCGGAGATAATGGTCAGCGAATCACCGGGCTTCGGAACGTACCCCTGGAGCTTGAGATCGAGTTTGCTGTTCCCCAGGCTCGCGCTGCCGAAACCGACAAGTTGGCTGTAGTCGGTGCCGGCCGTGGCAGCTCCCTTCGCATTCACCACGAAGGTACTGCCGTACATCCTCACATTCTTGGGATCGGCACCGCTCCCAACCGTCAGCTTCCCAGGAATACCATTGAGGAGGCCCCCTGGCTGGAGGATGCCACCTACAGTTGGGTCGACCGTAATCTTCTGGCCAAGCGAGTTCGTCTCTGTGTAGCCGGCCAGGGGGCCCATCACGTCCACGGCCCCGGTAATTGTGCCAACGCCGACGAGGTGCCCATCGGCAATGCTGACCCGCGACACATCCAGCACGCCCCGGACAGCCGTGTACGGAATCGTCCGCACTTGACCGCTCACACGCGTGAACTGCTGCAGCTGCTGGGTATAGCTCGTCAGGCTGCCGACATCGGTGGTGATCTTCAGCGTCCCGCCCACAGGAATTAGCACCGTCGAATTGTTGGTAAAGGAGCTGACGGCAGTTGTGATGCCACTGCGGGCGATCTCGAGGTTACTCGTATTGGGTGTGCCGCCGTAGTGCAGCGTGTACAGGGTCGTGCTGCCGATCTGAGACGTCAGCGGCGGCAGGTTCTTCGAGTTCGCGAGGCTGAACGCGAACTTCGTCTGGGCTGCGTCACCACCACTGTTGAGGAATGTCCCAGGAGAGACACCCTCACCCCTCACGTGAGCCCCCGGCACGGAGTTATCCGTGTCCAAAGCCTTGACTGAATACCACACGTACTTCGGCAGTCCGGAGATCTCGTATGGGAACGTGATCTCTGGCGGCTTCAACGTGTCATTTCCAAGCGAAAGGACCTTCGCCGTGCCCGAGACGGGGCCAAAGGGCGCCGTCTCGGACCACTCAACCTGGTTGGGAAGTCCGTTGAGGCCGCCAATGCTCACGCCCAGTTTGGTGGCATAGTTCGCCCCAATATCGGCAGCGTCATCGTCGAGGGAGAACCCATAGCCCGACAGCCCCAGCTTCTGGTGCACGAACCACACAAATGGGTCGAGGTTGTAGATATTGAATGCTTGCCCCGTCCCGGCCACCGGGTTGGCCGGGTCGGGGTACCACAGGGACTGGTCGAGTTGCTTGGTGAAATCGTTGACGCCGCGGAGCAGCGATTTCACCATTGTCCGGAACGCGACCTCGATCTTGTGCAGAGCGTCGGAATTCGTCGGCTTGGTCACATTGCCGCCGACCACGTTGTGCACGATCTGGACCGACTTCGGGGACGCCTCATCGGCGCCCGAGGGAACTTGGCCCATGAAGCTCAGCAACTGATAGGCATTTTGGGCGAATTGGTTGACATCCGGAACGGACGGCGTGGCGACCGGTGTGAAGGGCGTAAGCAGCTTCACGATGGAGTCAGTGGACCCAGCCAACTGGGCCATTGTCGGCACGGCAAAGTTGTACGTACCCACAGCCCCTACCTTCACCGCCTGGCTCAGATGGATCGTTCGATTGTCGCTGTCAATCGCAACGATGGTCGTCTTCCCGTCGACCGGATTGGTCGAAATCCCGGAGCTGGGCGTCCCCGTGACCACCATGCCTGGCACCAGGTGAGTGTTGGCCGTGTCGAGACGGATGACGTTATTGACCGCCGTAGGCTTGGCCGTGTCGGCCACGGCTCTCCCGCTCAGACCATTCTGATCACCCTGCGCATTCGCGGGAAGGTGCGTGACGTAGTGCTTCGCCCATGTGTACCACAGGTTGACCAGCGCATTACTCACGTAATCCGTGACAGGACGAGTGAGCGTGTAGGAATAGCTGTTGTTTCCAGACGTGTTGATGACATTGTTCAACCCGATCTCAAGAACGGTCGTCTTTCCGCCTCCGACGGGTGTAAAATCCGTGAAGTTGAAGCCCGGATTCCCGGCTGGACCGATTCTTTCGACAACCGTTTCTGCAGGCACCGTAGGCGCGTTCGGTCCGCCAGAAGGCAGCTTCACGACCATGCCCTTCTGCAACTGCGTCCGCAGGATGTTTTGGAGAGCGGGCGTATTCGCGACGATGTAGAGGCTCTTTGTGCCGTTTGAAAATGCAGAGCCGGCCCCCAGGACCTGCTTGGCGTCCGTACCGCCGCTGGTCAGCATGTAGCTGTTGGCGAGGACGTCAAAATTCGAACTCACGTCGCCGAGCGGCGTGTCGGCCAGGGCATCCTGACCGGAAGGGATCTTGATCAACGGCCGCTTCGGGAACGCCGGACTCACATTGTTGGTGACGCCGAAGTTGTATTCCGTCCAGCCGTTGTAGTTGGGAGCTTGGTTCTCGCCACTGAGGCCGAAGTATGAGCCCAGGCCGTTGACTGGGCCGCGCTTCAAGAAATCATCCATGGACGCCTGAAATTGCGAGACCGTCTGCGACGAGCCTATCCAGCCATACGGAAGCCGAGGTCCTGGAAACGGCGTCTGAACGGGGAGCGGTGGATCGGTGATTGGAATCGGGACATCGAGCGCCGCCATGGCCACCGGGAGGGCCATGTTGTCGACGTAGGACACGTCGTAGTTGATGAGCGCGTGGGTCTCGCCGAAGTGGGGCTTGAGCTTGTCGATGTTTGGATTGATCTTGCTCAGAATCGGATCGCGAATCGTGAACTCGGCAAGCTGAGCCGGGGCATCATTGGAAGGACCGATGGGCTGCCTGGGGTCCTTGGTGTCCAAGCCCTGCCGGTACCACATCACCACGCCCGTGGTTGACGCAGGCACTCCGCTGAGGCTGCCGGCCGGTAAGGGCAACGTCACATTCAGCGTCTTTGATCCGTCGCTGTTCCTTCCGTAGTATTGAAAAGGATTGGGGATCGTGGACAACTTGGCGACCTGCGGCGCGTTGTTGATCATATCCATGTAGGTTGGGTCGTATCCGATAAAGATCCGGGCACCGTCCCAGAAGACGAGCGGCACATCGACCGTAATCGACGCGCCCGGCAGCAATCCGACATAGCTCCCCTGCGGGTTCTTGTAGCCGATATACCCGCGGTACTCGTTGTAGATCGGGTCAAGCGGGTCGTAGAGGGCTTGATCGGGCTTCAGGTCGTCTTTGGTCGCGTTGGTATCGACCAGTATCGGAAAGACAGTGAAGTCGGCGTTGTTGGTGAAGGTAATGAGCTTCTTCGGGATCGCCACGTGCCTGGGGTCCGGATCGTTCAGGGTCGGCCCGAAATACAGCACTGTGTTGAGAAGCTTGTTTGGGTCATACGGGTTGGGCGTGAAACTGTCCTTGGGGAACAGGAGATTCGGCGCCAGCGTGGTGAACGTCGAGGCGTCCACCGATATGACAGGGCTGTACCCGGTGCCATCGCCATTGGAGGCAAAGGCACGAAACGAATACTTCGTGTTCGGCGTGAGCGGACTGACGGTGGTCGTGAAGACCCCTGGCGTGGGGACACCAAGCAGGTCGATCTCGGCCACGCCGGCGGCACCGCGAGTGGGGTTTGGATTGACGCTCGTCAAGGAGTAGACAACGCCGCGAAAATTGAGCGGGGAACCGCCGTCACTGGTCACGTTGCCGCCGAGTAGTGCCTGATACGGCGTGATCCCGGTCATCGTCGGGCTAATGACGGTCGGCGCGGCCATGACGCGGCGGGCTTCCAGGGCCTCCAGGCACAGCGAGAGACTGGGCCGAACCGGGCCGTGGCGACGATGCCTCACTCGCTGAGCCTTGCTGCCGCGAATACGTGTGAGCCATGAAGAGGACTGTAGGGACACGGCAAAAACCTTCTCGTTGCTAAGATTCTTGGCGCTGGGGCCCAAGGATTCATGATTTCTTAAATCTACCTACGCCTAACGGAACTGCAAAGTTTTCGGCTATTCCCCGCGATATCGCCCGTGGCCGATCCACCCCTGCCGATAAAAGAACACGACGAGGCCGAACGTCGTGATGGCCATTGCCGCCAGGCAGGCCGGATAGCCCCAGTACCAGTGCAGCTCTGGCATGTTGAATGGCATGGCCCCGTCTGCAGCGTCGAAGTTCATCCCGTAAATCCCGGCCATGAACGTGAGGGGGATGAAGATGGTCGAAATGATCGTCAGGACGCGCATTGTCTCGTTGATGCGATTACTGATAGACGACATGTGCAAGTCGCGGAGGTCGGCCGTGAGCTCACGATACGTCTCGATCAACTCGACCACTTGGACGACATGGTCATAGCAGTCGCGGAGATACGGCTGCACCTCAGACGAGAACCTCGCCGTCTCCCCGCGGGCCAGCAGCGCGAGCGCGTCACGGAGCGGCCAAATAGACCGACGGAGAATGAGCAAGTCGGCTTTCACTTCGTGGAGCCGGTCCATCACATGGAGGCTCCGTGGGTCGAGCACTGAATCTTCGAGCTCGTCGAGCCGCTCCGCATAGCCTTCGAGCACCGGGTAATACGCGTCAATGGCCGCATCGATCAACGCATACGCCAGATAGCCGGAGCCTAGCCGACAAATCCGCCCTCCTTCTCGGAGTCGCGCTCGGATGCGCTCGAAGGGATCACCGGGTGCCCCTTCCTGGAACGTCAAGACCCACGTCGGTCCGACGAACATGCTGAGCTGCTCGGTGGCACAACGTTCGATACACCGTACGAGGCGGAGCACAATGTAGAGGATGTCGCCGTAGTCCTCGACCTTGGCCCGCTGGTGGACGTTGACCGTGTCTTCCAGCGTGAGGCGGTGGAGACCAAACAGCGTGCCCGCTCGCTCAATCGTCGCCGCGTCGCCAAGCCCCTCCACATTGATCCATGTGAGATCGTGCTGCCCGACCAGCGCGTGCGCGGCGTCGATCGTCGAAACCTCGTGTTCGATCATTCGCCCGTCGCTGCCGGCGAATACTTGAATGGTGGGCTGCGGGTGCGTCGGATCGGTTATGACCTGCCCTGGCGACGACCCTGGCTGCGTGCGCCGGTGGATCTTCAGATCGCGTTGCGACGGCTTGCGGCGATGTCGGCGACTCACGCGACGCTCGTGGGACGGGAAAGGTGACGGTCGGCGAACTTCTCCTGCCGACGCTCAAAGTCTACCTCGAACCGCCCGTGGGCAACGAGCGTTATACTCCCCCCCATGGAAGCTCGTGATCCAAGGTCGCGCCTAGGATCGCGCTTCTCGCCCCTCGGCCCCACACCGCGCGCCTGCTTGTTCCCCGCCTTCACGTGACCGACCGACACCTCGAACAGGAAATCTCGCGGCGCCGCACGTTCGCGATCATCTCCCACCCCGACGCCGGAAAAACGACGCTCACCGAGAAGTTGCTTCTCTACGGCGGGTGTGTCGAGGTGGCAGGCGCGGTGCGTGGCCGCAAGACCCAGCGGGCAGCCCGCTCCGACTGGATGGAGCTCGAGAAGCAGCGCGGCATCTCGGTGAACTCCACCGTGCTTGTCTTCGACTTCAACGGACACCGCGTGAACCTCCTCGACACGCCTGGACATCACGATTTTAGTGACGACACCTACCGGACGCTCATGGCCGCCGACTGTGCCGTGATGGTGATCGACCTCGCCAAGGGCATCGAGACCCAGACCGAAAAGCTGTTCAAGGTGTGTGCGCTCCGTGGCTTACCGATCATCACATTCGTCAACAAGGTGGACCGGCCAGGCCGCGAGCCACTGTCGATCCTCTCCGAGATCGAGGAAAAGTTTGGCATCACGGCCGTCGCGGTAAACTGGCCGATCGGGACGGGTCAGGATTTTGCAGGCGTGCTCGACCTGGCCACGCGGAATGCCTATCTGTTTGAAGGGCGGCAGGGCGACCGGCGGACAGCGGCCGAGGTCGTGAGCTTCGACGCCGCGGCCTCGCTGTCTGAGCACGGCGCCCGCGCCTGCGAAGAGCTGGAGCTGATCGCAGGCGCATCCGTGGCCTTTGATCGAGGAGCGTTTCTTGCCGGCAAACAGACTCCCGTTTTCTTCGGAAGCGCCCTGACAAACTACGGCGTCGAGCAGTTCCTCCATGGGTTTCTCGCGCTCTGCCCGGCACCAACCGCGCGGCTGAGTGAGCAAGGTCCTGTGCTGGCGACGAGTCCGAGCTTTGCCGGGCTCGTGTTCAAGATTCAGGCCAACCTCGACCCCAACCACCGGGATCGAATCGCCTTCGTGCGGGTCTGTTCGGGCACGTTCCGTCGCGACATGGAGGTGCTCCATGTCCGCACGGGCAAGACGATCCGCCTGCGACGGGCGCACCGCGTGTTTGGCCAGGAGCGGGAGACGGTTGACGAAGCGTATCCCGGCGACATCGTGGGCCTTGTCAACCCCGGAGAGTTTCGCCTGGGGGACACGATTTGCGAGGGTGAGCCAGTCGCCTTCGAACCGTTGCCAACCTTTGCGCCGGAACGGTTCGCGACCCTCCGCTGCCAAGACACGAGCCGGCGAAAGCAGTTTGAGCGAGGACTCCTACAGCTTCTTGAAGAGGGCGTGGTGCAGCTCTTCCACGATCCAATGGCACTCGTTCGTGAGCCTATTCTTGGAGGCGTCGGGGAGCTACAGTTCGATGTCGTGCGGTTTCGCTTGGAGAATGAGTACGCAACGCCCACCACGCTCCAGTGGCTCCCCTATACGATCGCTCGCTGGATCACGGACGGCAAAGAACACGTGCCCTTCATTCGGATCATGACTACCGCCAAACTCGTGCACGATCAGGACGGCAATCCGGTCGTCCTGTTTCAGTCGCAATGGGACGCCAACTACATGGCCCGCGAGTATCCCGAGTTGACCCTCTCGGCCGTACGCTAGACGGTGGCTAGCTGGCCCGCAGACCTCAGGAAGGCTCCACGGCAATCATGATTGAGCACGATGCGACCATGATCGACGGACGCACATGCAGCACCTGCCGATTCTGGCGGCGCCAGCGGGACACAAAACTCGGAGACTGGGGCGAATGCCGGCGCATGCCACCAGCACTTCCTCCTATCGAGGACGACAAACTCATCCACGTCGGCCTGTGGCCCCACACACCCAAGGGGGATTGGTGCGGCGAGTGGAGCGAGCAAGACTAGGTGTGGCCGCGGTCGGTGGGGCGGTCCGCGGAGTACGCCATTCCATGGCTTTCGTCCCGCACTGGCACGCTATTTTTCTGTAAAAGTGGCCCGCTACTGGGCGATTGGGGCCGAATCGCACCGGCCGGACCGCCCCGTAGCTGTTGGCGGCGAGCATGCGAAATGCTACGATTTCTCCCATGTCGACTGACTCTCGTCCGCACTTATGGCACTTCGGGAACTGGGCCCGTGCTTTGGCGAAGGTCGTTAATGTCGGTTGTTTTGAAATCCAGTTCCCGGGTTCTATGAGGTTGATGGATTTATGTCTCGGAAGATTTACGTGGGAAACCTCCCTTGGTCCACCACGTCTCAGGATTTGGAGGCCATGTTCGCGGCGCACGGTGCCGTTCGCAGTGCCGAAGTGATTTCCGATCGGGAGACCGGCAGGTCTCGCGGATTTGGATTCGTGGAAATGGAAACTGACGAGGGGCTGCAGGCTGCCATTGCAGCGTTGAATGGGCACGAGATGAACGGTCGTCCGCTGACCGTCAACGAGGCCCGTGAGCGCACGCCCCGACCGGGCGGCGGTGGTGGCGGCGGCGGCTACGGTGGTGGCGGCGGCGGTGGTGGTGGCTACGGTGGTGGTGGCGGCGGCGGTGGCCGCGGCTACGGCGGTGGTAGCGGCGGTGGTAGCGGCGGCGGCGGTGGTGGCCGCGGCTACGGCGGCGGTGGCGGCGGCCGTGGTGGTGATCGCTACTAATCCATCTCTTTGATCGTCTACAGAGTGGCACGGAAGTCGGGAATTCAAACCCCCGGCTTCCGTGTTCGCTTTTTCGCGGTATCCTTATCGATTGGTTCGCTGGGCTTGCCCGTTAACCCTCCCACGCGTTTTTATCCATCTCAGCTCTCACGCAGGCCGAAGTCATCCGATGAGTTTTGCAGGTCCCCGCCCGAAGCCCTCTACGTTCGCCCGCAAGAAGGCCAAGCCAAAGCCAAAGGTCAAAAAGCGGGATCCCATCTTTATCGACGGAGCAAGGCCTCGGCCGATGTACGTCGACTACAAGGATCTTGAACTCTTGGGCAAGCTCATCAACCGGCAAGGCAAGATCATCAGCCGGCGGAAAAGCGGCTGCACCGCCGCCAGCCAACACGCTGTCACGAGCGCCATCAAGCGGGCGCGGTTCATGGCGCTGCTGCCGTACGTCGCGGACTGATTACACGCTCGCCGGGCCATCCATGGCCCCGGCGAGCTTGCCCGGCCTCCGCCGGGAAGACACCCGGCCCTCCAGGCCTCGCGCTGGCCGTTGCTCCACCCGGATCACGCCACTCCCATCCATGGCCCCGGCGAGCTTGCCCGGCCTCCGTCGGGAAGACACCCGGCCCTCCAGGCCTCGCGCTGGCTGTTGCTCCACCCGGATCACGCCACTCCCATCCATGGCCCCGGCGAGCTTGCCCGGCCTCAACCCACCTGCTCCTGCGGCGCATTTCCGACACGGCGGCACGTATGATGGGGGCTCCTCCAGGGTTCCTTTATGCCACCACTTCAGACACGTCGGCGCGTCGAGTTTCGGGATACCGATGCCGCTGGCATTGTTCACTTTTCTGCCTTCTTCGTTTGGATGGAGTCGGCCGAGCATGAACTGTTCCGAACTGCCGGCGTACCGGTTGTCGAACGTGGTTCCGATGGC
The DNA here is from genome assembly GCA_031403195.1 of Planctomycetota bacterium. Taxonomy (GTDB): domain Bacteria; phylum Planctomycetota; class Planctomycetia; order Pirellulales; family UBA1268; genus QWPN01. The sequence goes on along the minus strand of JANNSZ010000007.1, from coordinate 91,227 downwards.
GTTGATTGCAGCTGGCCACGAGTCGCGGCAACATGTGAATACACTGCGGCAGTCCGGTTCGGCGATGAAGTCGATATCGCCGTGACTGTGGAGGCGATCGGTCGCACGAGCACGACCTACGGCTTTGTGTTCAGCCACGCCGGCCTGGATGTCGCCAATGGAACGATCGTGGCCGTCCGCTGCTTGATGCACCTAGGTGGTCGGCCTGAACCTGTGCCAATACCGCCCGATGTCGCCAGCCGGCTCGAGGCCTTTACGGCGGGACCTCCCAAGAGCAGAGCTTGAAAGGACAGCATGCTCACTGCCGAGCACGTCTCTAAATCATTCGAGGTCGCGGCTGGCAGGGTCACAGTTCTCGACGATGTCTCGTTCACTCTCGGCGCGGGCGAACGCCTGGCCATCATGGGGCCATCTGGGTCGGGCAAAAGCACGCTCCTGGCAATCCTCGGGGCGCTCGAGGAACCATCCACAGGTTCCGTTTCACTTGATGGGGTCGACCCGTTCCGAGCATCCGCAGCCGACCGAGCGCTCTTTCGCAATCGTCGAATTGGATTCGTCTTCCAAGAGCACCACCTGCTTGCCGGCTGCTCGGCACTCGACAATGTGCTGGTACCCGCCCTCGCAACCGGGCCCGTGACGCCAGAGATTGTGGCCCGCGGCCGACGACTCCTCGAACACGTGGGGCTCAGTGGGCGACTGGGGCACCGGCCTGGCGAACTCTCCGGAGGCGAACGGCAGCGGGTGGCCGTAGCGCGGGCGCTCGTGCTTTCACCGCGGCTCGTCCTTGCTGACGAGCCGACCGGCCAACTCGATTCGGCAACAGCCGCCGACGTAACCGACATGCTCGTCGACCTTACGGGCGAAGCTGGTGGCATGCTCGTCGTCGTGACACACGCCCAGTCGGTCGCGGCTCGCGTGGGGACCGTGCGGCGACTGGTCGACGGGCGGCTCGAGGCATGATTGACCCAGCGAGGCCACAGGTCGGATCACTCGGCGATCTGGCGCTCGCGCTGGCACGAGAATGGTGGCCGCAGGTGGCGGCGCTCGCTGCGGCGTGCGGTGTCGTCGCCACAACAATCACCGGCGCCCTCGCTGTCGGGTCATCGCTCGAGCGAGGCCTCCGTTCCCTTGCCCTGGATCGCCTCGGCCGTGTTGAAGCCGCAGTCCTCGGTGAGTCTTTCTTCACTTCCGACCTCGCTCGCCGGCTCACCGATGCGGCCGCCAACGGCGGTCCCCAGCAGGTCGTTCCCGCTGTCGTGCTCCCGGTCACCGTCTCAACCGCTCGTGGGAGCACCATCGCTGCGACGCTGTTGGCCTGTGACGACCCCGCAGCGCTCGGATACGAGCCAGCCCCGCCGCCGCTGACTCCGGATTCAGTTCTCGTAAACGAACCTCTCGCTGAATCCTTGGGAGTCGCCGCAAACGACCCCGTCATCCTGCGGCTGCCCCGACGCTCCGAAGTGCCGGCCGACAGCCCGCTCGGCCGACGCAGCGGGGCGTCCGACGGCCGCAGGCTTTCCGTCCACGCCATCCTGCCAGAACGCGGACTCGGCCGCTTCTCACTGCGGCCCCAGCAGTCAACGGGGCCGCTCGTGGTGACCTCACTCGCCACCGCGCACCGCGTCCTCCGTCGCGATGCCGCGATCAACGCGGTTTTTGTGGTCGGCATGCCGCGGGGACCCGATGCAGCCCAATGGCTTCGCTCCCATCTCGCGCCGTCGCTCGCCGACTATGGCCTCGCCCTCGAGCCAGCCTCGGGCAGTCTGCCGAGCCTGCGACTCACGACCGATCGCCTCATGCTCTCGCCCGACGTCGACACTGCCGCTGCTGCCGTACTCGGGCCAGTCGGAGGTCGCCCGACCCTCGTGATGCTCGCCAACAGGATGACTGCCGGAAGCCCAGCCACTGCCCAGGCCAGCGTGCCCTACTCCACGGTGCTTGGCATCGACACGACGAACCTGCCCGTTGGCAATCTGGTGAACAACGACGGCCAGCCCCTCGCCGTTCCACCGGAAGACGGCATCATCATCAATCGCTGGTTAGCCGACGACTTCGCGGCGCAGGGACGGCCTGTGACCGTTGGCGATCCCATCACGCTCACCTTCTTCGAACCTGAGACCGTCCACGGCCGGGTCGTCGAATCAACGGCGAGTCTTCGGATCACAGGCATCGCGGCCATGCTGGGCGGAGCAACAAGCCGTGATGTGGTGCCCGAGGTGGAGGGCGTCACTGATGAAGACTCGATCGCCGACTGGGATCCACCCTTCCCGTTTGATGCCTCGCGAGTCCGATCAACGCCCCCCCACGATGAAGACGACCGCTACTGGAAGGAGCATCGCGCCACTCCGAAAGCCTTTATCGCGCTGGCAACCGCACGCCGACTGGTCGGCAGTCGTTTTGGAGGCACCACCGCCTGGCTCGTGCCTACGGCAGCGATTTCCGACCTCGCTGCCGTTGAGGCGGCCCTCGTGAGCCGCTTGCGACCCGAGTCGACGGGCTTGACGGTGGCACCGCTTCAGCGGGATGCCATCGCAGCCTCGCGTGGGTCGACCCCGTTCGGGAGCCTCTTTCTCGCCCTGTCGAGTTTTGTCGTCGCGGCAGGCCTCGTGCTCGTGTGGCTTGTGTTCAGCCTCCTCGTGGTGGCACGACGCCGAGACCTGGGTGTCCTCGCCGCGGTGGGCTGGCCCCCCAAACGTCTCGCGCTGCTGCTGGTCACGATCGGAAGCCTCGCGGCAGGATTGGGCGCGGTCGCCGGCGCCGTGATTGGTCCGGCGTGGGCCCACACACTGCTCACCTTCCTCGGTCGCCGTTGGGCCACCGAGGTGGACCCTGGATCCGCGGCGGCGTTTGCTTCTCAGCCCCCCGATCTGGCGACGCTGGCCGCTGGCGCGGGTTCGGCGTTCGTCGTATCGCTCAGCGCGCTTGCTGCAACGGCCTGGCGCGCCGGCAGCAGGCCTCCCCGCGAACTGTTGAGAGGCAACGATGTTGCCGTCGTGCCGACTCGCAGACGCTGGCCTGCCGTTGCGGCGCTGTCTGGCGGCATCCTCGCGACAGCGGCCACCACGCTCCAGGGAATGGCCAGCCCGGGTGAGGCGGCCGTGGGAACGTTTTTCATCGCGGGTACAGCGGCGCTCGCGGGGCTCCTTGCGGGAGTCTGGCTCTGGCTCTCGAGCCCACCGGCAACGGCCGCTGTGCGAACGCTCTCGGGCCTGGCTCGTCGCAACCTGGGCATCGCGCCGGCTCGAGCCTTCGCCGTTGCCGCCATCGTCGCCGCCGCCACGTTCCTTGTGGTGGCAGTGTCATCGTTCGCCCTGCGCCTCCCACCCAATCTTTCGGATCGCGCTGGCCCGACCGGTGGCTGGACCGACATCGTGCGGTTTGGCGACGCGACCGGCATCGATCCGACCGACTCCACGGTGCGATCCGCGCTCGGCCTCGCCGCAGACCAGGAAGCCTTGATCGATGACTGCGATATCGCTCTGCTCCGCGCGAGCGGTGGCGATGATGCAGCCTGTACGAACCTTTACGCGACACTTCGGCCCACCGTGCTCGGTGTCGGACCGACCTTCCTCACACGAGGTGGTTTCAGATTCCTGAGCTCCATCGTGGTCGATCGGCCGGACGACACTCCCGCCACAGAGAACCCTTGGCAATGGCTGCAAGACCGCCACGATCCGAGCGGGCCGATCCCGGCCATCCTCGACCAGGCGACAGCTCAGTGGGGGCTCAAGTTGGGTGGGCTCGGCAGCCGTTTCCAATTGGACGACGGCTCGGGGAAGGCAGTGACCCTCGAGATTGTCGGCCTCCTCGAGCCCGGCATCCTCCAGGGCCATGTGATCATCGGCGAGCGGGATTTCGAGCGGATGTTTCCCATGCGGTCTGGCTACTCCATGGCGCTCGTCGATGCTTCAAAAGTTCCCGAAGTTCAACGTGTTCGACTCACCGCAGCCCTGGCAACCGCGTGGACTGATGCGGCACCGACCATCACCCCGGCGGCCCGGCGCCTCGCAAGCCTTCAGGCCGTGCAGAACACCTTCCTCGCGGGGTTTCAGGCACTCGGCGTCTTGGGTCTCCTCCTGGGGACGGCGGGCGTGGCGGCCGTACAGGCGCAGGGCACGCTCGAGCGGCTCGGGCCGCTCTCTGTCCTGCGGGCAGTGGGGTTCACGCTCGCCCGCGTCCGATGCCTCCTTGTGCTGGAGACGCTCGCGATGGTCGGCCTCGGCCTCACGATCGGCGCGGCCGCAGCCTGCCTCGCCGTCATGCCGGCGCTTCTGACCGGGCAGGCACAGTTTCCCCTGGCGTTGATCGCGGTCGCAGCTGGCGGCTCGCTGACGGCTGCGGTCGTCGCTTCCACCGCAGCGGCCTCGCGACACGTCATCCCCATCCGCCCACGCAGTGAATGACGTTCCTCATAGACGCGGTGTCGGCAACAGCACCGCATGCTGATCGAAGAGAAACCGGCCTCATCACCTCGTGATCCGCCCGCTCGTTGGAAAAATCGGCTTTGCCGTCCGGGGGACATTCCCGTTACGGTGATCTCATGCTTCTTGCCGTCATCATGCCCCGCTGGGTGGGCGATGCTGTCATGGCCACGCCGGCCCTCCGCAGCCTCAAGGCCCATTTTCCAGCCGCGCGAATAATCGGCGTGATGCGGCCCGTGATCGCCGACCTCCTGGTCGGCACGGGCTGGTTGGATGACTGCATCCCGTATGACCGACATCGCAAGGATCGTGCGATGTCATTTGCGGCAGCCACGCGGGCCATGAGGGCCCAGCGGCCCGATGCGGCGGTGATCTTTCCGAATTCACTTTCTTCCGCGGCCCTCGCCTGGCGGGGTGGCTGCCGGCGGCGGGTGGGCGCGGCGGGGCATTGGCGCCGTTGGCTGTTGTCGGATGCCGTGTCGCCGCACCGGGATGAGCACGGACTGGTCACGATCGTCCCACCGCCACGGGCCTTCATGGATGTCGTTGCGGCACTGGGAGTGCCGGCAGGGCGGCTCGACGTGGAGCTTGTCGCAACGCAGCCGGAGCAAGAGGCGGCAGACGCCGTGGTCGCCACGCTCTTTCCCGATCGCGCTGGGCCACTCGTGGTACTGAATGACAACTCGGCAAGTGGGACCGCGCGGGCCTGGGGCGTTGAGAGGCTCGCGGAACTCGCTCGTTGGCTTGCCGAGCGGCTGCCCGAGGCGCGGGTGCTCGTCCACTGCGGCCCGGCTGACCGCGACGAGGCGCGCGAGGTCATCGCGCGCGCGAAGCACCTCGCCGTGGCTGGCCTCCATGACGTGGCGGACCTCCCGATCGGGCTCTCCAAGGGAATCTTCTCGCGAGCATCGCTGGCAGTCTCGAGCGACAGTGGCCCGCGGCATATCGCGGCGGCCTTCGGAGTGCCCACCGTTGCGCTCATCGGCCCGACCGACCCTCGCCTCGGCCGCTCCGCTCCGTCGCGATGCTCCGAGGTCCGACGTGATCTTTCCTGCTCCCCCTGCGGTGCGAAGGAATGTCCGCTCGTCCACCACGACTGCATGCGGTTGATCACGGTCGAGGAAGTGGGCCTCGCCGCTCTGAATCTACTCGACCATCACCTGAGCGAAACCCGCCCGGCCGACTGATCGCGGGTATGCTTCCGCCACGGTCGTTCGTCCACCGGAGAGTTTATTGATGACGCAGTTCCTCGGCATGTTGGCTGCAATTGGCCTGACGGCGCTCTGCTGGGGCGTGTACGGACCGGTGATCCACGTAGGCCAGGACGAGATGGGATCGCGGCTGCGACCGTTTGTCTGCGTGGGCCTGGCCTACTTCCTGATCGCCGTCATAGTGCCGACGGTGCTCCTCGTCCGCGGGAAGGAGAAAGGCGCATGGACCATGACCGGGGTGCTGTGGAGCACCGTGGCGGGCGCCTGTGGAGCGCTGGGCGCCCTCGGCGTCATCCTCGCACTCGCCGCCGGAGGCAAGCCGATCTATGTGATGCCGCTGATTTTTGGCGGCGCGCCGGTCGTCAACACGCTCTTATCGGCTTGGATGAATCGAGCGTTTGGTGATCTCAAGGCTCCGTTCCTCGCTGGGCTCCTCCTCGTCATCACTGGCGCCGTGACCGTCCTGATCTTCAAGCCGCAGCCGCCGGCCCATGCCCCGGCCGCCGCGCATGCTGATGCGGACGCGAAGCAGCCTGTTGAAGAAGCAGTCCCAGTACCGGTCGCGAAAAAGGTCGAACGGCATGCGGAACGATTCTTCGAAGTGCTCCTCGCGATCGCGCTCACGGTGGCCTGCTGGGGGGCCTACGGCCCGGTGCTGCACCGCGGGCAAGCCGCCATGCAGGGCAGCCGACTGCGCCCCCTCTTGTGTATCGGCCTGGCCTACTTCCTGATCGCCGTGCTCGTGCCCATGGCCTTGATCGGCCCTCTCGGGGACAACGGAACATGGGGGCTGTCGGGCGTCATGTGGAGTGTCGCAGGAGGGACCCTGGGAGCCGTGGGGGCACTCGGCACGATTCTCGCCTTCACGCTCGGTGGCAAGCCTTTCACCGTCATGCCCGTCGTCTTCGGCCTCGCACCGGTCATCAATACACTCACCTCGAGCGTGTTGCAGGGTCTCCCACTCCGCGATGTAAGCCCATTCTTCTTGGCCGGCATGCTCGTCGTAGGAGTCGGTGCGGCGACGGTTCTCGCCTTTGCCCCGCGAGGTCACGCGGTGAAGCCGGCGTGACCAAGGACCGCATCATGTGCCACGGGTGTGGCCAAACCATGTGATGTGATGGCGTGGTGCGAAGTGCACTCCCAAGCGGCGGCACTCGGGCTCGAGCCAGGCTGACACACGGGCCAGTTCGTCATCCGATCGGCCCTGAGGCATCAGGCAGACGGAACTCGGATCAATTCGGCTGGCTCCCATGCCAAGGTCATCGAGCCACGCCAGTGCCTCGACGAGATCGCGAGTGGAATCCACCACGAACTTGAGCTGGTACGAGCCGGCCGCCGTAAGGGCCACAAGCACTTCGTCCCGTCGCCGTGCCGACTCGTGGCGAACTGACCAACCCCCTGGCGTGTCAACCGGCGGCATGGAGGAAGCGAGTTTGGGGCTGATCGACAGCAGGTCCGCAATCGGCTCCGAAGCGAGTCGGTCGGCTGCCTCCGGCAGGACCGTGCCGGCTGTCTCGACCGTGACGTGCCAGCCTTCCCGCCGCAACGCGCGGCAGAGATCGATCACTTCAGGAAAGAGGAGTGGCTCGCCTCCGGTCACCACCGCGTGCCGTGGCGCAAGCACCCGCACGCGCTCGAGGACATCGGCCACCGTCATCGCCTCACCTTCGGGCTGCCACGACGTGTAGGGCGTATCGCACCAGACGCACCGGAGATTGCAGCCGCTCGCGCGTACAAACGTACTCGGCGTCCCTGCCAGCTGGCCTTCGCCTTGAAGCGATGCAAAGATTTCGGCAATCAGCATGTCAGCCGCTCACGGACGGGCCACATCGCGGGTCGCAAAGGCCCACGGCATTGAAGCCAGCAGCTCGTAGTTGGCACGAGTCACATCCCCCACAAGGCCGACCATCTAGGAGTGGGTCGTAGCAGCTCGTTGTCAGGCCGTAGTCCACGCCGAGTCTCTGGCCCAGCAATATGATCTCAGCCTTTGAAAGCAAGACCAGCGGCGCCAGGATCTGTGGCGCGTGGCCTTCGATACCAGCCTTCGTCGCCAACTGCGCGAGCGATGCGAAGGCGGCCAAGTATTCCGGTCGGCAGTCGGGGTAGCCGCTGTAGTCGATGGCGTTGACACCCAACACGATCGCCTCCGCAGCGCGGGTCTCGGCCAAGGCCAGGGCAAGCGACAGAAAGACGGTGTTCCGGGCGGGCACGTAGGTCATCGGAATTCCCAACGCCATCTCGGCGTCGCTGCGGCCTTTGGGAATTGCGAGGGAGGGATCCACGAGAGCACTGCCGCCAAACGAGGCGAGATCAACTGCGAGCGTGACGTGATCGGTGATCCCCAGTGAGGCAGCCACGGCGCGGGCTGCGGTCAATTCCACGGCATGCCGCTGACCATACGCCACCGACAGCGCGGTGAGCGAATAGCCCTCCTGGCAAGCCCATGCAGCCGCGGTGGCTGAGTCGAGCCCGCCGGAGAGAAGCACGATGGCCCGCCGTGGTCGGACAGAAGGGCTCCCCTGCCCTGTCATCGTCTCGGTGGCTTTCGTTCCCAGGTTTTCCATGGCACACTCGTCATCATCATGACCGCGAAACCGCCTTCCCGCGAGCAGCTCGAGACTTTTTCCAACCAGTATTCAACTCGTGACTACGTCATCGAGCACATTTGCCCTGAGTTCACCAGCGTGTGCCCGAAGACCGGTCAGCCCGACTTCGGCACGCTGACGTTTCGGTATGTGCCAGATGCCCTCTGTGTGGAGCTCAAGAGCCTGAAACTCTACCTTCAGGCGTTCCGCAACGAAGGCATCTTCTATGAAAACGTGACGAATCGGATCTTCGACGACCTGGTCGCCGTCCTCGCCCCCAGGCACATGACGCTCCTGGCCGAGTTCACGCCACGCGGCGGCATCCGCTCACGAATCTCCGTCTCGCACCCGTCGACCGACGGCGTCTCACCCATACCCTGAAGCACCACACCGCGCCCCGGAGCTTGCAAGCCATGCCCGCACCCCAGATTCTGCTCTCGGCCATTGCCGACGAGGCCGCTTTTCATCTCACGGCCGTCGAGCAGTTTTCGGCCCTCGCTGCGATCGGACTGGAGTACTACAGCCTTCGCAACATTGACGTTGGCAAGGGCGTGAAAAACGTGATGAAGCTCACGCTCGCTGAGGTCCAGAAGATCCGCCACATGGAAGACGAGTATGGACTCAACGTGGCGTCCATAGCCTCACCCATCGGCAAGGTGAAACTTATTGACAAGGCCGATGGGACGAAGAACGTGTATGTGCCGTTCAAGCAGTACCTGGCCAAGGATGTGGCCCGCGCCTGCGAGCTGGCCCACGCCTTTGAGACGAAGCTCATCCGGGGGTTCTCTTTCTACTCACCGCGGAATGCCGATCCGCAGGACCACATCGAGCAGGCCGTTGACCACATCGGACGGATTGCCGAGGCCTGCCACCGCTCCGACCTCACCTTCGGCCTCGAGGTGGAAGCCAACCTCGTCGGTCGTACAGGCGATCTGCTTGCCGAGATCTACCGTCGCGTAAACCATCCTGGCCTCGTTCTCGTCTTCGATGCGGCCAATCTCATCGTCCAGGGCATGTCGACTGTCGATGTGTGGAAGCAGTGGCAGGCCATGAAGCCAGGCCTTGGCTGGATCCACGTCAAGGACTACCGACCGACGAAGTCCTCGGCCAAAGGAAAGCATGTCGAAGAGGACAAACTCGCCAATTTTGTCCCCGCCGACATCGGTGCTGGAGGGCACGAGAAAATTCTGGCAGATCTGAAAACGATGCTGCCCGCGCTCACCAAGAAGTTGACCCGCCGTGGTATTCCGGGCGTGTTCGTCGACCTCGAGCCGCATGTCCGCGGCGGCGGCCAGTTCGGCGGCACGAGCGGCCCCGACGGCATGGGAATTGCGCTCCGCGGCCTCTGCGGCGTACTCGACCGAGCCAATGTAGGCTATCACCTTCGCGACTTCGACGATCTCTTGGCGGCACGCGGGCGACTCTAGGTTCACGTGGAAAAAGCCACATGAGTGACACCACCGAGCCGGGTTCCTACTTCGTCGCCAACTATCCGCCGTTTTCGCAGTGGACGACCGAGGCAGTGCCGGATGTGCTCGCGGCCTTTGGCCAGCCGGCCCGCGACACGCCGCTCGGGCTCTATCTCCACATTCCCTACTGCCGAAAGCGATGCAAGTTTTGCTACTTTCGCGTCTATACAGACGTCGCCGCGAGTGCTGTCGAGCGATACTCGCAGGCGCTCGCACTCGAAGCAAAGTGTGCTGCGGCACAGCCTGCCGTCGCGGGCCGCCCGCTGCGGTACGTCTACTTCGGCGGTGGCACACCCTCATTTCTTTCTGTCAAGCAGCTCGAACGGCTCGTCGCGGGCCTCCACGAGAGCTTTGGCTGGGATGACGCCCAAGAGGTGACGTTTGAGTGCGAGCCGGGCACGCTCTCCGAATCGAAGGTGCAGGCTCTCAAGGCACTGGGCATGACTCGGATCTCGCTCGGTGTCGAGAACTTCGATGACACGATCCTCGAAAGCAACGGTCGCGCCCACCTTTCGGCTGAGATCCACCGCGCGTGGGACTGGATCAAGGCTGCGGATTTCCCTAACACCAACGTCGATCTGATCGCCGGCATGGTCGGCGAAACCACCGAGACGTGGCAGCAGACTGTCGAAAAGACACTGGCGCTTGAGCCCGACAGCGTGACCATCTACCAGATGGAGCTTCCGTTCAACACGGTTTTTGTGCGCACTGCCACGGATGGTGGCGGCACGGTGCCCGTTGCTGACTGGCCCACCAAGCGGCAGTGGGTCGGCGCGGCCTTCGACCGATTTCTCTCGCAGGGCTATGTCGTGTCGAGTGGCTACACCCTCGTCCGCGATCCGGATCGTGTGCACTTTCGGTATCGTGACATGCTCTGGGAAGGTGCCGACCTGATTGCCCTGGGAGTCGCCAGCTTCGGTCACCTCGCGGGGGTGCACTACCAGAATGAAGCCCATCTCGACGCCTACCTCGCGGCAGCTGAGTCGGGTCGTCTGCCCATCTACCGCGGGTTGGTTCCATCGAAACGTGACCTCCTTGTGCGTGAGCTCGTGCTGCAGCTCAAGCGAGGCTGGCTCGACACGAGGCGGCTCCGCGACAAGTTCGGCATCGACCCACTCATCGAGTGGGCTGCTGTGTGGAGGATGCTCATGGCCGCGGGCCATCTCGACCAGATTGAGCCCAGCCCGATACTCTCACGGGAGGGACTTCTTCAGGTGGATGCGCTCCTGCCTGCGTTTTTCGAGGGCCCAGCCGCTCCACCGGCGTGATGGGCAACGACTCCTGAAGCCCGCGTCGCCGACGCGGGAAAACATCGTTGCGGCCCGCTGGGCCGCGTTTGGTATCCTTCCCCCCGGCCTCCTGCGTTATCGTTCGGGCCACAATCCGGTTTCTACCGGGTAGAAGGGTATTCGTCGTCGCGGGTGCCGCGACACTTCTCGGCAAAAAGGAAAGACGTGCCACGATCCGCGTCGCTCTCTCCGGACAGTGTGGCGCTCGCCCATAGCCTGGCCTGCCCGGCTCACAAATCGCTCCGCGACCGACTTCGCGCGATGGCCACTGATCTCGTAGCCCCGTGGCGAACGAACGGAGTACCCGCGAGTGCCCGTTCAGCCGCAGGCCTCCGGCAGCAGGCGGCGCTCCTCGTCGGGCGAGCTGGGGCGGCCCCGGAACATGTCGGATGGACGATGGTCTCCATTGTCTCGGAGTATTGGCGCAGCCACCTTGCAACGGGCCCGTCGGGCCGCCGGCTGCTGCTGCTTCCCGACTGCCCGCAGTGTGACGATAGCGAGCACACGGAGGCGGGCATCCCAGGCACATGCGGCCCGAGCTGCGGAATCGCCACCATGTGGGCCGCTGCCCGCGACTGCGGCTGGACGGTGGAATCGACGTCCACGGCAGTCTCGGCAATCGGCTTGTTGCTTGCGGGTCAATATGACGGCATCCTCGGCGTTGCGCGTCTGCGCGACCTTGAGAAAGCGTTTGGCATGCTGCCTGCGTTCTCACTCCCGATCGCGGCGGTGCCCTATGAGCCCCTGTCCGCCGCAGTTGATCGCCACGTCTCGTGCGCTGCATCGCTTGCTGCGGAAGCGATCGATGTCGATTGGGTGCTCGGATTACTCGGCGTTGCAGGAGGAGATGCCGCCCCTGTGGGTGACTATCTCCCGCTCCTCCGGGAAGCTGCGGAGATGTTTACACCGTCGGCACTCGCGGAGCTCGCCGATCGTGTGGCGCTGCCCGGTGTCCTGGGCACCGGCGCGGCGGGCATCGCCCAGGGCGTCAGTCCGCTGGACGCCACCGCATCGATGGCCGCAGACTTCCTCGCCCGAGGCGGCAAGTTTCTCCGGCCGTTTGTGACGCTCGCAGCCTTCGATGCGGTGGTCACGGATGTCGCGGATCAGCGACGCCCGACTGGCGCAGCACCTGCTGCTCGCGAAGCGGCGAAAGCCGCGGCAGTGGCCATCGAAATTTTCCACAAGGCATCACTTGTCCATGACGACATCGAGGACGACGACGCGATGCGGTACGGACGTCCGACGCTCCACCGCGAACAAGGAGTGCCAGCAGCCATCAACGCAGGCGACTATCTCCTCGGAGCGGGCTACCGAATCGTGTCGGCGCTCCCCGGTATCGACGCGTTGACCCTGCGAGATGTCGTTGCCATTCTCGCCGATGCCCATGTGCGGCTTGCTCGTGGCCAGGGTGCCGAACTCTGGTGGCGAGACAAAGCCGCCAAGAGGCTCACACCACACGAGGCCCTGGCGATCTATGGCCTGAAAACATCGCCGGCGTTCGAGGCAGCCATTGCGATGGGGGTACGGCTGGCGGGCGTGGCACCCCCGAGGGCTGCCGCCATTGATCGCTATGCCATCCACGTCGGCACCGGCTTTCAGATCCTCAACGATCTGAAGGATTGGGGAGGCGACCTCGAAAATGACCGTCGCGTGGCGGGCGACCTGCTCGGCGGTCGGCCCACGCTCCTCTGGGCGTTGGCCATGGAACGGCTGACGCCGGAGGACGCCATCAGGCTCCGCGAGATCGCGTCCCTCGCGCGGCACGCCGAAGGGTCTCGTGACACCGGCGCGCTTCTGACCACGGCGCGTGAACTCTACGACCGGGCCGGCGTTGTGCAGCAGGCGCTCACGTTCGCGTCTGACGCGAGACGGTCCGCGCTTGAGGCCCTTTCCGATTGCCGGCTCGCGCGATTGCGGGATGTCCTCGAGTTTCTGCTTGATTTGGCAGTGCCTGAGGCGGCGATCGGATCATGAGTGGCACGGCCGATCAAGGTCTGGAGCGAGCTTTGGGACTCGTGCGAGTCTTTCACGCAGACACTGAGCGATTTGCGGGTTTTGCATCGGCGAGTGCCGAAGAATTGCCGCCCGGGCAGCACACCCTTCTGGCCCACTCGAGCCATATGACGCTCGCCATGGAACGCTTCCATGGCGGTCCTGTGGGTCTGACCGTTGTGTCTCGCCGCGACACTCAGGATGGCCGCTACGCGAGGGAAATACTCCTGACGTCGCAAGACGGCCGGATCATTCAGTACGGGATCGTTCGAATTGATCTCGGCTCTCTCGCGATCACCACGCAAGCAGCAATCCGCCTGGAGTCCGAGCCCCTCGGTCGCATCCTCACAACGGCGGGACTTCTCTGCGAGGTGCACGATGTAAAACTGCTGCGGGTGGCTGTCGGGCCAGAATGTGCGGCCTTGGTGGGCTCGTCAGAGGGTGCGGAGACCTTTGGCCGCGTGGCGACCATTGGCCTCGATGGCCGGGCGATCATCGAGCTTCTCGAGATCGTGGTGCCGGGCACGGCGTAAACGCCCGATACCCCGGTGGCTTGGGCAACCACGGTCGGCGAGGTTTTTCGATGCCTTGAGCCAGTTGACGCAAGCTCCTGCGGCAGCGGCATTTACGGCGACCGAGTCGATATTGACTCGCGGCGCAGGGGACCAGTAGAGTTGGGCCGTCTGGCAAGGATGGCCCGCAGGGACGCGGTCGGAGGAAGTGGATTCTTCCTTTCCTCTCCCGCCCCCGCCCCGCGGGTCACCCAGGTCGGACCGAGCAATCGGATTGGCTGGCACGTTTAAGGGAGTAGTCGCGAGGGCAGGGAGTGCCACGCGGCTGGCGCCCGTCAGGCAATCCGGGGTGTGATTCGTGGCAAGGAGGCCTTAGGTGTTCGGGGTCGCTTCTCTGGTGAAGTGGCATCGGGCTCCGTTTTGACTAGCTGTATTCACGGCTAGCGAGAGGGTGTGAGACATATGCAGAAGACCGTGTATACGACCGGCGAAGCAGCCAAGATCTGTAAGGTGAGCCAACAGACAATCATCCGCTGCTTCGATTCCGGACAATTGAAGGGTTTCCGGGTTCCGGGCAGCCGTTTCCGCCGGATTCCCAGGGATCAGTTGTTCCTTTTCATGCGGGACAATGGCATCCCCACCGACGCTTTGGAAAGCGGCCGACGCAAGATCCTCGTCGTCGACGACGATCAGGATCTCGTCGAGCTCATCACCGATGTCCTCGAGCGGGATGGCCGGTTCGAGACTCGCAGCGTCAACAACGGCTTCGACGCGGGAATGATGGTCAAGGACTATCGCCCCGACCTGATTGTTCTCGATGTCATGCTCCCCGATATCAACGGCAAGGAAGTCTGCCAGCGGGTCCGCAGCGACTCGACGATGGACGAAGTGCGGATTATCTGCATTTCGGGCATGTGCGAGCCGGACAAGATCGAGGACCTCAAGGCCTCCGGGGCCAACGAGTTCCTGCAAAAGCCGTTTGAAGCCGAGGTGCTTGTCGATCGGATTTGCAGTCTGCTCGATATCGAGACCGGCGTCGCCGGCTCCCGCATTCCGTGAGCAAAGCCGTCCATGGCTTTTGTGCAGACAACCCGGTGTCAGTAACTCCTTGTGGCTGACACGATGATACGACTTTCGCAACCGCCCGCAGGCTTCTCGGCCCGCGGGCGGTTGCATGTCGTAACGTATGGCAAGGAAACTCGGTGAGCCGCGATGACACGCGTTTCTGTCGCCGAGACCATCGAGAAGCTTGAGTCCGCGTTGTCGGCATCGGCCGCCGTTACTCCTCCAGATCCCGCCGTCCTCGTCGAGGCGATTGCCATTGCCCGAGAGTATCTCCGACTCCAAGAGGAGTTCGATGCCCGCATTGCGGAAGCGAGGCTCGAATCACTTCGGGAACTCGCCTACGGCGCGGGGCATGAGATCAACAATCCGTTGGCCAATATCGCGGCCCGGGCACAGGCGCTTCTGCCAGATGAGCACGATCCCGAGCGTCGGCGACGGCTGGCGACGATTGTGGACCAGGCGTTTCGGGCCCGCGACATGATCGGCGGGCTCATGATCTTCGCCCGACCTCCCCGGGCTCAGCCGGTTGCCACCACGCTCGATGACATCGTGCGGCCAGCCATTGAGTCACTCCACCCCCAGGCCTTGGCTCGGGGCATCCGGCTCGATTACAGCCCGCCGCCCGCGCCCGTGGCGATTCGCGTGGACGCGATCCAGGTCTCCGAGGCCGTGCGGATGCTCCTAGTCAATGCCTTCGAGGCAGTCGACGACGGCGGACGCATCCGTGTGGAAGCCGCTCTCAATGACTCGGACCGCGGCGTCATCCTGATTGCCGACGACGGGCATGGCATGGATGCCGAGACGGCGTCGAAGGCATGTGATCCTTTCTTTAGCGGACGCGAGGCAGGTCGTGGCATCGGCCTAGGCCTGCCCAAGGCACGGCGACTCGTCGAGGCAAGCGGCGGAAGCCTCGCTATTGAATCCCGGCCAGGGCACGGAACGCAGTGCTTCATTGCCCTGCCGGCCAGAGCAGCAGCCGAGCCCGGAGCCGTCAAACTCCTCCCATGTTCCCCGGCATGAAGCACCGCAGGCCTGTGGCTCGCTGAGGAGTGGCGAAGCGGCGAGGATGAGCCGCTCGGGCCTTGCCGCATTCAGCCGCTTTCCTCTATCCTCCGCAAGCCGTTTTTACCGCGCGAACGGGCGATGGAATGCCCACGAATGCCTCTTTCAGGGATGGATGGATGTATGACCTTTCTCGGATCGAAACTCGGCGAGTCGCACGGAGCCTCTCCCCTCCTCGAAGCGACGATCCCTCCGGTCCGTCAGGTTTCACGAAACGCGGTTCGCGAGCTTTCACCGCCAAAACGTATGCACCATGCCGAGCCGGCCGTTGTGCCGGCGGTAGAGGCTGCGCGGGCGGCGGCGCGTACCGCAAAGTGGCTCCGTGAGCAGCAGGCGACCGATGGTCACTGGCGCGGCCCGCTCGAAGGCGACACGATCCTCGAAAGTGAATACCTCTTGATTGTGGCATGGGCCGATCGGATGCGAGGTCCCAACGTCGCCGCCACTGTCCGCCGGATTCGCAAGGAACAACTCCCTGATGGCGGGTGGGCGATCTATCCCGGAGGCCCGGTCGATGTCAGCGCGAGCGTGAAGGCCTACCTCGCGCTCAAGATCACTGGACTCGACGCGAGTTCGCCCGACCTCATCAAAGCCCGACGGGCAATCGCGGCCGCTGGTGGGCCTTGGGCTGTCAACAGCTTCACAAAGTTCTATCTGGCACTTCTGGGCCAGGTGCCCTATTCCGCATGCCCCGCTGTGCCACCTGAAATGGTGCTCTTTCCCGACTGGTTCCCGGTGAATCTTTACCGGGTTTCAGCCTGGTCTCGGACCATGATCGTGCCGCTCTCGCTGATGTGGGCGTTCAAGCCTCTCCGCCGGGTGCCCGTCGAACGTGGCATTGCGGAACTTTTCGAGGGCGCCCCGGTGCACACACCCCGAACCGGCGGCTGGGCGACGTTTTTTCGAGGCATGGACCGCGTCATGAAGGCCTGCGAAGGTCTCGGGCTTACCCCGTGGCGGGCGCGTGCCGTTCAGGCTTGCCGCCGCTGGATGCTCGACCGTTTTGAGGGCAGTGACGGGCTGGGCGCGATTTTTCCGCCGATCGTCTGGAGCATCGTGGCCCTCCGGTCTATTGGATGCGACGACGACTCGCCTGAGGTCGAGGAGTGCTGGCGGCAACTCGAGTCGCTTGTCGAACCCGAGCCCGACGGATCGGTGCGCGTCGAACCCTGCCGATCGCCCGTGTGGGATACTGCCATCACCGCGATCGGGCTGGTCGAAGAGGCGGCCCTGGCCAGCCGTGCCATCGGCTCGTCTCTCCGCGAGGCCGCTGCCAGAGGCATCGATTGGCTTCTCGACAATGAGCTCCGGGTGACCGGAGATTGGGTCAAGAGCGCTGCCAACGCCGACCAGGTGGCAGCATCGGGCTGGTGCTTCCAGTACGCCAATCGTTTCTATCCCGACATCGACGACACGGCGATGGTGCTCGTGGCAATGGCCACGTGGCAAAAAACACCGGAAGCGGCCTGTGCCTCGGAGCGACGCAGCCGCGTGACAGCGGCGATCGACCGAGGCCGACGATGGCTCGAAGCAATGCAGGGAACCGACGGAGGCTGGGCCGCGTTCGATCGCGACAACACGATGGAATTGCTCTGTCAGGTTCCATTCGCCGATCACAACGCGATGATTGATCCGAGCACGCCCGACATCGCGGGCCGTGTGCTCGAGGCGATGGGCAAATGCGGGCTTGATGCAGGCGAGCCCTCCGTGGCCCGCGGCATCGACTACCTGCGTCATTCGCAGGAGCCATCCGGGGCATGGTTTGGTCGCTGGGGCGTGAACTACATCTACGGCACGTGGCAGGCGCTCGAGGGCCTCCGCGCTGTCGGCGTTTCGCCTGACGATCCGATGATGGCCCGCGCTGCGGCCTGGCTTGAAGCCCATCAGCAGACGGACGGTGGCTGGGGCGAGTCCCCGGAAAGCTACGCCGATCCGGAACTTGCTGGCACAGGGCCAACGACCGCGTCCCAAACGGCGTGGGCGATCGCAGGCCTCGTCGCCGCCGGCCGCGGCTGTACGGCCGCTGTCGAGAGAGGGCTGGCCTGGCTCGTCGAGCGGCAGCAGGCCGACGGCACCTGGGCCGAGCGTGAATTCACCGGCACGGGCTTTCCGCAGGTGTTCTACCTCCGTTACCACTACTATCCGATTTACTTTCCGTTGGTCGCAATCTGTCGAGCACTCGTGGCCCGGCGTTCAGGAGGCCGCCCATGAGCGTTCCCGTCGGCCAAATGCTCGCGGTCCTCAGGCATGTGGCGACGCAACGGCTGCGGGGGAACCGTCGCTATCCGCTCGTCCTCATGCTTGAGCCGCTCTTTCGCTGCAACCTGGCCTGCGGCGGCTGTGGCAAGATCCAGCACCCCCCCGACATCCTGCGTTCGCATCTGACACCCGAGCAATGTGTGGCCGCAGTCGACGAATGCGGCGCACCAATCGTGTCGATTCCCGGCGGCGAGCCACTGCTTCACCCACAGATCGTCGAGATTGTCGAGGGGATCGTCGCGCGGAAGCGATACCTCTACCTCTGCACGAACGCGCTCAAGCTGGAAGAGATGCTGGCCCGTTTCACGCCGTCCCGCTATCTGGCTTTCTCGGTCCACCTCGACGGCCCCCGTGACGTGCATGACCACGCCGTCTGCCGCGAGGGCGTCTACGACCAGGCTGTCGCGGCCATTCGGGCGGCACGGCAGGCTGGTTTCCGCGTCACGACAAACTCGACGCTCTTCACGGATGCTGACCATGCTCGCTATCGCCAGTTCTTCGATGACGTCATGGCGCTCGGCGTCGAGGGGATGATGATTTCTCCCGGCTACTCCTACGCCAAGGCCCCGGATCAGGAGCATTTCCTGCGGCGCCAGCGGAGTGAATCACTCTTCCGCCGGATCCTCGACGGCGCCCCGCGGCGCTGGCACTTCAACCAGTCGCCGGTCTTCCTCGAGTTTCTCAAGGGCAACTGGGACCTCGAGTGCCGCCCCTGGGGCACACCGACCTACAATCTCTTCGGCTGGCAACGCCCTTGTTACCTGCTGGACGAGGGCTATACGACCTCGTTCCGGGAATTGATGGAAGAGACCGATTGGGATCGCTACGGCCGTGCGAGTGGCAACCCCAAGTGTGCCGACTGCATGGTGCACTGCGGCTATGAGCCGGCGGCCGTCGAGGCGACGTTCAGTTCGATTCGTGGCTTTCTCGCTACGGCGTGGCTCACGATCGCTGGCCCGCCGCGGCCCAGCACAAGCCCTACCGATCCGAAGCCCATGATCCCGGCCGTGCCGCCCGGTGTGCGGCTCGGCTCCAATGGACTCCCCACGCTTCCGATCATCGACCGGGTGGCGTGACCAAGGACGCTCCCGCCGCACGATGAGGCGGAAGCGATCACGGCAATCCTCGGCTTTGCCGGCGATCGACAGAAGAAGGCCTGGGAAGACTGTTCTGCCTTCGGTCAGAGGTTTCGCTCACGGACGAGCCGGGCCGCGTCGAGGGCAGCACCTCGCGCGCCAGCGGAATCGCCCGATGGGATGACGTGAATGGCGAGCGAGGTCTGCTCCTCTCGCTGGTCGGGCATACCAGCTCGGATCTCCCCCAGGAACCAATTCCGAAACTCCGCATTGGCCTCCACCGCACCGCCGCCTACCACCAAGGCGTCAGGGTCAAACACGTTGACCATCTCGTCGAAGAAGAGCCCGAGCGCACGGGCCTGCACTCGAAAGATCTCGCGGCACATACCATCGCCCTGCTCCGCCAGCCCCCTCACGAGCTTCGCGGCCGTGGCGATATCGGGCTCAGCAGCGAGGCGATGATCGGGATGACGCCCGAGAAAGTGCGGCAGAAGTGATCGCCGAATTGCCGTCAACGAGCAGAGCGATTCGAGATCCCCCGTTCGCCCACAGTTGCAGCGGGGCACGAGGCCGTCGATGCCAGGAATGTCGTGGTAGGGAATCAGCACATGCCCCAACTCGCCACCGAATCCATTGCTTCCGGTGACCACACGTCCCGCCGTGATCACGCCACCTCCGAGCCCCGTCCCGATGATGGCTGACACGCTCGTCGCGACATTCTCCGACCCAAAGAGAGAGGCATGCCCCCAGAGCGCCGCCGCATTGCCGTCATTGAGGTAGGTGACGGGGATCCCGAGTCGTTCTTCGACCCCGGCTCGGATGTCAAACCCAGCCCATTCAGGATGCACAAAATTGGTTGAGCCCCGTCGGCTGAGGACCCCCTCCGCACTCGCAGGGCCTGGCGTGTCGAGCCCAGCCGCCACGAGTTTGGAGAGTGACACCCCTGCCCGCTCTGCCGCGATGGTGAGGCCGTCGATGATTTGCCTCAGGCAGGCCGACGGGCCGTCGACACTCCGCGAGGGGTGCTCGCACAGGCCCTCGATGAGGAACTGCCCGCGCTCGTCCAAAAACGTGTAGTTGATGGCCGTGCCACCAAGATCGATGCCGGCGACGGCTTTTTCCGCTGGTGACACTCGCTTGCTTCCCCCTGTCGCCGCTTTCCATTCAGCCCGGTGGACCCGTTTTCGAAAAGCCTCGATGATCCACTCCGGGATCGCCGGGCTCGCTCTCAGCCTATCGCATCGAAGCTCCGTTTTACCCTGCTCGTGATGGCACGCAGTCCTCGTGACCTGAGAATCCCGAGCACGTCGGCCAAGCCGATGCGCTCCAGAAAATCGTCTGGAATGGTCGCCGCTTCCGCAGTGGGCCGACCTCGCACCGCCTCCGCGAGAATCGCGACAAACCCCTTGACTGTCGGAGCTTCTCGAGCGACGTCGGCGACGAGCCTGGCCGTGCCGTCGCTGGCAATTTCGGCCCAGAGATACACGGGTGTTTGGCACTCGTGGATCCGCCCCTCCGATGCAGCCTTGCGGGCCACATGCTCGGGATCGAGCGGCTCTAGGCCCGCCGCATAGTCAACGAGCATCTCGAGTTTCTCACGGCCGTCGAGGTCCGAAAACTCTGCGACCACGTCGGCGATTCTTGTGGCGACGTCGCCCATCGGTCAGCCTGCGGCAGCGCCATCATGGCCGGCGGTGGCGGGATTGGCAGCGATGGACTCCCCACCCGGCTCGGCTCCCTTGGCGATCGGCACCCGGACACAGTTGCCCCACTCGAGCCATGACCCGTCGTAGTTTCGCACATTCCCAAAGCCAAGCAGATACTTCAGAACAAACCAGGTGAGGCTCGACCGTTCGCCGATTCGACAGTATGCGATGGTGGGGGATCGCCGCGTGAGCTTCAGCTCCTTGACGTAGAGTTTCTCGAGCTCTTTGGCCGACTTGAACGTGCCGTCATCATGGCAGTTGAGCGGCCAGGGGACATTGACGGCCCCGGGAATGTGGCCGCCGCGGACGGCACCCTCGTTGGGGTAGTCGGGCATGTGCATCCGTTCGCCGCGATACTCCTCTGGGCTGCGGACATCGAGGAGTTGCTTGCCGGCTTTGCAGTGCTTGAGCACCTCGTCGCGAAGGGCGCGGATCGTGCCATCCTGCTCGTGCGCCACGTAAGACGCCGCTGGATACGAAACCCGCTCCGTCGACCACGGTCGACTATCGAGCTCCCATCGCTTCCGGCCGCCGTTCATCACGAGGCACTTCTCATGCCCATACAGCTTGAAGACCCAGAAGGCATAGCAAGCCCACCAGTTGTTCTTGTCGCCATAGAACACAACCGTGGTGTCGTTGGAGATGCCCTTTTCGGCACAGAGCCGCTCAAACGCAGCCCGGTCGATGTAGTCCCGCTGCACGGAATCCTGGAGGTCCGTCTGCCAGTCAATCTCGACCGCACCGGGCACATGGCCCTGGACATAGAGCGCCCGGTCCTCGTCCGATTCCACGATCCGCACGCCGGGGTCGCTGAGGTGCGCGGCCACCCATTCGGTGGAAACGAGAACCTCGGGATGGACGTATTCCGGCATGGACGTGACTCCTTGATCAGACGAGACGGAAGGCCGCAATGGCGGCCGCGAAATCGCATTTTTGATCGTACGGCATCACTTGCCCGGCTGCAACGATGCCGCGTCGCGAGGCGGTGCCACGTGGGCTAGGATACTTTCGCCGCGAGCCCGCCTCGCGACGCCGGCTTTCGCACCTTTCCCGCCTTGATCCCCCACCAATCGGACTTTCGTTCATGGGCGCCGCCTTCATCTTCCAGATCTCGCATCTTTTCAAGAAGTTCGGCCAGCGGGAGCTGCTCAAAGATATCAACCTCGCCTTCTATCCCGGCGCGAAGATCGGCCTCCTCGGCCGCAATGGCGCCGGCAAGAGCACGCTCATGAAGATCATGGCGGGCATCGACAAGGAGTATGAAGGAGAGGCGCGGCTTGGCGACGGCTATACGGTCGGCTATCTCGAGCAGGAGCCGAAACTTGACGGCTCGAAGACTGTGTTCGAGAACGTGATGGATGCCGTGGCGCACTCCAGGGAGGTGCTGCAGCGATTCGAGGAGATCAATGCCAAGCTCGGCGAGCCGCTCAAACCGGAGGAGATGGAGAAGCTCCTCGAGGAGCAGGCGACCGTGCAAGACGAGATCGACGCCAAGAATCTGTGGGACCTCGACCGCCAGGTGGAAATCGCGATGGATGCGATGAACCTGCCCCCCGGAGACTGGGGCGTGACGAACCTCTCGGGTGGCGAACGCCGCCGGGTGGCCCTCTGCAAGCTCCTCCTCGAGAAGCCCGATCTGCTGCTGCTCGATGAGCCCACGAACCACCTCGACGCCGAGAGTGTCAACTGGCTCGAGCGGCATCTCGACGAGTATTCCGGCACGGTCGTGGCCGTCACCCACGACCGCTACTTTCTCGACAACGTGGCCAAGTGGATTCTTGAAGTCGATCATGGCCGCGGGATTCCCTTCGAAGGGAATTACTCGTCCTGGCTCGAACAGAAGAAGGCCCGGCTCGAGCTCGAAGAGAAGACGGCCAGCGCCCGACAGAAGACGCTCGACAAGGAGCTCGAGTGGGTCCGGATGTCTCCGAAAGCTCGCCAGGCCAAGAGCAAGGCCCGCATGGCTGCCTACGAGCAGCTCGCAGCCGAGCAGGCGGCCGTCCGCGATCAAGACATCGATATCTTCATTCCGGCCAGCCGTTCACTGGGCGACCATGTGATCGAAGCCGAGAGCATTTCCAAGGCGTTCGGTGATAAGCTCCTGTTTGAGAATCTCTCCTTTCGACTCCCGCCCGGCGGCATCGTCGGCATCATCGGGCCCAACGGTGCCGGCAAGACAACGCTCTTTCGAATGCTCGTCGGTACGGAGACGCCCGACAGCGGCACAATCAGGGTCGGAAGCACGGTCGACATCGGCTACGTCGATCAAAACCGTGATGCGCTCGATCCGAACAAGACCGTCTTCGAGGAGATCTCAGGCGGCCACGACTCGATTGAGCTTGGCAAGCGAGTGATCAACGCCCGCAGCTACGTGGCAAAATTCAACTTCATGGGTCCGGACCAGCAGAAGAAGGTGGGCAAGCTCTCCGGCGGCGAACGCAACCGTGTTCACCTGGCGAAGTTGCTTCGCGCCGGCTCAAATCTCTTGCTGCTCGACGAGCCGACCAACGACCTCGATATCGACACGCTGCGGTCGCTCGAGGAGGGCATCACCCACTTCGCTGGCAGTGTCGTGGTGATTACCCACGACCGTTGGTTCCTCGACCGGCTCGCAACGCACATCATCGCGTTCGAGGGGGACGGCTACGTCCACGTCTGCGAGGGCAACTTCGAAGTCTACGAGCGGAGCCGCCGCGAGCGGCTGGGCATCGACGCCGAAGAGCCCCACCGCTTCCGGTATAAGAAACTGACGAAGTAAGAGGCTCTGGTCGGAGTCGAACCGACGATGGCGGATTTGCAATCGGGGGGCCACCCCCGGAATCCTCGGGTGAAACCACTGCTGACACCACAGGTCGGGGTAACTCAGCGGCACACCAGCCTGAGGACGCCGACCTGAGCATTGTCATTGCCGGCTGGCCGCATTTAGGGGCTGCGACCAAGGCGGCGATCCTTGCGATAGTCCGGGATGGTCGGGGTGGCTGACGGCGGTGCCGTCTTGGGTGGCCACCATTCGTGATGTCGGGCTCGGTCGAGCGATAACGATCCCCTGCCCTGCCCTTGAAGAGCTAAAAACTGGGGAACCGAAGTTTGCCACGTTCACCTCACCGTCCCTCGAACTCCCACTGGCTCGTGTACATCCTCCGCTGCCGCGACGGTTCGCTCTACACGGGCATCACCAACGACCTCACCAAGCGGCTGAAGGCTCACGCTGTCGGCAAGGCGTCGAAATACACCCGCAGCCGGCTACCCGTGCAGCTCGTCTACGAGGAGCCGCGGCGGTCCAGGTCGTCAGCGCTCAAGCGGGAGGTCGAGATCAAGAAGCTGCCGCGCTCCAGGAAGCTTTGCTTGATCGGCAAGTGATCCCTGAGACAGCGTCCAGTTCCCAGAGCCCATCAGTACCGCGAAACGTCTTCAGCCCGCTCTCGGTACTGAGACTGGCGTCGGCAAGGACGAGGGTGCTTGGCATCGACGGACATCGCTACCGATTCATGTCAGCCCGGGCAGCCCTCAGGTGCTTCGCGTCAGCCGGGGCAAAGGCATCGAGCCCGTCGTCGTCGGAGTCTAAGACGGACATGTCGGCCTTCATCCCATCGACGACCCGCTCGCACCGCTGCCTCGTGCTCTTAAGCCAGGACCCGCCGGGCGAATTGCACCCGACCGTGAAGGCGGCCAGGGCAAAGGCAGCGGCGGCGAATCTAAAACGCATACAGGGCGATCCAGCGACGGTGTGGTGGGAGAGTAGGCTCGTGGACACCAGGCGGTCAACGGCGATAGCCTCAGGTGACTCGCAGTCTCCCAGCACATCCATGAACAACCCCGCCCCGGCTACACCGAGCCCCGAGCAGCCTTACTGGTACTTCGAGAACGGCATGTTGGTCTACACGGCGGCCTATCATCTGAACCGGGGCTCATGCTGCGGCTCAGGCTGCCGCCACTGCCCGTACGCCCCCAAGCACGTCGAAGGAAATCAGACGGTGGCATCTCCTCGCTGACACGCTCTAGGCCGATGGTCACTCCGATGGACGCAGTCAAATGACCCGCTAACAGAACGTTATCGTCGTGACCCAAGGCCCTCGACACCGTCGATGAGGCCGTCGAATCGCCTACGGCGTTGGTGCCTGGCTGCGGGCGCGTGTGAAAGGGTTGACTACCTCCGAGGTCCTCGCCCGCGGCGCGGCGATGACCATCGTCAACCCCATCCCCGGCCAAGAGAGCCGCAATAGCGATGTCCTGCTGGAGAACGGCGCGGCGATCAAGATCAACAACCCCAGCACCCTCCCGCTGAAACTGACGCAGCTCCTGAAAGACAAAGACCGGCTGGCCACGCTGAAGGCGAACGCCTTGCGCCTCTCACGTCCGCGGGCCGCGTTCAACGTGGCGGAGTTGGCGCAGCATTTGGCGAATCTTTGATCGGTTTCAACCAACCTATCGTCATCCGACCCATCTATGCCCGTTCCATCACCAACATGATGTATCGCTTTTCGCTGGCGAAACGTACTGGATCGATCACCGCAATATTCTGCTTTGCTATCGCCTCCAGCAGATCAAGCGAGTTCTCCACCAGATGATGCAACCCCGGTTGCTTGCGGCGGAGGCGGAGGAAGCCGAACTGAATCAACGGGATGCCAAAGCGCGACGCCCACATGTTGATGTAACCCAGCGTCGGCAGGATGTTCGGCGTGATGTCGCGCTGGAAGGAAATCTTCCAACCGGCGGCGGTGATGCGGGAGACGAATTCATCCCACACGTGGCAGGGGCGGTCTTCCGAGGGGTGCGTGTAGAAAAAGTCGCACGCCACCCAGCGCCCGCCGGGCGCGAGGATGGATTCCATGATCGGCAGGGCGCCGTCGAGCTTGAGATATTGCAGGGATTCTGAGGTGTAGACCGTGCCGAAACGATGGGCGTACTCAAGGGGGTTGAGACGTTCAAACTTGGTGCGGATGACGGGCACCTGCGGCATCGTCGCCTGAATGTGTGAAACCTGCAGCCGATCGGGTGTCAGCGCGGTCGGCTGATACCCGCGGGCCAGCAGCATCCGCGATAACCCGCCCATGCCGCAGCCCACGTCCAGAACGGGTTCTTCTTTCTTCCCGACGAGTTCCAGCAGCAGATCGGCGTAGCGCTGCTGGGCGCGGGTGATGTCGGCGAGCCGGGTTTCTTCGGGGAGGATGTCGGTCTGATCGAAGTAGCCGAAATGGAGAAACTCGCCGGGCAGCATTTTGCTATAGAGCGCGAGTTGGGCATCGTCATAGGTATGGCGATGGGCCTTGCGATTCCATTGCAGGCTGATCGCCCGCCAGAGTTGCACGGGGTTGATCGCCCGGCGCACAAAGGCGCCGATCACATTGCCGGCTTTGATCTTCTTGGGCTTGGGGCGCGGCAGAGTCGGACTGGCGGAAACGGGTGCCGACACGACCTCAACGCCTTGTGCAATAATTGGATGAGTTGTCATGAATGCGTCTCGATTCAGCTTGGCGCTGGTTAAGGATAGGACGGCCAACGGCACCTCCGCAACGTGGTAATGGCGGCTGGTCGATTGCTGAGGGTAGCCAATCTCGCTCGAGCCTGTCTTGCGACGGATAGAAAGGGTCGAGATACGCCCGAACATGCCGAAAGCCCTGACCCGAGCACGATTTTCACGCTCTCGTGCAGACCGGCTCCGGCGTCGCTCTTGGCGGGCACTTCAGAGTGAGTGGATGTCGATCACGGGCAACTCGTCGGGCGCGGCCTGAATGACGTCTCGGTCGTCATGGGCCTGGACGAGCTCGGACCAGTCAGTAGGTGCCCCTCTGGCGGGCGACACCAGACTCGTCTTGAGCTTCAGTCCAAGCTGCTTCTGCGTCAGGTGAGAAAGAAGGATAGGACGGTCAACGGCACTTCTCCAACCGGTGGGTGGCTGACGATCATCGACTAATCGTAGCTAGGGCGGGCCAAGGCTACCGCTGCCCCCACCGCCTCTTCGACTTGCTCGCCACTCCCACGGTGCCACCGGCTCGGCATCGGCCTGCAAGCCTCGTTTGGGCGCGCTCCATCAACGCGTTGTCACTCCGCCTTGGTGAAGGTCGCAAAGAGCTCATCGAACAACGCCTCGCCGCCGTTCTTCTCAATGTATTGAGCGAGGCCCTCTCCGGAAACCACCTCGTCAGTCTTTTTCAAGACGCCCTCCTTCACGAGCTTCTCGATTGAGGTGTAGGCCATCCAGATTGCCAGCGTCTTTCCGTCGCACTTTTAGCGGGCGATACCCCATTTGTTACCGGGTTGCTTGGCCCATTTGGCATAGCTGCCGGGCTCCTTGAAGTCGGCCGGGGTCATGCCGATGAGGTTCATATATGACGACTTGCCGATCCTGCTCGCTGTCAGGTAGCGAAACTCCCACCGCTCCACCTCCTTGTGCACGGGGCCCCAATAGATCACTTCGATCTCCATGAGCCCCTTCGGATTGTCCGCGACCGAATGCTTGCCGATAACGGCATGGATCTGCTGGATTTCGTCCCCTCCCATTTCCTTGGCCACCCAGTGCCCATAAAGCGATTCGTCCGGCTGGGCAGCGGCCGAGTCCAAAAGGGGCTGGTCGGTTTCGACGCAACCGACGGCAAGCAGGGCGATGGACGCGAACAGGGACCAGCGGAAGTTCGATATGGTGAATCTTCTTAGATTGGTCGAGGGTCATTCGGATCCATGCCCCCGAACTTCGTCTGCCAGCGATATGTGGGAGGTGCGGGACGTGGTCAAGGCGTCAATCATGCTGCGCGGCGTCAGCGGCTTGGCAAATGTCTTCGAGACGGTGCCCATGATATCCGTGCTCGTCACGCAGTCGCTCAAAGACGCGACGGGCCGTGTGCCGCTGCTTTGCGAAAGAAAAACCACGCCGCCTGCTTGCCGGCCGCCGCCTGGTAAGACGTGATTTTGGCCGGGGTGATTTCGATTTCCCTGCCCGTCTGTCCGCCGGGGTAGACGCCTTGGTACATCGGTCCGGCGGCGGGCGGGCCCATGTGCTGCAGGGGCGTCGCCGACGGCAGCGACTCGAACGCCCCGAGGTCGGGTCTGGCCCCCTGCGGGCGGGTGACGCCGGCGAAGTCGGCGGGCGCAAATCGGCCGGCGGTGCTCGTGCCGCGATCCACGGCGGGACTGCCCGCCAGCAGGCGGAAATCGCCAGCCAACCCCGCGACAAACGCCGGATCGGCAAAGATCGAGTTGCGGTCTTGGCCGGTCTTCGATCGGTACGAACTCATGGTGCCGTACCAGCGATTGTTCCAGGTGAACTGGACGTCGCGATTGCCGGACGCGGAGTAATACAAGTTATGGTTGAGGGTGTTGTTGGAGTTGCCCGCCTCGCTGTAGACCAGGGTCTTGTTCGCGGCTGCGACGAAGATATTGTTCGTTACCACGTTCGCCGACGCGTACTGAATCCAGAGTTGGCCCAGTCCGGTGCGGTGGGTATCGTTGCCGACCACCGTGTTGTTGTAGAAGGACGAATTCCTGGTGCGGCCGACGGACGCCGCATACCCCCCAAACAATAACCCGGCCTTGTCGTTGCGGTAGATCAGGTTGTTGCGCACGGTGATCCCGGTGGCATCGAAGCCGCGATGCTCGGCTCCGACCTCCAGACCCAGGTCGTTCTCGTAGCTGACGTTGTTTTCGATGACGATGTTTTTGCCGCCGTCGACGTAGATGCCGGCCGCATATCCGCCGCCGTAGCTCGAACGCGCGCGATACACCACGTTGCCTCGCACGACGCCGTTCCGCGCCACCAGGGTGGGATGCACGTCCCGCTCGCCGCCGATCAGGTCGATGCCGATGTTGTTCACATCATGCACGCGGTTGTTGGAGACGATGAAATTCGTGACGTTGCCGTTGATGGTCAAGGCCTCGCTGGGGGCCGGCTGGGCATCGTAGATCTCATTGCCGTCGATCGTGATCTGGCTGAGGGGCGTGTTTGAGTTTCCGTACACGGCGATGCCCATCGAGTTTGTGCCGCGCAGGTCATGGAGGCGATTGTTTCGGATTTCAATGCCCGAACCGCCACCGGAAACGAACACGCCGGCCCCCCCGTCGCGAGCCGTGTTGCCCTTGATTTCGAAGCCGACCAGTTTCACGAAGCTGACGTTGCGGATGGTGACGGCGTTCTCCGTGGCGCCGGCCAGGCCGGCGACGTCGATCGCGGGCTGTTCGCCGGCGAAAGCTTGCAGCGTGATCGGCCCGCCGCTCGCGGTGCCGCTGGCGGGAAAAACAATCCGCTCGCGGTAGGTCCCTGCCCGCACGCTGACGATATCTCCGGCCGCCCGCGCCGCGTTGAGCCCCTGTTGAATGGTGAGGAACGGCGCCTCCTCCGAGCCCGGATTGGCACCGCTCCCAGTGGGAGCAACGAAGTAACTAGCAAGCAAATACCGCCGCTCGAGCTGTTCGAATTCAAGTCGCCGCCGCGGCGCCTGCGTCACGGGCCGGGAACGACAGCCGCCGGACGCCGACCGGAACAAGCGGTGCCTGGTCATGGACTCTTCTCCCGCCGAAGGACAGGACGGTCAACGGCACTTCTCCAACCTGAGGATCACCGAGGACCGATGTCTGATTGTAGGCGAATCGGCCTGAGACTGTCTTTCAACGCGCCGGACGGCCTCGGAGGCTGCCGGTATCGCCCTTCGGCGCACGGTTCTTCGCGATGGGCGCAGGCCGGCTCCATCCGTGCTCTTTGGCGGCGGTTCAGAGGGCGGGCGTGTATTCGCGGGATCAGGGGGCGAGTGGTGGACGGCGGGGCGAGCATGCGGGAGGCCCAGACCCTCGCCCGGCATTCGACGCCAGTGCTCACGGCCCACTACTCACGAGCAACGCTCCACGATGTGGCTGACCGGGTGGATGGCCTCGGTGACATGCTGACCGGCAGCCCGAAAACGAGCCCCCAAGAATCCGCCACCATGCGGGCGACCGGAACCCACGGGAGGGGGGAAAGTGTGCCCAAGGATGTGCCCAAGCAATCGGCCCCAAAGGGCTCCGAAGGGCACAAGCTGGCAATCTCGGCAGTCTGTAACGACACCGAACCGAGCGAGAAACGGGAGCCCGAAAACGCAAAAAGCCCTGAGAATCCCCGGGGCTTTCGCGAGTTGAAAAGTAAGAGGCTCCGGTCGGAGTCGAACCGACGATGGCGGATTTGCAATGGGAACGCTGCCGCGGTTTTGCCCGAGAGCGGCGGCGATTCCAGCGGATTGACCACGCTATTGACCATGCAACCGCCCTCTGACCCTGCCCTCGCGGCCGTGGTCGAGGCATGGGCAACGCTCCCGCCGGCCCTGCGGGCTGGCATCCTCGCGATGGTGAAGGCAAGCCGGTGACTGTTGCCGCGGGAGAGAGTCGGCCACGTGGTGACGTTCGCGACTGACGGGCCGGCCCGCCGCGCTGCAGGAAGGAACCGAAGCGGGCCGCCCGTCGCCGCTCGGGTCCTGGCTCGGGCCTCTTCCCGCTCCCAGTCTGTAGCGAACTCCACCTATAGAGACAGACTTTCTTTCTCGCCGCGGCCAGATCGGCCGCGGATTCCGGCGACCCCCAGGGGGGGCCTCGAAACTTCCCCAACCCCCACGAAACCAAACCACCTGCTTGCCGCACAGGCGCGCCCGCGAGTTTTGGTAGGGGGGGTACGCCGGTGGTGAACGCCCCCGCGCCCACGCTCGCGGCAGTAGGATTGGTTAATTGATCGACTCCGCCCGTACCCGTAGACCCCGAGCATGGCCAAGCCTTACCGCAATCCGATGTGGCTCCGCATCCTCAACAATGGCGTGGGCGCCGTCATTGGGGCGCAGCTCGCCTTTCTCTCGCTGTTCGCGGTCGCGGTACTCGCGTTCGTGATCGGAATCGTAAGTGTCGCGACGCGATAGCGGGTGACCCTCCGCCCCCGTTGACCGCTGGCAACCCCCGGCACGTTCCGCCGTCACTCGACCCGACCGCCGCGCGGGCCGCAGCTTCGCCCTTTGAACCCTGGGGAACAGGCACTCGCACCACATCGCAAATCCTGACGTCCCAAGCCTTGACCGCGACTTGGCAGCCGGACGCCCCCGTCGATCGCGGCGCTGGTCGAGCCATGGGCAATGCTCGCAACTGCTGTGGGGGCTACTATCCGTGATGGTCGAGGTGTCCAGAAAATTTATGGCCCGGCCCGCATCAAAGCCTACTCCCGGTCACCAGTCACACACCCCCAATGAACAAGCAACAAGAAAGATCATGCTTGGAGGCTGTTTTCCCGACAGCGAACCTACAAGTGGTCGCCGCTGAAGAGCCTGACTTCCTTTGCGAAACCCAGAATGGTTATCGATTTGGAGTCGAGATCACGGAATTCTATCAATCGGAAAGTGACGCACGACTTGCACGGATTGACAGTTACGCCGCCGACTTGCTTGCTGGCGGGGCCTATCGCCACAAAGAGGACAGGGCCAACATCAAGACAACAAAGGCCACCTACCGACCCCGAAACAGCCAGAAAGGCATCCCGTTGACGGTCATAGCGAGAGACGTGCCTAGCCACCGGGACACTGTTCCAATGCTATTGGCACAGATCGAAGCGAAGAACGCCAAGTACACGAGGTACGCAGCTAACGTCTCACCAGTGGACTTGATCGTGGATGATGTCGACCGAATTCTGCGATTCGAGTCGCTCCAACAGTTGATGGCGCCGCTGGCGTCCACCGACAGCCTACGCAGCTCGTCTTTTCGAGAGATATACGTTTTGACTTGGTCTGCGAATCGCGGATCCGTCGCGGTGCCGCTAAGGGCGAACCTTTTTGCAGCCGACATCGCCCTATTCGACATTGCTTACAGCACGTTTCGCCGTCAACACGGTGAACCGGATACAGTTCGTGACTTCCTGTCTTTTTTATCTGTCGCATTGGCTGCGCGCTTTCCGGACGTGCGATTCGACGTGATCGACGGTGAGCCCCGGTACATTTGTGCGAGTATCGCCTGGACTTTGAACAGTCGGCAGGAAGTACGGTTCATCGACATTTCCTACGAGTCGCTAGGGAAAGCCGAACCCATTTTGTCGAGAGTGGACGGACAGGCCCTTCCGGCTCACCTTGAATCCGCACTTTCGGTCACCCGACAGGAGGTGCATGCAACATACGACCTCTACTTTCCTGTTCGCCATGACAGAGTCTGATTGATCGCCTCGGGAATGATGCCCGGCCCCAGATAAAGACCTCGGCTCTCTATCCTTGTTGGACATCCTCAGCGTCGTAGAACTCATCCAAAAGGGAATCCTCCCCAGAATCGAGTAGGCGAGTAACGGCTCCGTTCGAGAACTCAGCCGTGCCCGCTGGAAGGCATGAGTGTGCCATGGACAGCTTTCCTGTCATTTCGGACAACTCTGGCACGAATCTAATATCCGATGCGTGCTGAGCTGCGAAACGGGCAACTGACTTTTCTAGCTTCTGCCACCAGCCGAATGAAGGCGTTGCGTCTCGCCCTAAAGGACGGAGCATGACACCGATACTGAACAGCCGGTCGTGCATCTCGAACATCTCGCGTGCATAGAACTCGCACCGACCACTGAAACGTGCGCTACGAAGCGCAGCGTACAAACACTTCGCACCCACCTGAACGTAACCGACTCCGCCTTGGTTGAACTGAAAGACAAAGGCATAGCCAAAGTGCTTATCCAAGAGAGGCTCGCTTACCTTCAGATAGTCACGAATGAGCCGCCGCAGGTTTCGCGTACCTCGGTACACGCGATGGCGGTAGTGCCGATAATTGAACGGCATGTCGGCATCGCCGCGAAGTAGAAGGGTACTGTCAGCCGGCCGGCCGACGCCGTGACAATAGCCGATCTCGTAGGAGACGCTGTGAGAATCGCCACTACTATCAATCACGACCAAGTCCGACTCGCGCAAGAGCCGGCACACCTCGTCGACAACTGGCCCAGACGTCCTGATCTCATCGGAACGCTGGCACGCATACCCTGCGCTCTCCAGAACTTCGCGAATCGCAAGGTATCGCCGATCTCGCCAGTGTTCTCCATCAAAACGCATTGCGACGAAAGCCGTCGGGCGGGGTTCCTTCGGCATGCTGCGGATCTCCTGTTGAATGGATGAATGGGTTGTCTGGCCGGGAGCAGGGTCAATCTATTTTCGCCTGCATACCGCGAAAGGTATCAATGTGCCCAACAACTCTCGTGACTCGTGGTGACTGCGAATTGTGAGACTGGCCTTGGGCCTGACCATCGCCGCACAGTTGGCATTCTCCGGCGCGGTAGCGGTCGTGGCTCTCGCCATTGCTGCCGGAATCGCAGGTGTAGCCTGGCGTTAGGGCCGCACGGCCGGGTCCCGCCGGCTGGCTTCGCCCCTCCATCGCGGGGCCGTACACTCTTGCCCCATGACGCCAACCCTCACCCCGCAAGCCTTCATCGCCAAGTGGAAGCCCGCCGACCTATCGGAGCGGGCGGCCTGCCAAGAGCACTTCATCGACTTGTGCCGGCTGGTCGGCCACCCCACCCCGGCCGAAGCGGACCCGACCGGGGAATCGTTTGCGTTTGAGCGGGGCGCCGAAAAGTCCGAAGGCGGCAACGGCTTTGCCGACGTATGGAAGCGGGATTTCTTCGGTTGGGAATACAAAGGCAAGCGGAAGGACTTGAAGGCGGCCTACGCCCAACTCCAGCTCTACCGCGAGGCTCTCGACAACCCGCCGCTTTTGGTGGTGTGCGACCTCAACCGTTTTGAGATTCACACGAACTTCACCGGCAGCGCGAAACGGGTCTACGCCTTCGACCTCGATTCGCTCTCCCATCCGTTGAACCTTGGGATTCTCCGGAAGCTCTTCACAGACCCGCAGGCTCTCCGACCGGAGCACACGACCGAGGAAATCACGGTCGAAGCCGCGGCGACGTTCGCGAAGATGATCGATGGCTGGCGTGAACGTGGCATCACGGGGCAGGCCGCGGCCCACTTCGCCATGAAACTCCTCTTTTGCATGTTCGCGGAAGATATCGACCTACTCCCCGATCGCACCTTCCGGTCCACAATCGACGGCGCCAAGAAAGACCCGACGCGGCTTGCCGGCCGGCTGAAATCCCTCTTCGATTGCATGGCGACCGGTGGCGACTATGGCCCGGTGGCCGTGCCGTGGTTCAACGGTGGATTGTTCAAGGCCGACGAACCCGTGCCCGCCATGTTGAGCACTGACGTAGAACGGCTCGGCACGCTCAATGCTTACGATTGGTCGAGCGTGGAGCCGAGCATCTTTGGCACGCTCTTTGAGCGGACACTCGACCCAGCGAAGCGGTCACAAATCGGAGCCCACTACACGAGCCGGGAGGACATTCTCACCCTCCTGGAGCCTGTGCTCATGGCTCCATTGCGGCGGGAGTGGGCGGACCTTCAGGGGCAGTCCGACAAACTGTGGGAGCAACTGGCCGACAAGAAAAAGGCAACGAAGGCCCGGCGGGAACTCGACAAGATTCTCCGGCACTTCGTGGAACGTCTCGCGGCAATCGACGTTCTCGACCCGGCCTGCGGTTCCGGGAATTTTCTCTACGTGGCCATCACGCTCCTCCTCGACCTCGAAAAGGAAGTGATTGCGAAGGCCGCGAGCTACGGCACGCCGCTCCTACCGCAAGTGAGGCCGACGCAACTCCACGGGCTCGAAATCAATACCTACGCGGCCGAACTCGCGCAGGTGGTTATCTGGATCGGCTATCTCCAGTGGATGCACTCAAACGGCTTTGTTCCGCCGCGCGACCCGATCCTTGAACCGCTCCAGACGATCCGAAACACCGACGCCATCATCGACCTTTCGGACCCCGAGAATCCAAAAGAACCCGAGTGGCCAGCGGCCGACGTGATCGTGGGCAATCCGCCGTTTCTCGGTGGAAAGATGCTCCGGTCGAATCTCGGCGATGAGTACCTCGACAAGGTGTTTACGGTGTGGCGTAACCGCATCCCCGGCGAGGCGGACCTATGTTGCTACTGGTTGGAAAAAGCGCGGCAGCAAATCGTCTCCGGGCGGGTCGGGCGGGTTGGCCTTTTAGCGACCCAGGGAATCCGTAGCGGCAAGAATCGCGAGGTGTTGTCAGGCATCACGGACACCGCCAATGTATTTTTCGCCGTGTCTGATCGGGTGTGGACGCTCGACGGGGCAATGGTTCACATTTCGATGATTGGCTTCGACAATGGCCAAGAGGCGACGTACACGCTTGACGGGCAGCCTGTCGCCCGCATCAATGCGAATCTAACCGCATCCGCTGCGGACGTTACGACGGCAAAGCCCCTAATCGAAAACGCGAGGAAGTGTTTTCAGGGGCCAGTGATCGTCGGCCCGTTCGACATGCCTCTACAGGAGGCAATGCTGATCCTGAACACGCCGTGTCCGCACGGCATGGCCCATTCCGAGGTGGTGGTGCCCGTCCGGAATGCCATCGATATCACGAAGCGCCCTCGCGAATATTTGATAGTCGATTTTGACGACCGCCCCAAGGAAGAGGCCGCCGCATACGACGCAGCCTTCGCGTACGTCGAGCGGAACGTGAAGCCCGAACGGGAGAAAAACAAGGATCGGCAACGCCGCGAGAACTGGTGGCGTCATGGCCGCTCGGGCGCAGACTTTAAGGCTGCGAGCCGTGGACTCCACCGTTTTCTGGTGACACCGGGGGTGTCGAAGCATCGGCTGTTTGTGTGGGCCGACCGCCCCACGATTACGACAAACGCCACAATGGTGTTCGCAACCGCAGACGACTACTTTTTTGGTGTGATGCACTCGCGAGCGCAGGAGGTGTGGGCTCTATCGCAAGGTTCCCAACTTCGCGAAAAGGAATCGGGCTTCCGCTACACGCCGACCACATGCTTTGAAACCTTCCCGTTCCCCGCGCCGACGGACGCCCAGCGTGCCGCCATCGCCGCAGCGGTCAAGGAACTCGACACTCTCCGCACGGCCTGGCTCAACCCACCCGAGTGGACACGGGAAGAGGTGCTCACGTTCCCCGGTTCGGTCGATGGCCCGTGGTCCCGATACGTGACGGAGCCAAACTCAAAAGGCATCGGCACCGTCCGGTATCCGCGAGTCGTGCCGGCCGACGATGCCACTTCAAAAAAACTCGCGAAGCGGACGCTGACGAATCTCTACAACGAACGCCCCACGTGGCTCGACCTTGCTCACAAGCGGCTCGATGAAGCCGTCTTCGCGGCCTACGGCTGGCCGGCCGACCTCTCCGACGATGACTTACTGGCCCGGCTCCTCGCCCTGAACCTCGAACGCGCCGCCGCGGAGTGATCCGGGAACATGGGCACCGCTGGGAAACCGCGATTCCGGAGGGCTGTCAGGCTCGGCACTTTGCGGAATTTGCCGGAAAAAAGACATCTGTTGACAACTGTCAACGGGGAGCTAGGATTCCGCCGATGAGTAGGTCACGACACCCTGACCCGCACATCGAGAGAGCGATCCAGTACGCGGAAGCGCTTGGATGGCGAGTTGTGCTCTCGAATGGCCACGCATGGGGAAGGTTGTTTTGCCCCCACAGTACCCGAGAGGGTTGCAAGATTAGCGTGTGGTCAACGCCTCGGGTTGCCGAGAACCACGCGCGGCAGATTCGGAATAAGGTCGATTCCTGCCCGCATCGCGACGAAAGCGGACAGGACGACGGAGAGAATCCACTTCCATGAGCACACCAAAAACCTGCGAACGAGAATACGACTTCGCGCTGATTCTGAGCGGGGTTCGGGAACTGACCACCGAGGTGGAAGACGCCTTGTTTGAGGCCGGATGCGACGATTCGACGCTGAGCGTCCAGTACGGTTGCATCTACATGGAGTTTTCCCGAGCCGCCGCGTCATTCAAGGATGCCATCTTGAGCGCTATTCGCGACGTGCGGAGCGCCGGCATCGGTGCGGACGTGTGGCGTGTCGATAGCTGCGATCTCGTCACCCCATCGGAGATAGCCCGGCGGATTGGCCGCACTCGCCAACTGATTCACCAATACATCACGGGCACACGCGGCCCGGGTGGCTTCCCCGCGCCGGAATGCAATCTGACCGAGGGCCAGCCGCTCTGGGCGTGGTGTGCCGTGAGCTATTGGCTGGCCCAAAATGACATGATCCGGCCCGAGCAACTTCGGGACGCCACGATTGTGGCGACGATCAATAATGCGTTGGAGCGATCCCACCAGCGGGAACGCGACCCGGACCTGGTCGATGAGGTTTCCCGAGCCGTCGCCGCGACGTAACGCGGTGGGCTACCGAACGCCGATCCTCGCAAGAGGCTTTCAAGACCACGGGCAACCGTGGCAGTCCGACAGCGGGCGATGCCAAGTCCCGTCGTGACTCAAACAAGGCCCCGCGTAACCCGCGGGGCCTTTGGCATTTCCGGGGCCTACTGTGGCCTCGGTCGCTGCGCCCGGGGGGTGGTTTCGCAGAAAAACGGGCACGTTCCCCGGAGACCCCATGCCCCCTCAACGTGTGTTTGTGCCGGGTTTCGGTCCGTTTTTGGCGAACCCGTGCCATGCGGTGCTACGTTTTTCGGCTTGACCCCCTGACCGTATGTGGCATTCTGCCAAACACCCGGGCGCGGCTCGCTACCGCATACGCCGGCTGGCAGTGCGGTTCCACTTCCCCGCGCTGCCAGCCGGTCCCCCGGCAACGAAGGAAGTGGTCAATGGCCAATCGCTACGACTGGATGCCGCACGATTACAGACCGGTCCCGGGCATCGACAGCCGATCGCACGAAGGCATCGCGTTTCGTAATTGGTGGATGTCGCAGCGACCGGACCAACCGCCACCCAACGCCGTCGAACGGTTGCTTGACTGTGCCGAAACGATTGTCTCGTACTTCGACACGATGCTCGGGCCGGTAACGGCATGCACGGGAGATATTGACGAGGTTGCCGAACTCTCTCGTGCCATCGATTACTACGCGTTCACGCGACACTTTGCCAAGAATGAACAAGCCGACGGACCGCCACGGCTACGCGGTGTGCTGACACCCGAGCGACTCGGGCTCATGGAGCGGTGGGAATGCGACACCGCTGTCTCAATTGCTGCCGACCGCGTGGTGGTCAAGGAGGCGGCGAAGGGCAAACGTCATGGACGCGGGGCCGACCTAACCCCGGAAGGGATTGTCGCCTACTGCGCCTTCCTTGCGAAACGCGAGGAGCTGCTCAATCCCCAGCAATGGATTGCGATGGTGAAAGAAGTCTTTCAGGAATCCGCGGCATGGGGGCATAGCGCCGACACGGTTTGGAAGTTGGCGGAAGCCATCCGCGTAGCCGTGCAACCACTCTGGAAACTGGAACCAAAGCCCGACGCTCGCGAACTTACCGTGAAAGAACGTCGCGAGGGCTGGTATGCGATGAAGGCGACGCTCCAGGCCGCCATCGACGCGCTACGTCCACTCGACAAACCACCCATGCCGGCAACACCAATGGCCGCGGTTGCGCCCACACCGCCGCTCGCCGCCACCACCGAATCAAACACGAAAGAAGATTCGGGCGCTCGCGCAAAAGCCACGAAGAAACGGCAAAAACGAGCAAGCGTTGGAGGCACAAACCCGAAGTATCCCAAGGGGCTCTATCGGGATGCTCGAAAGGCTCGAAACCAATACTTGGCCGAACAAAAACGAACTGGCGGCCGTGTGGAGAATCAAAGCGTCTGGCTCTACGACGACTGGCTGCCGCTATGGTGCGAGAAAAAGGATCTGGCCATAGAAGACGTGCTGCCCGAGTTAGTGGCCGGCGAGACATGGGAGAAACGCGCCGATCGATTCTGGCTTGCCGAGCGTCAGAATCGCAAGCGTGACAAACCGTGACAAACCCCGTGACAAACGCTCCACCGGCACGACGTGGTATGCACCCGGCGTTTCACGGCACGAAGTAGCCGGACCGTGACAAGCTTCGTGAGATTGTCACGACGAATCTCTCGCCAGGGCGCATGACCGCCCTCCCCGCGTCGTTACCGTTCCCGCATGCGACCGGCACTCCGCTGGGCGCGATGCACGGAGGTAACGCGATGAAGACGACGATGGCTCCTGGGATCACTCCGGAACTACTCGATGCGGAGGAGTCGGCCACGCTGGCCGGCATGGGGAAGAGAACGTGGTGGCGGTACGTGGCCAGCGGCCGGGCGCCGCAGCCCGTTCGGATGTCGGGCCGCGGTGGCCTCGTGAGATGGCGCCGAGCCGAGCTTCTCGCGTGGATCGAAGGCGGGTGCAAGCCTGTACGAAAGACGGTGACAGAATGAGCGGCACGCTCTCACAGTGTGAATCGTTCCTCGGTGCTGTTTTCGAGCCGGGCGACATCATCGAGTTTCGACCACTGCCGACACCATCGGTCCGGAAGTGGGGAACGCTCGATGAGCTTCCCTCGCTCGTGCCGTGGATGGAGGAACGGAATCGAGCCGGCAAAAACATCTTCGCCGGTGCGAACCCTCGAACGATCCGCGGAAAGGGTACGGCGGAGCATGTGGCCCTCGCTCGGTGCCACTTCGCGGACTTCGACGGCGCGACGGTCGATGAGGCCCTCGGGCGAATCGATGCCGTAGGGCTTCCGTTGCCGACGGTCACGCTCGCGACCGGCGGCGGTGTGCATGTCTGGTGGCGACTGACGGAGCCCGTGACCGATGCCGCCGCATGGACCGCCCGCCAATCGATGCTCGCGCGGGTACTCGGTTCGGATGGCAAGGTGTGCGACTGGCCGCGGGTGATGAGGCTTCCGGGTTTCGTGAACACGAAAGACAACTATGCCCACCTGGACCCAAGGCCAGTGTGCTCCATCGTGGATATCGACCCGAGCCGACGGTATCCGGTCGAAGCCCTCGATGCCGCGACGCCCCCGGCTGCCCCGGTGGAGGCCACCACGCCAGCGGTTGCCTCGACCCCGGCGGGGCAGACCGACGTTTCGCTGATTGAGCGTGCCGAGCGGTACATCGACAAGATGCCCGAGGCCATCGAGAAGCAAGGCGGAAGCAACGCGGCCTACGCGGTCGCGTGCGCTCTGGTTCATGGCTTCGGTCTCGATGAAGAAACCGCGTACGGCATCATGGCCCAGCGGTACAACCCGCGGTGTGTGCCCGAGTGGAGCGAGCGAGAGCTACGCCACAAGGTGAGTGATACCGCCACGAAGCCGCACGACCGGCCGCGC
This sequence comes from Planctomycetota bacterium, assembly GCA_031403195.1. Classification (GTDB taxonomy): domain Bacteria; phylum Planctomycetota; class Planctomycetia; order Pirellulales; family UBA1268; genus QWPN01. Next base: position 51,481 of record JANNSZ010000007.1, on the reverse strand, counting down.
GGGTATCTGAGGGATGAACCGCTCCACATCGAGCCGGCCCCAGAAGTAGACGTGTCGGCCATCGTGGGTGGTGCCAAGGCTCCGCCGGCCGCTGGCAAGGGTGCAAAGTCCAAGCGTGCAAACATCGAGCCGTACATCCCCTTCCCTACACACTTGCTACCCGAGCCCATGAGGGAGTTTGTCGATACGGCTGCGGCTGCCATGCGGTGCGATGCCGCCTACGCCGCCCTGCCGCTGCTGGCAGTGGTAGCGTCGGCCATCGGGACCACGCGACAACTTCGGCTCAAACGGAGTTGGGCCGTGCTGCCTATCTTGTGGACCGCAACCGTAGGCGAATCGGGCACGCTCAAAACCCCGCCGTTCAAAGCCGCGGTACGGGCTCTCCGCAAGCGGCAATCGCGGGCCATGCAGGAACACCAGGAAGCCGAGCGCAAGTACCGCATTGACTTCGCTAACTACGAAAAGGCGATGGCCGCATGGAAGCGAAGCAAGGGTGCTTTTGAAGTCCCGCCAGAGGAGCCCGAGCCTCCGGTAGCGGTGCGGTACGTCGTTTCCGATTGCACCGTGGAATCACTGGCCCCGATTCTGCTCAACAATCCGCGGGGGGTACTCATGGCTCGCGATGAGTTGGCCGGGTGGTTCGGGAGCTTCGACAAGTATTCCGGCGGCGGCAAGGCAGGCAATGCCGATGCGGCCCACTGGCTTTCGATGCACAACGGCGAGTCCATCATCGTGGACCGCAAGACTGGGATGCCGCGGACGGTCTACATCCCCTTGGCTGCGGCATGCGTGACTGGCGGCATTCAACCCAAGATTCTCTTGAAGGCTCTTGGGCAAGACCGTCGGGAAGATGGCATGCTCGCGCGGATACTACCGGCATGGCCGCCCCGTCGCCCCAAGCGATGGACGGATGACGACGTACCCGAGCGAGTAGACAAAGCCATCGCTCGCCTACTCGACCGACTCCATGAACTGACTCACGAAGCCGATGAGGACGATGAGCTACAGCCGGCCACAGTGGAACTCGAACCCGAAGCGAAAGAGCTATGGGTGAGCTTCTACAACGCTCACGGTGCCGAGCAAGCGGACATGATCGGAGACCTCGCGGCGGCTTGGAGCAAGTTGGAAGAGTACGCCCCTCGATTCGCGCTCGTGTTCCACTTCGTGCGGTGGGCGGCCTTCGATACCACGCTGGCCGATGAGGGAAAGGTAGACGCGGCAAGCATGCGAGCCGGCATCGAGCTTGCGGAGTGGTTCAAGCGAGAGACGCGGCGTGTGTACGCCATGCTCGGGGAAGATGATGAAGGGCGCGACAACCGCCGGCTGGCGGAATGGATCGAACGGACAGCGGACAGACGGAAACACATCGAGGTGACAGCCGGGGAGGTGGCGCAAGGGTGCCGATGGTTGAAGGAACCCGGCGCCGCGGAAGCAGCCTTGGAGGAGCTTCGGAAAGCGGGGTGGGGCGAATGGGTGATGGAACCGACCGCCACCAAACCCCGCCGTGTGTTCCGGCTGTCTAGGGCGTCTACGTCTACGGATTCGCCGGAACCTCGAAATACACGCGAATCCGTAGACGTAGACGGCACAGATACTCCCCACGGCGAGCCCGAAGCGGTTGGCGCGGCGACTTCCGGCGATGATGCCGCATGGGGGTGAACTGTGAGCACGAACCCATACCCGGGAATTGGCGAATCGCCAAGCAAGGAATAGGATGCCGATATGTCGAAACAGAAACGACGGTTGACGTTCACTGAGGAACTGCGGAAGGCCATCGAGGCATCGGGCCTGACCCGGTACGCCATTTGGCAAGCCACGAGAATCGACCAAGGCTCGCTCTGCAAGTTCATGCAGGGGGAGCGCGGGCTCGGGATGGATTCCATCGACAAACTTGCGGACCTACTGGGGCTTCACATCGTCAGTGATGCCGAAGTTGGCCGACCGAACGGAAAGCGGGGTGAGTGATGGCGAGCGTGTATCGACGGGTGAGGCGGGAGGCTATGCCCGAAGGGGCTCGGGTAGTCGAGCGGAAGGGCGAGCGAGTGGCGGAGTGGACCGACGCCGCCGGCAAGAAACACCGTGCCCCCGTGTCGAAGGATGGCAAGGGTATCCGTGTCGCCGTGCGAACGTACACGGTGCGGTACGTCGATGAGCAGGGGCTCACTCGTGAAAAGGCCAGCCGATGCACGGACCGAGACGCGGCAGAGCAACTGGCCCGAGAGCTTGAATCGAAGGCCATGAAGCGGCGGGAAGGGCTGCTCGACCCGGCCCAAGAGCGATTCGCTCGCGAGTCCCGCCGGCCGATTGCAGACCACGCCGCCGCCCACGTGGCCTACCTACGGGCGGCCGGAAATACCGAGAAGCATGTGAAGACCGTCGAGAGACACCTACGGGTGATATTCGCAGCGGCCGGCATCGAGCGGGTTCCCGAGTTGAAATCTGCCGCCGTGCTGTCGGCCATCTCAATGATGAGGAATCCGCGCCCGGTCGAAGGCAAGAAACGGCAACCCAAGCCGGCATCGCTCTCGACCTGCAATGGCTATCTGCGGAGCGTCAAGGGTTTCTCGCGTTGGCTCTGGGCACAGCGGTTGACCCCTGAGGATGCCTTGCTCGGCCTCGGGCTTTTCAACGCGGCGACCGACCGCCGGCATATTCGACGCGAGATGGAGGCCGATGCGGTGCGGTGGCTGCTCGATGTGACCGAGGGGCGCACCACGCCAGACCACGGCGCCCCAGGCCCGACACGGGCGATGTGCTACCGCGTAGCTGCCGCCACGGGCTTCCGTGCAAGCGAACTGCGAAGCCTGACCACGGATTCATTCTCCCTCGATGCCGAACCCCCAACATGCTCGGTGGCCGCCGGCTATTCCAAGCGGCGACGGCACGACGTGCAACCGCTGCCCGAGGCGATTGTCGAGCCCTTGCGGAAGTGGCTCTTGGGCTTCGCCCCCGGCGAGCGGGTTTTCGCAACTATCGCGAGAGACACGGCCCGTATGCTGCGGAGCGACTTGGCAGCCGCCCGGAAAGCCTGGATCGAAGTGGCCGGCGACGATGAGGCGGAGCGCGCCCGTCGTGAGGCTTCCGACTTCCTGCAATACGCCGATCGGCAAGGGCACGTGGCCGACTTCCACAGTCTACGGACGGTCTATATCTCGCGGGTGGTGGCGGGCGGGGCTTCCATGCGGGAGGCCCAGACCCTCGCCCGGCATTCAACGCCAGTGCTCACGTCTCACTACTCACGGGCCACCTTGCACGATGTGGCCGGCCGCGTGGAAGGGCTTGGCGCCATGCTGACCGCCGGCCCCCAAAAGCCAACCCAACAATCCGCCATCCTCAGGGCGACGGGAACGGACGGGAGCCCCCCCGACCGGCCGGCGATTGACCACGCTATTGACCACTTGGAAACGGCCCGGGACGGCATGGAGCGTCCCGATGTGGCACTCTCGGTAGTTTGTAACGACACCGAGGCGAGCGAGAATCACGAGCCCGAAAACGACAAAAGCCCCGAGAATCCCCGGGGCTTTTGCGAGTTGAAGGGTAAGAGGCTCCGGTCGGAGTCGAACCGACGATGGCGGATTTGCAATGCGAGCCGGAAGCCGGTTTCGCCCGCGATAACGCGGATTCTCGCGTCGACGTACAGGCCGACGTACAGGAGCCCCGCGCCGACCCGGGCCTCGCGGCGGTGTGTGAGGCATGGTCCGCGCTCCCGCCGGCCGTGCGCGCCGGCATCGTCGCGATGGTGAAGGCCAGCGTATGACGCCCGCGCCCCCCGGGGTGGTCGTGATCTCGGGGGAACGTGAGACAGAAACCGTAGTGCCTGCTGTTTCGGGTCGGCCGCGAATTTTGCATGGGGGGGTACGGTCGCGGCGACTTTTGGCCAACGCCGGAAGACCACGTACGGGAAAGCCTGCTCGCGCGGCCGCAGGTAACGCAATGGGGCTAGGGTTGCGTCCAACTTTCCATCGTTCCCTACGGACCACGTACTGGGAATCGCATACGCGTGTGGTCGAAATTCCGCAGCTTTTTGGCGGGTCCTTTCTGGTGACACGTTTCCCGAGCCTGCGGCCGGGAACGGGCCACGTGGTGTGACTCTCTCCCGATGGCTTCGGGTCCTTCCGTGCGAGTGTTTTCCTACCCCCGCCCTACGGAACGGGTGCCCACCTACACAGACTTTGTTTTTTTCTTCGCCGGGCGGCGCAATCCGCACGCCGGCCACTTCTGCATAGGCAATGGCCTCCGGCCCGGGCGGCACGACTCCAGCGCGCGGGCATCGGCTTTCGTCGTGCCGCGAAGACAGCAAGAAGGAGGTCGGGCATCCTGCCCTCCCGCTCTACTGAGCAGCGGCTAGCCCTCGATGCTGTTCTCTGCGGGGGGCTCATCAGGGGGAAGGGGGCTCGCCTCCGCATCCGGCATCATCTCGCCCCCCTCCCCCTCGCCGCCCCCCGCGATGCGGCATTCGCCGCGCCCCCGGCTTCCCCCTCCCCCATAGCGGAATCGAGGGCATCCCCGCCGCTGAGGGCCGCATCGTGCGGCTGATCGAATCGGCCGGTGCCCGGCCGAGGAAGGCATCCTGCCAGCTTCATCCGCGGCATCCATGCCGCGGAGCCGTCGCCGCCTTTGCGTTCAACGCTCGCCGTGATGGAGGCCAGCGGCGGCGGCTATCGCGAGGCCGCGTCTCGTGGTGGGGTTCCGCTCCCGCGGTGGCGGCTCTCAGGTGCTCTTCCTCCGCACCGTTCGCCGCGTGCCGCGTCCGCTCCGTTAGCGAGATCGATGCTCTGATGCCCCAGAGGTGTCGTCCTGCGTCTCTGCGGAGCGGCCGAGGCGGCCGCGGTCATGGCATCGTGCCAGATTCATCGCAGCGGCCTCGTGCCGCTGCTGCAACCCGCACAGCGGCTCCGCTCGCGAATGCTCATTGTCATCACGCGGCACAAACGCCGGCGTCCTCTCTCCGAACGCCTCTAACATGGGGCTGGCTATTGCTGAAATCTCTGAGAAAATGGCGTTGATCGATAGGCTTTTCTCTCCGTCGCTCCTTTCGTGAGTCGATGATGGCATCACGCAATGCTGTCGTTCGCCTGTGTCAACCGCCGCTCCTGGCCCGAACCTGAAATCCCGATGCCGATTCCGCCCCTCGACAAAATCACTGGAACTCTTCCGCCCCATCTTGGCGACCCGCGCCAACCTAGCGATTTGTCGCCCTACCCTTGCACGATCCTTGAACTCGTCCAGCGCTTCTCCTACTCCCCGGAACGAAAATCGATCCTCGAGGGCCTACTCGAGTTCCGAAAACTCCTGTCGTCGATCGGCCTACAAGGTCAACAGTGGATCGACGGAAGCTTCCTGGAAGACGTTGAGGGCATGCGGTCCCGCCCTCCGGGGGACATTGACGTTGTCTCGTTCGTATGGGCGCCCGTAGACCTTTTGCAACTCCAGTTCGCCATCGCACAGGCAGCCCCTCAAATTCTGTCTCCGGCCTGGGTCAAGGCCTCCTACAAGGTTGACCACTTCCTCGTCTCGCTGGGGTCAAACCCGTGGCTCGTTGTGAATAGTGCCACCTACTACTATGGACTTTTTTCCCACACTCGCGATTCCATCTGGAAGGGCATGGTTGTGGTCCCCTTCGGCAACTCTGCCGACGAGGACGCCGCCCTCAATGAGTTGAGGAATCTGCCATGACGACTGATCTGCTTTTTTGGCGTTCGCAGGCTCTCCGCCTTGCCCAGTTGCTCGAAGAGGCTAAGGACGATCCGATCCTCGCCCCTCAACTTGAAGAGCGCCTTCACGACGCACGCCACCAACTTTCAGAATGTGAACGTCAGCCAGACAGCTTGCTACCGCGTGAGCTACCTCCCTTGCCGAGAGTCGCACTATTCTTGCGCGGGAGTAGCGTCGATGGGTCAACCGGAATCCGTCCTTCGCTTGCTGGCGAAGCGCTACTCCAATACGAAAAGCTCTTTGAAGAGCAAGCCCTGCACGACGAGCGAGTGATTGCTCAACAACAAGGCCGCCAACGCCGATTGCGAGGATCCCCGAGACCCGAACTTCTTTTTACAGGAACCCCTCGCGGCTCCTTCGGCCTTGAATTTGTTCCTCGCGCGGGTGATGCCCCCGACGCCATGGTTTCACACGGCCAATCGCTTCACCGGGTTGCAGAGGTCCTGTCACAACTGTCCCTCGCTTCTGATGATCTGGACCAGGCCACCAAAGGGATCCCTCCTCGCGTTCTTCAAAACGCCAAGGCATTTTTTTCCGTGCTCGCGAAACACGACACCGAGTTGCGGCTCGCGTTTGATAACCGAGATGCCGTGCTCATCCCACGCGATCGGATAGCCCTCGCCGCGTCCCTACTTGAGCGGGAACTACGGCAGGCCACAATCCAGCAACGCGGCGTTTTTCGTGGACTGACCCGCGAAACCATGGTTTTTGACTTCCGTGCGGACGATGGCGCCGTGATCAGTGGCGAGCTTGATGACACCCTTACCGAGGACGACTTTGATCGACTCGATGGCTTCACGAACAAAGAGTGTGAAGCTTCGCTCGAGAGAACCGAAATTCATCAACTTTCTCGCCTTATCCGAACAAACTGGGTCCTACTCGATCTCCACCCGAGCGGTGCCACCGAAAAGCCTGACCCAACTTCTAACGTCTAGCATCGCCCGCCTCCCCGACTGAACGCCTGCCATCACGTCCCTCGTGTCCCAAGGCGCCTTCTACGCGCCGGCGTCGCCGGCAGCACCGGGCTGGCCAACCGTTCGTAAAGCCCGAAGAGGTACTCGACCCGCTGCCGGTCGGACGTGAACGCCGCTGACCGATAGCACTTGTCGATGACGCGGTCGAGTTTCGCGTGTGCATCGCGAAGCTGCTTTGGCATCGCAAGAGGATCGTACAGGTCCGACAGCGTTTGCCCTGGAAACGCATCTCGCGCGTCGAGCACCGCCTGTGCCGCGGCCGCTACCGCACGCTCGTTCGCCTCACTCAGGGCTGATGGCCACGGGAAGTTGTTGTAGACGATGTCTTTCGAGTACCGGTAATCCGACTTGATTCTCCCGCAAAACTGCTTGACCCAAGCCATGTGCATCTTGCTTGAGATCACACCGAAGTGAAAAAGGCTTGCGTCTGGGATGAAGAAGCACGCATTGCTGGCAATCACCTCTGGCCCGAAGAACGCGAACGGAATGTATTGCCGCGTCTCCGACGTGTGCCCCGGAATCAGGATGTAATTGCCCTCGGTGTGGGCAATCTGCCGAAAACGCGTTGGATATTCCGCATATTCCCGGGTCGTCTCCGCGGTGCTCGCCTCGCGAAACTCTTTCACTCTCTGCACACGCGCCTTGACCAGCGGCAACGCCCGAAGCTCGGCCGGCGAAATGTCGGGCAACCACAGGCAGTACCGGAGTACCCCGTCCAAAAACTCCGTAGCACCGATGTACTGGCGAATCCACTTCTCCGCCCCCGGTTCGTCGCGGATGAGCTGCTCGCGCTCCTCCCCCGTCATCAGGAAATTCCCGCCATCCGTTGGCTTGTTCCCGTACTTCATCCCCGGCACATCACAGATAGGACCGCGTCGGTTTTGAAGCAGCGTCGATGGCCCGTCGAAAAGGTACGGATTGAGTTGCGCCACGTAGGCCACGGCCCCGCGGTCCCCGTCGTCCGCTTCATACTCCCACAACGCTCTCGACGGCAGTTCCTCGAGTCCAAAGCCGATGATGACGACATGCACGTGCGCACCGCCGCGGGCCTCGCTCACCCACTTGAATGTCCGATGGGCGAACTGGATGTGAATCCCCTTCTCCAGAAGACGCGGCCAGAAAATACCCGGTTGTTCCCCTTGCGAGACCGAGTTGGTCGACACGAACGCACAGCGGATTTTGGAGTCTCGGATGTAGTCTGCCGCCACCGCATACCAGCACGTCACATAGTCGAGCACCCCAGCCGCGCTGATTCCCGCCCATATGCGATTCTGGTCCGCTTTTTGGTCCGTGGCCTGCAAGTGATGGCCCACGAAAGGCGGATTGCCCATGACGTAGCTGCATTCCGCCACGGGGATCGCTTCGTTCCAGTCGATCTGAAGCGCGTTCGCATGGACGATACGGGCCGACTTCTTGAGGGGGAGTCGCAAGAGCGGTTTGCCGAAACGTTGGCTGGCTTCCAGGTTCATCTGGTGATCAATCAGCCACATTGCCACTTCGGCGATTCGGGCTGGCCACTCCTCGATTTCGATGCCGTGCATCTGGTCGACATCGAGCAGGATATACGACTCCAACTCGATCGCATCGAGCTGAGCCTTTGATGAATGGAGTGCCGCAATGACCTCAAGCTCGAGTCGCCGCAGTTCCCGGTATGCGATCACGAGAAAGTTGCCGCAGCCGCACGCTGGGTCGAGGAGTTTCAGTTTCGCGAGCCGTTCATGGAACTTGAGCAACTCCGAGCGCCGAGCCTTCACCCTCTCAAAGTCCGCCCGCAACTCATCGAGGAACAGCGAGCGAATCACCTTCATGATGTCCCGCTCGGACGTGTAGTGGGCGCCGATCTGCCGCCGTCGCCGGGCGCCGGCTTCCGTCGCCATGATCGACTGGAAAAGCGACCCGAAGACGGCGGGGCTGATCTTGCTCCACTGAAAGCGGGTGGCGGCAAGCAGAGCGTGTCGCGTGTCCGCGTTGAACTCGGCCATGTCCAGCCGCTCCGCGAATAGCTCCCCGTTCACGTAGGGCAACGACCCAAGCGATTCCGGCAACCCGCTTGGTCGCCTGTTCTCCGGTGTGTCGAGAACTCGAAAAAGCCGTTCAAGCTGTGGACCGAGGTCCGAACCGTCGTCCCTCGACTCCTCAACGAGCAACTTGAACGTGTCAGGCTCGAATATGCCCGTGTCTTCGGCAAAGAGGCAGAAAAGAATCCGGACTAGGAACCGCTCGAGGTGGTGCCGCGAGTAGCCACTCTGCTCGAGCACGTCGTGCAGGTGGCCGAGCACCTCGACGGCCCGAATGTTGATCGGGTCTTCTGGATCAGCCGCGCGTGATTGAATCCCACTCAGGAAGTCGAACCGCCGAAGGTTCGCGTGGAGATCGGCAATGTCGAATTGAACCGAAGCCTGCGAGGGGTCCTCTGCCTCCAGGTCATGCAGCACCAGTCGGGCGAAGTCCGACACGATCACGTACCGCGGGATCTCGTCGTCGCGATTCTCGCGGGTGAGCGACTGGATGTACCCGAACGCTTGCGAAGCGGCCTTGGAAAGATCCTGCCCTCGCGACTTGTGCTCACCGATCAAGACGCCTTGCCAGATGACGTCGATCCGGTCGTAGCCCCCACCAAGGTTTCGGACGGTAGCCTCAAAGCTGGCCACGGACCGACGTTGGATGCCGAAGACCGCGAAGAACTCATTCCAGAACGTCTGGGCCTCGGCCCGCTCACTGGCCTCGTCGCGCCAGTCGTGCGCAAACTGAATCGCCCGATTCCGGATCTCCTGAAAACTAAGTCGCATGGATCAAATATGCCCCTCAGGACCTCCGATCGTTGAAGGGGTCGAAGTCTACTCCTCGACGCCTCAGCTTGCCGACGCTATGTATGAGCCGCACGTAGCACTGCCTAGAACTACACCGGCTCCGCAGAACGCCTTCGTGCCGTACGGCTGGCCGGTCGATCTATCCGACGATGACCTACTCGCCCGGCTCCTCGGCCTGAATCTCGAACTCGCCGCGCCGGAGTGATCTGGGAACATGGGCACCGCAGGGAAACCTCGATTCCGGAAGACTGTCAGACTCGGCACTTTGCGGATTTTTCGGACTAATTGACACGTGTTGACAATTGTCAACAGAGAGCTAGGATTGCGTCGATGAGTAGGTCACGACACCCTGACCCACACATCGAGAAAGCGATCCAATACGCGGAAGCGCTTGGATGGCGAGTTGTGCTCTCGAATGGCCACGCATGGGGAAGGTTGTTTTGCCCCCAGAGTACCCGAGAGGGTTGCAAGATTAGCGTGTGGTCAACACCTCGGGTTGCCGAGAACCACGCGCGGCAGATTCGGAACAAGGTCGATTCATGCCCGCATCGCGACGAAAGCGAGCGGGACGACGGAGGGAATCCACTTCCATGAACACACCAAAAACCTGCGAACGAGAATACGACTTCGCTCTGATTTTGAGCGGCGTTCGGGAACTGACCACCGAGGTGGAAGACGCGCTCTTTGAGGCCGGATGCGACGATTCCACGCTGAGCGTCCAGTACGGTTGCATCTACATGGAGTTTTCCCGAGCCGCCGCGTCGTTGAAGGATGCCATCCTGAGCGCCATTCGCGACGTACGGAGCGCCGGCATCGGTGCGGACGTGTGGCGTGTCGATAGCTGTGATCTCGTCACCCCATCGGAAATAGCCCGGCGGATTGGCCGCACTCGCCAACTGGTACACCAATACATCACGGGCACGCGCGGCCCCGGCGGCTTCCCCGCACCGGAATGCAATTTGACCGAGGGCCAGCCTCTTTGGGCATGGTGTGCCGTGAGCTACTGGCTAGCCCAAAATGACATGATCCGCCCCGAAGAACTTCGGGACGCGACGATTGTGGCGACGATCAATAATGCGTTGGAGCGATCCCACCAGCGGGAACGCGACCCCGCGCTCGTCGATGAGGTTGCCAAGGCGGTAGCGGCGACCTAACGCCGTCGGCTACCGAACGCCGATCCTCGCAAGAGGCTTTCAAGACCACGGGCAACCGTGGCAGTCTCCGGCAACGGGCGATGCCAAGCCCGCTCGTGACTCAAACAAGGCCCCGCCTAACACGCGGGGCCTTTGGCATTTCCGGGGCTCGCGATGGCGCCCGACGGGTCCTACCGACTCGCCGATCCCGAGGCCCCGCCCTTCGGAACGGGCGCCAACCTACACAGACTTGTCCCACAAAACGCCCTCGACAACGCCCGCCCCCGTGGCCGGATTTCCACAGCCTTTTGACGCATCCGCGTGGACTGCTCACCGAGTGCGCAACTCTGTGCCAGCCCGCGGTCCTTCCGAACGACGGAGAGGCGCGAGCGCCACCTCGAAAGGACCCGCCACCACATCACCCGGGGGTGGTCGCCAAAAAAAACACCCTCTTCAACGAAGACCCCACGCTCCCTTCGCGCGTGATTCTGCCGGGTTTCGACCTTATTTGGTGAAACCCGTGCCACGCGGCGACAGGTTTTCCGATTGACTCCCTGACCGTGTGTGGCATTCTGCCAAACATCCGGGCGCGGCTCGCTACCGCATAGGCCGGCTGGCACGTGGTTCCACTTCCTTCCACGCTGCCGGTCGGCCACCCGGGCGACGAAAGGAAGTGGCTCTCATGGATGACATCGCAGCCGCGCGGCTGGAATCTTCGCTGACCTACCTTCGGGATAGGTTCGCTGCTCTCCGGGCGACTGGCCCGATTCGAGGGGCGATGGTTGCGGACTATAGTCTGGCAAAAAAAACCCTCGATGATGTTTCCGAGTTCATCGGTGGGCCTCGTGAAAACGCCCTCCCCTTAGCATCCCGCATTACGTCGAATTGGTATTTGTCTGAGGCTTGGGGGGCACCGGGGTTGAGTAGCGCTGTCAAGCGGGATATTGATGTCTACGTTTGGGACGACGACGAAACTCCATTGACCATCGACCATCGCGATATGTTCTTTCATTGCAAGGGCGACAAGTCGCCCATTGCGGCTTTCGAGGCCATATCCGAGCATGCCGACGCGGTAGCCGAGGCCGTCGCCCACAGGCTCGGTGGGAACTGGTGCGATACGGACGTGGCCCAGTGTTCCCCGGGCGGTGCTGATTGGTGGTGGCTTATCTTCCATGCGGCGGCCGCAAGGCTGCCCGGGTGCCTGCTACGGCTATCGAGTAGCTTTCATCGCATGGAGGATGGAACGTTCGCCGTGATGGAAGTGGTCGACATGGTCGAGGCTTCCATCATGCTCATCGACGCGGCGCGAGCAGCCCCGCCGGTAATCGAGCCCAAGGCCACACCGCCCAAGGTGGCCCATGCTGGCGGAGCGCGGCCCGAACGTAGGCCACGGAAGGACTACCCCGAGTGGCTTTTCGAGGATGTGATAAAGGCCCGCGAGACATACGAAACAAAGTGTGAGCGGCAAGGGCTTACAGCGGAGCCGAAATACCTATGGCTTCGGAACTACTGCCGCAACCGCAAGCCAGAGCCCATCGACGTGGACGTAGAGTTTCCAGCGGCCTTCGATGGTGAAGAGTGGCCCGAGCGTGCGAAGCCCTTTTGGGATGCGGTACGGCAGCGAAAGTCCCGAGCCGAGCGAAAGCGTCAACGCCGCCGTGCGTGACAGACCGTGACACGTTTCGTGACATGGCAGCCCACGGGCTCGCGTGGCATCGGCCCGGTATTTCATGGCATCGCCGGGCGGTAGTGTGACAGTCTTTCGGCTCGTGTCACGGTAATTCTTCGACCGCGCGGCTCGACTGCCTGCGAATCATCGCGACCATCCCCGCATGCGACCGGCACTCCGCTGGTCGCGATGCACGGAGGGTAACGCGATGAAGACGACGATGGCTCCGGGGATCACTCCCGAACTGCTCGATGCGGAAGAGTCGGCCACGCTGGCCGGCATGGGGAAGAGAACGTGGTGGCGGTACGTGGCCAGCGGTAGGGCGCCGCAGCCCGTCCGCATGTCTGGCCGCGGGGGCCTCGTGAGATGGCGCCGAGCCGAGCTTCTCGCGTGGATCGAAGGCGGGTGCAAGCCTGTACGAAAGACGGTGACAGAATGAGCGACACGCTTTCACAGTGCGAATCGTTCCTCGGTGCGATTTTCGAGCCCGAAGACATCATCGAGTTTCGACCGCTGCCCGCTCCAAGTGGCAGGAAGTGGGGAACGCTCAATGAGCTTCCCTCACTGGTGCCGTGGATGGAGGAACGGAATCGAGCCGGCAAAAACATCTTCGCCGGCGCCAACCCACGAACAATTCGCGGAAAGGGTACGGCGGAGCATGTGGCCCTAGCTCGGTGCCACTTCGCAGACTTCGACGGCGCGACGGTCGATGAGGCCCTCGGGCGAATCGATGCAGCGGGGCTTCCGGTGCCGACGGTCACACTCGCGACCGGCGGCGGTGTGCATGTCTGGTGGCGACTGACGGAGCCCGTGACCGATGCCGCCGCCTGGACCGCCCGCCAATCGATGCTCGCGCGGGTACTCGGGTCGGATGGCAAGGTGTGCGACTGGCCGCGGGTAATGAGGCTTCCGGGTTTCGTGAACACGAAAGCCGACTATGCCGACATGGACCCGCGGCCAGTGTGCTCCATCGTGGATATGGCCCCGAGCCGGCGGTATCCGGTTGAAGCCCTCAATGTAGAACCGCCGCCGGCTACTCCGGTGGACGCCACTGAGCCACACGTTGGGCCGCCCCTCGCGACGATGGCCGACGCGCCCGTGATTGAGCGAGCCGGACGGTATCTCGATGCAATGCCGGCGGCCATCCAAGGAAGCAACGGTAGTGGGGCCTGTTACGCCGCTGCCGCGGCGATGGTGCATGGCTTCGGGCTCGATGAGGAAACCGCGTGCGGCATCATGGCCCAGCGATACAACCCGCGATGCGTGCCCGAGTGGAGCGAGCGAGAGCTACGCCACAAGGTGAGTGATGCCGCCACGAAGCCGCACGACCGGCCGCGCGGGTATCTGCGGGATGAACCGCTCCACATCGAGCCGGCCCCGGCGGTAGACGTGTCGGCCATCGTGGGCGGTGCCAAAGCTCCGCCGGCCGCTGGCAAGGGTGCAAAGCCCAAGCGGGCAAACATCGAGCCGTACATCCCCTTCCCTACACACTTGCTACCCGAGCCCATGCGGGAGTTTGCCGATGCGGCGGCGGCGGCCATGCGGTGTGATGCCTCCTACGCTGCGCTTCCGCTCCTGGCAGTGGTAGCGTCGGCCATCGGGACCACGCGACAACTGCGGCTCAAACGGAGTTGGGCCGTGCTGCCTATCCTGTGGACGGCAACGGTAGGCGAATCGGGCACGCTCAAAACCCCGCCGTTCAAAGCCGCGGTACGGGCTCTCCGCAAGCGGCAATCGCGGGCAATGCAGGAACATCAGGAAGCCGAACGCAAGTACCGCATTGACTTCGCCAACTATGAAAAGGCGCTGGCCGCATGGAAGCGAAGCAAGAATGCTTTTGAAGTCCCGCCAGACGAGCCCGAGCCTCCGGTAGCGGTGCGGTACGTGGTTTCCGATTGCACCGTGGAATCACTGGCCCCGATTCTGCTCAACAATCCGCGAGGGGTACTCATGGCTCGCGATGAGTTGGCCGGCTGGTTCGGAAGCTTCGACAAGTATTCCGGCGGCGGCAAGGCAGGCAATGCCGACGCGGCCCACTGGCTTTCGATGCACAACGGCGAGTCCATCATCGTGGACCGTAAGACCGGGATGCCGCGGACGGTCTACGTCCCCTTGGCTGCCGCGTGTGTGACGGGCGGTATTCAGCCCAAGATTCTCCTGAAGGCCCTCGGGCAAGACCGTCGGGAAGATGGCATGCTCGCGCGGATACTGCCGGCATGGCCACCCCGTCGCCCCAAGCGGTGGACGGATGACGACGTACCCGAGCGAGTGGACAAAGCTATCGCTCGACTTCTCGACCGCCTCCATGAACTGACTCACGAAACCGATGAAGACGATGAGCTACAGCCGGCCACGGTGGAACTCGAACCCGAAGCGAAGAAGCTATGGGTGAGCTTCTACAACACGCACGGCGCCGAACAAGCCGACATGATTGGCGACATAGCGGCGGCTTGGAGCAAGCTGGAAGAGTACGCCCCTCGATTCGCGCTCGTGTTCCACTTCGTGCGGTGGGCCGCATTCGATACCACGCTGGCCGATGAGTGGAAGGTAGACGCGGCGAGTATGCGAGCTGGCATCGAGCTTGTGGAGTGGTTCAAGCGAGAGACGCGGCGCGTCTACGCCATGCTCGGGGAGGACGATGAGGGGCGAGAAAATCGCCGGCTCGCGGAATGGATTGAGCGGAAGGGCGGCGTGGTGACGGCCCGCGATGTGTCGCAAGGGTGCCGATGGGTGCGGGAGGGTATCGGGGCGGAAGCGGCCTTGGACGAGCTTCGGAAAACCGGGTGGGGCGAGTGGGAGATGGAACCGACCGCTACCAAACCGCGCCGCGTCTTCCGACTGTCTACGGTGTCTACGTCTACGGATTCACCGGAACCACGGGACATACGCGAATCCGTAGACGTAGACGGTGTAGACGCTCCCCACGCCAAACTCGAGCCGGCTGGCGTGGCGGCCCCCGGCGCCGATGACGAATGGGATGAACGATGAACACGAACCGGGCACACAACTTGGCTGTTCGCCAAGTATTCACTAGGATACCGACATGACGAAACAGAGACAGCGGAAGAGTTTCACGGATGAACTGCGGTCGGCCATCGAGGCATCCGGCCTGAGTCGCTACGCCATTTGGCAGGCCACGGGCATCGACCAAGGCTCGCTTTGCAAGTTCGTGCAAGGGGAGCGAGGGCTCGGTCTGGAGAGCATCGACAAACTCGCGGAGCTACTCGGGCTCCACATCGTCGCCGATCCCGAATCGGCGCAACCACAGAGAAAGAGGTGAACGATGGCCTACGTATTCAAGCGGGTAACGACAAAGCCCATTCCCGCAGGGGCTCGAATTGTCGAGCGGAAAGCCGGCCCGATTGCCGAATGGCGAGACGGCCGCGGGCAACGACGAACCGCTCCGCTCACTGAGGACCGGGCGGCCGTTCGCATTGAGTCGGACGTGTGGACGTGCGAGTACGTCGATGAGCATGGCCACGCCCGGCGCCTTGCGAGTCGATGTGCGGACAAAGACGCCGCCCTACAACTGGCCCGAGAGCTTGAAGCCCGGGCGATGAAGAGGAAGCAAGGGCTACTCGATCCGGCCCAAGAGCGATTCGCCAAGGCGGCGCGGCGGACGATCGCCGAACATGCGGCGGAGCACGTGGCCCACCTACGGGCGGCTGGCAAAACCGAGAAGTATGTGAAGACGGTCGAGCGCCACCTACGCGTGATATTCGCGGCGGCTGGCATCGAGCGGTTCCCCGAGTTGAAGTCTGCGGCCGTGCTCTCCGCTATCGCGACGATGAGGAACCCCGCGCCGGCGGAGGGCAAGAAACGCCAGCCGCGGGGGGCATCGCTCTCGACCTGCAATAGCCATCTTCGGAGCGTGAAGGGTTTCTCGCGGTGGCTCTGGAAACAGCGGCGAGCCCCCGACGATGCCCTGCTCGACCTCGGGCTTTTCAACGCGGCTACCGACCGCCGACACATCCGGCGAGCGATGACAGCCGATGAGGTGCGATGGCTGCTCAATGTGACGACCGAGCGAACCACGCCAGACCACGGCGCCCCCGGTCCGGTGCGGGCATGGTGCTACAGGCTCGCGGCGGCCACGGGCTTTCGGGCAAACGAGCTGCGAAGCCTGACGACAGATTCTTTCGACCTCGATGCCGAAACGCCGACATGCTCGGTGGCGGCTGGCTACTCAAAGCGACGGCGGCATGACATGCAACCGCTGCCCCGTGGTCTGGTCGAGCCGCTTCGGGCGTGGCTCGCGGGCTTCGCTCCAGGATCGCACATCTTCGCCGACATCGCGGGGGACACCGCCCGCATGCTGCGGAGCGACTTGGCAGCGGCCCGGAAAGCCTGGCTCGATGAGGCCGGCGACAATGCGGCTGAGCGAAAGCGGCGGGTCGCTACAGACTTCCTCGAGTACGCCGATCGGCAAGGCCACGTGGCCGACTTTCACAGTCTGCGGGTGCTCTACGTGACGCAAGTGGTGGCGGGCGGGGCGAGCATGAAGGAGGCACAGACCCTCGCCCGGCACTCGACCCCCGTTCTCACGATGAACGTCTATTCGAGGGCGTCCCTGCTCGATGTGGCCGGCGCCGTCGAAGGTCTTGGCAACCTGCTGACCAGCGGCCCCGTGAGACCCCAGCAAGAATCCGCCACCATGCGGGCCACGGGGACGGACGGCCGACCAGACCGACGGGGGGTCGATGTACAGGCGGATGTACAGGAGCAAACGGCCCGAACGGGCAAAAAGCGGCACGACAAGGCAATCTCGGCAGTTTGTGCCGCCACTGCTTTGTGCGTGATGGGAGCCCCCATAAAAGACGAAAACCCCCGGGAATCCCGAGGGTTTTCGATGGTTCAAGTTGAAGAGGCTCCGGTCGGAGTCGAACCGACGATGGCGGATTTGCAATCCGCTGCCTTAGCCACTTGGCTACGGAGCCGAAATTCGGTGGCCGGATGTTGCTTCCGGCACGTCCACGCTACGGCAGCTTGGGCGAACTAGTCAAGGTCTGCCGGCTGCACGAACGCTGGCGATCGTGCCTCGCACGCGGGTCGCCACGGTCATGCCTAGGGATCGGCCACCGCCGGGGAGCATCTTCAATCGTTCCTCTTTTGCGGGCCTCAGCCTGCCCCGTGGCCGTCAAAAACTGGTGGCGATATAGTCCAGACCTTGGAATGGTGACTGTTTTGGCGCGGAGCTGGCAGAGCATGGCAAACGAGGGAACCTGTGACATCGGCCTGATCGGCCTGGCGGTGATGGGCGAGAACCTGGCCCTGAACATTGCCAGCCGTGGATTTCGGATCGCGGTCTACAACCGAACGACGAGCGTGACAGATACGTTCGTGTCGGGCCGTGGAAACCAGCCGAACGTGGTCGGCTGCCACACGCTCGAGCAACTCGTCTCCTCGCTAAAGCGACCACGCAAAATCATGATGATGGTGAAGGCTGGCTCGGCGGTTGATGACCTCATCGCCACGCTCGCCCCCCTGCTCTCCCCGGGTGATGTCCTCATCGACGGCGGAAACACTCTTTTCTCCGACACGGAGCGCCGCACGGCCGACGCCGAAGCCCGTGGCTTTCTCTATGTAGGCAGTGGCGTCTCTGGCGGCGAGGAAGGCGCGCTCAAAGGACCGAGCCTCATGCCGGGCGGGTCTGCCGCGGCTTGGCCACTCGTCCAGCCAATCTTTCAGGCGATCGCAGCCAAGGTGGGCCCGAAGGGTGATATCCCCTGCTGCGACTGGGTGGGGCCGCGGGGCGCGGGCCACTACGTGAAGATGGTCCACAACGGGATCGAGTATGGCGACATGCAGCTCATCTGCGAGGCCTATTGGCTTCTCAAGCACGCGGCAGGGCTGTCGAACAATCGGCTCGCTGAGGTCTTCGCTGAATGGAATCGCGGCGATCTCGACAGCTACCTGATCGAGATCACGCGAGACATTTTCACCGTCAAGGATCCCGATACGGGCGGCGATATGGTCGATCTCATTCTTGACACCGCTGGCGCCAAGGGCACGGGCAAGTGGATGAGCCAGCATGCCCTTGACCTGGGAGTGCCGAGCACCCTCGTCACCGAGGCGGTCTATGCCCGCTGCCTGTCGGCCATGAAGGAAGCTCGCGTGCGGGCGTCCCACGTCCTCGCCGGCCCAGACAAGAAGTACGACGGCAAGGCCGAGGCTTTTGTCGAGCAGGTGCGGCAGGCGCTCTACGCCTCGAAAATCGCCAGTTACGCCCAAGGCTTCGTGCAGCTTGCAGCCGCCGCCAAAGAGCATGACTGGCCGCTCGATTATCGCTCGATCGCCATGCTCTGGCGAGGCGGTTGCATCATTCGCGCACAGTTTCTCGAGACGATCGCCGCGGCCTACGAAGCCAATCCGGCCCTTGAAAACCTCATGCTGGCGCCCTACTTCCGGGATGCGCTCGCGAATGCCCAGGATGCCTGGCGGCATGTGGTGGCCACCGCAGCCACACTAGGGATCCCCGTCCCTGCGTTCATGACAGCCCTGGCATACTACGACGGCTATCGGCACGCCCGGCTACCGGCCAACCTCCTGCAGGCCCAGCGCGACTACTTCGGTGCCCACACGTACCAGCGTGTCGACAAGCCGGGCACATTTCACACCGAGTGGCTCGATCTCCGTCAACCTGTGGGATCATGACGATGGCAAACGCGTATCTGGAGAATCTCTTCGGGCTGTCAGGCCGCACTGCGGTCGTCGTGGGGGGCACGGGAGTCCTCGGCGGTGCCCTTGCCGACGGCCTTGCAAAGGCTGGGGCGTTTGTCGTGATCGCTGGCCGTGGGGCCGATCGTGGGGCCGCTCGCGTCGACGCAATCAAGGCGGCGGGCGGCGACGGCACGTTCGTGAGCGTCGATGCGATTGACCGCGCGAGCGTAAAGTCTCTTCTTGAAGCGACACTCCACGCGACCGGCCGAGCCGACATCCTCGTGAACTGCGCCGGCGTGAACTCGTCGATTCCCTACTTCGATATCCCTGATGAAGACTTCGCCAAAGTCTTGGATACGAACCTCAAGAGCACCCACCTCGGCTGCCAGATCTTCGGAGCCCACATGGCCGACCACGGAGGTGGGGCGATCCTCAACATCGGAAGCGTCTCCGCTGACAAGCCACTGTCGAAGGTTTTCATCTACTCGGCGTCGAAGGCCGCTGTCGTCAACTACACGAAGAACGTCGCCCGTGAACTGGCCCCCCGCGGTGTGCGCGTGAATGTCCTCTGCCCCGGCTTCTTCCCGGCCGAACAGAACAGAAAAATCCTCTCGCCCGAACGAACCGCCGCGATCATGGGCCAGACGCCGATGAACCGCTTTGGCAACTCCGAGGAGCTCATCGGAGCGATGCTCTTGCTCTGTGCCCCGGTTGCCGGAAGCTTCATCACCGGCTCCGAGCTCTATGTCGATGGTGGATTTACTGGCATGCGGCTCTAGCTTTACGGCGGCAGGACCATCCATGGCCCCTGCCGCCTTGGGGGAGGTGATGGCAAGCCAAGGTTGCCCTCACCTCCCACGCCCAACGTCCAGTTGAGCGACCGACTTCGTAACCTCAGGCTCGTTTCATGGCACACTCGATCGTCATCTTCGGGGCCTCGGGTGATCTGACGAGTCGCAAGCTCGTGCCGGCGCTCTACAACCTGGCACGAGCCGGCAGGCTGCCGCCAGACACTCGGATCGTGGGATTCTCCCGAACGCCCCACTCCGACGCCGAATGGCGGACCGTGCTTCGCGAATCCACGGCGAAGCACACAGGCGTCAACGCCTTTGACGAGGCTGCCTGGGCCGCATTCGCGTCGGCAATCTTCTATGAGCCCGGCGACATTGACCACCCCGACGATGTCGACCGCCTTCGCGAGCGACTTGCCGTCCTCGAAGGCACCGCTGCCACCCGCGTCTACTACCTCGCCACCGCGCCGCAGTTTTATCAGCCAATTGTGGCGACGCTCGGGGCTCTTGGCATGGCCGATGAGACCGTAGCCCCACGGCGGATTGTGGTCGAAAAACCTTTCGGCACCGACCTGGCCACCTCGCGAGCCCTCAATGCAGGGCTCCACGAGGTCTTTCGTGAGAGCCAGATCTTTCGGATCGATCACTATCTTGGCAAGGAGTCGGTGCAGAACATCCTTGCGCTGCGATTCGCGAACACGATCTTCGAGCCGATCTGGAACCGCCGCTATATCGATCATGTGCAGATCACCGTCGCCGAGGAAGTCACTGTGGGCCGACGGGCTGCCTACTACGATAGGGCCGGCGTCCTCCGGGACATGTTCCAGAACCACCTCCTCCAGCTCCTCATGGTGACGGCGATGGAAGCCCCCGCACGGTTCAACGCCACGGCCGTGCGCAACGAGAAGGTGAAGGTGCTCGAGGCCATTCGCCCCCTCGACGCCAGTGAGGTCGCTGCCGCCAGCGTGCGAGGACAATACGAGGGCTACCTTGCCGAGCCCGGCGTGCCGGTGACGAGCCAGACCGCTACGTTCGGGGGCATTCGCCTCGAGATCGACAACTGGCGATGGCAGGGCGTGCCCTTCTACCTTCGAAGCGGCAAGGCGATGAGCTGTCGTACGACGCAGATCGTGATCGGTTTCCGCCAGCCCCCGCTGGAGCTGTTTGCAGGTGGTCGACCGACCTTCGATCGCGAAGCCAATCGGCTCGTCATCCAAATTCAACCGGCCGAGGGCATCCAACTCCATTTTCATACCAAGGTGCCGGGCGAGGGCATGCGGCTACGCTACACGGATCTGGAGTTCAGCTACTCCCGTGAATTTGCCGGCAGGCTCCCTGAGGCGTACGAGCCCTTGCTCCTCGACGTGATGCATGGCGACGCGAGCCTCTTCGCTCGTGCCGACGAGGTTGAAAAATCGTGGGAGATCATCGACCCGTTCGTGCGGGCCTGGGCCTCGGGTGACCTGCCGCCGATCGCCCTGTATGAGCCGGGATACTGGGGACCAATGGCAAGCGTCGAGTGGATCGCCGCCCAGGGGCGGACATGGTTCGATCAATGCCCGGTGCTGGTGTGAGCGGAGCACAACGTGGCAGACACCCTTTCCGCTCGGCCCCTCACGATCGGCGACATCACACTGGACTCACCGGTAGTCCAGGCGGCGCTCGCCGGCTATAGCGATCGCGCGATGCGGGTGCTTGCCCGCCGGCATGGGGCGTCCTACGCCCTCGGGGAGGTGCTCCTCGACCAGTTTGTGGCCACCGCCAAGACTGGCCGCAAAACCCCCGCGCGGCTCGCGCTCGCGGCCGAAGAACATCCGGTCGGTGGCCAGCTCATGGGAGCAAATCCAGACGACTTTGCGCCAGCAGCCCGCCGCCTGGTCGCCGAGGGCTATGACGTGGTCGACATCAATTTCGGCTGCCCCGTCAAGAAGGTGCTTGGACGCTGCCGGGGCGGCTACCTCCTCTCGCAGCCTGCCATTGCACTCGAGATCGTGGGCCGCGTCCGCGACGCCGTGCCCCCGCACGTTCCGGTGACGCTGAAAATGCGACGCGGCCTCGATGACTTGCCCGCAAGCCGTGATAATTTTTTCACGATCTTCGACGGCGCATTTGCCCGTGGTGCTGCAGCCGTCACCGTCCACGGCCGATCGGTCCAGCAGCGGTATGTGGGGCCAAGTGACTGGGGCTTCCTTGCCGAGGTCAAGCGGCATGCCGGTGATCGCACAGTCATTGGCTCGGGTGACCTCTTCTCGGCCGCCGACTGCATTGCCATGCTCAGGCAGACAGGGGTCGATGGCGTGAGCGTCGCGCGAGGCGCCATCGGCAACCCCTGGATCTTCGGCCAGGCACGGGCCCTTTTGGAAGGTCGGCCCGTGCCGCCTCCTCCAACCATCCATGAGCAACGAGACGTGCTCCGCGAGCACTGGGCACTCGCCGAGGATCTCCATGGCGAGCATGTGGCCGGACGCTCGATGCGAAAGTTTGCAATCAAGTATGCCCGCTGCCACCCACATCATCTGACGGTGCGTGATGCCTTTGTCGGGGTGAAAAACGCAGCCGACTGGGCGCACGTCCTTGATCATCACTATGACGTCGATGGGCCAGGCCGCGATCCAGCCTCAGATAGAGACGAAATTCGCGATGACGCCGGGTCGTGTCCGTAGCCATCGATCGCTCCTGCAAGCTCGGCCCGAACATGGGCATCGGTTTCGACTTCGAGACGCGCCTCGAGCGCCCCGCGCGCCTTCTCCACCATCACCCCGCCTGCCATCCAGCGGCCGAGCGCCCACGCTGCTGCACCGCGCACCGTCGCATCGACATCTCGCGTGGCTTCTGCGAGGCCTTCAAAGGCCGGGGGGTGGGGCCGGTTGCCGAGCGCGATAGCTGCGGATCTCAAGAGGCCATGTCGCTTCGCCCGCAGGATCGGGGACCCTCGAAAGGAATCGCGAAATCCGCGAGGATCGAGACGCAGGAGCTCGGTCAGATCGAGTGATGCGAGCCCGTTGCGGGGCTGCAAAGTGGGGTCTTCTGAACCAGGCGCGTGGCGATTCCAAGGGCACACCTCCTGGCAGATGTCGCATCCGAAGACCATGTCGCCCATGCCTTCCCTGAGCGGCTGCGGGATCGACCCATGGAGTTCGATCGTGATGGCCGAGATGCACTTGCTTGCGTCGAGGACCCGCGGCGCAGGGAGCGCATCAGTGGGACACGCCTCGAGGCAGGCCGTGCAGGTTCCGCAGTGGTCGGTCTCGAGCGGACGGTCGACCGGAAGCTCCAGGTCGGTGACGAGCGATCCGAGCAGAAAGTAGCTGCCGGCCGTCGGGTCGATCAGCATCGTGTTTTTGCCAAACCACCCCAGACCGGCCAGTGATGCGTAGTCTCGTTCTGCAACAGGTGCCGAGTCGACAACACCACGGGCACGCGTCCCGGGCACCCGCTCCTCGAGCCACCGAGCGAGGTCATTGAGTCGTCCTCGAAGCACCTCGTGATAGTCATCTCCGCGGGCGTAGCGAGCCACACGGCCATGTCCTGCAGGAACGGGCTCGCCATCGGGCTCCGCACCGAGGGCGTAGTCTGTCGCGAGCATGACCACGCTCCGGGCTCCCGGCAGGATGGCATCGAGGTTTCGCCGCAAGGGCTCATGTCGCTCGAGCCACGGCTGCATGACGCCACCCAGCCCCCTCGCGAGCCATTCTTGGAACGCATTGTGATGTGGCGGCGACACCGCCGCTGCGATCCCAAGCCGGGCGAACCCGAGCCGGATCGCCTCCTGACGCAGGGCCGCAACAAGGGCCGCAGGCTCGTCTGGTCCTGGGTCTTTCACACGATCACCACGAGAGAACGAAGAGGGCCCTACGAACCTGGCAACCTGGGAGGGATAGCGGATGCGCGACCAGGCCCTCCGCGTGGTGGGGCTTTGAAGTGATATAGACCGAACGGCCGGAGTCGCTATGGTTCCGATCCATTCTCTGGATTGACCGCGTCCCGCCAAACCGCCCTTCCGCGGAGTCTCTGCCGTGCCAGCCATTCACTCCAGTTTCAAGCATATCGGCCCGGCCCTCGCGCTCGCCGCCCTCATGGCAGCCGTCGGCTGCCAAACGCCGCAGACGACGGCCGTTCCGCCGCCAGCCACAGGCATGATCGGCCAGCCGGCAGCGTATGGCAATTGGTCGACACCGCCGCAGGGTGCCGCATATCCCCCCACCGTCAGCGCGCCATCGATTCCCGGGACAACGGCCAACGCACCCGTGGCGCCCGCGGGACCACCCATGCCCGGGCCGGCAACGCAGTGGCAGGGCGCGAGCCCAACTGCCCCACCCAATTCCTGGTCGTGGTCACAGCCTCCTGCGACACCCCCTCCTTCGCTTCAGCAATACGGCACGCAGCTCCAGAATTCGACCGGTCAGTATCAGCAGAATGTGACGGCCCAGACGCAGCAGTACGCCAATCAACTCCAGGCTCAGCCGCAGCAGTATGCCAATCAGGCGCAGCAGTCCCTGGCCAACCAGCAGCAACAGGCAAACCAACAGCTTCAGAACACGGCGAATCAGTACCAGCAGGGCCTCACTAATCAACTGCAAAACGGTCAGCAGCAGGTGAATAACGGCTTCCAACAGACGCAGCAGGCGGTCACGTCGCAGGTGCCACCGACACCGCAGTACCAACAGCAAATGCAGCCCTACCCGCCGCCACAGCCGCCCGCACAGCAGAACCCGGCGGCCCCCAGCGCTTGGAATCCATTCTCGACGAGCGCGACCTCGCTGCCTCCAGCCCGCGCGACGCCAAATCCCTCGTTGCCCAAGTACTGATGCTGGCTATACGCTCGCCGGGCCATCCATGACCCCGGAGAGCTTAGCGGCCCTCCGGCCGCGGCTCGCACCACCCGGCTCGCGTGGCTCGTGCTCGATCCGTGGTGGTGCGCCTGAGCAGCCGGGGCATACGCGCACTTGTGCATGGTACGCGGCGGTTTGATTCCCCCCTGGCGATGTTGCATCCGCGAGGGGCAATCCCGAGCTACGGTCAGACTCACACATGTGGGTCACCAAGTCACACCTCCGTGTAAGATGCAGTTGGAGGCACACCACCATGTTTGATTGGCTCGGAGGCGTCGCGCCCGGAACCCGCCCCGCGATTACAGCGGCTACCTGGCGGATCGTCCGGAAGGTCAACGCGCTCGAGCCCGACATGGCCGCCCTCGATGATGCAGCCCTTCGCAGGCATGGCCGGTCGCTCTCGTACCGGGCGAAGGCCGGTGAGCCGATCGATTCCCTCATGGTCGAGAGCTTCGCGGCTACGCGGGAAGCTGGCCGGCGCCGGCTTGGCATGCGGCATTACGACGTGCAATTGCTGGCCGGGGCGGCGCTCGTGAAAGGCGCCATCGTCGAGATGCAGACCGGTGAAGGCAAGACCTTGGTCGCAACACTTCCCCTAGTGCTCTATGCCCTCGCCGGCAAGGGAGCCCACCTCGCCACCGTGAACGATTACCTCGCGCGACGCGACGCCGAATGGATGGAACCGATCTACGTATCGCTTGGGCTCAGGGTGGGAATCGTCGAGTCGCAGATGGATTTTGACCAGCGACGGAATGCCTACGCCGCCGATGTCACGTATGGCACGGCCAAGGAATTTGGGTTCGACTTCCTGAAGGACCGGCTCATGAGCCGGGCGATGACAGAGGGCCGCGGTGATTTGGCCGCCACCCTGACCGGGAAGGCCGCGGGTGAGTCTTCCAAGCTCCTCCAGAGACCGTACTGGTTCGCACTGGTGGACGAAGCCGACAACGTCCTCATCGACGAGGCGCGTACACCACTTATCATCGCGTCGCCACCGGGGGAGGCGCAGGTCGCCGAGCAGGCGCTCTTTCGGTTTGCGGCTGCCGTCGCGACCGCCCTCGAACCCGGTATCGACTTCGAAGAAGACATTCGGAAACACTCCTGCGAGCTTCTTGGGCGGGGCCGTAGCCGCGTGAGAGCCTTCGACCGACCACGGGAGCTCGACGCGACAAGCTTGCTCTCGATCTATGACGCGGTGGAACGGGCCTGCAAGGCACGGCGATTCTATGTCCTCGACCGGCAGTACGTGGTTCGTGACGACAAGATCGTGATCATCGACGAATTCACCGGCCGTGCGGCTGAAGGCCGCACCTGGAAAGACGGCATCCATCAGGCCGTCGAGGCGAAGGAGGAAGTCGAAGTAACGGTGCCGTCAGGCCATGCGGCTCGGATCACGATCCAGGATCTCTTTGCTCGATGGCCCCATCTTGCGGGAATGACTGGAACGATTGCCACGAGCCGTCGCGAGATCGCCAGGACATACGATGTCGCGGTCGATGTCGTGCCCACGAACAAGCCTGCCATTCGTCGACGGCTCCCGGCGATCGTCGCTGCTGGCTACCCCGAGAAACTTTCCCGCATCGTGGCCGAAATCCAGGAGCTCCACACGCTCGGCCGGCCGGTGCTCATCGGCACGCGGTCCATTGACAAGTCGGAAGATCTCTCGCGGCTCCTCAATGACGCGGGCCTCCCCCACACCGTGCTCAATGCCCGTCACATCGCGGAGGAAGCAGACATCGTCACCCGCGCCGGCGAGCGAGGACAAATTACTGTCTCAACGAACATGGCCGGCCGCGGCACTGACATCAAACTCGGTGAAGGCGTCGCTGACCGCGGTGGCCTTCATGTGATTTGTACCGAGCTTCATGACTCGGCACGGATCGACCGCCAGCTCGTCGGCCGCTGTGGACGCCAGGGCGATCCTGGAACCTGGCGACAGTATGTGGCCCTCGACGACGAGATCCTCACGACCGCCTATGGGACCAAGCGGGCCGCGAGAATCGCTTCAGGAATGCGGCGGTGGCTCACCTGGAATCCCGAGCGACTCCTCGCCACGTTCAAGCGGGCCCAGCGAGCGGTAGAAGGCCGCCATCGCCGGCAGCGACGGGTACTCGAATACATCGAGCGGCAGCGGGCGGAGTCTCACATCCAAATGAGTCACGATCCGTATCTCGACGCCGCGAGCTGACTGTACGGCGGCGTGGGCATCCATGCCCCACGCCGCCTTGCCCGGCCTCCGCCGGGAAGTGGCAACGCCTCCAGCGTCGCAGTCTTCAGAAGCGCCACCGACTCAAACGGGGGCATCCATGCCCCACGTCGCGGGCCCCGTCCTCCTGGCTTCCCCCAGTTCGCCCGCTTTGACATTGACGCTGCCTCAGCGGTTTGTGAGTCTCCGCCACCGGAGATTTCCTATGCGACGCATCCTCTCAGCGTGGCTTGCCGCCGCGGTTTTCCTGACTACGCCTTCGACCGGACGTGGGCAGGACGCTGCACCGGAAGCTGCGCCACCAGCCACGCCGTCGCTCACCGAAGTGCCGCCCCAGGGCGAGCCCGGTCGTCCCGCCACGGCACCGACAGCCGACGGAACAACCTCGGTCATTGCACCGCCATCACCTGAGCCGCCATCGTCTGCGCCACCGCCGCCCGCGCCGCCTCCATCGGCAGGCCCCCCGCCGCCGGCTCAAGGAGCACCGGCCCAATCGCCCCCGGTTGAACCAAGCATCCCATCGCCGCCACCAAGCACGCTCACGGTGCCCCCGCCGAGCGAGGCAGTCGCCGCCCTCGAGTCTCTGCTCGAGCCATTTAAGGGTCGCCTGGCAAACGTCGGCGGAACACTTGATCCCCAACTCTATGCCCGTCCCACGCCACTCCTCGAGCCACTCGCCCGCAGCGGGGATCGCTCACGGAGGCTGTGGATTGTGCAGGCCTATTGGAAGGTCGCTGGTGGATACGCCAACGTGCGTGCCTCGGCAGAGGCACTTGAGCGGCTCGAGCTTGTCGCGCCGGGGAGCGACCCGCACGATCGAGCCACGCTCGATGTGGCCATTGCGGCCGCGCGGGCAGACCTGGCCGATGCCCGCGCTCGGCTGGGAGTTGCTCAACAGGAGCTTGTCGATCTGGCCCGTCTGCCGTTCGGTGAGCCGCTACCGTGGCCAGTTGACCGCCCCCTCGCCGATCCTTACGAGACGCATTTCGAAGCGATCTTTGCCAATCGTATTGCCACTGGCCGCGTGCGGGCAATCGTGCGGAGCCTGCCGGCGCGTCATGAGGCACTCGCCTCACGCGCGACGGCAGTCACAGCCGCTGCAAAAGCCATGGCCATGGCCGAGGCCGACCATGCCCAAGGAAAGCGACCGATCGAGGCCGTCATTGCCGCGCATGGCGCGCTCGTCTCTCAGCAAGCTGCCTTCGTGGAAGCAGTGCGAACCTACAACGTCGAGATTGCCGAGTACGCCATGGCTGTGGCCGATCTCGCGATCCCCAACGAACAATTCGTCTCGATGCTGATTGCCGCACCGGTTCCGTGGCGGCTCCAGCCAATCGAACCGGTCTCGGCCAGCGTCGCCCCGCTTCCGCCCACCATTGGTCAGCCACAGGCCACGGCGTTCCCGCCCCCGCTGGCACCGGCCGTCACCGGCATCCCGATCGAGTAACGGGCGCCAGGGCTTGGCCGCTGCTACGATCGTGGGCATGCCAGCCGCTCCCGCGCCTTCCCGACCGCCCTCGCCCATACCGGTCGCGGCGCTTCGCATCGGCCCGGTCGTCGTGGATCCGCCGGTACTCCAGGCACCGATGGCAGGCTACACGAACTACGCCTACCGTCAGGTCGTGCGGGAGTTTGGTGGCGCGGGTCTGCTTGCGACCGAGATGATCGCTGCCCGCAGCGCGCTGTGGCTCGAGAGCACGCGGGGCGAGCATCCTGACCGTCTCTGGGGCATCCGCGACGAGCCGCGGCCGCTCGCGGTGCAGATGTGGGACAACGATTCAGACAATCTCGCCTCGGTGGGCCGTCGGCTCGCCCATGACTTCCGCGTGAGCGTGGTCGACCTCAATTTCGGATGCCCCGTGCGGCAGGTCACCGAAAAGGCCCACAGTGGATCGTGGCTCCTTCGCGACCCGGAGAAGGTGGGCGAGATCGTGCGGCGTGTCGTCGATGCCTGTGGCGACGTTCCCGTGACCGCAAAAATCCGCCTGGGCTGCTCTGACACATGCCACACTGCCATCGAGGTGGCCCAGCGGGTCGAGGAGGCGGGCGCTGCCTGCCTGACCGTTCACGGCCGTGTCGCGGCACAGTTCTTCGCGGGCAACGCCAACTGGGACGCGATCGCCGAGGTCAAACGGAGCGTGTCACGGATGCCGGTGGTCGGAAATGGCGACATCGACTCAGCGGAGACGGCCGTCAGGCGGCTTCGCGAGAGCGGGGTCGACGGCGTCATGATTGCCCGCGTGGCACTCGCCAGGCCCTGGATCTTTGCACAAGTCGCTGCGCTGCTCCGCGGCGAATCCCCGCCGCCCGACCCGACGCTCGCCGAGCAACGGGAGATCGTGCTGCACCACTACGACCTCGTCTGCCGTCGCTTCGGCGTCGACCGGGGCACACTCCTCATGCGGAAATTCGCCTGTGCCTACGCCCAGGGACTCCCCGGGGCGCGGGAATTCCGCGGACGGGTCTCGCGAGTGGTGACCCGCGAGGAGTTCTTGGACGCCGTCCGCACCGTATTCCCACGCGATGCGTGACACGCTCGCCACCGCCAGTGATGCCTGCCCGGCCTCAGGCCTGGCCTGGCCAACGGGCCTGCACATCGCGACCGGCGTACATCGCACCGTCACCCAGCGACTCCTGGATCCGCAGAAGCTGGTTGTACTTCGCGACACGGTCGCTCCGCGAGGCGCTGCCGGTCTTGATCTGGCCCGTTGAAAGCCCCACAGCGAGATCCGCGATGGTGGCGTCTTCTGTCTCCCCGCTCCGATGGCTCGCGATCGACGTGTAGCCCGAGCGGTGGGCAAGTTGCACGGCAGCAATCGTTTCGGTGAGGGTGCCAATTTGGTTGACCTTCACAAGAATCGAATTGGCGACCCCTTCAGCGATTCCTCGTGAGAGACGCTCGGAATTGGTCACGAAAAGATCATCGCCCACGAGCTGCACGCGGGCGCCAAGCCGCTCGCTGATGAGCTTCCAGCCAGTCCAGTCGTCCTCCGAGCAGCCGTCTTCGATCGAGACGATCGGATACTTGCCAGCCAGGTCGGCCAGAAACGCAACCATCTCTGCGGGAGTGAGCTTCTTCCCCTCGATCGCATACGTGTTGCTCTTGGCATCAAAAAACTCGGTGGCGGCCACGTCGAGCCCGATGGCGATCTCTTCACCCGGCTTGTAGCCGGCATTGCCGATCGCCGCGAGGATTACTTCGAGGGCCTCGGCAGAGCTGCCGATGTGGGGTGCGAACCCGCCTTCGTCGCCCACGCTCGTCGCCAGCGACTTGTCTTTGAGGACCTTCTTGAGCGCATGGAACGTCTCCACGCCGGCCCGCAGCGCCGCGTCAAAGCTGTCGAAGCCCAGCGGCATGATCATGAATTCCTGCACGTCGAGCGGATTGTCGGCGTGGGCACCCCCGTTAATGATGTTCATCATCGGGGCAGGCAGGACACGGGCCGTTACGCCACCGAGATACCGGTACAGTGGAAGGCCGCAGTGCTCGGCCGCAGCATGGGCCACGGCGAGGGAGACTCCCAGAATCGCATTGGCACCAAGCTCCTTCTTGTTGGACGTGCCATCCAGCTCGAGCATCAGTTCGTCGACCGTCGTCTGGTCAAGTGCATCGCAGCCTTCGAGCTCCTCAGCGATCCGCGTGTTGACATTGTCGACTGCCTCAGTCACTCCCTTGCCTAGGTAGCAAGACATGTCACCGTCTCGCTTCTCCCATGCCTCGTGGGCGCCCGTACTCGCGCCAGAGGGCACGGCCGCGCGGCCAAATGCACCGTCGGCGAGCGTCACGTCGACCTCGATCGTGGGATTGCCGCGGCTATCGAGGATCTGACGGGCATGGATGTCGACGATCGTGGACATGAAACCTCCGAGAGGACGGTGAACGGGAATGCAAGAAGCCGAATGCGGGGGAGTCGGTGAGGCGTTGATTGTGACGGTGCAGAACCCGTATGCAAGTGGTTTCTGGCGGGGGGCGCAGCGACCGGGGCATGAGAGGCTATTCTGCAGGCCGCGGTCGGGCCGTATCCTGCGGCCCGGCGTTCCTTGCCACGGATTGCGGGCATGTTCACTGGCCTTGTCGAGTCACTTGCCACGGTCGCTGGAGTCATCCCCGAACCACCTGGGATGCGTCTCATCATCCGCGCAGGAGCGATCTCGGCCGACGCAACTCTCGGCGACAGCATGTGCGTGAATGGCTGCTGCCTGTCGGTCGTTGAGATCGATCACGACCAACTCGCCTTCCAACTCGGTCCCGAAACGCTTGCACGAACCACGCTCGGTGGCCTCGCGTCGGGGAAGCATGTCAACCTCGAGCGATCGCTGCGACTTGCCGACCGGCTCGGTGGCCATCTCGTGACCGGACATGTCGACGGGATGGGTCACCTCGACTCCAAACGCGATGACGGTGACTGGACCACATGCCGGTTTGCGGCAGCCCCTCCTCTCCTCGGGCACATGGCGTCGAAGGGCTCCGTGGCAATCGACGGCGTGAGCCTGACGGTCGTGGACGTGGATGAGACGACCTTCAGCGTCGCCTTGATCCCCCACACGCTGGCCGCCACGACGCTCGGAAGCCTCGCCGTCGGCGATGCCGTGAACCTCGAAACCGATCTCATCTTCAAGTACGTCGCACGGTGGATCACCACACGAGGGCCCGCCGCTCCATGACGCCCGATCACCATGCCCCGCCGGTTCCTGCTGATTCCGCGGTCCCACCCCGCCAGACCACGGCCTATCTCAAGAAACTCTTCGCCGAGGTGGGGTTCTCGATGAACGCCCGCCGCGGCCAGAATTTTCTGGTTGATCTGAACCTGATCGATGTGCTCGAACGTTCGGCGGGCATCGAGCCGACCGATGTCGTCCTCGAAGTGGGCACGGGCACGGGGACGCTGACCGAACGGCTTGCAGCGTCGGCGGCCCGCGTCGTGACTGCGGAAATAGATCCTCGCCTCGCTCAACTCGCCCGTGACCGGCTGGTCGATCGCGACAACGTGACCCTCGTCGAGGGAGACGTCCTGGCCGCCAAGCACCGCTTTGCCCCGGCAGTGATGGAGGCCGTCCGCACTGCGTTCGAAGCCTCTCCGTCCGGCCGCTTCCTCCTCGTGGCCAATCTCCCCTACTGCGTGGCCACGCCGGTGGTTTCAAATCTCCTGGCGCTCGACAGGCCGTTCGATGTGGCGGTCGTGACCGTGCAACGAGAGATGGCTGAGCGACTGATCGCGCCGGCCGGAGCGCCAAGCTACAACGCGCTCTCGGTATGGGTGGGTGCCCAGTGCCGCGGCGAGATCGTCCGGATCCTTCCCCCGACGGTGTTCTGGCCGAGGCCCAAGGTCGATTCCGCAATCATCAGGCTCGACCTCGAACCCGCCCGCCGCATGGCCATCACTGACCTCGTTCGCTTCCACGCGTTTGTCCGTGATGTCTTCTGCCATCGTCGGAAGCTCCTCCGGGGCGTTCTCCTGCGGATGGCTGGCGGGAAGGGGAGCGATGCCGCCAAGGACCGTGTCGCGTCGGCATTTGCCGCCCTGGGCCTGGGCACCGACACCCGGGCCGAGGAAATTCCCCCCGATCGCTTTGTGTCCCTCGAGGCGGCGTTCTACTCTGCCGGTCCCATTGACCCTGCCTGATAGACGGAAACGGGCGGCCGCTCCGAACCTTTCGGTTGTTCAGGCCGGAGGGGTAAACTGTGGCCGACTGGGGGGTTCTCTGCCGAATCACCCGGATGGACCCCCGCCCCGCGGCACCGCGGAGCGGCAGTGAGGGCGGAGGCAGTTTTCAGCGTGATCCCCAACCCGACTACCGAAGCCTCGTTCGCGCCCACGATCGTCGACCTGCTCCGCCAGCGGGCCGCCTACCGACCGCACGACCGGGCTTTCACGTTCCTCGTTGATGGCGAGCACGAAGAGCTCAATATCACCTACGCGGAGCTCGACCGCCGAGCGCGAGCTGTCGGGGCGTGGCTGATGGAACGGGGCATGACGGGGAAGCGCGCCCTGCTGCTGTATCCGTCGGGCCTCGACTTCATCGCGGCCTTCCTGGGGTGCCTCTACGGTGGCGCGATCGCGGTGCCCGCGTATCCGCCTCGCAAAAACCGTTCGGTCGAGCGGATCGAGGCCATCGCAGCCGATGCTGACGCCGCCGTCGCCCTGACCACACGCGACGTCGTCGATCGCTTGGAACACCTCGGCGCCACGGCGCCGAGCCTCGAGCACATGACGTGGCAGGTCGATGCCGAGCTCGATGGATCGTGGGCCGACCGCTGGGACCGCCCTGACATCGACGGCGACACGCTGGCCTTCCTGCAGTACACGAGCGGTTCCACGGGCACACCCAAGGGGGTGATGCTCGCGCACGAGAACCTGCTCCACAACTCGCTGCGAATCATGCAGGCCTTCGAGATTACCCGCAGTCAGTCTAGCGTCATCTGGCTTCCGAGCTTCCATGACATGGGGCTCATCGGGGGGATCCTCGTGCCTCTCTATGGCGGCAAATTCAATGTCATGATGTCGCCCGTAGCGTTCCTGCAAAAGCCGCTGCGATGGCTTCAGGCCATTTCCCACTACCGGGCCACGATCAGCGGCGGCCCCAACTTCGCCTACGAACTGTGCGTCCGAAAAACGACACCGGAGCAGCGGGCGGCCCTCGATCTATCGAGCTGGTCCCTGGCCTTCAACGGGGCAGAACCAGTGCGGGCGGAAACAATCGATGCCTTCTGCGAAGCGTTCGCCGTGAGCGGCTTCCGCCGCGAAGCGTTTTATCCGTGCTATGGGCTGGCCGAGAGCACGCTCATGGTCACCGGCGGAATGAAATTCGAGCCGCCTGCGATCCGATCCTTCGACGCTGTATCGATCGAGACGGGCACGGTCACATCGGTGCCGGACGCTACGGCAGGGAATCGCCGGCTCGTCGGCAGCGGTCGTGAGCTCGACGGGCAGGATGTCCTCATCGTTGACCCACAGGCGCACGAACCACTGCCCCCGGGGCGCGTGGGCGAGATCTGGGTGAGCGGGCCCAGCGTGGCCCAGGGCTACTGGAACCGTCCCGAGGAGACTCAGGGCACCTTTGGCGCGATGCTCGCTGAGCCCGACCCGAGTGCGCCGGCGCAGGTCGTAGCGCGTTGGCGGCCCAACCCGGGCCCGTACATGCGGACAGGCGACCTGGGTTTCTTCGACAACGGCGAGCTCTTTGTGACGGGCCGGCTCAAAGATCTCATCATCATCCGGGGACGCAACCATTATCCCCAGGATCTCGAGTATTCCGTTGAAGAGGCAACGCCGCTGGTGAGGGCCGGATCGCTGGCGGCATTTGCCGTTGATCATGACGGCCGGGAGCGAGTCGTCATCGTCGCCGAGCTCGAGCGGGGCCGTCGCGACCGAAGCGAGATCCTCGCCGCCATGGACGCCATCCGGAGCCGCTTGGCACGGGAGCACGAGGTGGCGGCCGAGGCCATCGTCTTCGTTCGCCCCAACAGCATCCCCAAGACATCGAGTGGCAAGATTCAGCGGCATGCCTGCCGTCGTCAGTTTCTCGAGAACGCGCTCGATGTTGTTGAGCAGTATGTCGGGTGGCTCGCAGCCGCATCGCCCGAGCCGGCGACGGCCGCTTCGGCCATGCCACGGCTTGCCCGTCAGCGGCCGCTCGGTGATTCGACGCGGGCCCACCGGCCCGATCGGGAGTTGCCGCAGGAGATCGTGCAAACGGTCTTCGAGCATGTCCGCAGGATCGCCAAGGACCGCGCTGGCACCCTGACGCTCGATACCAACATCGTCGAGCTCGGCCTGGACTCACTCGAGCGAATGGAGATTGTGGCCAGCCTCGAGGAAGCTTTTGGCGCCCGGTTCCCAGAGCAGGTGCTGCCGCTGATCGAGACCTGCCGCGAAGTGACCGAGGCGATCCTGGACCACATGCCGGCCGAAAGCCGCGAGAAGATGCAGGCCTCGCGGACAGCCGGTGAAGTTCCCACGGATACCTGGCGGATCGAGGAGTTTCCAGAAGTCCGAGCCCTCGAGCAGAACTTTGCATTTGTCCGCGATGCCGAGCTTGAGAACCCCTACTTCAGCGTGCACGAGGGGCTCACCAACGATCGCACAATGATCGCAGGTAGAGAGCTCATCAGCTGGGCGTCCTACAACTACCTTGGCATGTCGGGCGATCCGCTGGTGACTGCCGCCGCCAAGGCAGCGATCGATCGCTATGGCACCAGCGTCTCCGCGAGCAGGCTCGTGTCTGGCGAGAAGACGATCCATGGTGAACTCGAGCGGGCCATCGCCGACCTCGTGGGCGCCGAGGATGCCCTCACGTTTGTGGGCGGGCATGCGACGAACGAGACCGTCATCGGCCATGTCGTCGGCCCCGGCGACCTCGTTCTCCACGATGCCTTCGCCCACAACAGCCTCCTCCAAGGGGCGATTCTGTCGGGAGCCCGCCGCCGACCGTTCCCACACAACGACGTCGCAGCGGCGGAGGCGATCCTGACGCAGGTCCGGGGCCACTACCGCCGCGTGCTGGTCGTCGTCGAGGGCATCTACAGCATGGACGGCGACTACGCCGACCTGCCGCGGTTCGTCGGCCTCGCGAAGCGCACTAAGGCTCTGTTGATGGTCGATGAGGCTCACTCCATCGGTGTCATGGGGCCGAAAGGCCGTGGCATCGGTGAGCATTTCCGCGTGGCAGCGGCCGACGTCGACCTGTGGATGGGCACGCTCTCCAAGGCCTTCGGAAGCTGTGGCGGCTACGTCGCGGGGTCGGCCACGCTCGTCCGGTGGCTCAAGTACACCGTTCCAGGCTTTGTCTATTCGGTCGGCCTGCCTCCGGCGGCAGCAGGGGCGGCCCTCGGCGCGATTGAGCTCCTCCGCCGGGAACCGGAGCGGGTCGCGAAGCTTCGAGACAACTCGCGGCTCTTCCTACAGCTTGCCAAGGAAGCCGGGCTCAACACCGGATTGTCTGGCGATACCGCGATCGTGCCGGTGATCCTTGGAAACTCGATGACCTCGCTGCGGCTCTCGCGGGCGCTCTTCACGCGAGGGATCAACGTGCAGCCCATCCTCTATCCGGCAGTCGAGGAAAAGGCTGCCAGGCTTCGGTTCTTCATCACATCGCGGCACACCCACGACCAGATCCGCCGGACGATCACCGCACTCCAGGAGGAGCTGACAAAGATCGACCCTGGCTATGCTCGCCAGGCAGGCTGAGGCCTAGGACAACGGTGGGCCCGCCAGCTATAACGCGGCCCATGTCTGCCACGGAAACGACCGCCCACCGGCTTGTGCTGCCGGCCGACGCCAATCACCACGGAACGCTCTATGCCGGGAGCCTCCTGCGATATGCCCTCGAGAGTGGGTACGCGACAGCCTGTCGCGCTGCCGGCCCGGACGGCAACCTCATGCTTCGCCGAGTTCTCTCGCTCGAGTGCCGCAGGAGCGTCCCCGTAGGTTCGCTCGTCGAGATCCGCGGCGCGGTACTCCAGGTGAAGCAGGGGTATCTCGTGGCAGGCGTCGTTGGGATGCCGCTCGAGGGCCACACGCTCCCCTGGATGGACGGGCTTCTGGGCTTCGCCCAAGTGGACGAGGCAGGCCTGCCAGCGGCTCTCCCGCGACCCATCGAAACCGTCAGCCTCGACACGCGCCTCTGGCAACCCCTGGTTGCCCGCTTGGAAAAGCTTGCACGGATCAAGGGTGCGACCGCCGAGTGGATCGATGCTGGCTTTGGCGGCTGATCGCCAAACCCGCACTGCTGACGATCAGTACTTGACCTCAACACCGAAGTCGATGCCGTTGGTGAACACGTAGTCCTGAATCGTCGATGGTGGCGGTGCGATCCGGGTGTAGTCCACCGGGGAATCGACCACGATCGTCGTAGGATTCGTAGGCCCCACGGGTTGGGTGTTATCGAAGGCAGGGTTGGCGACTGACTGCCGAACGATGTCGACCGTCGTCACATAGGTCGTATTGGTAGATGCCCGTGCGATCTGGCCCATCCACATACCGGTGTAGCCGGCACGGAGCAGGACTGCCTGGCTCACGCGAAACTCGGTCCCCAGCCGCCATTCGCCGATCGGCGTGAACGTGAACTGATGCTCGGCGATGTTTGTGGCATTTTTCTGACCGAGTCCGAACACCTGGATGTACAGCGGTTGGCCCGATACTACCGTCGGGACACTGTTGGGGTCTACTCCCTGCGAAAACGTGGTGGCTGTCTCGAAGGTACTGCGGATGAAGTCGGCCGAAAGCGATGCGGGGAAATTCGAGCCGCGGTAGAGCATGTTCTGCCAGTTGAATCCACCCGTGAACTTGAAGTCGGAGAGAAACGTCCAGCGGCCCTTGGTAGACTCGAAGTGGAGGCTGAACTCCGGGCCCGCGATGTTGTTCGCGGCATAGGTTTCCCAGTCGCCACTCTGGAGTTGGGAGCCGCCGGACAGACCGGTCAGGCTTGAGGCTCCGGAGATCGTCTGGACATCACCACCGGGGACCGGAACGATCTCATTCTGAACGTCGCCCCCGGCCACGGCATCGAATCCGTACTGATAGCTCCGGTAGTCCATCGAGTACCGCTCAGCAAGCTGGAGAAACCTCGGCCCGAAGCCGAAGCGAACCGTCGACCCCGAGCCTCGTCGGCCAAGCTCTCGGCGGAGAAGCCATGCCGCGCCGCCGCTCTGGATTCGCGTTTCATTCGACTGCGTGAATTCCTGGGCGATGGCATGGTCAGGCGGGGGGCTCGTGCTGGTGATCGTGGTGGTGACGAGAGGGAGGCCCCCGACAAGGACGCCGCCGCCGCCATCAGCTTGAGACTGCTCAAACGTCTGTTCTGGGGTATTCAACGCATACTCGTTGACCGTCGTGAATTCCTGACCCTGCGGCCCCGAATCCCAGTACGAGAACAGCATGCCTCGATCTTCGTACATCCAGCCACCTTCGTACCGGTTGCCCCACGACATCTTGGTCCGCAGCCAGCTCGTATCCAGACTCAGGTTGAACTGATCGGTGCCGTAGATGACCACACCGGCAAAACCACCGTTGGCCGTATTGAGTTGCTGCGCCACATCCGGGTTGATGGGCTCGACTGGAAAGAAGTCGGTGTTGCCGACCGGCACGACCGTGGGCGCGGTGATGCCCAGGTACAGTCGGTCATAATTGAAGAAGAAGCCTTCGCTCTCTTCCTTGTAGATCGAATAGCTGTTGAGATCCGGCGGCGCGAAGAGCTGGAAGTCGTAGAAGTCTTGGTCGGGCAGGAGTGGCATCCAGTCGTTCCCTTTCACAGGAACGGCAGCAGCGAACGTCGCCGCGAGGATCGCCGCAAAAAACCGCCTCAAACCTGGTGTAGTAGCCATCGCTATTCGTCCTGTGGTGCAGGAGCCAACCTTTCCGCCTGTGCGGATTGCTCCTCTGGTATCGGTCGTGCCGATCGATCGGGTTGACGAAACTTGGCAGACCCTGCGGGATTGTCCGGTCGCACCGGCGCCAGCAGGTGCCCAATGGGGCAGTCTCGGGTATCCTGCATGTGGGAGGCCCTGCCGGCCACCACGCCAGGAGGTCACCCCATGCTTCGCGGAACACGCCTCACTGCCCTCTTTACCCTGCTTGCCGCCGTGCCGGTGATTGCGGGCGATCGCACAGTGCGCGAACCGGCCCCGGCCGACCTGGCGGTGGCCGACCAGATCGAGTTTCTCAGGCTCACCCGCGATGCGGCTGGAGGCTTGGCCGCGCTCGAGACATCGATCGTGGAGTACGTCGAGAATCCCACGCCGGCTGCGAAGGCGGGTAGAAAGCCCGTCGCGGTCGATCTTGTGGCGGCCGTTCACCTCGGCAGCAAAGAGTACTACGAGACGCTTGATCGGCTCTTCGCCGAGTATGACGCCGTCCTGTATGAGCTCGTGGCCCCGCCAAACGCCCGGGTCCCTCGGCCGGGTCGCGCCCCGGCCGGCGCGCTCGGCACGGCCCAGCAGGGACTCACGAAAATGCTCGGGCTGGAGTTCCAGCTCGATGCCATCGACTATACGGCGGAGAACTTCATCCACGCAGACCTCTCTCCGAAGCA
Organism: Planctomycetota bacterium; assembly: GCA_031403195.1. Lineage (GTDB taxonomy): Bacteria > Planctomycetota > Planctomycetia > Pirellulales > UBA1268 > QWPN01. Next base: position 12,661 of record JANNSZ010000007.1, on the reverse strand, counting down.
GTTCGAGGCGGCCATGCGGGAGCGCGGGGAGAGCTGGTGGACGATGTTCACGAAGCTGATGCGGGAAAGCATGAACAGGGCGGAACGAGGTGACGCCGGAGCGGGAGCTGACCTCGGGATCAGTGACGTCTTCAGCCTGGTGTTCGGGTCGCAGGAAGCTCGCCAACTTCGCCTTCGGCGGCTCATGGCTGAGCAACTCACCGACATGGAGATGCTCACGGCCGCTTTTGGGGGCGAGGAGGGCTCCACCTTGATCACCGATCGCAACGCAGCGGCGCTCGAGGTGCTGCGGCGGCAGATGCGCCGTGGCAACAAGCGGATCGCAATCTTTTACGGAGCGGCCCACATGGACGACTTTGACGAGCGGCTGCGGGAGGACTTTTCGCTTCAGCCGGGAGAGACGGTCTGGCTCGAGGCCTGGGATCTGAGGGAGCCGTCGCCACGGGGGGAGCCGTCGCCACGGGGGCAGCCGTCCAATCGGGACGAGCCAGCTCCGCGGAAATGACCCGCACGTCCATGGGGTCGTGGTAGTTCGACGGGCTGGGAGAATTCGGCGGCGAGCCGTGAGGACCACGCAGCGGCCACAGCGCGTGTTTCAGCCAGCACTCCGTCATAGCCTGCCGCCTCGACCGCCTCGCCCACAGGGTCGAATTCGACGTCGCCCCGGAAACCAGCGGCGACAAGATCCCCGAGCACGCTCTCGAGAGGAAGCATCCCCTGCTCCGTCGGTAGCCGATCGCCACTGGCGGTCGGGAGCCCGATGCGGTCGGCCACCTGCACGATCGCAGTCACCGCGGCCAGCCGTGGCAGCAGTGACGACATGTGGGGGTCATCAGCCCAGTGCCACAGATCCAAGCCCAGCCGGATCACGCTGTCGTCAAACTGTTCCACCAACGCGACCGCGTCGGCGAGTCGCGAGAGGAAGCTCGACCCGGACGCGGCCGCTGGGTGCATCGGTTTGATTGCCAGCACGACGCCAGCCCGCGCCGCGCGGGGCGCGAGGATTTTGAGCGCCTGACACAGGAGCCGAGTGGCGTGCGACCGGGTGTGGCCGCCCCGGCATCCGCTGTGCACGATAACCGCTCCCGCAGCCAGCCCTTCGGCCATGTCGATCGCATCGCAGGCATCCTCGAGGCTTTCCTCGAATGAGCGGCCATCGCCGCCCGTGAATCCACCGGCCCAGTGCACGCTCGAGACGCGCAACCCGGCGGAGGCTATCAGCGACGCGGCAGGGGCCAGGCCCACATCCGACACCTTGGGCCGCCACGCTGCAATCGAGTCATACCCGTGGTCGGCAAGCCTAGAAATCTCGTCGGCGAAGTCCCACTGGGGGGTCGTCATCTGACTGATCGAAACGTCGAACATGCGCACTTGGACTCCAAAGGGGAGGCGTCACGGGTTCCGCGACGCGACATCACCCGCCTCGAAGGCGAAGAGTATGGGACCCGTCCGCGCCGACTGTCCAGAGAAGCGTTGAGGCCGCACCAAAGCGGCCCTGAGACCTCCGTGGTCATCTCGGCAGGGATGACAGCATGGGTCACGATCCGCACTTGACAATTCAGCGTAGCTCCATCTCGTATCCACTGAACAAAGACCGGCACGCCAACCCGATCCGCCATCCGCTGTCATACTGTGAGCATCGTGCCTCGAGTCCGTCATCTTGTCGTCGTGGTCAAGGAACGCCGGGTTGTGATCCCCGCTACGGATCTCGTGTGGCAGTTCGCGCGGTCGGCCGGCCCTGGTGGTCAGCATGTCAATCGCACGAGCAGCAAGGCGATGCTGCGATTTGACGCCACGGGCTGCCCTCACCTCCCGGACGATGTCCGTCGCCGGCTCGTGGCCTCCGTTCGAGCAAGACTCACCGCCGACGGCGCACTCGTGATCACCAGCCAACGGCACCGAGAACAGGGCCGTAACGTCGCCGACTGCCTCGCGAAGCTGTCCGCCCTCGTCGAACAGGCCATGCAGCCCCCCAAGCCACGCCGGGCTACGCGTGTGCCGCGAGCATCCCGGTTCGCAAGGCTAGACTCGAAGAAGCGACGTGCCGCCACCAAGCAGCTTCGCCGCGGCCCCGGTGAGTGACCCTCTGGAGGCCTGGGAAGGCTGGTATAATCAATCGCACGGGCACGGGAGCCCGCGGCCTCAACGGCGAAGGATGTTCCATGCCGAGCCCTCGCAACATTGACACCCTGCTGAAGGCCTGGGATTTCCGCCCTGGGGAGGTCACCGCGCGGCTCGTCAAGGCGCGGAGCGGCCGCGAAGTGCTCCAAATGCGGATCGACATGGGCATCGTGCAGATGGAAACCGACCTGCGCCCCGACGGCCAGCGGCCGGGGGGCGCGGAAACCTACTACGACTACCTCGTGAGCGAGGCAATCCGCACGGGCGACAGCTTTCGCCTCAACCAGGAGCAGTGCACCGAAGCCGACCGAGAATTCGTGCAGTACTACCAACGGCGGCTCTGCTGGCTGGCTCTCCGGGAGTATCGACGGGCCGCCCACGACGCCGACCACAGCCTGGCCTTTATGGACTTTGTGCACCGGCACTCGCCGGATGAAGAATGGACGCTCTCACACGAGCAATACCGTCCCTTCGTTCTCTTCCACCGCGTGCAGGCCGGCGCGCTGGCAGCATTGGAGGAAACCGGCCCGGAGAACGCCATCAGCGAGATCAATAGTGGCCTCGCACGATTTCGCGACCTGTTTGCCCGCTACGATGCGTCCGACCAATATGCAGACGACGAGCTCGTCCGCCGGCTCGAGCAGATGCGAGAGAGCGTTCGAGAGCGCTACGAGGTCGGGCGAACGCTCGATGAGCAACTCGCTGAGGCAGTCCGGGCGGAAGACTACGAATTGGCAGCGAGGATCCGTGATCAGATCCGAAGGAAGGCTGGTGCCAGTGGTCTTCGGGAAAAGAGCGGCACTTCGGGAGCTACCCGACAACGGGGCAGGACGGCAAACGAGGGGGGAGCGTCGGGCCAGGGGGACTGAAACTTTTTCAAAGCGCGCCGCAGCGACCGCCCCAGCCCAGCCGCCCTAGGTGACCGAATCCTCGCGATTGACCGTCAAGACTGGGAAGCGGTAAGGGTCAGGGGATCTTGGGATGCGACAAACCGGCTTTGTTGGATTTGGCACGGCATGTGCAGATCTCTTGTCGCAACGGCAGCCAACTCGCCGTCCCACCGCTCGGGAGAATCGCCATGACCACCATGACCAGCACCTCAGAAACGTTCGAATCCGCCCGCTACGGCATGACGGTCGGGACCCACGAGTGTGTTGTTCGTGCGACGGAAGTCTGGCCAATCCCGGAAGTGCTCGACCTCAAGGGTTCATTCGAGCCAGGCATGGATGCGGCCGACCCCGTGCTCGATGACGAGATCCTCGCGGACCTTCTCTCCTCTCGGATGATCGCTCCGCCGAGGCCCCGTCGACGACGTGAGAAGTCAGTCAGCTCTCGGGCCGTGTTCTTTGCGCCCAGCGCCGGCTGACCCCCAAGGGCCACGCGTTTGGGATCGCTACAATCGCGATTCTGAAACCGAGGGCCCTCGATGAACGGCGTGTCCCCCTTACTCGACCCTGTTGCCTGCCGTGGTCGGCAGGCCCGTCTCCTTGAAGTGATGGAGGCAGAGCGACTCGACCTCATGGTCGTTGTGCTGCCGGAGCACATCGAATACCTCACGGGCCATCGCTGGGACCACCGCTTCTCGCCGTTGGCCGCACTGGCCTGCGATGGCACAAGTCTCCTCGTCACCCCAGACAAGCCGGCAGTCGACGCAGCGGTCGATGACGTGAGAGTCTACGAAGCCAAGTGGCGATCGACCCTGCGAAACGACCAGCGAGAGTCCGCCGGGGCGGTCCTCAGCGAGTGGCTGGTTGGCCGGAACCTTCGCCGCGTTGGCGTCGAGTTCTCTGCGTGCCCGCCCCATGTGACAGGTCGGCTGGGCGGTGCTGCTCTGGCTGACATCGAGCCTTCGCTCTTTGCCATGCGGCGTCGCAAGGATCCCGACGAAATGGCTGTCCTGCGACAAGCCATTGCCGCCTGCGGCACGATGTATGAGTCCGCTCGAGCCATGATTGCCCCAGGGGTCAACGAACTCGACCTCTATTCGGCGCTCCAGGCTGCCGCCGTCTCGGCCTGCGGCGAGATGCTCACCGCCACGGGCAACGACTACGCATGTGGCGCACGCGGTGGCCCCCCGCGTGATCGCCGGTGCGAAGCGGGTGAGCTCTTTATTCTGGACCTCGGCCCTGCCTACCGCGGCTACTTCGCCGATACGTCTCGGGCCATCGCTGTCGACGGCCGCCCCACCGACCTCCAACTCGCTGCCTGGGAGCGGGTCTGCGGCGCTCTTCGAATCGTGGAGCTACGCGCCAAGCCCGGCGCTCGCTGCCGCGCCATCTATGAGGAAATTTTTGCGTGGCTGGCAGAGTCGCCAGTGGGCTCATGGTCGAGCCACCTCGGCCATGGCATCGGGCTTTTCCCCCACGAGGCTCCGCATTTGAATCCATCTTGGGACGACGTGCTCGAGGAGGGCGAAGTGATCGCGGTGGAGCCCGCCCTCTACGATCCTGCGCTTCGGGCCGGCCTGCGACTCGAGAACGACTACCTGGTGACCGCCACTGGCGTCGAAAACCTCAGCCCGTTTCCGCTGGGTCTGACGTGACGGGCCGCCCCGGACCGCTGCATCCGCTGGCGGCATGGCGCCGGTATCGAGATGGATCACGATTACCTACAGTATGGGCCTCGAATCCGACCGCCCCGAAGCCCGCGTGAGACCCTCCCGATGACCGTCGCTGCTCCTTCCACCCAGAGCCGCTGGCACGCCATTGCCGACCGTGTTCTCGCGGGCGGCGAGATCGACCGTGACGAGGCCCTGGCGATCCTCCAGTCTCCCGACGAGGAGCTCCTCAATCTCCTGGCCGCGGCCTACCGAATTCGCCACAAGGCCTTCGGCAACACGGTGCAACTCTTCTTTCTGATGAACGCCAAGAGCGGTCTCTGCCCCGAGGATTGCGGGTATTGCTCCCAATCGAAGGTCTCCGATGCCGAGATTCCGCGGTACAACCTTCTTTCGGCGCCAAAGCTCATGGAGGCGGCGCGTGTTGCCGCGGAACAGCAGTCGAAGACTTTCTGCATCGTGATTTCGGCTCGGGGTCCGACCGAGCGAGAAATCGACTTTGTCTGCGACATCACCCCCCGCATCAAGGCGGAGTATGGCCTCAATGTGTGTGCCTGCCTGGGCCTCCTCACGGCAGAACAGGCCCATCGGCTCGCGTCTGCAGGCGTGGACAAGGTGAACCACAACCTCAACACAAGCGAACGGTATTACAGCGAAGTCTGCTCGACGCACACCTACGCTGACCGCAAAGCCACCCTCGCTGCCTGTCGAGATGCAGGGCTCGCGCTGTGCAGCGGCGGCATCATGGGCATGGGCGAATCACCGCATGATCTCGTGGACATGGCATTTGATCTCAGGGCCCTCCAGGTCGAGTCGATCCCACTCAACTTCCTGAATGCCATCGACGGAACGCCGCTCGAGGATGTTCACAAGCTCACTCCTCGCGACTGCCTCCGTGGACTGGCGATGATGCGACTCGTGAATCCCACTGCCGAGATTCGAATCGCCGGCGGCCGCGAGATCCATTTGGGCAGCCTCCAGCCGCTCGGGCTCTATGCAGCCAATTCGATCTTTGTGGGGGACTATCTCACCACCAAGGGCCAGCTTCCTGAGGCCGACTACCGGATGATCGAAGAGATGGGATTCATGATCACCCGTGGCATCGAGGCCGCCGAGCCTACGCCCTCGCTCAGCTGACGGATATCCAGCGAATCAGCTTCCCCCAAGGCTCATGAGAAGCTCGGCCATTTCGCCAGCTGCGTGGGTGTTACCCTGTGCCCGGGCCGCGTCGATGCCCTCCCGAAGGGCACGGCGAGCATCTTCCACAAGGCCGCGCGCCGCCAAGAATTGACCTGCCATCTGAAGTGCTGGAACATAGGCTGGAGTCTCTCGGCCGAGGGCTTCGAGCAATTCCAAAGCTGCGGCCCACTCGCCGCTGCCCTCTAGGTCGAGCGCGAGGCTGTACCGCAGGAATACGTCGCCGGGATCATCTCGGAGGAGAGCTTCGATTTTCTCGCGACGGCCAGCGGTCATGGTGCAGGTTTCCCAGGTGCGGTCTTCTCGAATGCGGTCGGATCCACCCGCGACACTGTGCCGTCAGGGCCGCCATGTGTGACGATGAGCGCCCGCTCAGACGCGGAAGCGACGGCCCGAGGGCTCTGAAATGATCCAACGAGCACTGGCCGGATAGCCTGGCGATTGCCGTGCAGCATCGCGTCGAGCCGCCACAGGCCATCACGCCCATCGGCGTCGCTGCCGACCGCCCAGAGCATCCCGTCACCGCGGCCAAAGTCGAGGCTGGCGAGATGCCGGATGCCCGCGGATAGCCGGAGGAGCTCGCAGCCCGTGGCATCATAGAAACCGATCAAGTCATCCCCCTCAGCAGCTCGCAGGACAAGCACGACATCGCCCGAGGGAGTTCCCGTGACTGCCGTGGGGCGATACCCTTCCGGAATGATCGGGCAGGAGCGATCCGAGAGCGGTCCCAGCCGCACCCCTGCCACGACGGCTCGCACAACGGGCGGAAGCGGTCGCGGAAGACCGGCGATGACGAGCCAGCCGCGAGCGTGGTGCACGGTGAGCGACGGCGGGTCCGCCGATGCCTTCGCGTCACCCAGAGGAATCTCCTGAAGCGGAGCGATGGGCTCCACCACCGCGGCTGGCGTGGTTCGGAATGTGCGCAGTGTCCAGGCATCGCCGGCGCGACACACGGCAGCCACCACATCCCCCGGGAGGCACCCCACGACAATCGGTTCCGGGATCCCAGGCCCTGCAGGACCGACCACATCTCGCCAGGCATGCGGCCGTGACAGGTCGGCCGCCATGATCGCCTTGCGATCGCCATCAATCACGACCACCGTCTGGCCGTTCGCGGTCACCGCGAGGCCTCGCGGGGCCGGTGGACCTTCGCCCAGGGGCACGACAGCAGACTCGCTTGCCTCGCCGCTGGCCGCGATCGCGAGAATTGTGATCGTGGCTACCCATGCAAGGACACGGCGGCGCATCGGTCGTCTCACTCGGCCAGAGCCGGTAGCTCGTGCGCTGCTTCCCAGGCCGCGATGGCGTCGACATGCGCAAGCGTGAGGCCGATGTCGTCCAGGCCTTCGAGGAGGCATCGGCGACGAAATGGGTCGACCTCGAATGACTTCAGAAACCCGTCATCATCCCGCACCGTACATGCCGTGAGATCGACTTCGAGCCGATAGGGATTCCCCGCAGCGGCACGCGACGCGGCCCGGCGGAAGAGCTCCGCCACATCCTCCTCGGAGAGGCGCACCGGAACCATGCCGTTCTGAAAACAGTTGTTGAAGAATATGTCGGCAAAGGTTGGCGCGATCACGGCCCGAAATCCGTAGTCCGCCAGGGCCCAGGGGGCGTGCTCTCGGCTCGAACCACACCCAAAATTCCGCCGCGCCACCAGGATCGTCGCGCCGGCAGCTTCCGGCCGATTGAGCTCGAACGCGGGATCAGGTGAACCATCGGGCAGAAAACGCCAATCGAAAAACAGGAACTGACCGAAGCCTGTTCGCTCGATCCGCTTGAGAAACTGCTTGGGGATGATCTGGTCGGTATCGACGTTGGCCCGGTCGAGAGCCCCAACGCTACCGGCATGGGTCGTGAACGGCTCCACGTTAGCGATACTCCCAGCTACGGATGTCGACAAAGTGACCGCGGATCGCGGCTGCGGCTGCCATCGCAGGGGAGACGAGGTGGGTTCGCCCGCCCTTACCCTGCCGCCCCTCAAAGTTGCGGTTGCTCGTCGAGGCGCATCGTTCGCCGGGGGCGAGTGTGTCGGGATTCATCCCCAGGCACATACTGCAGCCCGCTTCCCGCCAGTCGAAGCCCGCTGCCTGGAACACGCGATCGAGGCCTTCCGCCTCGGCCTGCCGCTTGACCCGACCACTACCGGGCACCACCATTGCCCGCACTGTCGGAGCCACGTGATAGCCGCGGAGAACGCTCGCCGCAGCCCGCAGATCTTCGATGCGACCGTTCGTGCATGAGCCAATGAAGACGCGATCAACGGGGATATCAGCGATCGCCGTTCCGCCCACAAGGCCCATGTACGCGAGGGCCCGTTCAAGGCTCGCCCGTTCACTGGAGTCGACGCATGATCGCGCATCCGGAATGCAGCTCGTGATGCCAATCACCTGCGCTGGGTTTGTCCCCCACGTCACCTGGGGCACGACATCGCCCGCCGAGAAGATCTCGACGCGGTCGTAGGGTGCGCCTGCGTCGCTCGGCAGTCGCTCCCACTTCGCCACGGCGCGATCGAAATCCCGGGGCGCGAAATCGCGTCCGCGGAGGTAGTCGAACGTGGTCGCGTCGGGGGCGATCATGCCGGCACGGGCGCCGGCTTCGATCGACATGTTGCAGACCGTCATCCGCTCGGCCATGCCGAGTGCTCGGATGCACTCACCGGTGTACTCGAAGACCGACCCCGTGCCCCCCTCGGTCGAGAGTCGACCAATGAGCGACAAGACGAGGTCCTTCGCGGTCACGCCGGGCGGAAGTCTTCCTTCGACGCGCAGCTCAAACGACTTCGGTTTCGCCTGACGGAGCGTTTGGGTGGCGAGGACATGCTCGACCTCGCTCGTGCCAATGCCAAACGCGAGGGCCCCCAAGGCGCCATGCGTGGCTGTGTGGCTGTCGCCGCAGACGATCGTCATCCCCGGCTGGGTGATTCCCAACTCAGGGCCAATGATATGCACGATGCCCTGGTCTGCGTCATCCAGATCGAAGAGCCGCACTCCGAACTCTCGGCAGTTGGCCCGGAGGGTATCGATCTGCTGCTTCGAGACCGGGTCGGCAATCGGGAGACGCCGGTCGGAGGTGGGGACGTTGTGGTCAGGCGTCGCAAAAGTTGATTCCGGGCGCCGAACCCGCCGGCCTACGAGCCTGAGCCCCTCAAAAGCCTGAGGACTGGTGACCTCGTGGACGAGGTGGCGATCGATATAGATCAGCGGGAGCTCACCGGACGGATCGCAGACGACGTGGTCGTCCCAAATCTTGTCGAGAAGCGTGCGAGGGGCAGCCATGGATCGGAGGCAGAAGCGTGGAAGGATCGCCAGGAAGACCTGCGATTATAGCAGACGCGCCAACAGCCGCGATGACCGCCGCCCGAGCCCATCAACGGTGCGAGCAAGACCCGCTCAGCCTGCCCGACGGACCACGGCACGAGTCGCCAACTCGTCCAGGCGGTGCCGCGGCAGGACCTGCCACAGTGCACCCGCCTGGGGCTCAACCAGGACCGTCGTGCTCGGCGTCAGCAGCCGCTGAATGAAGAGCCAGCACCGCTCGAGATGCCGCTGATCGTTGTCGGCGGATACGAGCACGAGGTCAAAATGGCCAAGCATGTTCACCAGCCGCGCCAGGGAGGTATCGACGTTGCCCGGAACGAGCTGAACCCTGGCCAGCGAGTGGAGCTTTCGGTGGGCTTCCTTGAGCGAAACACCGGGAGGATCACCGATGTCACGCCCTTCAAAGCGATCCAACCCGACGTACCGGACGCCGCCCCCCTTGCCTGCTGCCCTGAGCATGCGCTCGGTGCGAGTCAGCGTGCCGAGGCCGATCTCCAGGATCCTACGGGGGGCTTGCTGGAGGACATGGCGATGCACGCCCCGCTCAGAGGCCGGACGCGAAAACCTGCTGAGCCAGATCGCCCCGAGCCACCCGAGTGTCTTTATCGCCATGACGCTCCCCGAAGGCCCATGCGCGGAGGAACTCAAGGCGACACCACACCATGGATCGCCGCCAACCCCGCGGTTCGTTCCATCGGCGGGTCTGCCTATCGCGCTGCAGGCCGCACACGCGGTCCCTCACGTCTTACCGGACCCGTCTGAGTGGACTCAGTTGGGGGTGCGGATCAGCTTGATGGCGGCAGCCGCAGCGGCGCGGACGTGGGCGGAGGGGTCTTCCTCTTCAAGCATCTCAAGCATCGGAAGCGCCGATGCCGCCCGGGGCCCGATCTCGCCCAAGGCAATCGCCGCCTCGAGACGAGCCAGTTCGCGATCCTGGTTCAGCGTATGGCGGAGCTTGGGGATTGCGGTATCAAACAGCGACTTGTCGTCTGGCTTGATTTTGAGGGTGGCCCACACCGTGACGGTGGCCATCAGTTCGTCCTCAGAATCAGCCAGTTTCCGCAGGACTGGCTCGGCCGCAACGGCCCCAGGCCCGATCCGACCCAAGGCATAGGCAGCGGTGTAGCGTGCTTCGGCCGGCGCGGCCTCGTCAGTCAGGAGCTTCTCAAGGGGCGCCACGGCGTCTTTGGCATCGGGGCCGATGGCGGCTATCGCCATCGCAGAATCAGACCGAAACATCGGGTCGGCATCCGCGAGGCCCGCAATCATGTCTGCCAGAGCCGGAAGCGCCGCGGGACCCAACTCAGCCAGGATTTCCATGGCAGCCACCCGCACGCCGGGCTTGGCGAGAGTCGCGCGAAGTGCCTCGACCGCATCGGGGCCGAGGCGAATGAGCGCTCCCCCTGCCGCGAGCCCCACCTGCGGCACCGAATCCACCAAGAGGCCAGCAAACGTGTCGGCCAGTTGCTTCCGCTGTGCCTGGTCGAGAGCATCGTCAAGATCAGAAAGCCCATGAACCGAGGCCCGGCGCACCTCCGGGGCCTCGGACTTCATTCCGGCAGTGAGCCGATCGACGGCCTTCTCCCGCAAGGCGGCGTCGTCGGGATGCAGCCTCGCTCGGGCCCAACTGGCAAGCGTCACAAGGAAGATATCTTCCGAAGCGGTGGCCTTTTCGAGCGCGGCATCACCCTCGGCCACCTGGAGCTTCCCTAGGGCATAGGCTGCAACGTAGCGGAGCGAGGCGTCGGGGGATTCAAGCGCGGCCGTGAACTGGGGCGCCGCGACCTTTGCGGCGTCGCCGAGCCGGGCGAGCGCCAGCATGGATTGCACCCGATCCTCAATGTTTCCTTCACCCGCGAGCCGTGCGAGTGGCTCAGCCGCGGCCGCGGCATCGGGGCCGATCTCACCGAGCACGACCTCTGCCCAAAAGCGGCTCGACGGGTCTTTGAGAGCTTCAATGAGAAACGGAACGGCGTCCTTGCCTATGTCGGCAAGCGTATGGAGTGTCGGCATCACAGCTGCCGGATCGGCGTCAGCAAGTTGCTTCTGCACGGCCGCGAGAACCTGCTCTTGCGACGTGCTCAAGAGCTTGATCCCTCGCACCGCCGCTCGTCGAGCCCGGGGATCGGGATGGACGAGCACAGCCACGAGGGGCTTGATCGCTTCCTCGTAGATGGCAGCATCAGCCGCTGGAATCTCTGCCCGATCGTCGTCACTTCGGATGTGCCCCACGGCGGATGCCGCCTGTGTCACGGTGACAGGATCCGTGTCGTCGAGGAGCTTCAGAAGCGACGGAATGGCCGATGCTGCTTCGTGCCCGATGAGCCCAATGGCCCGCGCGGCATGCCATCGCACCCGCGGCTCGGAATCTCCAAGCGATGTCAGAATCGCTTCGAGCGCCGGAAGCCCAGCCCGCCGCCGTTCCGCGATGGCATCAATCGTGATCACACGCGTGCGGCTATCGCCTGTGGTCGTCAGCGTCTTGATGAGTTCTGTGACGGGTACGTCCGAAAGATCGACCTCCGATCCGGGAGTCGTTCCGACAGCCGCGGCCGCGATGGGCTTTGGCGACTCTGTGGTCGCGACCGGCTTCGGCTTGGAAGCGGCAGCACGTGCAGCGGGCTTCGCAGCCGGTTTCGCCGCCGGCTCTGAACAGCCACCGAGTACGGAAAGTCCAAGCACAAAAAGGCTGAGCGGAAGGGCCAGGGGGCGGATCACGGGAGTCATGAACGGGACGGCTCCAAAGCGGGAACGATCGGGGCACGGAAGGGCTCTACCATGCCTGAAAAGGCCACCATTCGGCAACCCTGGTTGCTGTCGCCCATTCCGTAAGCGACAAGTATACTCCAATGCTCAATTCGGGCAGGGTTAGGTGCCCCCCGGGCATTCGCAGGCTTTTTGGCAGCAAGCAATCTGGTAGTGAGGTAATCCATGGGTTGGCGAAACGCGATGAATTGCTCGGTTCCAACACGTGCCGGTGCGCGAATTGCGATGCTTGGGGCAGTGATGGCGTGCCTCACCCCCGACCTGGCTGAGGCCCGCTGGGGTGGCGGCGGCTGGGGCATGAACTGGTCCTCCACTGCTCAAGAGGGCGCCGACCAGGGCCTCGCCGCAGTCGTCCGCGCGCAAGGCGACGCCAACCTCGCGAATTCCGAGGCTGCCAAGAACTGGCAAGAGGCCAAGACGCTCGAGATGCAAAACAAGCTCCGGTGGACCGAAACTTATTTCGAAATGCGGACGGTCAACCGTGATAAGCGTGCAGCCGAGGCTGGCCCACGGGTCACGCAGGAGCAAGCAATTCGGATTGCCAAGATGGGAGCGATCCCACGACTGCAGTCAACGCAACTCGATCCAGTAACCGGTCACATCGAGTACCCGTTTATCCTGACGTCAGACATCTACAAGCAATACCGAGATCGCCTTGACAGCCTCTTTGCCCGGCGGGCTGCGTCTGGCGGGAGCA
>JANNSZ010000006.1:0-63887 GCA_031403195.1 Planctomycetota bacterium | reverse complement strand
AATCCGCGAATACATCGAGCACCATAACGCAAACCCGAAGTCATTCATCTGGACCAAGAAGGCCGAGCACATCCTTGAAAAAATCGCCCGCGCGAGGAAGGCCCTCGATAAGGTCCCATCTGAGTGAGACACTACACTAGGACGGACGATTGGCTACCGGTTGGATGTTGGAGCCGTTCAAGTGCAAACGCTGGCCGGGCGCAGTATCGCACGAGATGCTCGAGGCTCTTGGTGTAGCTCGGCATGTCGCGGTCTTCGAGACTGATCCGCACGCTGGCGTCGATCGAGAACCCGCTGTGCTCCCAGGCGAGCATGTCGGCTGCGGCTTCCGCGTCGAGGAGCCCCGCTCGCTTGAACCAGCGGATGAGTCTCTTCCGGATGCGCGCGGTGAGGGCGTCGAGGTCGCCGGGGGTGATCGGCCGCGCCGCGACAAACCTGACGGCCGGCTCGCCTGTGTCCTCCGGGCCCCCTTTCGTGTCACGGCAGAACAACCCCGTCGGTCACGCACACGTGCAGATGCACATGGCGGTTGAGAGAGGACCCGAAACGGTGGAGGAACGAGATGGCACCGACGCGGTGGAGCTTGTTGTCGGCCACGGTCGGTGATGGCGTCAGGCCTGCGGTCTCGCGGACGAGGCGTTCGACTTGGTATCATCCGCCGCAGGTCACGGCGACTGCCGAAGAATCAACTCCGCGGAGAACCGTGTCATGCGCGCATCTATGGGGGGCGGGATGGAATTCATCGTTGCGATTGTCATGTCGATCTTTTTTGGCGGCGCGGCAGGGCTTCCACTGGCGACGCCACCGCTGCCGCCTGATCCCGTCATCGCACGAGCCTCGCCCGATCACTGCCTGCTCCATCTCGAGATGGCCGGCATCGCCAAGCCCGATGCCGCCAGCAAAAACCTCACCGAGCAGTTACTCGCCAATGCAGATGTGCAGCAATTTCTCGCGCAACTGGGAAGCGAGCTCGTTGGTGTCGTTCGACAGATTGCCCCCCCGACACCGCCCGAAGTTACCGATTCCCTGATTGTGATGTCCCGCGCGGCGCTCACCAGGCCGACGGCCTTGATGGTCGAGCGGCTTGTGCCCCCATCTCCGCAGGGGCGCCCGGACGTCGCCGCTTCAATCTTGATTCGAGTCGGTGAGCAACAAGAGGATGTCTCGAAGGCTGTTGCTACTCTTGCCGCTTACGTGCTCGCTGGCCCTCCACCGAGTATGAAGCCCGGAAAATTGCCGTTTCTTGCTGGCTCGCTCGATCAAATGCCGTCGCCCGCAGGGCCGATCTCGTGGGGCATCATCGATGGGTCATTCGTCCTGACGATTGGCGAGGGCACAGCCGAAGGGCTGGCCAAGCGGATCAGCGATGCGACTCGAAAATCGCCGTCATGGAAGGTCGAGCTCGAGAAGAAGATGCCCGTCGCTCGGCAGAGCACGCTTGCTTACTTCAACGCCGGCGAGATGATCGCGATGGCCACCGCCCCGGTTCGAGATGACGAGAAGGGCATGGCGGCCATGAAAGCGAGCGGGCTCGCGCAGCTCCGCACGGTCGGTGCCATCTCGGGCATGACGGCTGAAGGCACGTCGTCTGCGATCTGGTTCGGGTTTGATGGCGGGCCGACAGGATTCTTTGCGAAGCCGGTCAGCGGAGTCGGGCCAAAACAGTTTGCCCAGATTCCAGCAAACGCCACGACCGCCCAGGTCTGGTCGCTCGATCCCTCGAAGATGCTCGCGGATTTTCTGAGCTTCGCCGACATCGTCGATCCCCGCAATGCCGACGGCGTGCGCGAGGGGATGGAGGCGTTTCGTCAAGCAACCCGTCTCGATCTCAATGCCGATCTGCTCGCCCTCTTGGGCCCCGACTGGTCGGTCCTGTCGATGCCCACGGCCATGGGGATCGTCCCCGATGTGGCGGTGATTGCCGGAGTCCGCGATCGCAAACGTTTTGAGAACACACATGACCGTCTGCTCGAACTGCTCCGCAAGGTGATAACGAGCGGCGAGGTGTCGATCAAATTTGAGAAAGTGGCCTTCGGGAGCCACACGCTTCACTGCGCTGAAATCACCGCGAGCGGTCTTGGCATCCCACTGACACCCACCTGGTGCCTTACCGACGACGCTCTTCTTCTGACGCTTTCCCCGCAATCGGCGAAGACACTTCTGTCGCACGATGCGAAGCAAAGCGATATCGGCGCGCTCCTCGAGGTGAAGGAGGCGATGGCAGCCGGTGAGGCCACGTTCGTTGGCATCCTCGACCCGAAGCCGATGCTCGCGAACCTCGAAGGTCTCTATGCCTTCGGAGCGCCTTTTGTCAGAAGCATGCTTCGCGACCAAGGAGGGCTTGAGGCCAAAATCCCGTCGTTCCCTCCGGCTGCAGCGATCCTGAAGCATTCGCGGCCGAGCGTGTCGGTCATTCGCCATGAACACGATGGAATTCTCGTGCGATCGACCGGCACGATTCCACTTGGCCCCCTGGCCAGTGGCGGGATCGGCATCGGAGCTTCGCCCGGTCCGGCGGGCGTTGTTGCGGGACTCCTGTTGCCGGCGATCGAGTCGGCCCGCGAGGCGGCTCGGCGGACGATGACCATGAATAACTTCAAGCAGGCCACGATCGCGTTTCTCATGCATGAGGCAGACAACCGCAGCTTTCCTTCCCAGGCCATTTGTGACAAGGAAGGAAAACCGCTTTTGAGTTGGCGGGTCGCGATCCTGCCGTACCTCGAACAAAACGATCTCTATGAGGAGTTTCGCCTCGACGAGCCCTGGGACAGCGAACACAACAAAAAGCTGGTTGCCAAGATGCCCGAAGTCTTCGGGAAGGCGGGAGCAACTCCCGCGGAGCGGGCTACCGGCTTGACCACGATGGAGGTGCTCACTGGCCCTGGCACCTGTTTCCCCAAGCCGGATGCTCCACTCGCCGTGGCAGACATCAAGGACGGCATGTCGCACACGGCCTTGCTGGTCCAAACATTACCCGACAACGCTGTGCCCTGGACCAAGCCCCAGGATCTTGTCTTGGATCATGAAAAGCCATTGGCCGGTGTCGGGAATCCAGGCCGACCCGGTGGAGCGGTCGTCGTCGCTTTCTTTGATGGCCATATCGAATTGCTCCCTGCCAACGTCGACCCGGCCAAGTTCAAGGCCATGGTGTCGCCATCGGGCGGTGAAGCAGTCGCCCAATGATCGCAGTCCTTACGGCGCCGCGGGAGCGGGCCGGCACGGGATAGGGGATAGGACGGTCAACGGCCGTTTTGCACCGTGGTGATGGCTGCTGGTCAATTGCAGAGCGTAGCCGATCTCGCTCGAGCCTGTCTTGCGACGGGGGGGGCCGAAGACCTCCGAACCCGCGGGAGAACCCGGTCTAGACGCGCATTCTCACGCTCTCGCGCAGACCGGCTCCACGCGTGCCCTGTGGAGGCAGTGAACGCGATGAGCCGGATGTCGCCGCCACATGCCGGGCACACCAGTAGAAACGCCTCGGCAATCCGTGCGAGCAGGTTAGCCCACGCGAGGCGGGAGGTGTCGTGGGATCGCGTCTGCGTCTCAGTGTCAGATTCGGTCGCTTGGCACCACCAACACCGCCCAGCACGTCCTCGACCCCGGCACCATCAACCTGAAAAGCCCGAGTGCACCATCCGGCCAGTCGAGGCTCCATTCCGATCCCGAAAAACCCCCTGGCTGAGAGCGCTTTCGGCGCGCCAGGAAGCCCGATCAGGTGTCCAGGCGACCTCCGATACCCCCAGACACAAACGGCCGTCTTTGGGCGCCGTAACTCCGGTCAAAATCCTGGCGAGTCGATCTGGCCATCTTCTCGACTCGCGGGCCGGCTCTCTTCTCCTCCCAACAGGCATCCCGAAGGAACGAGGTCTGACCGCTGGCGTGAATTACCCCCTTGGCTGGTGACGATTTTGGAGGGCAAGGACGGGCGATTGGCGTGCGCGGCTACCGTTGGGTCGTCCTGGTGACGCGAGCGGAAACAGGGCCCGAAAATCTTGGACGAACGATGGTGGTGGGTTTGAGTGTTCCGGAGTCGCGATGCCATGGGGGTGTGGGTGGGAGGTGGTTGGCCGGTCTTGGGATTGTCTTGGCGACCAGCACCCTCTGTGGGCGCGTAGCGCACACTAGGAGGCGCGATCAGGCATCCAGGCGGCCTGGGACACCCCTGGACATGAACGGCCCGCAGAGCGCGCGCTAGCGCCGGTCCAGAGGCCGTGGGCATTTCGCCGGGAAGAAGTGGCGTGTCTGGGGGCGTTTCCGAAGGCTCTCGCTACCGATGCCCCAGCAGTCGTCAAAGAGAGGGGCTTCGAGGTGAGAGAGAGGGGTACCCCATATAATAGATATAGAAAAAAATATATAGAAGGAATAATAGAAGAATGGGACCGGTTCAGCACTTTTGCTGATGTCGGTTTCGGCCACCGAGAGCGCGAGCAAGGAGTCGCGAGGTGTCGGTGCTCGCTGGCGGATCGAGCCTTGGGCGCTGGCGTGAGAAATCCCCCGGCTGAGAGCGCCTACAGCGCGCTCTGACGGCCGATTGGCTCCCCGGGCGACCATTGAGCCGTCTGGTGCCGATCGCCGTTTCTATCGCTCGGAAACGCAGGATGAATCGGAGGGAGGGCTGGTGGGTGTGTCCGAATCACACCCACTCCAGTCGGCCGAGGAAGGGGTCGTTCACCTACCCAGCTTTGGCCTTTGCTTTCGGCCTGGGTTGCCCGGTGGCCACTCTCTTAAATTTCGGATTGCGCACTGGCACGACGGCCTCGGTGTCTTCGAGAAATCCCGTGATGAGGCTGTTGAGAGCACTGACCACTTCAGGCTTGTCGCGGGCAAGATTCATCGTCTCGCCGGCGTCCCGCGCGAGGTCGTAGAGCTCGAATCGGTCGCTCCCGTCGTCGTTGTCGGCAAAAAACCGAATGAGCTTCCAGTCGCCCTGGCGCACCGAAGTGCTGGGCAGAAAGCCCGGGATCTGCACGGCCTGGTTGGGCGTTCCGTGCGGAAAATGGCAGAAGACGCGGTCGCGCGGTGGCGGCTCGCCGAGCAGCGTACGGGACTGGTCGAAGCCGTCGAGCTTCATGTCCGCGCGGGCCTTGATTCCGCACATAGTCAGGAGCGTGGGGTAGAGATCCGTGCTCTGAAACAGCGAGTCGTTCGTGGTGTCGGGCTTGGTGTTTCCGGGCCAAACGACGATCAGGGGCACGCGCGTGCCGCCTTCGTAGATCGAAGCCTTGCCGCTGCGCTGTGGGAGATTACTCGTGGCCGGGATGTCGGCGAAGCCCTCGGGGTCCGTCGCCTTGGGCGGATAGGCCCAGCCGCCATTGTCGGAAAAAAAGATGATGATGGTGTTGTCGGCGACGCCGGCATCGTCGATCGCCGCCAGCAGCTTCCCCACGCCATCGTCGAGGCTGCGGACCATCGCGGCGTAGAGTGGATTTCGCTGTGGATCGTTTTCATCCGCCGTTTTCCGAAACGCCTCGATGAAGTCGGGCCGTGCATTCCATGGCGAATGCACCGAATATGCCCAGTAATTCACGAAGAACGGTTTGTCCCTCTTCGCGCGGATGAACTTGGCAGCCTCTTCTGACATGCGGTCTTCGATGTGCTCGCCGGGCTTTCCGACAATGCCGTGATCCTTGATGAACCCCCACGGTGCGAGGTATCCGTTGCCTGGGCCAGCGGCGGCGGGGGTATGAGGAAAATCCAGATCGAACCCCTGATCCTTCGGCTCGAAGCGGTCGGCTGGGTCTTTGTTGAAACCGAGATGCCACTTTCCGAAATGCGCCGTCGCATACCCTCCTTCGCGGAGGGCCTCGGCAAGCGTGAAGTATTCTGACGTCATCCGGGTCACGGTGTCGGCGTTGATCGCCCGCATCGCCGGAGTCGGCTGGCACAGTTTTTTCTCCAGTTGGATCTGTGGCAGGTGGCAGTGCGGCGTGGTGAGTCCCGAACGTGCCGGGTCCACGCCCGTGAGAATGCTGCTCCGCGTGGGCGAACACAGAGGACTGGCCGCATACGCGTTCGTGAACATCACGCCTCGTTTGGCGAGCGCATCGATGTTCGGCGTCTGGTGATAGGTGCTGCCGAAACAGCCCACGTCGTGGGCTCCGAGATCATCGGCGAGGATGAAGACAACGTTGGGCGCCTTGGCCGAGGCGGCGATCACCTGGAGGCAAAGAATCGCGCCGGTTGCGAACGCGGTGAGAACCTTTTTCATGGTGAAATCATGGCGTGATATTTGACCGCCCTCTCGCGTGATAACCCGGCGGTCCGGCCTGGGTTTTCTTGGCCTTCGACAAGGGTCGAACGGACAATGGCACGTCCGCCAGCGTTGGAAGGGTGCTGATCAACTCCTGAGCATAGCGGGGCGGGTGTGGTGCTGTCGTTCTGGGTTGCATGTGGCCTCTGAGTCGCCCGATGTACCCTGCCAAATCGCCAATTACCCAGATCGGCGCAGACCGCTCCGCCAGACCCGCTTGGCCCAGCTCAACCGTCGCGTCGCCCGTTGCGATAAACACCGCGAGCGATGACGCGAAACCGATTTGGTGGCCCCCGACCTGCGTCCGTAGAGTACCGGGATGAATAGAACTTTCCATTTGATCGTGTTGGGCTGCGGGATGGTCGCGTCGACGACGTTCGCGGCCGATAAGCCAAAGAACATCGTGCTTATCCTTGCCGACGATGTGGGCTATGGCGACATCGGGTGCTACGGCGCATCGAAGGTGCGCACGCCGGAGATCGACAAGCTGGCCGAGGAAGGTCGGCGGTTCACCGATGCGCACTCGGCATCGGCGGTGTGTTCGCCAAGCCGATACGCGTTGATGACCGGACGGTATCCGTTCCGCAACGAGCGGATGTGGGGGCCACTGATGCTCCGTGACCCGCTGGCGATCGAGACAGATTGTTACACACTCGCCGACGTGTTCAAGGACGCCGATTACGCGACGGCGTGTATCGGGAAGTGGCACCTGGGGTTCGGCGACGTCAAGCCGGTCGATTGGAACAAGCCGCTGTCGCCTGGGCCGCGCGATCTGGGCTTCGACTACTACTTCGGTGTGCCCGTGGTCAACAGTCACCCGCCGTTTGTCTACGTGGAGAACGAGGGCGTGGTCGGAATCGTCGCCGACGATCCGTTTGTTTATGGCAAGCGTGCCGAAACCCACGAGTATCCGGAGAAGATGGGCATCGACGTGATCGGCGGCGCCCGCGTGGCCCATGAGATCTACGACGACGAGGCGGTGGGCACAACCCTGGCGGAGAAGGCGGTCGGATGGATGAAGCAGCAGCACACCGCGGGCAGGCCGTTCTTCCTCTATCTGGCGACGACAAACATCCACCACCCGTTCACGCCCGCCAAGCGGTTTCAGGGCACAAGCGAGTGCGGTCGCTACGGCGACTGCATCCATGAGTTGGATTGGATAGTGGGCGAGGTGCTGCGGACGCTCGACGAGATGGGCGCAGCCAACGACACGCTCGTTGTCTTCACCAGCGACAACGGCGGCATGCTGAACCTCGGCGGGCAGGACGCGTGGAAGCTAGGGCATCACATGAACGGCGATCTGCTTGGGTGGAAGTTCGACGCGTGGGAAGGCGGACACCGCGTGCCGATGATCGTCCGCTGGCCCGGTCGCGTGCCGGCCAAGACGGTGAGCGATCAGCTGGTGTGCAACGTGGACATGCTGGCGACGTTCGCTTCCTTGGTGAACGCGAAGGTTCCCGATGGAGCCGCCGAGGACAGCGTGAACGTCACGCCCGCGCTGATGGGCGAGCCCGATCGGCCCATCCGCGACGAGCTCGTGCTGTGTCCGCTCAGCTCGAAGCACATCGCGCTGCGACGAGAGGACTGGGTATTCATCGACGCCCGGGGCAACGGGGGATTCACCGCCCCGAAGCCAGGCATGCACATGTTTGGCGGGCCCCCGGCGGTGACGTTCGCCGGTCACGAAAACAGCGACATCTTCGACGGTCAGTTCAAGAAGGACGCGCCGCCCGGGCAGCTCTACAACCTCGCCGACGACCCGTGGCAGACGCGGAATCTGTTTGCCGCGAAGCCGGAGATGGTCGAGCAGATGCGGGCACGGCTGAAACAGATCACGGACAAGCCCGCCGCGACCGAATCGGAACCGTCGCGTTTACAAGACCGCCTTTGAGTGAACCCACCGCGGCGGCGGGATTCGAGGTGGTGCCCTGGCCACTGCCGTGAGAAACCCCCTGGTTGAGAGCGCCTACAGCGCGCTCTGACGGCCGATTGGCTGCCCGGGCGACTCTTGGGCCGCCTGGTGGCGATCGCCGTTTCTAGCGCCCGGAACTGCTGGATGAACGGGAGGAATGGCGGCGAGCGTGAGCGAGTTGGGTGGCGCCGGCTTCGTTGTCAATTGCTGCGGACGTACGTTTTCCAACAAGATGATGTGAAGCCAGGGGTTCAATACGATGCCGAAAGGCCGAGAGAGCGGGATGCCGGAAGTCGACATGTGGCGAGGGTTCTTTGACCCTGCGCACATTCTCGATCGGCTGGGCTGCGAACATCCAGGCAACGTGGTCGAGTTCGGCTGCGGCTACGGTCTATTCACCGTCGAGGCTGCCAGGCGATCCAGCGGCACCGTATACGCTCTGGACATCGACCCGGACATGCTCGTGGCGACAACCGAGGCGGCCCAGAAAGCAGGTGTCGCGAACGTTCAGCGGATGGAACGCGACTTCGTGGCTGACGGGACCGACCTGTTGAGCGAGTCTTGCGACTACGCGATGGTCTTCAACCTGCTGCACATCGACGAACCGGTGGCACTACTCCGCGAGGCGTTCCGTGTCCTGCAATGCGCTGGCAAGCTGGGAATCATCCACTGGAATGTCGACCCAGGCACGCCGAGAGGCCCGTCGATGGACATACGGCCCTCGCCAGAACAGTGTCGCCGATGGGCCGAAGAAGCCGGATTCCGCTTCGTGCGGGAGGAGCCGGTGATCGCGAAATGGCACTGGGGCCTTTTGATGCAGCGGCCGTAGGCGCCCGGTCGGTTGCGCGTTACTCCGCTTTTGATGGCAGCAACAGTGTGACAAGCAGGGCCGAATCCTCGCGAGCAGCCAACGAGTGCGGCTCGGAAGCGTTCAAATACAACAAGTCGCCCGGCAGTAGTTCGGGAGACTTGCCATGACATGTGAACACGACTCGCCCCTCAATGCACTGGACGGTGATCTCGCCGGGGGCCTTGTGGGACGGAATCTCTTTGCCCTTCGGCAGTACCAACCGAAGAACTTCGAGGTTCTGGGTCTTCACGAGGGTGGCCGATTTTGCACCGCTCGCTGTGGTGGGAGCGGCAACGGTGATGACTTCTCCAGACGCGGAATGTGGGAGCGACATTTGATCCGTGCAAAGGAAGCACGTCCTTTTTGGACTCAGAACCAGTAGACGGGGTAGTGGCGGTGCGGATTCCGGGAGAGGTTGTTCACGATGATCGCCACGGCCAGCAGGATCAGGGTGCCACACAGCACCGGAAACAGCACGTACCAGTAGCCCAGGCCCCGGATGCTGCCACCAACGACAGCGATCAGTGCCGTTGCCCCGCCCGGTTGGTGTATGGACCGCAGCAAGTGCATGAAGAGGGCGCTTGATGACACAGCCAAGGCTGCTGCAAAGGCCGTGCTGTCCAACGCAGAAATGTTCGCCGCCACGGTGACGCCCACGAACGAGGAAACCAGATTGCCGACGACGAGATGGCGGGGCTGCGAGAATTCCGCCATGGGGGCGCCGTAGCCCAGGACCGCTGCCGCCCCAAAGGAGCCGAGCCACGACCAAAGAATCGCGGGCATCGGCTTTCGGGAAGGGCATGAGTCCTTGGCCTTCATCCGCCCCAGAAAAGTCTTCATCAACGAATCACCTACGCCACCAACTGATAGTGGCGCGTAATGAGGTCGTTCTGAATCCAGAGCAGTTTGCCGAACGCGAGGAGTAGTCGAGACTCCGTCTGGCGATCCAAGCCAAATGACAGGATAGTCTGGGTCACTGCGGTCGCCACAAAGCCCAACAATGCATTCATCTGCACGAGCGGCACGTCCAGTTCGGCACTGCCCGCCTGCGGCGTATGAATCTTTCCCACCATGTCGAGGTAATTGACCATCGTGGCGTCAAACTCGCCCGTGACGAGCCGCGTCAGGTATCGACCGAGATGCTGCTTCCGGAACGCGATCATGGGGTGATCGAGTGTGAGCGCGACCAAGCCCTCAGGGATA
This sequence comes from Planctomycetota bacterium, assembly GCA_031403195.1. Classification (GTDB taxonomy): domain Bacteria; phylum Planctomycetota; class Planctomycetia; order Pirellulales; family UBA1268; genus QWPN01. Next base: position 53,672 of record JANNSZ010000006.1, on the reverse strand, counting down.
GGCCCGTCGTACCCGCTTTGACGCGGCACAAAGTGACGCTTCGTCGCGTCGTACGAGAAGAGTTTGTCGTAAACGGCATCGACCAAAGCTGGAACAAGCGGCCCGAGGTGAGGAGCCGCCGAATGGATCGCGTCGATGTCGTCTTTGCCGAATCCTATGAAGTCCGCGAGATAGCCGAACCGGTAGCCGGTGTCGGTCTCCAACCGCGTCTCGTCGATGTGGGCAATCGTCATGGTTTCCGCCTTTCATGACAGCGGGCACCCGTCTGCCTTCGCGGTTGCCGGGCGGCCAATTCCCAGGCGTCGCATAACCGGACATTGGCATCCGATTACGCTGCGGAGCATACTGCCATTAAATTGGATGTCAATGTCCCCTGGGTGCTATGATCTCGGCAACACCCCGCGGAAGTTCAGCATTTGGGGTGGAGGGAGTCTTTGTGCTTTCGCAGACCGTCGAGTACGCCCTTCGCGCGGCCACCTACCTTGCCGCGCAGCCGGAACAGTCGCAGACGGTCGATCAGATCGCAGCCGTCACTCGTGTTCCCGTCGCTTACCTGTCCAAGGTGCTGCAACAATTGGTTCGCGAAAAAATCGTGGCCAGCCGTCGCGGAACTGGTGGCGGCTTCACGCTCGCCCGTCCGCCACACAAACTCCGAATTCTTGAAATTGTGCAGGCCGTCGATCCCATTCAGCGAATCACGACATGCCCTCTTGGGTTGGCGGCTCACGGAAAACGGCTCTGCCCGCTTCACCGACGGCTGGACAACGCATTGGCCGAGATGGAAAAAGCGTTTGCCACATCAACGCTCGCGGAGATTCTGGCCGAGCCGACGAAGAGCGTGCCGCTTTGCAATTTCCCGGCTAAAGCGACTTGCAAGTAAGGCAACGGTATCAGTTGGTGGTGGTCAATTCACCCCCGGCTCTCGCATCACCCTTCTCGCTCTGGTTCCATTCGCCGTCCCCTGATCCCGCGAATAGATGCCAGCCCGATCCGCCGAGAGACACCGACCGGAAGCCCACTGGCGGACCTGCTCGATCTTGTCCCCAGCAGTGATGCGGCCTGTCCGGTTGCAGGTTCGGTGGTGGTTGATGTGGACATAGTTGGTTCCTATGAGTGGTGGTGGAATGCCGGTGTGCCCATGTGAGCGGTGCATTGGTCGGTGACGCGGTGATCGGAAGAGCCAGCCCGAGATCAGCGCACGAGTAGCCGCCGAGTGGGGACACCATCGGGGGCCAGGAATTCGTGCGGCGTGAGGCTGACGACGCCTTGAGCATCAGGAGAAAAAGTGCATCCCTGGCGATCTCAGTGGCCGCTCTTCGCTTCGGATAACAGCCTCAAGCCGGATCGGCTGCGCTCGGGTATCGATCAGCCGCCGCCATTACCACGTTGCCGAAGTGCCGTTGACCGCCCTATCGTTCCTGCCTCGGCCAAGCTGCTCGACGCCTCGCAGGCGGCATCGCTCCGCCCTTGGGCGTGTGGTACCTTTGACCCTCTCATCTGAGGGTTTTTCATGCCGGTTTCTGCCAATCAGCTCGGTCAGGCGATCATCGCATCGGGCCTCATGTCGGCCGACGAGGTGAAGGCATGTTGGGCGGCGATCCCCCCCGACAAACGCTCCAAAGACGGCGAACCGCTCGCCAAGGCGCTGGTTGAGGCCGGGAAGCTCACCGAGTTTCAAGCCGCGGAGCTTCTCTCGGAATCCGGCACCCCGCTGATCCTGGGTGACTACGTCCTGCTCGCCCGCATCGGCGCCGGCGGCATGGGCCAGGTTTTTAAAGCTGAGCACCGCCACATGAAGCGGCTCGCAGCAATAAAACTCCTGCCGGCGGCGCTCACGAAAGACGAGGCGGCCGTCAGACGCTTCCAGCGGGAGGTGCAGGCTGCCGCCAGGCTCACGCATCCCAACGTCGTACAGACGTTTGATGCGGGTGTGCAAAAGGGCGTCTGGTATCTCGTGATGGAGTATGTGGAAGGCCAAGACCTCTCAGTGCTTGTGAAGGCGAGCGGCCAACTCGGGATCAACGATTCGGTCAACTACATCCTGCAAGCCGCGCGAGGGCTCGCCTTCGCCCACGGCGACGGCGTGGTCCATCGCGACATCAAGCCGGAGAATCTGCTGCTCGATTCAAAAGGCAACGTCAATATCCTCGACATGGGTCTGGATCGGATCGACGCGGGCGACTCGATCGACCACCAACTTACGAACACCGGTCAGGTGATGGGCACGGTCGACTACATGGCCCCCGAGCAGGCGACCGATACCCGCTCGGCCGATGCCCGCAGCGACGTCTACAGCCTCGGCTGCACGCTGTTTCGATTGCTCACCGCCGACAACCTCTACGGCGGCAACACGGTCGTCGAAAAAATCTTGGCGCACATCGGCCATCCGGTGCCGTCGCTCCGCGACCGCCGCGACGATGTGCCCGAGGCGATCGACCGCGTCTTCCAGAAGATGGTCGCCAAGAAGCCTGAGGATCGGTATCAGACGGCGGCCGAGGTGGTGAAGGATCTTGAGGCTTGGCAGCGGGGCAGCGGCGCCGACGAATCCTCATTCGTGACTGACGACAGCAAACTGCACGACTTCATCAAGTCGGTGAAAACTCCCGGCAAATCGGGCGTTTTGTCGTCGTCGTCCACCAAGGCCGGGGCCGCTACCGCCACCGTCGCGGCCAAGCCTGCCACCAAGGCCGCGCCCGATGTGACGATCAGCGCCAGGGACATCGATGTCGACACCGATCCCAAGACTGATCGGTTCGTAGCCGGCTCGCCGGTCGCGCAGGCAGTGGCCGGTGCGACACCAGCCGCATCGCCAAAAGCAAAAGGCGGCGGGTTCTCCAAGATTCCGATGCCGGTGCTCATCGCTGGTGGCGCCGCGGGCTTTCTGTTTCTCATGCTCGGCATCTGGCTGATCGTGCGGGACAAGGACGGCAACGAGATCGCCCGTGTGCAGGTGCCCGACGGCGGCACGGCGACGGTCGAGACGTCGACGACGAACCCTGCCGAGCAGACATCGTCGCTCCCCACGCTCGACTCGATCAAGACACCGCCGACGACCGCGACTGCAGCAGCGACACCGACGCCACCGAAGCCAAGCGTCACACCGTCATCGACAGCGACCGCGAAGCCTCCCGCCGCCACCCCGTCGGGACGCTACGCTCTGCAATTCCATGGTCCTGGCGATGCGGTCGTCGTGGACTCGCTCAAGCTGACGGGCAATGGTCCGTACACGCTCGAATTGGCGCTCACGTGGGAGCCGAATTCGGACTGGGGGGCGGTCCATCTCGGGCATACCGGCGGACTGGAAATCGGCACCATAAGCAGAGACCGTGGCGCTTTTCGTGGCTACGGCGGAAAAATTATGGGCGACAAATTCCCGAGGACCCCTCCACGGCAAATCCATCTCGCGTTGGTCTACACGGGCAAGCAACTGCTCGGTTTTCAGGACGGGCGATTGCTCAATTCCGTTGATGTGAGCGAGGCCGTTCCCATGCCGCCAAAACATCCCTTTGTCATCGGCAGGGGGCTGAAGGGGCACATCGAAATGGTCCGCGTCTCACGTTCGGCCCGATACGCCACCGATTACACCCCCACGCTGAGCTTCGCACCCGACCCAGACACGCTCGCTCTGTATCGCTTCGACCAACCGTCCGGCGAGGTGCTGCAAGACGCGTCGGGCCACGGACACCATGGCCGCATCGTCGGGGCTACGTGGGTCCTACCCGATGGTTCGCCGATTCCGGCGGTGACACCGCCCGCCAAGACCGTCGCCCCCTCCGGCACCACGCCGCCCCTGGCAGTCGCACCCTTCAACACCGCGCAGGCCAAGGCCCATCAAGCCGCGTGGGCCAAGTATCTCGGCGAGCCCGTCGAGATCACGAACTCCATCGGCATGAAGCTCACGATCATCCCACCGGGCACGTTCATGATGGGCGATGACGAAGTCGCGAAGGTGCCGGTCACACTCACCCAGCCCTTCCGGTTCGGCATCCATGAGGTGACGCAAAGGCAGTGGAAGGCGGTGATGAAGAACGAACCGTGGAAGGGAGAGGATTTTGTTCTGGAGGGAGAAAACGTCGCCGCCTCGTACGTGACTTGGGACGAGGCAAGCGAGTTCTGCCGCAGGCTGACCGAACAGGAGCGCGGGACGGGGCGTCTCGCGGCCGATGCCGAGTATCGACTCCCGACCGAAGCCGAGTGGGAGTATGCCTGTCGTGCGGGGAGCCCGTTCACGAGATTTTATGGCGTAGGCAACATCGATCTCCGCGACTACGCCTGGTACGACATGAAGGCAGTGAACTTCGGCGAGAACTACGCCCACCCGGTCGGCCAGAAGACGCCCAACCAGTGGGGGCTCTTCGACATTCTTGGGAACGTCGAAGAGTGGTGCCGCGACTGGTATGAAAAGCCGGCAGCCGGTGGCGTGAATCCGCAAGGCCCATCCTCAGGCACCAAGCGATCGGTCAGGGGAGGCGGGTTCGAGAGTGTTCACAAGTTTACCCGCCCGGGGTTCCAGGACGGGGATGATCCGACGGCACGCAAACCGCAGGCTGGCTTCCGCGTCGCCTTGAGCACCACAGCGCGCGGCACCGCCCCCTCCGGCCCCACGCCGCCGGTTGCGAGGCCAACGACAGCGAGCGGCGTGGATGTTCCCGCGGCTCCGCGCTGGCCGCTTGCGCCCTCCCGGCCCGAGGACATCGCCTGGCTGCGGAGCCTCGGTGCAGACACGATCACGCTGCGCACCGGTCCCGGTCAAGACCAGGAGGCGAAGGCGGCGGCCCCTTTGCCGAACGTGCCGGCCACCATCGTCGGAGTTGGATTTACCGCCAAGGAAAACATCACCGACGAGACGCTCAAACGCTTGGCGACGCTCCCCGATCTGGAATCACTCATTCTGTTCTTTCAGGGCAAACCGCCACCTCTGACCAAGGAAGGCCTTCCCCACCTCAAGGCACTAAGGCGTTTGCGTCATCTTAAGCTGGCCAACGTTGGCACCGCCGATACCGATCCAGCGTTTCTCACCGAGTTGCCGGCGTTGGAGGAGCTTAACGTGAATTACGGATTGCCCTTTGCCTGGGAAGAGGGCGTGGCCCGTTCGACCACGCTCCGCACACTGTCTCTCTACGCGATCTGGCCGGATGACAAGACCTGCGAAACGATTGTGCGATGCCCTGGGTTGACCACAGTGAAGTACGTTTGGCGTAGTCAACAGGAAGAAAAAGTGGAAGCCAGCGCCCGCAGCTTAGCCAAGCACGGCCCCTGGCTGCGGATCACCGCTAACAGCAAGACTTTTGCCGAGCCCACCGCTCCACGACCGACGACGGGAAGCCCGGTCACCAAAGCCACGGCACCGCCAACCCCCGGCGTCTCCCAACCGCCGCCAGCCGTCGCGCCGTTCGACGCGGCAGCAGCCAAGGCTCATCAAGAAGCGTGGGCCAAGTATCTCGGCATGGAGGTCGAAACGACCAACAGCATCGGCGCCAAGATGGTGCTGATCCCGCCCGGTGAGTTCATGATGGGCAGTCCCTCAACGGAGAAGGGCAGGGGAGCCAGCGAAACACAGGTGAAGGTGACGCTATCGAAGGATTTTTGGTTGGGGCAGACAGAGGTGACCAATGCCCAGTGGAAGCTTGTGATGGGGAGCGTGCCAAGCGACTGGAAGGATGACGACCGTCCCGTGGCGAAGGTGAGTTGGGAGGACACGGTGGAGTTTTGCCGAAAGCTGTCGGAGTTGCCTGAAGAGAAAAAAGCGGGTCGTGTGTACCGCCTGCCAACAGAGGCGGAGTGGGAGTATGCGTGCCGAGCTGGGACGAAGACGACGTATTCGTTTGGGGATGACGAGTCGCTGCTGGGGGACTATGGCTGGTTTGACACGAACTCCGACAAGCAGACGCACCCGGTGGGAAAAAAACAGTCGAATGCGTGGGGCCTCCATGACATGCACGGCAACGTGTTTGAGTGGTGCAGCGACTTGCAGGGAAACTATCCGAATGGTGCGGTGACGGACCCGCAGGGTCCACCTACTGGCTCGCACCGTGTCTGTCGGGGCGGCTGCTGGCCCCTCACCGCCGGGCACTGTCGGTCGGCGTACCGCCACAAGGGCGGCCAGTCGGACCGCTACAACGGGCAGGGCTTCCGCCTTGCCTTGAGTCCGTCTGGAGCCGAGTCGCCGGAGGCGGGAAAGTGAGCGGAGCGAGGCTCGAAGGGAGCGGGCGGATCCCCATTGCCGGGATATTTGTGCAGGGGCGGTAACGTCGCTGGAAAACACTCTTTCGACGCGGCAAGCTCCCGTTGGTTTTTGCGGACTTTGCTATCCGCCCTCAATTCACCCCCGGCTCGCGCATCACCCGTCTCGCTCGCCCATTCGCCGTCCCCTGATCCCGCGAATAGACGCCCGCCCGATCCGCGGACAGGCACCGACCTGAAGCCCACTGCCGCAAGCTCTCGATCTTGTCGCCAGCGGTCACGGCAACAGGCACGACGTTCTGGGCGGCTTGAATCAGGGGCACGTCCAAGAGCGCAGCGAGACGACAGCACGACTTGATCTCAGCCCCGGTCCAGCTTGTGTCATCCGGTCGAGCCTGCTGCGAGTCGAGCCCATACGCCGACAGGTAGATGCCCCAGATCGCATCCCTCTGCTCGCGCCCAGGAAGATCCACGAAGAACACGCCGTCGAATCGTTCTGCACGTGCAAACTCGGGCGGCAACTTCGAGGCGTCATTGCAGGTACCGACGAAGAAGACATCGCTCTCGTGGTCGTTCAGCCACGTGAGCAGTGAGCCGAAAACGCGAGCTGTCACGCCGGAATCTGTTTGGCCCGATGACGATGCTCCCGCGATGCTTTTTTCCACTTCATCCGCATAGAGCACACAGGGAGCCATCGCGTCAGCCAGCTTCAAGGCCGTGCGGATGTTGCTCTCTGACTGACCCACGAGCGAACCAAGCAAAGCACCGACATCGAGGACGACCGTAGGCCGCCCCGTTTCGTTGCCGAGTGCTTTTGCGAACTGGCTCTTACCGCAACCGGGAGGTGACAACAGCAAGACGCCGCGAGGTTTTGGTGTATGTGCGGCGCCGGTCTCATGACGTTGACGCATAGCCCTCAGACAGAACGCCTTGAGGTTGTCGAGTCCCCCAAGCTGCTCGAAGTTCTCTTGGCCACGATGAAGCGAAACCAACCCTGATTTTTTTAGCTGTTGGCTCTTCAGCTCCCACATGGTCTCCGGTTCGAGTGTGCCGTGTCTGACCAGCGACAGCGAAAAGGCGTTCTCCGCTTCGCTCCGGGTCAGTCCTGCGGCAGCTTCGATCACGCGAGGGAGATTTTCAGCGGTCGGGAGTTCGCCTGGTTCTGTTGCGACTTCCCGGGCTATGTGTTCAAGCTGCGTGTGGCCGGGGAGTTCATGGTCGATCACCGTGAACAGCTTTTCGAGCTCTGCGGGAATCTGAATGACCGGAGCCAGTACGACGACAAAACATCGGCTGCTCTTTCCATGGTGAATCTGCCGGACGAGTGCCTGGATGATCTCCGTGGCTCCCAAGAACCTGTGCAGGCTTTCAAAGACCACGAGGGTAGTTGCGGCACCGATTGAGACCTGTGGAAGAGCCCGGATGACAGCAAGCGGATCCTGGGTATCGGTCACGCCAGGAAGTTCGACAGGCTCAAGTGGGAACGTCATGCCGCGGTCACAATCCCAGGTCGCGAGTCTCCAGGTTTCAGAGCGGCAAAGGGCGGTCAGGTCTCGGGTCGCTTCGGCGGGTTCCTGGGTTTGAAGCCAGATTGCCGAGAACGCTGCCTGGACGAGTTCGCGGAGGTTGGAGGTGAGCGTTGGCGTGGTGGTGGGTGTGGGCTCGCGGGTTGTCGTGGTGTGTTTGGGTTTGGGCATAGATATCTTTCGGGTTGGGAAAGTGAGAAATGAGCGACCACTGGTAGGCTGACGGCTCGAGTGTCTTCGAAGAGAGGCACGTTCTGCGGTCTTCGTACTTCAAGGAAATAGCCATGCGTCATCCAATCCTGTCCGGTCTGGTTGCCTTTGCGTTGATGGCTCTGGTGACGGAGGCCCCCGTACGGGCGGCTGATGATGAGACGCAGACGGTCAAGGCGGCTGTCGCCAAGTTTCACGACGCACTCAACACGCTCTTCACAGGTGATGCAGCCCCCATGAAGGCCGTCTGGTCCCATGCCGACGACGTGGTCTACATGGGGCCTATGGGCGGCATGGAGGTCGGCTGGACGCAGGTCGAGCCGTACTGGGACAAGCAGGCAGCCAAGAAACTGGGCGGCAAAGTGGACGCTGTAGACATGCACATCACGGCAAGCCCCACCTTGGCCGTCGTCCACTACTACGAGAAGGGTGAAAATGTGATCGACGGGAAGCCGCAACCCGTGTCTATCCGCACGACGACCACGTTCCGCAAAGAAGGCGGACATTGGAAGGTAATCGGCCATCACACTGACACGCTGGCGTACCTGCAGAAGTAGGACGTCGGCTTTGCACTCATGCGGCGACGCGACCTACTCGCTGATCGTATGACCGCGTCCCAGCATCCATGGCTCCGGATGAATCCTTCCAAGCCAGTCAGCCACGGTCGGAATCCTGCCAAGGTCTTCAAGGACGTGCTGCTCTCCGATGAACCGCACGGGAAGAATGCGGCCGGTTGAGAGCGTGAGTGTGCTGCCGAAGAGAGCCTCCAGCATGAAGATGCCCTCGCTGTGATGCCTGAGAGCCCGGTGTCGAAAGTCCGCCATGTGGCTTTTTGAGGCGTCCAGAAACTCGTGGTACTTCAGGTACTCTTCAGGCTCGCCACCGTACTTGCGTGACGAGCTGACGGCATGGTGATACGCGTGGGCCATCAGAGCACGTACTCCTGGGTGCTGTCGTTGTGCTGGACGTAGTTCTCCTGGTGTTCGATCGTGATGGTGCCGGCCTGAACGTCGATCCTGATCTCGCCCTGGCCGCCGTCGTTGACCTCGAAACCAGCGGGCAAGAAGTCATGGAGCACGTCGTCGAGTGAGCGGGCCTTTGCAGATCGAGGCTCCGGCACCGTCATGAGCTTGTTCTGGCCATCGAAATACTCGACCGTCTCGATGCAGCCAGAGTCGCCGTAGCCTGAATAGCGGGACTCGACCGTCGCGACTCCGTGCTTCTTGAGCCGTGGAATGATCGTGCGTTTCAGGGTGGCCTTGGCTTCTTCGATCCGCTCCTGTTCGTGGCGGTGCATGTCGGCAAGAAGCGTCGCCATGTAGCTGTCGTCTGGTGTGGCCATAGATATCTTTGTCCTGAGGTGAGGGTGAAAGCGGGTAGTGGTGGATGGCGGAGCGGTTCAGTTCCACCATCCACCCACCGACTGACCATGAGTTGCTTGGCGTCACTGTCCCTGCTGAAGCTGCTGTCCGACGCTGCCTTGCCCGTAGAACTCCGGCAGCAGGCTCTCACGACTGGCTACACCAAGTGCCCGCTCCAGCTCCTTGGTGGCGTCTTTGCACGATGCCCCGGTGAAGCCCGATGTCTTGATGGTCGTGGCTCCTTCGGGCGAGACGGTGATCTCGATGGTTCTTGTTGGGGTGTTCATCAAGCGGCACCTCCCACTCGAACGGTCACACGAATCGAGCCGTCCTGGAGCTTGGTTTCTGTGACCGAGTGCCCTTTCTTCCTGGCCTCGATCTTGGCCTTTTCAACGGCGTATCCTTGGAGGAACGAGTTGAGATGCCGTTGTTCGCCCCAGTGGCCTTCGTAGTTGTCGTACTTGATCTGGCCTGTTTTGAGATCGCAGACGACCGGGTAGCACCACTTCGGAAGGTAGACGCAAAGCCCGGTCGCTGTGCCCGAGAACATTTTCGTGGTCTTGTGCTCGGGCGGTTCGAGTTGGAGGCGTGAACAAGCTGACCGTACGGCTTGCTCGTCTCGGATTTCGGTTTTGATTTCGACGATGTGGCTCAATGGTGGTGGTCTCCTGTTGGGTGTAGGGGTGGCGGTGCGGATTCAGAATGGTCGCGGCTCGTTTGGGTCTTCGGGCGTGTCATCTGGCCGGCCTTCGTGGTCTTGTGCGTGCGCGTCTTGGCTCTCTTCCTGCGAATTTGGCTCGTCGTCTTCCGGCCTATCGGCATCCCCTGAGTTCGTGCCATCTGGAAGGCCGAGACGCGATTGGGCAACGAGTCGAGCAGCCAATCCTGGGTCGTACCATGTGGTCTTCAGGTGCGATTCAAGAAGCAACACCTCGGTTATGGCGCTGTCGCTCTCTGGTGACCCTGCATACGAGAACTGCGCGAGCCTCAAGGCCGCCCAGATAGCAAAGGCGACAAGCAGGATCGGACCACATGCCAACAACGCCTGCCCAAAGAACCTGTCTCGGGCAGCAGCTTCGTTGACTTCACGGTGAGCCTGGATTGCCCGTTCGCGACTCTGTGCTGCTTCGTCGTGCCTTTCGGCTGCCTGGGCACGCTCTTGGTCGATGCTTTGCCGTTCCTGCGAGAGCGTAGATTCCAGCTCCGCGAACGTCCGAGTCTGTTCGGCTTGTTCGTGGCGGGCTTCTTCGGCAATACGGGCGGTTTCTCTGACAGCCTGCATTTCACGTTCGTTGTCAGGGCAGCCGGTGAGCACGATGGCAGAAACGAGAAGTAGCGCCCGAGCGACCAAGGAAAACGGAAACGTAGACCGGTGCGAAGGTGGGGTAGAAGAAGGCGAATGGCCAGATACGTGAGCATGGTGTGGGTGCCGGTGATGGAGTGGTTCAGCGTCGAAATCGTGGGGTGTGGTTCTTGGTGGCATGGGTGGGCGAGTCTCCGGTTGATTTGATGTAGAGGGAGTGGAGCGAGGTCAGCAGTCGCGCGATCAGCATCTGGCAAGCCCTTCGCAGTCGCATTTCACGAAAGCAGAGGATGACAAGGCCACAGGTGACGAGACTGACGACGATGAGGGCGGTGAAGGCAGTGGTCATGAGGGACGATCTCCGAGGGAATGAGCGGGGCGGAATGACGCGCCCTGGTGGATGACAAGAGCCCGCGAGCCAGAAAGGGCAGCGCGGACATGGTGAGCAGAGGCGCCGAACTGAGGACGCGTTAGCTCAGGTTCGACAGGCGAGAGCAAGAGTCAGCCGAGCGTTGATGGCTCAGTTGTGCTCACGGAATATGCCCGGGTTTTGATAGGAATGAAGGGCGGAGCGGTCGGTTGGTGAGCTGGCACCGGTGTGCTCGTTCATTCCAGGACGAGCGTTTATCGACGCGGAAGCCGACTCACTGACCGCGGCTGCTGTTGCCGGAGGCAGGGAAGGGTTCTGATGGACTGGGCCGTGCGGGAGACACCGTCTGGCGGCCAGCAGCCTTCGAGCGGTCGGCTAGTGCCGCCGCAATCTTGTCAATGTCGTAGCCGTAACGAGCAGCGATCGCCTCACGGGCTGCCCGCACCTCTTCAACGATCGGATCGGTCCAAGGCCCTGCTTCAACGTACGCCATGATTCAGTCCTCCAGCAGTTCCTCGCTCTTGTGTCGCTCCGGTGCTGCCCTCAGGAGAGCAGTTGGTCGATGGCTTCGAGCAGCTTGGGGATATCCATCTGCACCGCATCCCAGAGCACATGGTGGTCCACGATGTCGTAGCCGTGGATCAAATGGTCTCGCGTCCCGGCAATTTCTTTCCACGGAATGTTGGGGTGTTGTTTCTTGAGTTCGTCGGGAAGTCGTTTGACCCCTTCGCCGATGACCTCGATGAATCGCTCCAGGGCAGCCGTTCCCTTCCAGTCCGCCAGAAGAGACTCAAGCGTATGCTCACCGCACAGCGCCGTGGCCTTTCGGGCCGCATCACGAATCTGCGCAAGGGTGATCCTGGGATCGCGCCTGGTCATCGCTCTTCGTAGATCGTCAACGCTTCTCTGCGGACGATCGGTTCGAGGTGCGGGTCGAGCCGGGTACAGAAATCGACTTTTCGGCCAAGGATTCCGGCGAGTTCGTCGCCGTAACCAAAGAAACGAAAGCCGATACCCCGAGCGGCGCCAGGCTTGAAGTCAGCGAGAACATCCACGTCGCTAGAGACCGGGTCAAAATCTTCGCGGAGCACAGAACCGAAGACGCTGAGTCGTGCGATACCGCGGTCGCGACAAAACACGGCGACACGCTGTGGGTCGAACGCAATCGGAAGTTGTTTCGCGTCGGTAACCATGACTTGTCTCCAGGATTGAGTCTACCCTTGCCGCGGAAGATGATCACCCTGGTGGCAATCGCGAGAGGAGGGCCGGGCGTTGACGGCTCAATTGTGTTTACGGAGTATGCCCAGATTTTGATAGGAATGTAGGTGGGCGCTGGGGAATGCTGGACGCCGTGGGCTCGTTCACGCAAAGGAAGACCACCTTTGCCAATTCAACCGTTGACAGCGTTCCGGTTCGTCACGGAAACTACACTTGTTGCAGGAGAGCCACCGTGAGCATCGATATCTCGTTCGACAATCTGTCTACGGCTGAGAAGCTCGAATTGATGGAGCGTCTCTGGGTCGACCTGTCACGGCACCCAGAAGACATTCCCTCCCCAGCTTGGCACGGCGCTGTCCTCGAAGAACGGCGTGAAGCTGTTCGGCAAGGCAAGACGACGTTTTCTTCCTGGGAAGACGCGAAGAAGCGTTTGCTGGAACGGCACGCATGAGGATCCGGATTCTGCCCGAGGCGGAGCGGGATCTCGATCTGGGTGCCGATTTCTACGACTCCCAATCATCCGGGGTTGGTCGGTACTTCATCCGTAGCCTGCTTGACGACATCGACGGCCTCTTGAAGCATGGCGGCGTTCATGCCAAGTACCGAGGGTTTCATCGCGCCATCTCAAAGCGGTTTCCGTTCGCGATCTTCTACGACCTTTGCGGTGACTTCATCGACATCTACGCGGTCTTGGATTGCCGACAGGATCCCGCCGCCATCGCTGCCCGTCTCGATGACCAGGATGCGGACCGGCCTTGATGGCCTCGTAGCCCGTGGGAGGGCAGAGGCTCGCGTTCTTGCCTCGGTACATCGGTCGACGCCCCTTCGGACAATCTGGAGAAAACTCCGCGTAGTCCGGTCGGGCGCATGTTCCGCTCCGCTCAATAAAGTCCGTGGGCAAGGTGACACGACGCCGAACGGCTTTGCTGCGCGTGGTTTTGCGAGCGGACTGGTGGCTCATGAACCTGCGAACCTGAGAAAATGAGAATCCTCTACCTTCACGGCTGGAATTTGGTGGTCGGAGGCGTGAAACCGACTTTTCTGCGGGAACATGGCCACGAGGTCATTGAGCCTGCGCTAGACCACGACGATTTTCAGGCGGCGCTCAAAACAGCCCAGGCAGCCTTCGATGAGAACAAGCCCGATGTTGTGGTGGGGTCGAGTCGAGGAGGTGCGGTCGCCATAAACATCAAGTCAGGTTCGGCCAGGCTCGTTTTGCTTTGCCCTGCGTGGAAATCCTGGGGAACGGCAGGGAACGTGAAGCCTGGGACCGTCATTCTGCATTCGAGGGCAGACGACGTGGTGCCTTTTGCCGACTCCATTGAATTGTTGTCAAAGGCCGGGTTGCCAGAGGGTTCCTTGATAGAAATAGGCACCGATCACCGACTGGCTGACCCGGGGCCGCTTCACGGGCTTATGCGGGCGATCGACGCCGGCCAATAGGCGTGGTTCGTCGTGCTGAGGCGAGCGAGGTAGGCCCCAAGGCTTACTCGTTCGCGTGTTTGTTTCGCCCCAGACCCCGAACTATTCTCCGGGGGTAGTGTCCACTTACTCCCAGGAACCAATAGCAATGGCGGCAAAGGCGAACGTCAACAAGAGCGACGTGATTCCCGTGTAGAGCGATCCGTCAGAGCACCGCAGGAGGTAGACGAGCCACGGAGGGGTTGTTTGTTTGGCAGCCATGGGAGCGGATCATTGCTGCCGGGGTGGCTTGCTGAACAGCGCGTGGAGTGCGGCGAGGGCTTCGGGAGGCAACGAAGCCAACCGCTCCGCGAGGTCAGCGATCGTAGGCCCATGATTGCCAACAACCGCGTCAGACGCGTCCCAGCGAGGCCATTTCTTGGCCCTGTGTCGCCCGGAAGCCGCCGCCTGTGATTTGGTACAACGACTGGTACAACGCTTACGGCCGCTTGTCGTAAGTCCTTTGCTGGATGGACTTAGAACTGCGGGCTCCCCGCTTCCCAAGCTGGATGTCGAGGGTTCGAGTCCCTTCGCCCGCTCTTGTCGAATCGTCGGGAATCCAGCGTGGTTCCCGACGATTTCGCGGCTTGTGCTCCCAGGCTTGAATCCTGCCACGGTCGCCATCGTCAGTTTCCGCTGGGGGCCAACCTGGCAAGGAGCCGCCGGGCCGGTTCGTGGCCGGGGTCGGTTTCCAGGACAGATGCGCAGAGCGTTCGCGCCTCGTCCGGGCGGCCCGCCGCCGCAACGATCCGCGCGAGGTTCACCAGCGCCACAAGCCGTTGGCCGCCGCGGCAGAGATTGATGCTCTTGCGGCCTGCCATTTCGGCTTCCTCAAGTCGGTCAAGTTCGTAGAGTCCGCGGGCGAGGTTCACCCAGCCGAGACCGTCGTCGGGAGCCAGTTCCACAGCCCGGCGGGCCTCCGCCACGGCCATTCGCATGTCACCCTGGCGGCCGAGTAGGGCAGCCCGATACGAGTGGGCCCGCGCACAGGCGGGATTGGCCGGGTCGGCGGCGATGGTTCTGCCGAATGCCGCGAATGCTTCGTCGTGCCGCCCGGCCTCGTCGAGCGCGATCCCGACCCAGAGCAGGGCCCGCTGGTTGTGCGGCGCCTTGGTGGCCGTGTCTATCCACACCCCGAGGAACGAGCCGTAGACGGCCGTACGGGCTGCGGATACGCCCACCAGGACCGTCGCCAGCACGAGCGTGCTGGCGATCGCGGCGGCCGGGGCTGGTCGCAGCACGGCTGCCACCGTTACGACCGCACTCGCCACGATCACGGCGAGGGGTAGATACATCCGATGTTCGACGCAGATGTCACTTAAGGGGACGAAGCTCGACGATGGCGCGAGCAGCAGCAGGAACAGGCCGATCGCAAGCGCGGCGAGCGGCCGCCGTGGCACACACCAGCCAGCCACCGCGAACGCCCCGCAGACCGCGAGCAATCCCGGTACGACCGTCGCGGCGGATACATCGGTCCGCCACGCGTAGTCGAAGCATTGGCCAGCGGGAAACACTGCCAGCCTGAGGTAATGGAGGATCACACCCGGCTGGGTGAGGGCGTACGCCAGAGGCGACCAGCCCGGCGTGGTGAGCTCCCGGTAACTTCCCCGCTGGAGCCATACAAGCGCTGCGACCACACCCAAGGTCGCGAACAGGAACACATAGAAAAAAGGCCGCCGGCCCAAGGCACTCGCAAGCGACGCCCACGGCCGGCCGGGTATCCACGACAGCACGAGCCAGTCGGTCAGAAGCACCGCCGGCGGGATCACCGCCGCCGTCTCTTTACAGAGCATGCCCGCGGCCGAGATCGCCACCGTCGCCAGCAGCATGCCCGCCGACTGGGCGGCGAGAAAACAGCCGAGGGCGGCAAGGATCGCGAGCGCTCCCAAGAGCTCCATACGCTGATAGACGTACGCCACCGGCTGCGTGGCCAGCGGATGCACGAGCCAGAGCGTGGCGGCCGCCCAGGCGACGAGATCGGCTCGGGCCACGGCCGCGGCCGTCGGGTCGCGTGCGATCGCGAGCACGCGAAAGACGACCAGGCCCACGAGCAGGCCGTTTACAAGGTGGATCGCCACATTGGTGAGATGCCAGCCGAGCGGTGCGAGGGCGTGCACCGCGTAGTTGATCGCAAAGGTGTAATACGGCACCGGCCGCGCGGGAAACCCGCCCGGCGATGTCATCGCATCCCACGGTGGCCAGAGCCGGCGGATCGCCTGATTGTTCTCGATTTCAAAGATGTCGTCGAAGACAAAGGGACCACGGGCCGCCGGTGCGTATGCCGTGGCGCAGAGAACCACCGTGACACCTGCCAGGAGGAGCGTGGCGAGCGCGGGGCCGTGGCTGAAAACACGCTGCATCCGCGCGGTCTGTGTGCGTCGAGGTGGGCAGAACTATGGAATGATACCCGCTGCCAAAGGATAGGATGGCCGACGACGGATTGGCAACAGGTGGCTGGCTTTGGCTGGCCTCATGTCGACGCACGCTTGCATGAGGGTTTCGTGAGCGGCGGCAGTGGGACTTTGATCGCGGCCGCCGCGTCGTATCCTAACGAGGCTCGTCATACCGCCCGCCCCTTCCCCGGATCGTGAGCCATGAACCCCTCTGAACCTTCGTCCTTCACACCCGACCCTGCGCCAGCGCAGGCAGCATCGGCTGACGCATTGGTCTCGGCCAGTACTGTCAGTTCACCAGGTTCGCCGCTGTGGAATCGGCAGACCAACTGGTGGGCGCTGGGGGCGATTGCCGCCGCGGCGATCGTCGCGGCGGTCGTGATCCGGGCCACCATTCCCACAGGGCCGACCGTCGCTGATTTCGTGGAACTACGGACTGAGGCGATGCAACTCCGCGACCGTGGGGAGTACGCGGAAGCGGAACGCGTGGCAGGCGCCGCGGTTGAGCTCGCGGTAAAACTCTACGGTTCGCAGCATCTTGCGGTAGCCGACGCCTTGATTTCGCTGGCGTTCATTCAAAGTGATCAGGCGAAGTATGCCGAGGCGGTGGAACTCTACGAGCTGGCGATCCCGATGCTTCAGCAGGCGCACGGCGCCACAAGCACGGAAGCCGCCCAGGCCGCGGGCAGCCTGGGACTCACGCTCACCAAGGCGGGCGACTACAAGAATGCCCGGCCGCTTTTTGAGAAGGTGCTGGAGCTCATGGAGGCGACCAGTGGTCCGGAGAGCCTGGAAACGGCGCTCGCGGTCAACAACTTGGCCTACATGCTCGACACGGCCGGAGATCACGCGGCGGCCCGACCGCTCCATGAACGCGCCTACGGAATCCGCAGAAAGACGCTGGGAATCGCCGACCTGCGGACGATCGACTCGATGGCAAACCTCGCGGCAAACCTGGTGCTGACCGCGATCGCGGCGAACGATTCCGCGAGGCAGTCCGACGCGAGCGGCACGTCGGTCAAACCTGCGGGCGTCGATTGGGCCAAGGCCAAGAAACTCTACTCGCAGGCGATCGCTGTCCGCAGCCGGCTTGGGCCGGGCGACAGTCTCGACCTGGCCAACGTGCTCAACGGTGCGGCCACGATCGCCCGCGAGGACGGAGAACTGGACGAGGCCGACCGGCTGGCCTTCCAGGCGCTTGCCATACGTCAGGCGAAACTCGGCATCGACCACCCCACGACAGCGGTGTCGTTTGAGGCGCTCGCCCGCGTTCGAGATGCGCAAGAGGAATACGACGAAGCTCGGGAGTTTTTCAACACGGCGATTGCGATACGACTGCGCACGCTCGGGCCAGCTCATCCGAAGACGCTGGACACGCTCGACAGACTGGCGACCTTCGAACTGGCCCGTAAAAACACCGTCGCTGCGGAGAAGGTGCTTCGGCAGATCATCGCGATCCGTGAGAAAACCGAAGGGGAGACAGCCGCGTCGCTGGTACACCCACTGGAGCAACTTGCGGAGGTGCTCACAGCAACCGACCGGGCAAAAGAGGGAGCCGAACTGGTCGCCCGGGTGCTCAAGATCCGCGAGGAAGGGAAGCAGACCGACGAGAAGCAGGCAGCGTCTCAGGCAGCTGACAAGCCGGCAGCGGAGAATGCTCAGCCGGCTGGCGGAAAAGGAAACGAGAGGAATGCCACAGACGTCCCAGAACCGGTGGGCGGCTGATGGTGGGCCCCTGAGTATGGCCCCAACAGGCTGACGGTCATCGGCGGATCGTAGCCGAATGGGTCTGCGGCCGTCTTGCGGCGTGACGGACGGCCTCTGCCTGCCCCAAAGATCGGCCGTCGGATGACGGTTTTCACGCTCAGCGCAGGCCGTGCCTGGGGGCCATGCGTCGGCCGTTGCACGACGGGCACACGCCCCGACCCTTACAGGAGATGGCCACCAGAAAATCGTGGCCGCAGGAACCGCACCGCGCCCTGGCAAACCCGAAGCTGAGGATGCCGCAGCGGAGGTACGCCCGAAGCTCCTCCTCGACATGCCCCGCCACGGGCACGCCCCCGAGGCTCTGCTCGGCAAGCTAGGTCTCGAGGTGCCTGGCGATGAGCTTGTAGAGCGGCGTCTGCTGACTGCCCGTGGAAGAAGCCATCCATGGCCTTTTTCCACTTGGCCTCCAATGGAAAAGCCAAGGTTTCCCATTGGCGGCGATCGACACCTCCTGTGACGGACATGGCGACGGGTGTACGATTCCGGCCGCCGGTGCGGCGTGCATGGCCGCGCCACCATGGGCGTGGCGGCATGTGGGCGCGGCACCGATCGGCTACGGCCTGGAACCGGAAGCTAGGGCTGGCGAATCAGCCCCGCTTTTTCAGGGCCAAGTGCACGCTGATCCACACATGCGGCCCGTGCGTCAGGACGAGGTGCGGGTAGTACGACCAGTCGAGTTTGTGGAAGTACAAGGGCACCCAGTTCGCCTTTCCCCCGACTTCACTGAGCGGGAGCGAGAGACGGTTTGAGGGTTGCCTGGGCCTGGGTTGTGAGGTCGACGGCGAGTTTTTGCGCGGCGTCACGCTCAGCAACGAGTTCGTTGAACTTGGGCAGAAAATCGTCCACCGTGGCAAACGACTCGTCGAGAATCAGCTCTACGATCGCTCGATTCTTATCATACCCCAGGGCAAAAGCATCGTAGGCCTTCGCCTTGGTCTCGATAAATGGCTTCACCGTGTCGCTAATCTTGTGCGACACGGTCTCTTTGAGCTTGCTCGAGCCGAGCCGAGCTTTCGCCGCGGCCGATTCAAACGTGTCGATGATCTGTTCCGCGAGTTCGCGTTTCTGTTTGCGAACCGCATCGAGACCATCGGTGTCGACGGCGTCCAGCAGACTCTGAAACGAGGCTACCACGTCCTTCGTGATCGCGTCGGCCTCTTCGATCGCCTTGTCCGACTCTTTGAGCAAAGCGGTCACCGCCGGATTCTCACCAGCTTCGCGGATCGTGTTGACTCCCTCGAACACCCGCATCCCGCCAAAGACGATGCCGACGAGACCCACCACCAGAAGAATGACACGTTGCAACAATTTGAACGTGCCGGCGGCTGGTTTCTCGGTGTCTGACACGATGGATGTTCCTTAAACGATCGGTGGCTTGAACGGGGCGAGCCTGCGGCTCACGTGTGGTCACGATCTTAGTCGCCACAGCCAAGTGGGTCGAGTGTGCGAGCCACGAAAGAATGATCCAACAACGAACGAGGATCGCGGCGAGGTGTCACTGGCCAATGCAAAAGCAACTGAAGATGTGGTTGAGAATGTCATCCGTGGAGACCTCGCCGACCACTTCCCTGAACGCGGCATCTCGGCCGCAACCAAAGAGGGCTCAGTCCTGAGGCCTGACGGTATTCCTGGGCGACGACCTGGCGGCCGGACGTCTACCGGGTGGACTTCCGGTAGTCCCACGGGGCGACAGGATCTTGCTGGGCCCACAGGCCGAGCTTCTGGGTTTGGGCCTGCTGCTGGGCCTGCGTGAGTGAGGCGTCGTCGGAGTAGGCCGTGTAGTGCCAGGCATTGCCGGTGGCCACCATCTGGCGGTTGACGTTCACGCCATTCACGGAAACATTCCCGATCCAGCGGCCATACCGATCGCGTCCCTGGTCGGTCACCTCGACCGTGCGGCCGAAGACCAGCGCGGCCAGCGCCTCGCGAGATACCTTGCCAAAATCCTGGCCACTCTCTGGGGCATCGATTCCGGCCAGTCGCACCTTCTGCTGCTGGTTGTTTTCGTCGAGACAAGTGATCGTGTCGCCGTCGTAGACACCGACGACTCGCCAGAGGTGAGCACCCGTCGGACTCGGTGCAGCCGACTGCGGCGACGAGCTTGCCGGAGTGACCGGCACCGTCGGCGGCACGACCGGAGCGGATGGTGAGGCAATCGCTGCGGGAGGCGGGGCGGTGGGCTGCGTCGCGGCGAAGCCCGCTGCGGCACCGGCCGCTGCGAGTGGTGCGGCCGCGGCAAACTGGTCGGTAGGCGGCGGCATTCCCGCGGCCCCGGTGTCGGCGGGGCCCCAGGAATTCGGTGGCGGGCCGTAGACAGGCGCGGGCATCGGCCCAGCTGCAGCCATCGCGGATGGCGCGGCGGCAAAGGGCCGTGCAGAGGCTTGTGGCAACGGCCCTGGTGGCACGAGTGGCGTGCCAGTGAGCGCTCGGGAGTCAGCAGGGAATTGATAGACCGGGCGATACTGCGTGTACGCGCCGGGCGGCAGCGACATCGTGCCGGTTGGGGCTGCGCCAGTCGTCGCGTAGTTCCACCCGCCGGTGGTCGCCGCGGGCGGGGCTTGCGTGGAGATGGCAGGGCGATTGATCCCAGCCGCCGGAGTTGGCGGACCAGCCTGATACGTAAAGACGTATGTCGGCGCGAGGTACACTGTGATGGGCTGGCCATCGGGGCCAACGCCCTGATAGGGCACCGCCTGCGGCTGCCAGCCGGGTGGGATCGCGCCCCCTTGGATCATGGCTGAGGGAAACGCCGTCGCCTGCCAATACGGGATTGCTTGTGCCGCAGGAGGACCACTCGTCGGGCTGGGTGGTGCTGCGTCAGCGGCACGGGCGGGCGTGACGAGAGCAAGGCCAAGCGCGCAGGCCAGCGCGAGCTGTCCGTGGAAAACGCCCTCCATGGCCTTTTTCCACTCGGCCGACCGCTGGAAAAGCCGAGGCTTTCCATGGTCGGCAGTCGCCGCTTCGTGCGGCGGCAGACTTTTTCCACCGACAGTTGGGCATCCGTGCCGCACCGCGATCTCCCTTCAGGCAGCATCCTGCCGCCGATGGCTTTTCCAAGTCGTAGGTGTATCGAATGCAGGCCGTTCGACACGAGGCGAGAATCGGCCTAGCGCCGACGCTCGAGCCACTCTCGCTCATCACTGGCATCGGATTCACGCGGCCCCAGGATCGAATCGAGTGGTTGAATTGCCACACCCTTGTCGCCTGGCGCGAGGCTGGGTGAACTAGGGGGCATGCGAAGTGAACTCTGCACGGTGGCGTCCCTTCTATTTGCGTGCTCCGCGTGGGCCGCGGAACCTGCGGTGAGCGGTCCGCCAGGGCCGCGCGAGGCGATGGTCGCCGTGGAGCCGAGTGCAGCGCTCGCCCGCCGTGCCGGCCTGCGGGTCCTCGAGAGCCGACACCTCGTGCTGGCGACCGACCGACCGGAGCGAGCGGGTGATGGCGTCGCCGAGCTGCCCGCGGTTTTCGATCAAGCCTTTGAAGCGTGGTGCAAACACTACGCGATGAACCCGGCCGACCATGCCGACTGGCGGTGCTTCGGTTGTCTCGTCGTCGACCGCGAACGGTTTCGCGCAGCGGGGCTGCTTCCCGATTGGCTGCCACCGTTTAAGAACGGATTCTGCGATCGCAATCAGTTCTGGCTCGTCGATCAATCAAACCCTGCCTACCGCCGGCATCTTCTGCTGCATGAGGGTGTGCACGCTTTCACGCTCACGCTCCGCAGGCTCAACACACCCAACTGGTACAACAAGGGCATCGCCGAGTTTCTGGCGACGCACCGGCTCGACCCCGACGCCGCTGGCAGCCTGCGATTTGTGTCGTCGCCGATCCCGGCGCGGTCCGACGACGTCGAGCAGCTCGGCCGTATCGAGAAGATCGTGGAGTTGCGGGCCGCAAAGCAGGTGCCGTCGCTCGACGACGTGCTCGCGCTCGCCGGCGCCGAGCATGGCACGATCGCCGACTACGCCGCCAACTGGGCCGCCGTGGCGATGTTCGCCAAGCATCCGACGTATTCCAAAGGCTTTGCCACGCTCGAACGCGGCCCGCTCGGACCCGACTTCAACCAGCGGCTTACAACGATCCCTGGGTGGGATGCGTCGAGGGCATCGCGGGATTTTGATGCGTTTACGGCAGACGTCGATTATGGATTCGACTTCGAGCGGATGGTGATCGACTGGTCGCCCGGGAAACTACTGGCCGCACCGCAGGAGATCGCCGTCGATGCGTCACGTGGCTGGCAGAACTCGGGCGCGGCGCTCGCCGCGGGCCGCCGGTACGCATTCACGGCCACGGGTCGCGTCGGCCTGGGCTCGGCGACCGACGAGCCATCGGGCGTGAGCGTTCCGCTGGAGGGTGAAGCCGATGGCATTTCGCTCGAATGGTATCGCGGCCGACCGACGGGCCGGCTTGTCATCGGCCAGTGGGTTGAGAATCCGCAGGACGGCGGACGGCCCCGCTTCGAGGTGCTGGCTGACGGCGGGGCAGGGGAATTCGCCGCGGTCGCCGATGGTCCGCTCTTCATGCGGCTCAACGGTCCACCCGGGCAGTTGGCGAGCCGCAAGGGTACGCTCTCCGTCGCGGTGCGTCCGCTGCCGTGATTTCTTTCGGTGTGCGAGGTGTTGTGATGGCTTTGCTGCCCCGTCTGGCGTTTGTGGTCGTGTCCCTGCTTGGCATCACAACAGCCTTTGCTGAACAGGCGATGGCCCCGCCATCGTATGGCGGCCGGTACCCGCATCTCGCCGTGTCGAACAGTCAGGGTGAATGTGGCATCGGGGCGGTCGTGCCCTGGGCTGGCAAGCTCTGGTTCATCACGTACGCGCCGCACGCGCCGCAAGGGAGCGATGACGGGCTCTATGAGGTTAGCGAGTCGCTGAAGCTCGTGCGGCGTCCGGAAAGCGTCGGCGGCACGCCGGCCGCCCGACTCATTCACCGTGAGACAAACACGCTCGCCCTCGGGCCGTACCTGATCGATGGATCAGGCAAGGTTCACGCGATTTCGCCGGCCGATATGGAAGGCCGAATCTCGGCCCACGCGCGGCATCTCACCGAGCCAGTCCGAAAAATTCTTACGTACGACATGGAAGGACTGCTGTATGAAGTCGATATCCCGTCGCGAAAAGCACAACGGCTCTTTGTACGCGCCGTGCCCGGCTGGCATGGCAAGGGGGCCTACTCGGGGCAAGGAGTGCTCGTCGTGGCGAACAACGGCGAGCATGAGGCGGGGTCGGCGAAAAAGTTCAAGCCGTTTGACTACGCCGTGCCCACCACGCGGAAGAGCGACGACGAGGCGGGCGTGCTCGCCGAGTGGGATGGCACGAACTGGAAACTCATCCGCCGCCGGCAGTTCACTGATGTGACGGGGCCCGGCGGCATCCATGGCCCGTCATCGCACGACTCGCCGCTCTGGGCCATCGGCTGGGACGAAAAGAGCGTCTTGCTCATGGTGCGCAGTGCCGCCGACGCCAAGGCTGGCCGTGAGCCCTGGCATACCTTCCGGCTACCGATTGCCTGCGCGAGCTATACCGGCGATCACGGCTGGCATACCGAATGGCCGCGGATTCGTGAGGTGGTGCCGGCTGTGGATGGCCGGCCGGCAAAGTACATCCTCACGATGCACGGCGGCTGGTACGAGCTGCCCGGGACGTTTTCAGTCGAGAACAGTGCGGGACTGAGGCCGATCTGTTCGCATCTCAAGATTACGGGCGACGTGACCCCGTGGAACGTCAACGGCCAGGACGTGATCGTCTTCGGCTGCGACGACACGGCGAAGTCGGGGTTCAAATCAGCGCTTCAGAACACGCGGAATGATCTCAACGGCCGCTCAAACTCGAATCTCTGGTTCACCACGTGGGACGTACTGCGACGCGGGCTCGGTCTGCCCGGTGGCACCGCGTATGTGTGGCGAAGCGAGGCCGTGAAGGCAGATGCGCCGAGCGATCCGCTGCTGCTCGCGGGCGGTCCCGAAAGCTACGACCGCCGCGTGGTTCACCTCGCGCACGGCGACGACCAGCCTGTGACGTTCACGCTCGAGGCGGGGGCCTGGACTACGTGGCACGAGGTCGCCAAGGTGACGGTGCCAGGCAAGGGCTATGCGTTCCACGTGCTTCCGGACACCGTGGAGGGCGAGTGGATTCGCGTCGTCGTTGACCGGGATGCCCCAGATGTGACGGCAGTATTTCGCTACGGCACGCGTGGTGGTCGGGTGGCCGATTCCCGCCTCTTTGATGCCCTAGTCGATGCGACGAGCGGCGGAGGATGGGCCCCCACCGTGGTCCGGTGTGGCGAAGGCGAGAATCTGCCTCTCGATTGCCTGGCGACCCGAATCACGGACCGTGAGGTAGGCCCGACGAAGGCCTGGCGGCTCGAGATGGTGGATAGTCGCGACGCCACGCCGCGACCGCTTGACGATGACGACGCGGCAGCCAAGTTCATGCGAGAGAAGGCGATCCCTGAATCGCCGACGGTCGAGTTTGATGCGGCGAGCGTCATTCTTCGCGAAGGAGATCGCCCGTTTCGGCTGCCGAAGCCGCTCAATCCGGCCGTGGCAGCCGTATATGAAAAGCCGTTTGTGACGGGTTGGCCGCGGGGCCTTCGAGAAATGGTCACGGAACGGGCGCTTCTGAATGCGGCCGGCACGTTTTATGTACTGCCCCGGACGACGAGTGGCGGCGCGGCGCAGATGCAGCCGGTGTGTAGCCACGGCAAGCGGATCACTGACTTTTGTTCATGGCGGGGGCTGCTGGTGCTCGGGGGTGTGCGAGACGCGGCGACATCCGATCCTCGCGTGATCGGGCGCGGCGAAGCGGCGGGAGGTATGGATGCGCCAGTCTGGGTGGGCGACATCGACGAGCTCTGGAAGTTTCCGAAGCCGACGGGTTGCGGTGGCCCGTGGCATGAGACAGTCGTCAAGGCGGGCGAGCCGAGCGATCCGTATCTCATGGCCGGCTACGATCGCAAGCGGGTCGAGATTTCGCACAAGGCCGACGGCCTTGTGAATGTCACCGTGGAAATTGACCCGGTGGGTGACGGCACGTGGTTTCCGTACGCCACGCTCAAGGTGCCCGGCGGCGAGACGGTCAAGCATGAGTTCCCTACGGGCTTCTCAGCTCACTGGGTGCGGCTCGTCGCCGATCGCTCCTGCACTGCCACCGCCACGTTCACCTATGAGTGAGCATGCACTGGAAATTCGCCGGCAGCGGTGCTTGGGAGATTCGTCTGGCCCATGAGCCAGAGGTCGACCGACCGGGCACACTCGCGGCCTTCGTGGATCGCCCACACGACGAGTGACTGGCCGCGACGCAGATCGCCCGCGGCAAACACGCCGTCACGGGTTGTCATGTAGTCGGCCCCAGCCTTCACGTTGCCACGCGGATCGAGCTCAAGACCGAGGTCGGCCACCGGCCCCTGCTTCTCCGGGCCCACAAACCCCATGGCGAGCAGTGCGAGCTGGCAGGGCCATTCCTGTTCGCTGCCAGGCAGTTCGCGGAACTTGTGCTGGCCTGTCGTTTCATCCTGATACCACTCGATCCGCACCGTCGTCAGGCTTTGCAGTTGGCCCTGGTCATCGCCGGAAAACTTCTTGGTGAGGATGCCAAACTCGCGGCGACAGCCTTCCTCGTGCGATGAACTGGTGCGGAGCATTTGCGGCCAGAGTGGCCACGGTGAGCCCGCGGGCCGCTGGGTGCGCCGCGGATACTTGCCCAGGTCTGGCGGCTGCGGCAGCAGTTCAAACTGCGTGAGGCTCTGGCAGTGCTGTCGGTTGCTCGTGCCGGTGCAGTCGCTTCCCGTATCGCCGCCGCCGATCACGATCACATGCTTGCCCGTGGCCGTGAGCTGGCCGGGCACTGCATCGCCCGCATTCTTCTTGTTTTGCTGCGGCAAAAACTCCATCGCGTAATACACGCCCGCCAGTTCGCGGCCGGGGATCGGCAGGTCGCGGCCGAGCGTGGCGCCGCCGGTGAGCACGATCGCGTCGTATTCTTCCGTCAGTGATTGCGTGCTGATGTCTCCGCCGACATTCACACCGCAGCGAAACTCGACTCCTTCTTCTTCCAACTGGCGAACCCGCCGCCAGACCCGCCACTTCTCGAGCTTGAAGTCGGGGATGCCATACATGAGGAGGCCGCCCGGTCGGTCGGCCCGCTCGAAGAGCGTCACGAGATGGCCGGCCCGGTTGAGCTGCTGGGCTGCGGCCAAGCCCGCAGGGCCGCTGCCCACCACCGCCACCCGCTTGCCCGTGCGCACGGCAGGCGGCTCGGCGACCACCCAGCCTTCATCAAAGGCCCGGTCGGCAATTGCCATTTCGATCTGCTTGATGGCCACGGGGTCTTCATTGATCCCGAGCACGCAGGCGGTTTCGCATGGCGCGGGGCAGACCCGCCCCGTGAACTCCGGAAAATTGTTCGTGGCGTGCAGCCGCTGGCTCGCCTCGTGCCACTGGTTGCGAAACACCAGATCATTGAAGTCGGGAATGATGTTCCCCAGGGGGCAGCCTGTGTGACAGAACGGCACGCCGCAGTCCATGCACCGGGCACCCTGCTTCGTGAGCTCTTCCTCGGGCAGGATCGTGAGGAACTCGTTGTAGTTGGCGAGCCGGTCGGAAACCGGCGCGTAGCCCGCGACCTTCCGCTCGTACTTCATGAAGCCGCGTACGTCACCCATGAACCTTCTCCTGCTTTCTGGCTTCAGCCTGATCTTGTTCCGACACCTTGCGAAGCTCCTCGAGGGCTCGCTTGTAGTCCGTGGGCATTACCTTCACGAACCGCTTTGACTCAGCCTCAAACCGCTCCAGAATCTCTCGGCCGCGGGTGCTGCCGGTGAATTCGACGTGCCGGGCGATCATGCCCTTCACGTAGTCGAGATCCTGCTTGTCGAGCGGATCGAGCTCCACCATCTCCATGTTCACTTTCGGAGTGAATGTGCCATCGGCGTCGTAGACGTACGCGATGCCGCCACTCATCCCGGCCGCGAAGTTCCGGCCCGTGGGGCCGAGAATGATCGCCCTGCCGCCGGTCATGTATTCGCAGCCGTGGTCACCCGTGCCTTCGACCACCGCCTCGACGCCCGAGTTCCTCACGAGGAACCGCTCGCCGCACCTGCCGCGGATGTAGATCTCGCCCGCCGTCGCGCCGTAGGCCACCACGTTGCCGGCGATCACGTGGTCCTCCGCCTTGAACGTGGCGGCTCGGTCGGGACGCACAATCACGCGACCGCCCGAGAGCCCCTTGCCGCAGTAGTCGTTCACATCGCCTTCGACGGTCACCTGCACGCCGGGTGAGCCAAACGCCATGATGCTCTGGCCGGCCGTGCCACGGAAGTGAATCTTGATCGTGCCATCGGGAAGGCCGCCGGCCCCGTACCGCCTCGTCACCTCGCTCGAGAGGATCGTGGCGACGGTGCGGTTGATGTTGCGGATCGGCAGTTCCAGCGAAACCGGCTTTTTCTCATCGAGCGCCGGCTGGCAGAGGTCGAGGAGCGCCGTCATGTCGAGGGACCGCTCGATGCCGTGGTCTTGCGATTCGACATGGTGTGTCTGGACGTGCGCCGGCACTTCCGGCCGGTGGAGGATCGTCGAGAAGTCGAGCCCCTTGGCCTTCCAGTGGGCGATGGCGGCGCGGGTGTCGAGCCGGTCCACGCGGCCCACCATTTCGTCGATCGTGCGGAAGCCGAGCTTCGCCATGACCTCGCGGACGTCTTCGGCGAGCATGAAGAAGTAGTTCACGACATGCTCGGGCTGGCCCGTGAACTTCTTCCGGAGCTCGGGGTCTTGCGTGGCCACGCCGACCGGGCAGGTATTGAGATGGCACTTCCGCATCATGATGCAGCCCAACACCACGAGCGACGCCGTGGCGATGCCAAACTCCTCGGCCCCGAGGAGCGTGGCCACGACCACGTCTTTGGCCGTGCGAATCTGGCCGTCGGTCTGGACGACGATCCGGCCGCGGAGGTCGTTCATCACCAGCACCTGATGAGCCTCGGCAAGCCCCAGTTCCCACGGGAGTCCGGCGTGCATGATCGACGTCTGCGGGCTCGCGCCAGTGCCGCCGTCGTGCCCCGAGATGAGGACGACATCGGCCTTGCCCTTGGAGACGCCCGCCGCGACGGTGCCGACGCCCACCTCGGCCACCAGCTTCACGCTGATACGGGCGTGGTGGTTGGCGTTCTTGAGATCGTGGATGAGCTGGGCGAGGTCTTCGATCGAGTAGATGTCGTGGTGGGGCGGCGGCGAGATGAGCCCCACGCCCGGCGTGCTGTGACGAATCCGGGCGATCTCGCGATCCACCTTGGTGCCTGGGAGCTGCCCGCCTTCGCCGGGCTTGGCGCCCTGCGCCATCTTTATTTGGAGTTCTTTCGCGTTCACAAGGTACAGGCTCGTGACGCCAAAGCGGCCGCTGGCGACCTGCTTGATCTTGGAGTTTTTGCTGTCGCCATTGGGCTCGAGTTGGTAGCGGGCGGGATCTTCGCCCCCTTCGCCGGTGTTGCTCCAGCCGCCGAGCCGGTTCATCGCGACGGCGAGCGTCTCGTGGGCTTCTTTCGAGATCGAGCCATACGACATCGCGCCGGTGGCAAACCGCTTCACGATCTCCGTGGCGGGCTCGACCTCGTCGAGCGGGATCGGGCTCGACTCCACCTTGAACTCCAGCAGCCCGCGGAGCGTCAAAAGCTTCGCCTGCTGGTCGTCGATGAGCCGCTGAAACTTCTTGAACTCGTCGCGGCTGTTGATCTGGGTTGCCCGCTGAAGCGACGAAACCACATCAGGATTAAAAATGTGAGCCTCGCCCTTGCGACGCCAGGCGTAGCGTCCGCCCACGTCGAGCTCGAGCGTCTGAGGCACCTGAGTCGCAGGCCAGGCGTGTTCATGGCGACGGAGCGCCTCCTCGGCGACCTCGCTGAGGCCGATGCCACCGATCCGGCTGGCCGTCCGCGTGAAAAACTCGTCGATGAAGGAACGTGCGAGGCCGACCGCCTCAAAAATCTGGGCGCCGCGGTAGCTCTGCTGCGTGGAAATGCCCATCTTGCTCATGACCTTGAGAAGGCCTTTTGTTGCCGCCTTCACAAAGTTGGCGTGGAGCTTTTCACGCGGGTAGTCGGCATCGATCATCCGCTCGGCCTGCATCTGGTCAATCGTCGCGAAGGCGACATACGGGTTGACTGCGCCGGCCCCGTAGCCGGTGAGCGTCGCGAAGTGGTGAACCTCGCGGGCCTCCCCCGTCTCGATCACGAGACCGCAGCGGGTGCGAGTGCCATCGCGGACGAGGTGATGGTGGACGCCCGCGGTGGCGAGCAGACTCGGCACGGCGGCCATGTCGGCGGAGACGCCGCGATCAGAGAGGACGAGTATCGTCACGCCGTCGGCGATCGCAGTGGCGGCCTCGGCGCGAAGCTCATCGAGTCGTTTCCGCATGCCGGCGGCACCGTCGGCCGCAGAAAATAGCATCGAGAGCGTGCGGGCGACGAGGCCGGCGTGTTCGGCCACCGTGCCCGACCCGAGGCTCTTGATCCGCGCGCACTGGGCGTTTGTGATGACGGGCGACTCGAGCCGCAGCAGCCGGGCCTGCTCGGGCGTGGCGGCAAGCAGGTTCCCCTCGCAGCCGATCGTGGAGATCATCGAGGTGATGATCTCCTCGCGGATCGCGTCGAGCGGGGGATTGGTCACTTGGGCGAAGAGCTGCTTGAAATAGTTTGCGAGCAGTTGTGGTCGCTCGGAGAGAATCGCCAGCGGCGTGTCGTTGCCCATCGAGCCGATTGGCTCGGCGCCGGCTGAGGCCATCGGCCCGAGGATCACGCGAAGGTCTTCGAGCGTGTAGCCGAAGGAACGCTGGAGCTCGAGAAGGCTGGCGCGTTCGCCTGCCACGCCAGCGGCACGCCACGGGTCGGTGGCGGAGGGCATGGCGTCGTTGTTGGCGTGCTGGAGATCGTCCGGTCGGACGGCTCGCGAATGCGTCACATCCGCAATGCCCGGCGGATCGGTGAGGGCATCGAGTCGCACCTGATTGCCGGCAATCCACTCCCGCCAAGGCTTGGCATTAGCGAGCTGTTTTTTGATCTCGTCGTCCTCGACGATCCGGCCTTTCTTGGTGTCCACGAGGAACATGCGGCCAGGCTGGAGCCGGCCCTTGCGGACGACATCAGCCGGCGGAAGTTGGAGCACGCCAGCTTCGCACGCCATCACCACGAGCCCGTCTTTCAACTGCCACCAGCGGCCGGGTCGCAGGCCGTTGCGATCGAGCGTGGCTCCGATCCGCACGCCATCCGTAAAGGCCACGGCGGCCGGACCGTCCCAGGGCTCCATGAGGCACGCCTGGTATTCGTAGTAGGCCTTGAGATCGTCGGCCATGCTCTCGTGGCCGCTCCACGGCTCGGGGATGCACATGCTGATCGCCTCTTCGAGCGAGCGACCGGTGAGCACGAGCAGCTCGAGGGCATTATCGAAGCAGGCCGAGTCGCTGCCGCCTTCGCGGATGATCGGCGTGACCTTGGCGAGGTCAGGCCCAAACACCGGATGGGCAAGCATGCTCTCGCGGGCCCGCATCCAGTTGATGTTGCCGCGGACGGTGTTGATTTCGCCGTTGTGGGCGATGTAGCGGAACGGGTGGGCGAGATCCCAGGTGGGGAACGTATTGGTGCTGTACCGCTGGTGGGCCAGGGCCAGGGCGCTGGTGAGCCGCTCGTCGCGAAGATCCGGAAAATACTTCGCCACCTGATCGGCGAGGAGAAGGCCCTTGTAGACGAGCGTCTTGCTCGACAGCGAGCAGACATACACAAAGGCCTGCTCGGTGAGGCCAAGGCTTCCGAGCTCGATGCCAAACCGCTTCCGCAACACAAACAGCTTCCACTCAAAATGCTCGCGGGCGATTTTTGAGCCGCGGCCCACGAAGGCCTGGCGGATAAAGGGCTCGACATCGCGAGCGGTGCCGCCGATCGAGGAGTTGTCGGTGGGCACGGTTCGCCAGCCGAGAAACTCGAGCCCCACCTCGCGACAGACCTTCTCGAAGAAGGCCTCCGCGGCCTCGCGGTCGCCTTCAGACGGGGGCAGGAAGACGTTGCCCACGGCCCAGTCGCCGCCTGCGGGGAGCCGGATACCGGCCTGAGGCGCTGCCACGGCGAAAAAGTCGTAGGGCAGTTGGATGAGGATGCCGGCGCCGTCGCCGGTGAGCGGGTCGCAGCCGCAGGCGCCGCGGTGGGCGAGGTTTTCGAGAACCTCGAGGCCCTGCTCGACGATGCGGTGGCTCTTGCGGCCAAACATGTTGACGACGAAGCCGACACCGCAGGCATCGTGTTCGTTGCCTGGATCGTAGAGACCTTGGGTGGCCGGGAGGCCAGGGCGCGTGTTCATGCGTGGTGTCCGATCAGTCATGTGGCTGTTGGCATCATGGAAGGGAGGACGTCGGCGTCGGCAGCGTGGCCGCGGAGGAGATCCAAAAATCGTTGGGCGGTCGGGGCGAGCGTGCGGTTGCGACCGCGGATGATGCCCAGCGGGCGGACGAGCTGGCGGGCAATCTCTTCGTCGGCGAATCGCACGCGGGCGAGCGTGCCGGCGGCGACTTCGCGGAGCACCGTGGGCTCGGGGAGGATCGCGAAGCCAGCATCGATTTCGAGGGCCCGCTTGATCGTCTCGATGTTGTCAAACTCCATGACGACATCTGGCGAGACGCCACGGGCGTGGAGCACGCGATCGATCTCGTGGCGGATGACGAGATCGGGATCGAAGGCCACCATCGGCCGGCCGGCGAGATTTTTGATGGACGCGTCTTCGTTGGTGGCGAGTGGGTTCTCGGGCGCGCACACGACCACGAGCCGTTCTTCCCGCCAGGGTTCGGCTTCGACGAGCCTGGTGCTGCGTGGATAACTCACGATGCCGAGGTCGGCGTCGCCGTGCTCCACCGATTCGAGCACCCGCTCGGGGTGGAGGTATTCCAGACGCACGTTGGCCTTGGGGTGTTGGCCGCGAAACTCTTGGACGTAGCGGCTCATGTGGTGGAGGCCCACCGAATAGATGGCTGCTACGCGAACTCGCCCTGCGACTTCCTCGTGGAGCGTGCGGACCTCATCCTCGAGCGCCTCGTAGGCCGCAATGAGCTTCCGGCAGCCGTCAAAAAAAACCTTGCCCTCAGCGGTGGGGACGAGGGGCCGCTTGGATCGCTCGATGAGCTGCACATCAAGGTGGTTTTCGAGCTGGCCGACGACCTGGCTGGCCGCGGACTGGGAAACACCGTTGTCCTCCGCGGCGCGGGAAAAACTCCGGCGGGAGACGATGTCGCAGAAGATTTTCAGGGATTTCAGGTTCATGGAACCCGCGCAAGAAGCGGCCCGGGAGCCGAGTTTCCGCCTCGCTCCGGATAAATAATCCGAATGATACCGCACGGCATCATTCGGATTTCAAATAGAGTGTAGCGGCTTCCTGAATCGCGTCAACGGGCGATCAGGGTGCTTTTTGGGCGGGCTTGGCGGCGGCTTTTTGGGCGGGCTTTTTTTTGCCTTCTTGGGCGACGGGTGGCTGCTTGCCCGTGATGAAGAGGCTTTGCTTGGGGATCGAGTAGATCAACGCGACGACCGCGCTTGCCATCGAACGATTCGTGGTGCCGTAGCCGGCGTTGTCGCGGTTGGGCTGGTAATAGAAGGTGCCGTCGGGGCACTGGGCCATCGTGAACCACCAGCGGTTGGCATCCATCACACGGCGGAAGCTCGGTGGGTCTACATTCGTGCCGAGGGACTGATAGACCATGCCCATCATGGGAGCGCCGTGCGTGTCCGGAAAACTCTCCGGGTGCAGGCCCATGACGCGGGCGTGCCCGAGCGCCCGCTGGCGATAGATCGGCTCCGGGTAGGGCGCGAGTATGTTGGCGATCGTAGTGGCACCGGTTCGTCCCATGTCTGCCCAGCTATCTGGGCCGCCGCCGGCGGAGTCGCCGTACCACACATACCCGTTGGCCCCCGTGCCACGTTGCAGAAAGCCATAGGCGGCGTCGTGCTTCGCGCGGTCCACCTCGATGCCGCAGCGCTGCATGAGCGCGTAGGCCAAGGCTCCCTGGCCGGTGATCATCGCGATGGGGCCGTAGCCTTCAAAGCCGGGGTTGTGTCCCCAGCCGCCGTGGGAATCACGCGGCCCCTTGGGGACTGAGTCGGGGTGTGACTCCTTGGCCATCGGGTTGATCTGCGACATGTCGAGGTATTGGCTTTTGGCGATCAAGTCGTGGATCGTCTGGAGGGTCGGGAGCACGCGTGTGTCGCCGGTGGCCAGGTAGTACTCGCTGGTGATGATTGCCCAGCTCATGTACGACCAATTAATGAGCGCGCCGGGGTCGTGCTTCTGTTGAGCGTCGTGAGCAATCCGCTCGACGTATCGGGTGACGGCCGGCATGTAACGAGCCTCGCCGCTGGCGAGGAGGGCGAGCGGGGCATACATGTCGGCCAACATGTCGCCGAAGCTGCCGTGCTCGTTTTGGTTTCGGGCAAGCAGCGCCAGCAGCTCCCCGAGAATCTTGTCAGACTTGGGGCACGTGGCCGGGAAGGTCGGGGCGTAGCTGCCGTAGGCCTTCCCCACGTTGAGAACGATCTCCTTGACCTTGCCGTTTCGTAGCACGGAGAGCTTCAGTTTGCCGTCGGCCTTCTTGGCTTGGCAGGCCTCGAGGGCGTCGGCGAAATCCATGATGGGCCCGTGCCCACCAAAGACCTCTTCGCCGTAGCCGTTGCGGTGTGGCACTTGGAAGGGTTGGCCGCCCGCCCCACCAATGACGTCCCCGGCTTCGACCAGGCCGCTGGCGATGGAGCCGGGGAACACATACCGCACGACGAGCGTGGTGGGTTCATTCGCCACGAGCTCGGCCCGGATGCCGGTGACACCGAGGTTGTAGTACCAGCCGGGCACCTGGGCATCGGGTCCCTCCTCAGCCCGCTGGTTCCAGGGCGACCCGTTGGCTGGGTCGTAATGCACCTGGGCCACCGCCGACGCGGCGACCGCCATCGAGAGCCCGCACCCCATCGCGCAGATCAAGCCGCGTCGAGTCATTCTCGTGCCTCCGTTGGACCGTTCCTTCTCGTGGGAAAGCCTACCGGAAATGCCGACTCCCTCAACGCCAAGCCGCTTGCGCATGCGTGGAGGTGATTTGCAGACGCACGCCTTCAGGGCGCGATGATCTCGACGGCTCGCGGGAAAAGACGCGCAAAATCGGCGAGGTTGTAAGTGTAGATTCGTTTGCACGCGTGCCGTTCGGCCGCGAGGAGGTGGAGCGAGTCATAGATGATTCCACTCGAAAGGCCGAGCGATGCGACCCGCTCGACTGCGGCGGTGTAGTCGCCTGCGGACAACGGCAGGACCGTCAGGTCGCGTGAAAAGTTTTGTCGGATCACCAGGGCCGCATCCGCCGGCAGCATTCGAGGCACCAGCGGCATGGCTGTGAGTGTGGCGTACGCCTCGGCGAGCGCGTGGGTGGTGCAAAATCCCCGCTCGCGGCGACCGCTACCACGGAACTTCTGGTAGCAGGCAAACGCCTGGCGATGATGCGGAAGCCCGCTCACGACGGCAGTCACGAGCACCGACGTGTCGAACAGCACCCGCATCAGTGGCCGACGATCCGCGGGCCGTGGCTGGCTCGCTGCTGCCTGAGAAGCTCGACGACATCCACGGATCCCCCGCCGCCTCCATGGTGAACGAGCACGCCGTCCTCCAGCACGAGCGCCGAACCTGTTGTGGCCGGTCGCAAGAAGATCCCATCGGCCACGGCCTCGATTTCGATCTCGGCCCCTGGCGCAAGGGCCAGCCGATCCCGAAGCGCCTTCGGTACGACGATCCGCCCCGCACGATCAATGGTAGTCTTCATGCCACAATGGTATTCAGGAATGGTTCTCGAAGTCAACGGACGCGGGCGGCCCTTACCATCCTCGGCGAGAGGATCGCCCGGCATCGTCTCACGCAAAACTGCTCTTTGGGCCTTGGGGCTGCTTGCAAACCTCGAGGCCCTCGTGCCCGCTCCTGCTCCGAGTCCGCTGGCGGTGCTGCGTGCGATAAAGAAGGAACGGAAGCGGGCCACTGGGCGTGGCATCGTTTGAGTGAGAAACAGCGTACCCGATAGCGTTCATACACGCCCCTCGCGATCAGCCGTCGGGGTCGTCGAGGAGTTGCCGCAATCGCTCGGCATGTTCGGGGATGAGCCGGTCAAGCCATGAGGCATCGACGAGGCCAAGCGAGATCATGTCTTGCAGGTGAACCTGGTCTTTGCGGCGAAACGAGGTGAGCTTCATCTGCACAAGGCCTTCGAGCGTGACGACGGCATAGTTGTCGGCCTGCTCCCACTCGGTCACGTCGGGCGTGGCGATCGGGTAGGTCTCGCGGACTTTCTCTCCGGCAAAGAGCAGGTAGACGGCGTCGCGTGGGCTGCCGTCGGGGCCATCGATGAAGCAGGCCACGTCCATGACGTTGGCATGGACGAATCCGACCGATTCGAGGGCTGCCTTCACGGCGTCAAAATCGGCACGTCGAACGAGGATATTGACGTCTTGGGTGTTCCGCACCGCGGCCCGATCGACCCGCGACACCCATGCCGCGACCGTGTTGCCCCCAGCCATCGCGTAGGGGATGCCTGCCCGTTCCAGGGCGGCGGTTGCTCGCAGGGCACGTTCACGGACGGCTTGCACGGCCTCGATCATCCTGTCCCAGGAGAAGTCGCGAAGGTGAACCGACACGCCCCACCTCGGTCTAGGTTTTGAAGATCACCAGCTCCACTTCAGAGGGTACCGCATCGGGGCAGCCTCCGCAAAAAGACCCGTGGGCTGCGAAGTGACAGACCAGATGGGTTGTATCCACACGCATCACGCCAGCGGATCGTGCCACGTGAGCTCGGGAAAGCGGGCGAAGTCGGCGTCTGTGGAGCAGAGCACGCAGCCGTGCTCGATGGCCAGAGCCGCAAGGTGGGCATCGGGCACGAGGTTTGCGGAGGCCTGCCCCGACTCCAGCATCGTCTGAAAAACCTCCAGGTGGCGGCTGGTGGCGTGAACGATTCGGACGCAGGGCTGCGCGAGCCAGCTCGCGATTCGTGAATAGGACTCGTCGACCGTCAGGGGACGTTCATACACCCGCGGGTTCGTTCCGATCCGAATGAACGCCGTGAGAACGGTCCAGCTCAGGCAGACCGGGTCACTGCCCGATAGCTGCTGGTCCCACCACGCTTTCGCGGTGGCATGCTGCCCGCACCGGGAGTCCTCCGCGTACAGGAGCAGGTTGGCGTCTATCAGCCGCATGGGTCACCGCCGGCCTTCGCCGTCAAGCAGCGACAAGACTTCTTGAACGTTGTCGATCTGCAGTCCCGCGCGGAGACCCATGGGGCGGGCTTCAGTCACATACGACCGCTGTGGTTGCGGGACATCGATGACCCGTAATCCTTGCCGCAACGCCTCGTTCACGATCGATCGAAAAGGCTTCTTCGTTCGCTCGGCGAGTGCTCGGGCTTCATCCAGCACATCGTTATCGATCGACAGCGTTGTCCGCATGAAGGCATCACAGCATCACTCAGTTTGATGTCAAGGCATCAGTGTGGGCATGCGATTGTCTGGACTGTCAGCCTGCGGGAAGGAACACCGTCTCCGGTGGCGCCAGCCTGGGCCGGCATGCAGTCCGTCTCGGAGATCCGGGGCTCCGGAAAATGCCTGTCTCCTTTTGGCTCAATGTCGATTGCCCTGGCGGTTCGTGATACGTATACTCAAATAACGACAATACGTACGAGGAGCCATGCCGTGCCCAAGTTGACCCTCAGTGCCGATAAGGACGTGATCAAGCTGGCGAAGCGGCTTGCCGACGAGCGGGGCACCAGCGTCTCGGCAATGTTCAGCCAGTTTGTTGCTGCAATTGGCAGTAACGAACCGATCGCGGTCGGGGAGCAGTCCCGCCGCCCGCCAGCCCCGATCACCCGCCGCCTGCGTGGGCTGGCCAAAGTGTCGGCTGACACGTCGGACCGCGAACTGTACGAGGCCGCCATTCGCCACAAGGGTCGGGGATGACTCACCGCCTCTTCTTCGATACCGACGTGCTGCTGGATCATCTGCTGGACCGCGAGCCCTTCGGCGACGACGCGGCGGAGCTGTGGTCGATGGCCGAGCGGCGGGAGGTGGTTGGGTGCATCGCGGCGCTGAGTTTCAATTTTGTCTATTTCATCGTCCGGCACCAAGCCGACGAGCGAGCTGCGCGTCGTGGGATCAAGGGCCTGCGCGACGTGTTTGAGGTTGTGGAAGCTGACAGTCAGATCATCAACCAGGCGATCGACGCGGGCACGCGCGGGTTCAGCGACTTCGAGTATGCCATCCAGCATGCCTGTGCCATCCGCACCGGCGCGACACACTTGATCACTCGCGACGCGGCCGGCTTCAAGCGATCTGAAGTGCCGGTGGTGAGCCCGGAGGCGTATCTGGCCTCCCTGGCCGGCGAGTGACTGCAGTCACCACGGCCCCAGCGCTCCGGGAAAGTGCCTGTCCTTTTTGGCTTATCCCCGCTGAACCAAGAAAAGAGCGCGGCCCCAGATTCAGGCTGCGTCTACGAAGCGGATGTCGAGCTTCTTGCCGAGCGCGCGGGCGATGCGCCGGAGCATCGTGAGAGAATGCCCCTCATAGTCGGCGTTCTCGAGCCGCGAGATCACGGCCTGGTCCGTTCCGACCATCCCAGCGAGCTCGGCTTGCGTCAGGCCGGCAGCGAGGCGAGCATCGTGAATGAGTTGCCCAACAACGGCATCCTCGAGGGCTTTATCGGCGGCTTCCCGGCGGGCGGGATCGGTGCCGACAAACCTGCGATCGAGGATCTCCACCGCATCAGAGGTGGAGCGTCGCTCGGTGTCTCTCTGGGTCTTGCTCATACCTTCTTTTCCTCTCGATGGCTCGCTCAATATCGCGGGCAGGGATGTCTGCTTCCTTGGTGAGGCCGTGGGCAACGACTGCGATGACTTTGCCGTGAAAGAAGTACAAGAGCCGGTAGTTCACGTTCCCAACTCTGGCTCGGAGTTCGTGGATTCCATCGCGAAGAATATCCGCGTGTGGCCGTCGGAGCTCGTGCCCCATCATCGCGAGCAGCCGTATCCTCGCAATACATGCATCCAGAGCACGCGTGCTTATCAGCCTGAGGTCGTCGAGCCATTCCAGCACGGGGCTGTCGCCGTTCGCCTCCGCGTAGAGGTACACCGCCGTTTTTGGCACCCAGCGGCTCCAGTTCAGATTATGTCAAAAAGGTCATTTCTTGTCAAGCCAGGGACGCCGAGTTCAAAGGCTGATGATGAGGTAAAGCGACGGGCGGTCGCCTTCGATGGATTCCACTCAAACCGCATCGCAGCCGACCTCCGTCGACGAACCAAAGACACCCGATCTTGGCAATGAGTGTACGCATATACACCTATCTGTCAACGGGGTGAGCGTGTTTTCGTTCGCGAAGCGACGGATGGATTTCGGGGATCCCGTTGCCTTGGTTCAGCGTGAACTGGAATCTGACGTTGAGATCGGAGTGGAACGCATGGTGGCATCGTTCCGGAATGGTCTTGGCATCTGGGCTTGGTTGCTCACTTCGTGCGTGGTCAGCCGCCCGGCGTGTCGATGAGCTGCTGGAGGCGGTCCCTTGGCAGGGCAACCCCAATGATAGAAACTGATTCCATTCATGGGGGCAGGCCGCCCCTGCTGTGTCGATCTGTTCCACCCAGGCCATCACCGCATTGCCAGCGATCAAGGCATACGGCACACCCGCGTCTTCGAGGGCGGCTGTGGATCGCAGCAGAAATATTTGATCCTACGCGCTGCGGCGCACAAACACTTCACCGAGTTTTGCGAGGGCATCAAGCTCACTCGCGTTTGCCAGTCGCTGGACTTCATCAAGGTGCTTCATTGCATCGGGCCCGATGCACGGTTCGGCGGGGTCATCAGGCAGGACGACCGCATCGATCCAGACCTTGACGACACACCCGTCGCCGTAGATCCACTGAGGTATTCGCACGAATTTGCCGTTGAGGTTCATGGTTGTCACCAATCGTAGAAGTATACGGTCACAAGTCTTGCCAAGCCCAAGGACTGAGAAAAGGACCACACGACATGGACGTCAGTGCCATCTGGGAGCCGCTGGCGTAAGCCTGGGCCGGCAAGGCCGCGAGCCGCTCCCCACAAATCGTGCGGACTCCCCCAATAAAAGCCCCTCACGATAGTGAGGGGGCGGCGGGCCATTGGGCGAGCCCGCTCTCAATGGCAAACGGGACGCACCGCATTCCGCAGTCCCACAGCCAACCACGCGGGCTTCAATGAGCCGATCGAGTCAGGCAGCTCGCAATCGCTTTCGGAAGCGGAAGGCGGCGATCGCGACGCATGCCCCAAGGATCGCGAGCGTGGTCGGCTCAGGGACGATGACAAACTGGAGGCTGCCGTTCTGAAAATAGGCTTCGCGACCGATGGAACCCACGCTCACCTTATTACTAGATCCAAAGTTGCTGATACCTGAGGTCGAAAAATCCTGGGATGAGGCGAGGACCGTGTACGGTGTGTCCAAGTCCAGTGTGTCCCACGTAAATCCGGTAGCGGTGAGGTCGATGTTGTCGATGCCGAAGCCCGACCCAAACGTGACGGTGCCAGTGGTCGCGAGCGCATCGCCGAAATCCACAACCCGGAGGAACGAGCCGCCGTCAAACGTGACGTTTCCGCTGATGGAGCCGGTGCCACCGAGAACAGCATTCAACTCGACCGCCAAATTACCTGTGCCCGTGCCCGAACCCGTTGTGTTGTTCACGAGGAGGGTACCGCCCACGACCGCCGCGCCGCCGGTGTAGGTGTTCGCGCCCGTGACCGTGAGCGTTCCTGTATTAGTCTTAGAGAAGCTGCCAGCACCGCTGATGACACCAGCAACGGTCAGAATGTTTGAACCCGTAACGTCGAAACCGTTCTGGCCAGATACAAGCGAAACGGCGCGGTTATTGGTGCCCGGCGTGCCGTTGTAAAGCCCGAATGTCGCCGTGGCCTGCAGCGTGCCTCCACTGAGGTTCAGTGTCGCGCCGGTCGCCTGGGCACCAAGGCGGACGTTGGCATCGATGCTCAAGGTGCCACCGTTCACGCGCGTTGTGCCCGTATACGTGTTGTTACCGCCCAGAATCACAGTGCCAGTACCGTCCATCGTCAGAGAACCAGCACCCGAACTGATAAGGCTATTGATGGTCAGCGAACCCGCCCCCGTCTGGTGGATGATCACCTCCGAGGCTGCGCCGCCGACCTGGCCGCCGGTGAGGATGGAATTGTTTGAACCCTTGAAGAGAATGCCGAGGCTGGTGAGTGTCAGAATATTTCCGCTGACGCCCATGTTGATGGTGCCGCCGTTGTTGGTCGTGTCTATGGTCAGCGAGTTCACTGAGCGAGTGGTAATCACGTTATTCCAATTGAGCGTGCCACTGGTGTACACCGTGTTGAGTGTGGTGAAGTTGGTCCCTGCGACATTGCTATTATCAACGAGCGTCGTGCCGGTCGTGTCGTCATAGCGGGTGATTGGCTGGCTGGCCCCGGCGGCCCGAGTGGCAAAGCCAGTGACGCCGGCAGAGTCCTTGACCAGAATGCCGCCGTAGATGCCGTTACTGAGGACGTAACCAGTGGTGGTACCAGCCGTGAGTACCTGCCTGGTGCCTGTGTTCGACGAGGAGTAATCGATCAGCAAGCTCGAGCCGGCATTACGCGTCCACGCGTTACCCAAGATCAAGTCCGTGCTCGTTCCATTATTGGGATCGAGCAAGATCGTGCTGTCACCAGCGTTGAGGGTAAGCGCCCCCAAAGTCTGCGAGCTTGTCGCACCGCCCTTGATTTCGAAGCTGCCTCCCCCGAGGGTCAGGGCAGCCGTCGACGCAAGCGCCCCAGAGCCCGTCATGTCCAGGAGCAGTGTGCCGGCATTGACGACAGTGGCCCCGGTATAGGAGTTCACACCCGAGAGGTTTTGGGTACCCAGCCCCGACTTTGTCAGACTCGTGCTCGCGGCACCATTTCCGATGGCACCGGAGTAACTCAGATTGCCGGTAGCTGCAACGTTCAGCGTCACGGCGGTCACGGCGCTGTAACCGCCAGATGCCGTGGTGAAGACGGATCCTGCCGTGTCGTCAAACGCCTTGCTCCCGATGAGACCGCCGAGAGTCAGCGTCGTTTGGGTGGTTTTGAGGCCCACGGTGGCGCTTCCCGCGACGCTGTTGGTCGTGTCAAGGACACTGTTCTGGAGCGCGGAGGCATTCGTCAGTGAAAGAACGCCATCGCTGATCGTGGTCACGCCGTTGAACGTATTGGCGGCGGAGAGAATGAGGATCCCAGGACCAGTCTTTGTAAGACCGGATGCCGTGCTGGAACTGTTGCTGATAACCCCCGACATGGTCGCGCCGCTCGTCACGCTAGTGGTCTTGGCAACCTCGACCGTTCGGGTGGCGCCGTTCAAGTCGAGGCTATTCTGAAAGTTCAGCGTGGCATTCGTTTGAGCCGTGTTCGCCATGAGCACCAGCGAGGAAGGCTGAAAGTAAGTGCTGCCCCACACGACAGGAATCGCGTTGTTGTTGTTCAGCGTGATGTCGGTGTTGTTACCATTCTGACTGAACCCACTGGCACCGCCAACGAGCTGGACTTGCCCCGCACCCGAACCGAGCGAACGATTGAAGGTCAGCCCCCAGTATTGTTCGAGCACGCCGCCATTGAGGAGCAGGTTGCCACTGCCGAGAGACGCGGTGTTGTTCGCCATCATGAGAACCCCGCCGTTGATGATGGTGTCCCCGGTGTAGGTATTGGCATTGCCGGTATTGAAACTGAGCTTGCCGCTGCCGTTTTTAGTGATGCCACCGCTGCCGCTTATAACACCAGTGATATTGGTCGGGCCGCTGCCGTCAACGATGAGTTGATTGCCATTTGTATTGAGCCCACCTGAGGCGGTAAACGCATTTCCCGAGTTATTCGTCCACGTCTGATTGGCTCCGAGAATCACCGGTGCGGAAATCGTGGCGGCTTGGACGCCCGCACCGATAGTGATGCCGGTGGCGGAGGAACTCGGGGTGATGGTCAGCGCGAAGCCGCTGGGATCACTCAAGCCGAAGGCGGTGGCCGTGTTGTTGATCGTGATGGACCTGACCGCCATGTTTGCGCCGAGCGTCATACCGACCATGGTGCCGGGGGAGGTGGCGGTGGAGAAGACCAAGTCGGCCGCTGCCCCGGGAGCGAGCGGTTGATTCACGCCATCCGTAACCTGCCAGTTACTCTGAGTGCTGCCGTTGGAGGCCGACCAGACCCCCGTGCTTCCCGTGAGGCCGCCCTTCCAATAAACATTGCCGTTGAGCGCTGTGGCGCTGGCGACATCCACGCTGATCGCGGTGGCGGAACGCGTGAAGTTCGAGACGGTGAAGTCGGTGTTATTAAAAACCTTGCCAAAGGTGTAGGTGCCGCCAGTCAGGCCGCTGGCGGCGGTGATGAGGTTGTGCGTTCCGGCTGCGGGCGCGGCACCGGGAATGCCGAAGATGTTCACGACGCCCGTGCCAGTGAGAGATGCCGCACCCGTGACGGCGATGACCGACTGGCTGGCCGTGCCGCTCAAGGCCGTGTTCAAGGCGGTGGCGGAACCCAGCGTATAGGTTCCACCGATATTCAGCGCCCCGGGGGTACTTGGAAAATACAGGAAGGATTTCGTGGCGGCGATATTGAGGTCGCCACTGCCCAGAGCATCCCCATGGGTCGCGATGAGTATGCCGTCGGCGACAGTAGTGACTCCCGCATAGGTGTTAGCCTGATTGAGGGTGAGGGTGTTAACGCCGAGTTTCGCGAGCCCCAGCGTCGAGCCAAGGTTCGTCGTCGTGAAGGCGGTCCACTGGGTTAAGCTGCCGTTGGTGGTGTCGATACCCAAAGCTCCGCTGGTCTTGGTGGCGTTGCCCAGCAGGGTGTCCACTTGGCCGGTGGTCCAGCCGGCACCACCGACTTGCACGCCGACCGTGCCGCCATTGAAAACTACCCTGCCCGCAGAGTTGTAGCCGGAGAGCGCTGCTGCCACGGTGGCCGTCAAGGTGCCTTGATCAACCGAGGTGTTGCCGTTGTAGGTGTTGGCACCAGACAGGATCAGCGTGCCGGCGCCGATCTTCGTCAGACCTGCCGTGCCGCTGCTGGTACGGATGGCACCGCTGATGGTGGCGGCTTGGGTCGTGGAGTTTACGGCAACCGTGCGCGTGGAACCATTGAGGTCTAATCTGTTTTGGAAATTAAAGGCCGCATTGGCTTGGACATCGTTCAGCACGAGCGTCGCGGGCTGGAAGTAAGGACTGCCCCAGACGACTTCATAGGCAGCACTCCCATTGATAGTGAAAGTAGGAGCACCACCGTAAGCAGTAAACCCGCTAGTGCCGCCCGTGATCTGAATTTGGCTTGCTCCCGTGCCGAGGTAGCGACCAAAGTGGTACGGGACTCCGAGCGTGCCATTCGTGATCTCGATGTTTCCAAGGCCGTTATAGGACCCTACCCCGCCGGGAACACCTTGAGTGTTGTAGGCATCACCGTCGGCCAACATGCCTCCCTTGATAAGGATCGGACCGGAGAAGGTGTTGCCGGTATTTTTGATGTTGAGGAGCTGCCCGGCATTGAGGTTGGTGATCAAACCGCCCGGACCACTGATGAGGCCGGTAATGATCGTAGTGGAACCTTGGAATTCCAGATTGCCCCCGCCGATGCCAATGGTGCCGCTCAGGGTTCCGGCACGGGTTCCGGAGAGAATGAGGTCGCCTGACCCGCCC
This sequence comes from Planctomycetota bacterium, assembly GCA_031403195.1. Lineage (GTDB taxonomy): Bacteria > Planctomycetota > Planctomycetia > Pirellulales > UBA1268 > QWPN01. The sequence continues at coordinate 10,147 of JANNSZ010000006.1, read as the reverse complement.
TTGGCGATGCCGAGGATGGCGGTGGCGAGCGGGGCGCTGATGGTGAGAGCCCCACCGTCCACATGGGCAATGAGTTCAGTTCCAGCACCGGCGGAACCTGCTCGGACCTGGCCGGTACCTGAAATAGTGTAGGCATCCGCACCCGACTTCAGGATCGCCGCCGCGCTGCCGGCCGCACTGCCGAGTGTGAGATTGTTGGCCCCAAGGCTCAAGCTCTCACCCGCACCCGAGGTGATCAAATTGAGAGAGTTGCCCACGGCCGCGCCACCCAGCGTGAGGTTGCCGGTCAGTTGGGCGTTTTGCGAATTTGTCGCGCTGGCCAGTGCAAAAAACGAGCCGGAGTACGCACGGATGCTGTTGGCATTGTCTTCGGCCCATTGCGTGCCACCCACGGTGGCCCAGGGCAGGATGCCATTGACCGTGCCGGGGAAGGCCCCGGTGCTGGTGACGTTGGGGCTATTGGCCCCACTACCCAGAGTGCCGTTGGTGCCGACAAAGTCGATGGCCGCACCGGCGGATCGCGTCACTGCACCCATGGCCAGAGTGGTCTGGTCGCCACCCGTGGAGCCATTGTTGATCGTGACCTTGCCTCCAGTGGCGAAGGTGGTGGCACCGACGGTTTCAGTTTGATTACCAGCACCATTGTAGGATTTCAGGGTCAAGGAGCCGAGGGAAAGAGCGGTGGCATCGCCGAGTCGGCTGATAAACGTTCCCCCGGAGTTGTCCAGTTCCACGGCGCCACCGCGGACAGTGAATGCCGAACTGGTGGCCGACCCAGACGCACCGCTCAGAGCGAGGGTGCCGGCGTTGATCGTTGTCGCACCGCTGTAGGTATTGGTGTTGGTGAGGGTCTGCGTGCCTTGACCGTTCTTGGTCAAAGTCATTCCGGCGGCGCCGTTGGCGATCACACCGCCGTAGGACGTCGAAGTCCCAGTTTGCGGATTCAGAACCAGTGTGCCGAGAGTACCGTAATCTGTGATTGCTGTGGCCAGGTTCACACTTCCAGCCAAGCCACCCAGCCATACCGTGGAAACTCCACCGCCCGCATTCAGCCCCGTGATGTTGAGACCGATGGCGCCGGTTGAGCCGGTGGTATCCCAAACGCTGTATTGGAGTCCAAAGCTGGTGTTATTAGCAGCAGAACCGTGAGTTTCAATCAACTTGATCCTGCCGGCCGTGATGGTAGTGATTCCGGTGAACTGGTTGACCCGTCCTTTGCCGTAGTTATCGCTCGTTTGACCGAGCGTGAGCTCTCCGGCACCGAGTTTAATAAGGTTGCCGCTGCCATCGATCGTGTCGGAGATGGTCAAGGCGGTGGTGATATCGAAAGCACCGGTGCCTCCCGCGGCCAGGGTGAACGCCTTGTTGCTGCTGCCGGTGGCGGCGGTGTATCGCAAAGTGCCCGTATTGCCGACAGATCCGAGGATGACCGGCCGGTTGATGTCGCTGTTGCCCAGCGTGCCGTTGGCGTTGACGTTGTTGATCGAGGCGATCGAGAGCGTACCGCTGGCGACGGTCAGTTGGCCGGTGAAGGTGTTGGAGCCAGAGAGCGTCAGGAGGCCTGCACCGGTTTTGGTCAGGCCACCCGTGCCGCCGATGGCGCTCGTGACCGTGGTATTACCGGTGCCGCCGATGGTCAGCAGGAAGCCGGCGTTTGTCACCGCACCGGTTCCGATGGTGAGCAAGCTGTCATCGTTATTCGTCCAGCTTTGGGCCGCACCCATCGTGATGGGGCTGATGATCGTCGTGGCCCCAGCGCCAGAGTTCATCGTGATGCCGCTGTTGAGCGTGATCAACTGCGTGCCGGTGCCCAGCGTGTAGGTGCCGGTGAAGGAATTCATCGTCAGCGAATCGACGGTGGTTGGGACGGTGAGCGTAACAGCACCACCGGGACCGCCGTTGCCGAACACCGCGGCGCTGCCGGACACCCAAATCGTGTCAGTTGACCCGTTCCACCACTTGCTGGCGGTGTTCCAGACACCAGCCCCGTCGCCCGTGCCGCCGCTGCCGGTGCCGTCCCAAGTGAGCTGGGCATTTGCCGGCTGAGCGGCCGCAAAGGCCAATGCCAAGGCAACGACCAGCAACGAACCAAACTTCAAACGCATGGCATTCCCCTTACTTCGCTTTTGCAAAAATCTGTCGCTCAGGCACCGCGAACCAAACCAACCTCCAGCCGAGCCGGGCGCATGGCCACCCCGGCAGGTACACATCTTCCTCACCAAGCATGATACGCTTTCCACACGCTCTCGCAACAATTCCGTGGCCAAAATCTGCATTGTTTTTGGGAAAACGCGTTGCCGTCGCTCGAAAGCCCCGTGGCCACGAACAAAGACCAAAAAGGCCTCTCCTCAATCAACGAAGACTCTCACGCGTATAGTTCACGGTGGCTTGGATGTGCGAAAAAGAGCATCGTTTTTAGGAATTTTTGCATGGCGGTGGAAGCGAGCCGTGTTGCCTGCATGCTGGACCTCGAGTGGCCGTATAAGCGGCATACCGACGTCTTTTCAGGAGCAGTGCAGTACGCCAACGAGCACGGCTGGACCGCCATCATCGATGAATTTGCCGACGAAACGCTCCGGCGGATGACAAGCCGGGCCTCCTGCCCCTACGACGGGATCATCGCCCGCGTCACCCCGCCCCTCCTCGAACAGGCCAGGCGGTGGAACCTGCCGCTGGTCAACGTGTGGACGAGCTCGCCGCTCTGCGACCTCGTGCCCAGCGTCGTTCCCGACTCCACGGGGATGGGAGAGCTCTGCGCCGAACACTTCCTGTCCCGCGGCTTGGAGAGCTTTGCCACGATCACGGCTTGCGAAGACAGTGTGCAAGCAAGGCTCCGGCAGGCGTTTATGCGGGTGATTCGCGAGGCCGGATACGAGTGCCACGAAGCCGTCGTGCCGCTCTACCCACAACACAGCCTCGACGAGTGGCAGGAGACCAACCGGCTGATTGCCGAATGCGTCGATGCCTGCCCAAAGCCAATCGGCGTGTATCTCAGCGACGAATACCTCAGCCGCATCCTCCTGCAAACATGCCGACAACGCCGCCTGCGGATACCCGCCGACGTGGCCGTGATCGCCGGCTACAACGAAGGCACGGTATGCGAGCACCTAAAGCCGTCGCTGACGGCGTTGGATCTGGGATACCAGAAGATCGGGTATGAAGCGGCCCGGCTCCTGCACCGCCTGATGAACGGCGACCCACCGCCCGGACACCCGATCGTGGTGCCGTCACCCGGCCTGGTCGTGCGGGAATCGACAGACTTTATCTCCGTCGATAACCCCACGGTGGCCGCCGCCTTGGCCTTCATTGCCGCCAATAGCCATCTGCAAATCGGCCAAGACGACGTGGCCGAGGCGATCGATGTGGAGACCAGAACCCTGCAAAACTATTTCCGAAAACACCTCGGTCGCCCGATCGCGGCCGAGATCCGCCGCGTGCGGATCGAACGGGCCAAACGCGAACTGGCCTCCGGCAAGCGGACGCTCAAGGAGATCGCCCACGACGTGGGCTTCTCGAGCAGCATGCGGATGTATGACGTGTTTTGCAGAGAGGTGGGCATGCGCCCGAGTGAGTATCGCGAACGCCGGCGGCCCGAGCCGAAGGGCGAGTGAGGCGGCGGTCGGAGCCAACCGGGATCGTCATGGGGAAGAGAGAACGGGCATCCCTTCCGTCCCTGTTCATGGGGGCGGGTGCCGGCCTCGCATTCCTTCCTCCAGCCGAATGGCCACTGCCAACGGACGGTTCATCGCCAATGCCGACACGGTCGTTCTCCCAACTGGCGTCAGGGGAACAACCACCGCACCATCCCAGCGGAAGTGTTCCGTCCAGCGGTGCGACCGCGGGCTGAATAAACTCGTTTCGGCTCCCGTATCCGGATCTTCGGCAGCCTGCTTCGCCCACTTCCGAAGCGAACACGACACGCACGCCAATGCGAGATTGGCTGCAGTTGTTGGCCCTCCAGCGGCTCGGGGCACCACATGATCGATGTGAAATGTCGCCTCTTGCCCGGACTGCGAAAGGCAGCAGTATTCGCACCGATTACTGGCACGAAGAACCACCTCGTCTCTGAGTGCGGCCTGGATGACGCTCACGCAGCTCCCCGCTCGGCCCGAAGCCTGAGTACGGAAAGAAGGTCGGCGAGGTCAGCGAGGCCCTCAGCCTCGGCCTTTTCGTCTTGGGTGAGGGGCTGGCCAGCGTCCTGTCGATCAAGCAGCATTCGGAGGCGGGCATCGACTGCGGCAGGGAGACGGAATTTCGCAAGATCGCTCGGAGCGTCGATGGTCAGGGTAAACGTCATGGGAGGTCTCCAGAGTACGAACACGAAGTTCCGCTTCTCTGAGTCTAGCGACCTGGCAAGAGGGGTGCGCCAACGGCGGCGGTGGCGTGACGCCATACCGCGGTCAGGCTGGCTGGACCTTGACGCGAATACTGTCTATGCGTACAGTCCTTAGATCCCAGGCGGTCTCGTTGACGCCCGCCCCTCGTGCTTCCGACTTTTTCCCAACCGGCGATAGGGCATACTCCCGTGAGCGAAGCTGACCTTGGCCCCGAAGACATGCCCGCGGAATGCGACTTCTCGCAAGGCGTCCGTGGAAAACATGTGGAGGCGTATCGCGCCGGGCACGTTGTCCGCGTGCTGAAGTCTGACGGAGGCGTCGAGGAACATCATTTTTCACTCGAGGATGGGGCGGTCATGCTCGACCCCGACCTCCGCCTTCGGTTCCCAGACTCGGAATCGGTCAACAAGGCACTCAGGTCACTGGCTTCGCAGCGATAAGGCGTCGGCGGCGCCAGACCTTCCGCCCGATCGTGGCCGAGATCCGTCGCGTGCGGATCGAACGGGCCAAGCGGGAGTTGGTCTCCGGCGCGCGGACGCCGACGGCCCGAGCCGAAGCGGCAGCGGTGAGGCGGCGCGATGAGCAACCGCCGATAGCCCTTTGGGCGTTTCTTGCACGCGGCACGATCACGGGAATACAATTCATCGTCATGACACACATCATATCGGCACACTTCGATGGCAGGGTGCTCGTGCCCGATGAACCGATCGAGTTGCCCACTGGCCAACGGCTTCGGATTCAAGTTGATCTGGCAAACGATGGCGAACCACGGTTTGCGGACCTCCTCGGGTTTGCCGCGGACCTGCCAGGCGCGCCGGCCGATCTCGCCATGCAGCACGACCACTACCTGACCGGAACGCCGAAGCGGTGACCACGCCCCTTCAGGATGCGTTTGCCGACACGGTGTTCTGGGTGGCACTTGTCGTCCGGTCGGATCAGTTTCACTCTCGCGCCCAGGCTTGGTCACAGTCTGTCGCCGGCCGGTTGGTGACGACTGATGCGGTGCTCACGGAAACCGCCAACACGCTTGGCCGACCAGAGTGGCGGCATCATGCGGTCGCCTTGATTGACCACATCTTGGGGCGAGCCGATGTGGAGGTGGTGCATACAGCTTCCGACCTTTGGGGGCGCGGATGGGATTTCTACCGTCAGCGGCCCGACAAAGGATGGGGATTGACGGACTGTCTTTCATTCGTGGTGATGAACGACATGGGGCTGAACGACGCACTCACTGCCGACGATCACTTTCGGCAGGCCGGATTCCGTGCTGTTCTCCTGGATTCCCCTTAGCGAAAAAGACGGCCCCTCCTCGTCAACGCGTGTGCCGAACACTTCCTCGCAGGCGGCTTTCGCAGTCTTGCCGCGGTGACGGCCCGCCAGCACATCGGGCAGGAGATGGTGCGGCAGGCGTTTATGCGGGTGATTCACGAGGCTGGATTCGAGTGCCACGAAGCCGTCGTGCCGCTCTACCCACAACACAGCCTCGAAGACTGGCAGGAAACCAACCGGCTCATCGCCGAATGCGTCGATGCCTGCCCAAAGCCGCTCGGCGTGTATCTCAGCGACGAATACCTCAGCCGCATCCTCCTGCAAACCTGCCGGCAACGCCGCGTGCGGATCGAACGGGCCAAACGCGAGCTGGCCTCCGGCAAGCGGACGCTCAAGGAGATCGCCCACGACGTGGGCTTCTCGAGCAGCATGCGCATGTATGACGTGTTTTGCAGAGAGGTGGGCATGAGCCCCAGCGAGTATCGCGAACGCCGGCGCCTCGAGCCGAAGGGCGGGCGGTGAGGCGGCCCTGGCGTGACGGCATACCGAGGCCAAGCGACTTGACCGATGAAGTGAACGGGCGTATATTCCGAACGCGACTGGTATCTCTCGGAGGAACCCATGGCGAGCGTTTCCCCGCACGATCTTGGGCTCGATCGACTCAGCATCGAAGAGCGCATCCAGGTCGCCGAGGCCATCTGGGATAGCGTGGTTCGCGAGGTGGAAGCAGCGCCTTTGCCAGAGTGGCAGCGAGCCGAGCTCGAGCGACGGCTTGCCGACAGCGCCGCCAATCCGGATGCTGTGCGGCCGTGGGCCAGCGTCGAAGCCGAGGCCCTCGCACGGGCGAAGCGCTGAGCCTGCCCGTTGTTCTTCGGCACCACGCGGCCGAGGAACTGCTCGCGGCTTGCGACTATCTCGAGACGCAACGGCCCGGACTGAGCACGCGGCTTGTTGGTGAAGTGCGTCGCGTCATCGATCGAATCTCGTCGCATCCGGAGCTTCACGGGGTCGATCTGCGGGATATCCGTCGTGCGGCCGTTCGCCGCTTCACCTACGGCATCTTCTATCGCGTTCTCTCCGATCGGGTTGAGGTGCTTGCGATCCTTCATGACTCGCGGGATCCACGAAGCTGGCAAAACCGCCACTGACCGGTGACCGGAACCGAAGGCCGGTCGGTGAGGTGCGGGGGCTGAGAAGAACGGAAGAGCCTCTTCGCATGAGCGAACTTTTCCAGAGCGACTGGCGACTGACGCACCGCAGCTCAGGCCGCGGCAAGCGGCCGAAATTCGTCGCGGTCGATGTCTGACTGGCCGAGCGCCCTCAGAAGGTCAAAGAATCGCTCGGGGTCAAACTGCGACGGGTCCACGACCTCCACGCCGATCGGCCGGCCGTCAGCGGCGCGATCAACAAGAAGCACATCGTCAATCTTTTGGGTCGTCATCACCCGATCACCGGGCTGCCGCGGCAGTTGCACATACGCCGCGATCGGCCGGCCACCGCGGTACGTTACCTTGAGCGAGACTCGTTTCACGACAACGTCACTTTGTAGGCAGTCACCACCACGATCACCTCGTCGCGTTCGTCCGGCTCAACGATTACTTCCCACGTATCGCCAAGATGAGTCGTTTCGACAACCCATCTCCCGATCCGTGAACCGACCCGGATGCCATCAGCATCCTCGATCATCAGCCGCACATCGGCTTCCGAAAAATCACGCTCAATCATCCGGTCTTCGACGTGCGGACTCAACTCCAACTCAAACTTCCACCAATCCGGTGGATTTTCCAGCGGCATCGAAACACCATTTCGCCTGATTTTGAGGGCATCCTACCCGATCCGGACGAAAGAACAGGCCAGGCAAAGAGCTAGGACGGTCAACGGCACTTCGGCACCGTTGTGTTGGCTGCTGGTCGATTCCAGAGCGTAGCCGATCGGGCTCGAGCCTGTCTTGCGACGCAAGGGGTTGTCCGAATGCCCCCCAGGACAGTCGGCAAATGGATTCGTGGCAAATCCGCTCCAAGGCCATGCTTCATCTGACGGCGGAGTTCCTCGACGGCCGGAAGATCAAGGTGGAACTGGCCTCCGAAAACGGACGATCGAAGAGATCGCCCACGACGTGGGCTTCTCGAGCAGCATGCGCATGTATGACGCGTTTTGCAGAGAGGTGGGCATGAGCCCGAGTGAGTATCGCGAACGCCGTCGGCCCGAACCGAAGGGCGGGCGGTGAGGCGTTTCGTCGCCTAGTTGCTCCGCAACCGGGCTACGAAACGGGCTGTTTTTCGCCAGCGGGTCAGGATACTGTTACGTTGACGCGATACTGATCAATGCGACTGCGTCCAGGAAGGCATCATGAACACACGATTGACGGCGATCATCCAACGAGAAGGCGACGGCTTCGTGGCGCTTTGTCCCGAACTGGACGTGGCGAGCCAGGGAGACACAATCCAGTCGGCCCGTGAAAATCTCCGCGAGGCGCTCGAGTTGTTCTTCGAATGCGCTTCGGCCGAGGAGATTCAAGACCGTATGAGTGACGAGATTTTCGTGACGCAACTCGAGGTGTCGGTTGGCTAAGTTGCGGACGCTCTCAGGCCGTCAGGTCTGTGCCGTTCTTGAAAAGCATGGGTTCCGAGAGGTTCGCCAACGCGGCAGTCACGTCGTGATGCAGCGCGTGGCCGACGCTGGAACCACGACAGTGCCTGTCCCCGATCATCGCGAACTTCGGGCTGGCACCTTGCGATCGATCATCAGGCAGTCCGGCGTACCACGCGGCGAATTCGAAGCGTAAATGCTGCCGAGGCGATCGACGCGGAAACCAGAACCCTGCAAAACTACTTCCGCAAACACCTGGGCCGCCCGATCGCGGCCGAGATCCGCCGCGTGCGGATCGAACGGGCCAAACGCGAACTGGCCTCCGGTAAGCGGACGCTCAAGGAGATCGCCCACGACGTGAGCTTCTCGAGCAGCATGCGGATGTATGACGTGTTTTGCAGAGAGGTGGGCATGAGCCCGAGCGAGTATCGCGAACACCGGCGGCCCGAGCCGAAGGGCGGGCGGTGAGGCGGCGGCGGCGCGATGCCATACCGCGGTCAGGCGGCTTGACCGATGAAGTGAACGGGCGTATATTCCGAACGCGACTGGTATCTCTCGGAGGAACCCATGGCCAGCGTTTCCCTGCACAATCTTGGGCTCGATCGACTCAGCATCGAAGAGCGAATTCAGGTCGCCGAGGCCATCTGGGATAGCGTGGTTCGCGACGTGGAAGCAGCGCCTTTGCCAGACTGGCAACGACCCGAGCTCGAGCGACGCGAGGTGCGGGTGGCTGTCCACACCCCGGCATTGGCTGAGATACTGTCTGTGCGCACAGTGCAAGCCGACGGCCGTGGCGCGGCAAGCGCGAAAAAACGATGGACCGAGAGACGTTCGCGGGCACGATTCGGGCATACCGACAGCGATCTCCGTACCGTCCTTTCACCGTCGTGACGGCGGCCGGGAGCCGCTACGAGATTGATCACCCGGAAGCGATCTTGGATCGCGAAGGGGTGGCCCTTTTTCCTGGCCCCGGCGGGGTGCCCGTCATCTTCGACTATGAGGGTGTCAGCGAGATTGTCGGCGACCTGGCGGGCCATTCGGCCGACGGCTAGCCGGGGGAACGGAACCGATCGCCGAGATCGCACAGCGGTCGGGCTTTGCGAGCACGCGAACGCTCAACGACCAGTTTTGAAGGTCGTGGGGGTGCCGCCTCGGGAGTTTCGCAAGGCCTGGAAAGACGGTCAGTCTCAGTCGTGAACGCCCGTCGCCGAATCGGGAAAGAAGTCGCCGAAGACCGGCGGGATTTCTTTCACAACGACTCGGAGACTCAGGCCTTCCGCTTGAAGCGCTGCATCGAGGGCATCGTCGCTGCCGGGCTCCGACTGCAAGACGCGGTCGACGACCGGGAGCCAGCGATCCCGAAACCGAAACGACCAAGGATGACGGTCATCCAGCCAATGCCGCAGGAGCCGCGCCCGCTTGGCCGGATCTCTCCAAAACCGTCGGCCATATTCGAGCCGCGATTCATCCTGATAGGTCAGCCGGCGCATCATGTCTGGTCGAGCCTCATGAAAACGCCAAAGGAAGCATGATCGAGTGTCTCCCCGATCCTGGCGAAAGGCAAGCGTCGGTCACGTGAGGCCGAGGGATGCAGCCCAGGCTGCATGGGCACGGTCGCGGGGCTCGTTGCGCCTGAGCTTTGGTACGAGGAGATCGACCGGCGACGGAACGACGACAGTCAGCCGGTCATACACACGATTCGAGGCCCGCGTCGGCCAGTCCGTCGGCAGCTCCTCGAGGACCACGGCCGGCAGGAGATTCACATGCCACCCGTGCTCTCGCTCAAACTCGCTCCCGATGATCGCGTCGTAGCCCAAGTTACGCAGCTCGGGGACATTTTTCATGATTCTCGATGGCGGAATGATCGTAATTCCCGACGAGGCAAGGGGTGGTTTCGGGAACAGGCGTGTAGTGAAGACCTTGTTCTTGTCATTTTGCTCTGAGCGTTGCAA
>JANNSZ010000005.1:0-10736 GCA_031403195.1 Planctomycetota bacterium | reverse complement strand
CTCAGGCAGGCTCAGGAACAACTCCCGGTCGAGCAGCTCGTCACGTAGCTTCCCGTTGAAGCTCTCCACGTAGCCGTTCTCCCACGGGCTCGCCTTCTGGATATAGAGCGTGCGAACGCATGCCCTTGCCAGCCACTCCTGGACCTCCTTCGCGACGAACTCCGGACCGTTGTCGCTCCGCAGGTGCTCAGGGGCTCCTCGCACGGCGAACAGGTACTGAAGCGTCATGATCACATCCCGAGCAGTGAACGACCGCCCCACCTCGATCGCCAAACACTCCCTCGTGAACTCGTCGATCACCACCAGAATCCGCAACTGCCTGCCGTCCTCGGTCCGCTCCGTCAGGAAGTCGTAGCTCCACACATGGTTCCGATGCGTCGACCGATGACGAACGCACCCATTGGCACTCATCCCCGGCAATCTCCGGCGTTTTCGCTGCTTTCTCGGCACCTGCATGTGCTCCTCCTTCCAGATCCTGTGCACTCGCTTGATGTTCACTCGCCACCCGCCGAACGCATCCGGGCCCGTCAGAATCTGATGCGTCCGTTCGCTCCCGTACCTCGGGAACGACTCCACGATCTTCCTCATCACGGCAAGCAGTTCGCGGTCACCGTCAACCTTCCTGGGACGGTGCCGATGCGTGCCTCGGTTCTGGCCGAGCACTCGACAAACTCTTCGCTCCGAGACCTGCTCCTGCCCCAAGGTCTGCCGGACGGATTCCACCGTCCGACGCCGACGCTCGGGGCATATCAGTTTGGGCGGGCTGCCTCCTTGAGGATCAACATGTCCAAAGCCTGGTCCGCTACCAGCCTCTTCAGCCTCGAGTTCTCCTTCTGGAGCTCCTGAAGCTGCTTCGCCATCTTCGGATCCATGCCACCGAACTTCGTTCGCCAGCGGTAGTACGTCTGCTGGCTCACGCCCAGCCGTCGGCAGACATCCGGAACATTCATGCCCTTCCCAAGATCCACGTCAGCCTGCCGGAGCAAGCCCACGATCTGCTCTGCACTGTGTCGCTTCTTCATCGGAGAACCCTTTCAAACCCCACCAGGGGGACGAGGATTCTCTCACAAGAACTGGCTCAGGATTTGGGGAGGGGGTCAGCCAGCTTGTCGAGGTCTTTGGCAAGGATGGTCAATACTTCAATCAAGACGGCTCGGCCCGCATCCACTTCGTTCATTTGTCGCTTCCTGACTTCAATTCACCGACTGCTAGCAGCGGACGCAACTCCTTCTCGAAGACCTCTTGCGCTGCGTCCTTTCCCCGTCCCGACAGCGCCATCAGGTCTAGGTAAAGCTGAAGCGGGGAGACAACCTTTACGCCATCGAACTCTTTGGAGTCCGTGAATACGGCGGAGTCATCCGTGATCCAGAGAATGCAGTTTGCCCCCGTCTCGACTTCCTTGGCGTCGAGATGTTCGAGCAGTAATCTCAGCTTGTGGCCCGACTCCAGTTTTCTTTCGATGTAGGCCACACTCTTGTCGTATCGAACCATCGGTGAATACCGCCAAGCCGCCGTAAGCTGTGTCAGGGCGTAAGTGACTTTGTTGGTCCGACACCATTCGTCGAGGCGTTTTTCGATTTCGTTTGGCCGAGGGATGGCGAAGAGGTGGACCCGCTTCACATGCGGGCGATACTCCGCCGACCATCCCTGAAGCAGTTTCACCCCATCCCGCACGAACAGCAGTCGGTCACGCTCCTCCAAATAGGCATCCTCTAGGAGTGCAGTCTTCACCTTGGACACCAAGCCCAGACTCACATCGGCCTGCTGTGCCAACTGTTGCACCTGCCATCCCTTTTGAGGATGCGTGAGAAGCGTGCGGACAACCCGGCTCGACTTTTTGGAAAATGGATCGACTGCCTTGATGGGGGGTGGGCGATTCGGGCGACCGGCAACATGCACACACAGCCCGGGGGCGGTGATCCAGCAATTCCCCTCGCTGTCGAGGTAGCTGACGTTCTGCTCCCGACACATCTCCGCTACTCGTGGCGAGATGTACGGAACGCAGAGAAGCACTACACCGTCCGGTCGATCTTCCCTGAGCTTTTGGAAGAGGCCCAGAGCCGCATTCGGCAAAAGTTGCTGCCGAATCTGCACGAGCAGATCGACCCGGCGATGGTCGGGCTTCACCGAGAGCGTGATGAGCTGGTCCCACCCCACATTCCGCTGTTCGGCATGCTTCGCCTTCTCTTCGACAACCCCGACGACCTCAAAGGCCATAGTCTCCCCGGCCAGTCGCCGGACCCATTCGGCAGCGGAAACCAAGGCCAAGACTGGTGCAGTTTTCACTTTTTTCATTATTTCACCAACAAGTGAAAATAGCATAAAAGGTGAAACCCGGCAAATCAATTTCGCTCTTTTACGCCATTTCACCGAGCAGTGAAAAAGACACTTTCAGCGAAAGAACGAGGCGTCCGAACGTGGTCAGTCGGGCCTACCACGTCGGTTTGGCGATGCACCTTAAATGCACCTTAACCGGGGAAATGCACCCTATTCGGCGTGATTTTCGAAAAATCACGAGCGTCACAAGTCGTGTGCCAGCAAGCACTTACAACGATGGAGCCTACCTGTCTATCTCACCCATCACGATGTCGAGCGACCCGACGATCGCGGGGACGTCCGCGATGAGACAGCCGCGGCAGAGCTCGTGCGTCACCGCGAGGTTCGAGAACGAGCTCGACCGGGCGCGGACCCGCCACGGGATCGCCGATCCGTCACTCACGAGGTAGAAGCCCATCTGCCCCTTGGGGCATTCTGTTTCGAGATAGGCATCGCCGACCGGCATCTTTTCGGTGAGCTTGAGCGGCTCACCAATAGTTCCCTTCGAGGCTGAGTACCGATCGATCGCCTGCCGCACGAGGTCCATCGACTGCATGACCTCGAGCATCCGCACGAAGAACCGGTGCCAGCAGTCGCCGAGCACCGCGTCGGACGGCACCGCCGGATACTGACGATCGCGGGGATAGTGACCGTCCTTCATGACGGCAACCTCGAAAGCATAGCCGTCGTACATCGCCGTGTAGATGGACTCCCCATCCCGTCGCAGATCTTGATCGACGCCGCTGCCCCGCAGAACCGGTCCGGAGCAGCCGTACTCGATCGCCAGGTCGCGCGACAGGACGCCGATGCCGGCAGTCCGTTTTACAAAAATTGCGTTCGTCGTCAGGAGCGTGTGGTACTCCTTGATGACTGGCTCGAACTGGTCGAGGAAGGCCTCGCACCGCGAAAGCCATCCGGGAGGCAGGTCGGCCGTAAGGCCACCCACCGTGATGTAGCTGTAGGTGAGTCGAGCGCCGCAGGCCTCCTCGAACAGGTCAAGGATTTTTTCCCGCTCGCGAAAGGCGTACAGGAACGGGCTGAAGCTCCCGAGATCGAGGCCATACGCGCCCATACCGACCAAGTGGCTCGCGATCCGACAGAACTCCGCGATGAGCACACGGAGGTGGCTGGCCTTCTCCGTCACCTCATACTTCATGAGCTTCTCGACGGCCAACGCCCAGCCGAGATTCATGTTCATCGCGGCGAGGTAATCCATTCGGTCCGTGTAGGGAATCCACTGCCGGTGGGTGAGGTTTTCCCCGATCTTTTCGGCGGAGCGGTGGAGGTAACCGATGTGAGGCTCCACCTGGGAGACAACCTCGCCGTCGGTCCGCAACACGAGCCGCAGCACGCCGTGCGTGGAGGGGTGCTGCGGCCCCATGTTGACGAGCATCTCGTCCGTACGGACGTCGAACTCGATGATCCTTGGATCGTCATCGACAAGCTGAGACATGGGCGTCACCTTCCTCGAATGCCGTGGTATTCGAGCGGCTGCTCGTAGTCCTTGCGGAGCGGGTATCCCTCCCAATCCTCGGGACAGAGGATCCGCCGCAGATCGGGGTGGCCCGTGAACCACACGCCTGAGAGATCATAGACCTCTCGCTCGTGCCAGTCGGCCCCGCGCCACACTCCCGTGACGCTTGGCACCTCGGGCAACTGGCCTGCCACACCGTCCTTCCAGCGCGGCAGCGTGCACTTCAGCACGAGGCTCACCTTCGACGCCGTGCTCCAGAGGTGGTAGACGAGCTCGAGCCGCGGCTCCCAGGAAACCTTCGCGGCTTTCTTGGGATCGGTCTCGAGCCAATCAACCGCCGTGATGCACTGGAGGGAATCGAATCGCACGGGACTCGACTTCGCGAGCCATCGGCAGGCGTCGGCCATCCGATCCGGCGCAATATTGATCCAGGGGTCGATGGCCGTGAGGTTCTCGCCAACGACCGCACCAGAAACCGCATCACGAAGCTGTTCGAGAAAGGATGGGCCGCGCATTGTAATTGGAATCAGGAGGGATGGGGATCAGGCTGGGCGAGTGCCAGGGGGTGCCCGCTCTGAGGCCACGGCCCGTACCCAGTCGAGGTCACCGCGATACCAGACGTAGGCGAAGCCGACGAGCAGCACGGCATAGAAGAAGGCCATGTCGACCAGCGCCGTGCGGGCAAGCTTGCTTCCCGTATCGGTGACAGACCACTCAGCGCGAGCCTGGGCGTCCGTGAGCTGATTCCGGCCAGCCAACTCGCCGCGCTGTCGCGCCATGGCAATCTTCTTGGCCTTGTCGGCCATCGATTCGCCAACGGAGTCACTGACCGGAACCGTGGGGCTCGGAACACCCAGCTCCCGCAGCAAGCCGACCGCGGCCGGCGTGAGGCCTCCATCGGCCGTCGCCGTGGCGAGGGCCGGATCAGTCAGCTGCGTCGCCTTCCCAAACACGGTCGCCCATGGAAAGAAGAGTGCGACCTCGACGTCAAAAACAATGAACAGCAGCGCGACCACATAGAACCGCAGGTCGAACTGCACAAAGCTCGAGCCAATGGTCGGCTCACCGCACTCATACACCTCGAGTTTCTCGGCATTGGGCTCCCGCGGTCGCACCAGCCAGCCCACCAGGAGGTTCACGGCCAAGAAGCCGCCCCCCAATGCCACGAAGAGGGCCACGAAGCCTGTGATCAAGACGGGGTCGGCAAGGTTCATACTGCGTCTCGGATCGCCAGCGTGGTGGCGGTGTCAATCACTGGTTGGGTCCACCATGGACCGGCTCAACGATCACCTTCGCGGCAGCCACGGCGGTGGGGTTGATCGAAGATCGGCCCCAGGCCACGTCCACAGGGAGTCTCGCAAAGTCGACGATCGTGCCATCACGGCTGTAGCACGACAGGTCGAGCGTTGAACCCATGAAAATGCAATCCACTGGGCAAGGCTCTACGCAGAGCGCACAAAACATGCACTTCGAATAGTCGATCGTGAACCCACTGACGAGGAACCCCTTGCCATTCTCGACCCGCTCCTTCCCGATGTAGATGCAGTCCACCGGGCAGGCCTTCGCGCATTGATCACAGGCGATGCATGTCGTGAGGTCGTACCGATGGAAACCACGGTAGCGAGCTGCGACGGGAGCGGGAAGCTCCGGATACTCGAAGTGTTCGGTGAACGTCCGACGATTCTGGTCGTACGTGCTGCCGAAGACACGGAAGGTCACCAGCAGGCCGTCCACGACCGTCTTTACGGCGAGGAACAGGTTGCTGAACCACTCCTTCACGGTGGCCTCCCAAGGCGTCACGGCGAACTCGAACACTCAATGCGAGATGAGTATAGGGCGGCGATCAGGGCCAACAACCCAGGAGCGTTTCCGAAGGCACTTCGTTGGCCCGGATACCCCAGCCAGCCGATGAAGGGCGCGGTAATGTCCTTCCAAGCCGTTCCACGCCGCCACGCCGAAATTGGCGAAAATGCCGTAAAAATGCCGCCGATTCGCCACGTCCTGGTCAAAAAGGCCCGCAATTTGCTTGACGGAAGATTGGAAACCTCTACATTTCAGGGGTTTCCGGAAGAGTTCTCCGGCACCGTCACCCGCAGTGGTTCGCCAAGGATTGGCCCATGCTCGTACTGTCGCGGAAAAAGGACGAGAGCATCGTCATCAACAACGACATCACGATCGTCGTGGTGGAGATTCGTGGTGACAAGGTGCGGCTTGGAGTCGAGGCCCCGAAAGAGGTGCCGGTGCATCGCCGTGAGGTCTTCGAAGCCATCGCCCGTGGCGAGCCGGTTGACATGCCCGCAGCCTCGTCGCCAGCTGGCGCCTCGGCTGGTGAATCGGTCCCAGCGGGCGAATGATCGCGGGCCATCCCAGGTTCTCGCATTCGCGGTATCATTCGTACCGAGCTCGCACGCCGCTTCGTCGGCAAACGACTCGGCCCCATCGTCTAGAGGCCTAGGACACTGCCCTTTCACGGCGGTAACCGGGGTTCGAATCCCCGTGGGGTCACTACGTCCCGCCGCCAAAGCCATCCATGGCCTTTGTCGGCTCCGTCAACCGCAGGGAACGCCAAGGGTTCCCAGGGTCGACACTTCACATCCTGTTCGTTGTCCCGCCGCCAAAGCCATCCATGGCCTTTGTCGGCTCCGTCGACCACAGGGAACGCCAAGGGTTCCCAGGGTCGATAGGCATCGCATCGTGCGATGCCTCAGTTCCGATTGAGGCTCCTTGAGGATTGAGGCACGATGCCTGACGCGTGTCCGTCTGCGTACGACGCTGTGCTGTTCGTGTCATTTGGTGGGCCAGACGGGCCAGAGGATGTGATCCCGTTCCTCGAGAATGTCCTCCGCGGCCGCAATGTACCGCGAGAGCGCATGCTCAAAGTGGCGGAACACTACCAACACTTCGGCGGCGCAAGCCCGATCAACGAGCACAACCGGGCACTCATCGCTGCCCTTCGTGAGGAACTCGATCGCCGCGGCCCCCACCTGCCGATCTACTGGGGCAACCGCAATTGGCATCCCCTCCTGACAGACACGCTCCGCGAGATGGCGGATGCCGGAGTGAAGCGGGCCATCGCTTTTGTCACGTCTGGCTTCAGTTGTTATTCCGGCTGCCGACAGTACCGCGAGAACATCGCGTCTGCCTGCGAGCCCCTCGCCGAACGTGCACCGGCCGTAGACAAGATCCGCGTGTTCTTCAATCACCCGGGCTTCGTCGGCCCCATGGCGCAGAATGTCCGGGCGGCCATGGAGCAGTTTCCCGTCGATGTCCGCGGCGATGTGCCGGTCCTGTTCACAGCCCACAGCATTCCCATGTCGATGGCAGAGTCGTCGAAGTATGTGCCGCAGCTCGTGGAGTCGTGTCGGCTCGTCGCCGAACAGGCTGGCGTGCAAACCTGGAAGCTCGTCTACCAGAGTCGCAGCGGCGCGCCGACGCAGCCCTGGCTCGAGCCCGACATCGGCGATGAGATCCGTACGCGACATGCCGCTGGCTGCCGTCGGCTGGTCGTCGCACCAATCGGGTTCATATCCGACCACATGGAAGTGCTCTACGATCTCGACACCGAGGCGTCCGACCTCTGCCGTGAGTTGGGCGTCGAGATGGCGAGGGCCGCGACGGTCGGCACGGCGCCGGAGTTCGTCGCGATGATCCGCGACCTCATTGCCGAACGAGCCTGGGGCCTTCCGGATCGAGTCGCCATCGGCTCCTTTCCGGCGAGCCATGATGTCTGTCCGCTCGACTGCTGCCCGGCACCCCAACGCCCGCCGGCTGCCGGGCGACCTGGCGGTCAGCCCACCGTTGCACCGCGCCGGCCGGACTAACGCGCTCTCTCCCTCCATGCCTGCTGTCAGGTCCACCGCCGCATCGCCTGACCGCCCACGGGCGTGCGTTGCACTTGTCCACGGTTTTCTGGCCAACAAGTTTCTGATGGCGTTGCTCGCCCGGCGACTCAGGGATCGGGGCTATCTCACCCATGTGTGGGGCTATTGGAATCCGCAATGTTCATTGCTCGTGCATGCCCAAAGGTTTGCCAATGAACTGGTTGCGCTCGATGCCGACCCGCGGGTTGAAACGATTCATCTCGTGGGGCACAGCATGGGGGGCATCATTGAATGCGCCGCACTCGACCGCTATCGCCCGGCGAAGCTCGGTCGGCTGGTCATGCTGGGGTCGCCGAGCCGCGGCTCGTTCGTCGCGACGCGGATGGCAAACACGGTCGGTCGCTTCCTCAAACCAGTGGCTGAACTTTCCACCCAGCCCGACAGTCTCGTGAACCGCCTGCCGACGCCAGCTGGCGTGGAGATCGGTGCCATTGCCGCCGCCTACGACGCCCTGGTGTCTGAGGAGAGCACCCACCCCGACGCACCGCATGATCATGTCACGCTCCCGACATGGCACACGGGCCTTTTGTTTCGCCCGGAGACAGCCGACCTGGTGGCCGGCTTCCTCGAGACAGGCCGCTTTCCTGCCGTGAACGCACCTCGTGGGCGGTGAGGCCAACGCCAACGCCATGGACATCACCCCTCGCCCGCTCGGCACATCAGGCGTCGCGGTCGGCCCGCTCGGGCTTGGCTGCTGGCCACTGGCTGGCATGACCCGCGGCGGCGTCACCCACGAGGCTGCCGTAGCGACCGTGCACGCGGCCATCGACGCAGGGATCACGCACCTCGACACAGCCTACTGCTACGGCGAGCACGGCGAGAGCGAGCGGGCGATTCACGCCGCGCTTACCGCGATTGGACCAGCCGCGCGCGACTCCGTCGTGATCGCCGGAAAGTGCGGCATCCACTGGGAACCCGACGCCGCCTCCGACCCTCCGCGCCGCCAGGTTGTCGATGGGTGCCCGGAACGCATTCGATTCGAAGTCGATGAAAGCCTCGCGCGGCTGGGGACCGACCGGCTCGACCTCCTGTACCTCCATTGTCCTGATCCGCAGGTGCCGATCGAGGAGTCAGCGGGTGAACTGCGGCGACTCATGGACGCGGGTAAGGCTCGCGCCATCGGGCTCTCAAACGCAAGGCTCGACCACCTCGAGCGGTTTGCCACGGCCTGCCCTCTCGCCGCCTGCCAGATGCACTTCAACATGCTTCAGCGGGAGATCGATCGCGAGATCCTGCCCTGGTGCATCACGCGAAGCGTGGCAATGGTCGTCTATTGGCCACTCATGAAGGGCCTTCTGGCCGGAAAAATGCACGTAGGCCAGGTGTTTCCGTCAAGCGACAGCCGACACAAGTATGCGATGTTTCAGGGGGAGGAATTCGCCAGGAATATTGCGTTCGTCAATGCCTTGCGGCCCATCGCCTCCAGGCTGGGCGTCTCGCTCCCCGATCTCGTACTCGCCTGGACAGCCGAGCAACCGGGGATCACGAGCGTGCTTTTTGGGGCCACGACCCCTGGGCAAGTTGTGGAGAACGTCAGGGCCTTCGCGTGCACCATCGACGACGCCGCTCGGAACGCCATCTCCGCGGCCATCACCGCCCGCGGCCCTGCGGCCAATCCCCGCGCGGTGTGATGCCGCGCGACGAATGCATCCTGTTCCCAGACGCGACCAGATTCCGAAATCGGCTACGCCGCGCCGACGGGCTCGGGCTGCAATTTGGCGACGCTCACGTAGGCCTGGCGAGTCTCGAGGCACACCCGGCGAAACGACTCGGGGCGACTCACGCCGGCAAGCCGAAGTGTTTCGATCGTCCCGCGACGGAAAACGAGGTCGCCGGCCGCATACCACTCTTGTCCGGGACTCACATCGACCTCAATCGTGTCGAAGCCTTCGAGCGTGACAAACTGCATGACCCTGGGGTTGATGCCAACCTCCACGGCCACCCGACGATTCGTCAGCCGGTACCGCTTGATGGCCCATGGGAGCCGGAGCGAGAGGTACAGCATCAGTCCGAGCGGGATCGTCGCGAGCAAGGCCAGCCGGCCAATTGAAATGGGACCAAAGCCCTCTCGAATGCGGTAGACGCGGCCCAACGACTTTCCGAGGCTGGTCGAGCCCACGCTCGGCCACACGGTCATGATCGTCGCCTCGGCGACATTCGGGGGAACAACGCCGGCGATGGACGTAGCAGCCATGAATCCCTCGGACCAAATTTCCTATCGAACCGAGATCATAGCCGCTCAGACTCGCCTCACCAGCTGTCCGTGGAAAAAGCCCTCCATGGGCTTTTCCACTCGGACGACGATGGAAAAGCCGAGGTTTTCCATCGTCGGCAGTCGCCGCATCGTGCGGCGGCAGACTTTTCCACAGTCTGCTCGGAGGGCTTGCCACCGCCGGATGGAGCGGCCATTTCGCTGGAGAGCGGGCCCGCGATGGTTTCTTCCCCAGGCACATCGCGCATGAAAAAACCTGACGGGGCTCGGCGGCCCCGCCAGGTCTCTGATGATCCCAGCGTCGTGCTCAGGGTTTCCCCATCGCACGCACTATTTGGCAGTTCTGCCTCTGGCACGCCACCACCTTCAACGGGTGATGACCTGCCCAGCTGATCTCTTCTGGCGGCTTGCCCAGCCCACCGGCCATCCGAGCCAAAAGACTCGAAGGCTGGCAAGCTGAGCCGCAATCGCCTCCATATGCGATGCTGAACGTACTCTCGTGGAGGCCCGTGAGGGCCTGACTGAGAGCGCGATTCCCATCGCATGCCTCGACGCAAGCAGGGCAAGCCTGCCAGCGTGTCGGCGGTTTTCCTTTAGAAAGGAGGTGATCCAGCCGCAGGTTCCCCTACGGCTACCTTGTTACGACTTAGTCCCAATCGCAGAGTTCATCTTAGGCGCCTGGCTCCTTGCGGTTACCTCAGCGACTTCGGATGCCCCCCACTTTCGTGGCTTGACGGGCGGTGTGTACAAGGCTCAGGAACACATTCACCGCGGTATGCTGACCCGCGATTACTAGCGATTCCAGCTTCATGCAGGCGGGTTGCAGCCTGCAATCCGAACTGAGGCGCGATTT
>JANNSZ010000004.1:0-107631 GCA_031403195.1 Planctomycetota bacterium | reverse complement strand
CCATGGCCCCGCTTCGCTTGCCGGGCCTCCGCCCGGAAGTCCACCGGCCGACTGCTTCACGCGGCGCGGGCCTTCCATGGCCCCGCTTCGCTTGCCGGGCCTCCGCCCGGAAGTCCACCGGCCGACTGCTTCACGCGGCGCGGGCCTTCCATGGCCCCGCTTCGCTTGCCGGGCCTCCGCCCGGAAGTCCACCGGCCCTCCAGGCCTCGCACGCATTGCGGGTCTGCCTGGAAGCACAGCGATCCGCTACGGCAATGTGGCCAGCTCGTCGGCGCTCGTGAACGTCATGAACGAGCCGGCGGGCAGCCGGCGGGCGAGCCGGTCAAACCGGAGGCTTGCCTTGCTGGCCGACGCACGATCCGGCACTCGGCGAATGAGCACACCGGCCACCTGCTCGGGGCGGCGGCGGGCGACATCCGTATAGACCTCTGGGTCGCGCTCGCCCGAGTCACCGACGAGCACAAAGCGACGCCCTGGGAAGTCGGCCATGATCTCCTCGATGGCCTTTCGCTTCGACCGCTTGCGGGCCGTGAGCCGACCGAGGGGTGTCGTGTCTTTCAGACGAAAGAGCTTCAGGTGCATAGAGCCTGCGGGCAGGCCAGCCGCCCCCAGGAATGCGCTGAGACATTTGGAAAGCTGCCAGGGGCTTGCCGACACGTAGTGGAACGCGGCCCCCTCCTCCTCCCAGCGACGGTACGCCTCGGGCATGCCAGGCACCGCCATGAACTCTCGGAGGAGCGTGTTCTTGAGAAGCTCCCGTCGGTCAGCCACATGGCTGACCTTCACCGTGTCGTCGATGTCCGAAATGACCGACACGCCCGACTCGTCGATGCGTTGAATGCGGCCGGTCGCCGCTTCCCGTGCTCCATCGTCAACAACCTCCGTGTACGAAAGCCACCGCTCCTCTGGGCCGACGGCCTGCCCGAGCCCCGTGACAAAATCGTCCTCAAGGTCGAAGCTCGCGGTGAAGTGGCCGGTGCGGTCGCTCGATCCGGCATCCAGCCGTCGCCCTCCCAGATCGACGACCACCCGGTGGCCGGCAACCCGCTGGAAGAGGAACGAGTCGGCCCGTCGCCGGAAGATATCGGTGTCGAGATCGGCTTCATCGAGCTCGAGAAGCCGCTTGAGGACGGCCACCGCGAGGCTCCGGCGCCGGCTCGATTCCGGGAGGGGACGCGTCACCATGCCAGCCACGGCAGCCCGCCATCCTCCCTCGATTCGCCGCGCATAGGTAGGGAAGAACGCGATCATGCAGCGGGTTCGCTTGAAATCGGACGCCCATCATCTTACAAAACTTCTACGGCGGCCGGAGTGTCGCAACTTTTGGAGGGCACTGATGGGCGTCAAGAAAACGGGCAAGGGCCGCCGCAAACTCGGCCAGAAGAAGCGGCGGATGCGAGCTCGGATTCGTCACCGCAAGGGCTGACGCCGGCTGCACGTGGAAGAAATCCATGCGTGGCCCTGCCCGTGGGGGCGATCCCGGTCCGCCTGGCCCTCCACCCACTCGTGTGACGGGAGACGATTTCCGAGGTCTGCACACTGCCAATGGCGGTGCGGCCGGCATGATCGTCATACGTTCTCGCGGTTGGGGTTCGATCCTCTTCATCTCATCCTCTGCGCACGTTGCTGCGCGCTTGGCGTGGGGTAGTGTTGCTTGACTCGCGACACGATTCTTTTCGTCGATCGATCCCGCGATCGACCGGACACGCGAGCAGACGCCTGGTCAGGAGATGGAGCGATGCAAGCGAGCGTGTGGAGCGGAATGGCCTGGGCGACGGCCGCGATTGTCGTCGCCAGTACCGCCGGTGGCTGCAAGGCCATGAGCGAGCGGTACATTGCGCTCGAAGTGTGGAAGTACGAGCGGTGCTTTGGTCACCTGCCTCCCGGCTTCGTTCCACCGGGCGCTGCCCCGCAGGCTGCTATCGCGCCGCCACCGCGCGTCTGCGGTCAGGCAGGTCCAGCCCCCTGCGCCCCCGCGCCAGGCTGCAATGAGTGCGGCGGCATGGGGATGGCCGAGGGGGGCATGCCCATGGCCGGGCCAGCCGCGATGTCGGGCGCACCAACGCCGGCGGGTGTGACGGCCGGCAGGCCCGTCATCATCTCCGACGAATTGGTCGTGCCATAAGCGGCTGAGCACTTGGCTGTCCACGGAAAAAGCCCTCCATGGCCTTTTTCCACTCGGCCGACCGATGGAAAAGCCGAGGTTTTCCATGGTCGGCAGTCGCCGCATCGTGCGGCGGCAGACTCTTTCCACAGTCTGTTAGCCAAGGGTCTCAGCCGGTCCGGGAAATGCGCGGGCCTCGACATCTGCCTTCCAGGCAGCGAGGGCCTCGCGAATCGTGCGGCCAGTTTCGGCGTACCGACGGACAAACCGCGGCACGCGGCCATCGGAGAGGCCGATGAGGTCGTGCATCACGAGCACCTGCCCGCCGCAGTCGCTCCCGGCACCGATCCCAATCGTGGGAACGGGCAGCGCGGCGGTGATCTCCGCGGCAACCGCGCGGGGAACGCACTCGAGCACCACGGCAAAGGCACCGGCATCGGCCGCCGCTTTGGCATCGGCGAGGAGTTGCTCGCCGTCTCGCTGCATGCGGTAGCCGCCGAGCTGATGCACGGCCTGAGGCCGCAGGCCGACATGCCCCATCACGGGGATTCCAGCCGCCACCAGCGCCGCGATCACATCGGCCTCGCCGGCAGTGCCCTCGAGTTTCACCCCTTGGCAGCCCGTCTCCTTAAGCAGCCTGGCCGACGCGGCAATCGCCTTGCGGACGCCCAGGTGCTGGAGCGGAAACGGGAGGTCGACCACCACCATCGCCCGCCTGACGGCGCGGGCGACGATCTCGCCGTGGTAGATCATCTGCTCGAGCGTGGCGGGAATCGTGGAGTCGCGACCCGCCACGACCATGGCCACACTGTCGCCAACGAGCACACAGTCGACACCCACCTCGTCGGCAAGCCTCGCGGTGGGCCAGTCGTAGGCAGTCACCATCGTCAACGGCCGCGTGGCCGCAGCGAGGTCAGGCACGGTGACGCGGCGGGCAGGAGGGCGCGCGGCCGCATCCTCGGATCGTCCCTGCGGAGCCGTCATTTGAGGCCCTTGAAGAAGTCCTCGAGATTCTCGTCGCCGGCCGCAGGCGGCTCGTCATTCTCAGACTCCTCTGCAGCGTCGTCAGCCGATTCAGATCCTGCAGCCTCGAGGAACGCGAAGCCGGCGGCCGGCGCGCCCTCGTTATCGCCATCCATCTCAAGCTCGTCGTCGGCGCCATCACCTTCGCCACCTGGCAAGAGCCGCTCCGTCGGAGCTTTCGAGAGTGATGGTGGCTCCGACGCCTCCTCGATGCCGATCGTGTCGGCATCGGGATCGTGACGGGGCGGCTTGAAGTCAACACGGAAGACAACCGTACCAACCTTCACCGAACTGCCTGGCGGCACGACAGCTTGGGCTTTCGTCTCGACCGCTTTTCCATTGAGAAGGGTGCCGTTGGTGGAACCGAGATCGCGGAGGCAGACTCCGCCCTTGTCATCGGCGAAGAACTCGCAGTGACGACGGCTCACGGAATCGATCGGGATCCGAAGCCTGACATCCTCGGCATCACAGCGACCCACCACCACCGGCAGTCGCTTCGAGTGCACCCGCGGCTTGCCCGAGGTTGACTTGAAGACAAAACGAATTTCCATGGGCAATCAGTCAAGGCGGTGAAGCTGGGAGAGTGCCGCGGAACAGCGACACTGCGTCCCACACGTGTCGACACTCTCTCGAGCCATGAGTCTAAACTCCGCCGAGAGCCAGATAAAACGCCCTTGCCTTGCCTCGCCAGACGCCCCCGGCAACCCCGTTCGAGTGACCTTGCGGCACCCTGCTTGTGCCCTATAATCGCCGGGTTCCCGCAGATCGCCCGGGGGCCGGAAAATCCGTCCTGCCGGCCGTCGTGGCGGAGCCCGCGCGGGTGTAGCTCAGTTGGTAGAGCACCACGTTGCCAACGTGGTTGTCGTGGGTTCGAATCCCATCACCCGCTTCGTTTGTTGCCCTTGTACTCTCTGCGTTCCCGCTTCTTCCCCCGGAAGTCCCGATGTCGTCCAGCTCCTCCACCGAATCCTCGGGTGTCGCCACCGCCACCGAGGAGGCAGACGCCCCGAAACCACTCGACCTCACGATTCATATCGATGAGGTTTCCACCTGCCAGCGGCGGGTGACGGTCACGATTCCTCGTGTCGACATCGACCGCTATCGAGACACTTGCATTGGCGAGTTGATGCCCTCGGCGCTCCTGCCTGGCTTCCGGCCAGGGCGGGCACCCCGTCGCCTCGTGAGCAATCGGTTCAAGAAGGAGCTCGACGAACAGGTTCGATCCAAGCTCGTGACCGACGCGATGGCACAGGTCTCCGAAGGGGGCAAGCTCGCCCCCATCAGTGAGCCCGATCTCGACCTCGATGCTGTGGTGATCCCAGACGATGGTTCGCTCACCTTCGAGTTTTCGATCGAGGTGCGGCCGGAGTTCGAGCTTCCCACGTGGAAGGGTCTCGTGATCGCGCGGCCCGCCCGTGACATCGGCCAGGCCGACGAAGACCAAGCGCTCGCCAACGTGCTGCGGGAGCGGGCCCGCTTCGTGCCCCACTCCGGCAGCCCCACGGTGGGTGACCTGGTGGTCGCCAACCTCCGGTTCCGCGACGGCAGCGAGCGACTCTCTCATGCCAACGAGGTCGAGATCGTCGTTCGCCCCCGGGTTTCGTTTGCCGACGGCACGCTTCTTGGGTTCGAGACCCTCGTTGCCACGGCCAAACCAGGTGAGACCGTCACGACAACCGTGAAGGTCTCCGACGAAGCAGCGACCGAAGCCCTGCGTGGCAAGGACGTGACGCTTGATGTCGAGGTGCTCGACATCAAGAAGCTCGAACTGCCGGAACTCACGCCTGAGGTTCTCGAAGAGCTCGGTGGATTCGAAAGCGAGGAAGCCCTTCGCACGGCCGTCCGCGGCCAGCTCGTGAGCCAGCTCGAGTGGCACCGTCGTCGCCAAGTGCGGCAGCAGGTGTCGGCGGCGCTCACCGCATCGGCAGCGTGGGATTTGCCCCCAGACCTTCTCCGCCGCCAAGCCCAGCGGGAGCTCGAGCGGACGATCCTCGAGCTTCGCCGCAGCGGCTTTGATGACGACTCGATTCGCCGGCATGTCAACGAACTGCGGCAATCGGCCATGGCCTCGACCGCCCGATCGCTCAAGGAGCACTTCATCCTGGAGCGAATCGCGGAGGAGGAAGGGATCACCGACTCGGCTGCTGACTACGACGAGGAGATTCGCGCCATCGCGACGCAGTCTGGCGAGTCTTCCCGCCGCGTGCGGGCGAGTCTCGAGCGACGTGGTCTGATGGATGTCCTCCGCAACCAGATCATCGAACGCAAGACCGTCGACGTCGTCACCTCGCACGCCTCGTTCAAGGACGTGCCGTTTGAGTTCCCTGCTCCCGACACCGAAGCGGTCGATCACGCCATTTGCGGCGAGGCCATTGGAGACGATGAGATCCCCGTCGCCACCCAAGCCGAGCCGGCCGAACGCCCGCGGGGCTAACGACCCCAGGCCCCTCCCCCGAGAGCCCGATGCCAAGCCTTCCCGGCCACCTTTCGCCACAAGCCAACTCCGCCCACCGCGACTACCAGCGGCAGCGGACGATGACCCTCGGCGACCTCCTGCTCGAGAACCGGATCGTCTTCCTGCAGGGAGAGATCTTCGACGGCAATGCCAACGAAGTCGTCATGAAACTGCTCTACCTTCAGAGCGAGAACAGACGGAAGGACATCCACTTCTACATTAACTCGCCCGGTGGCAGCGTGACCTCCACGATGGCAATTTACGACACGATGCAGATCCTCACCTGTCAGGTGGCCACCTACTGCGTCGGCCTCGCGGCCAGCGGTGGAGCAGTGCTGCTTGCCGGTGGGTCCAAGGGCAAACGGTTCTCGCTGCCGCATGCCAAGGTGATGATCCACCAGCCTTATGGCCAGGTGGGTGGGCAGGTGAGCGACATCGAGATTCAGGCCGATGAGATCCTCAAGACCCGCGCCGTCTTGAACGAGATCCTGGCCTCGCACACCGGCCAGCCGATCGAGCGGATTGCCAAAGACACCGACCGTGACCGCTACCTCACTGCCACGGAGGCTAAGGAATACGGCCTCGTCGACGACGTGATCGCGAAACCGCCCGTCGAGGCAGAAGAGACCGACTGAGTCGCCGCCTCCCGCCCACGCCCGAGATATTTTCCATGCCCCTGATTCCCTATGTGATCGAGAAGAGCGGCCGAGAAGAGCGGGCGATGGATATCTATTCCCGCCTGCTCAAAGACCGCATCATCTTTCTCGGCACCCAGGTCAACGATGAGATGGCCAACGCCATCGTGGCCCAACTGCTCTTCCTTCAACAGGACGACCCGAAGTCCGACATCCACCTCTATATCAATTCCCCTGGCGGCAGCGTCACGGCGGGGCTGGCCATCTACGACACCATGCAGTTCGTCACCTGCGACGTGGCCACCTATTGCATTGGCCAGGCAGCGAGTATGGGCGCGGTGCTCTTGGCGGCCGGCGCCGCGGGCAAGCGACGGGCCCTGCCCAATGCCCGAATCATGATCCACCAGCCGCTGGCCGGCATGGAGGGAACGGCGGAGGAGATCATGATCCACGCCAAGGAATTCAAGAACGTCAAGCACAAGCTCAACACCATCCTCCTCAAGCACACCGGGCATCCGCTCGAGAAAATCGAGGCGGACACGGATCGAGACCGGTTCATGTCGGCGCAGGAGGCGCGCGAGTACCGACTCATCGACGAGGTGATCGAGCACATGCCAATGGTCAAGGGATAAGACGGTTTCGGCGGGTCCGAATGAGGCGCAAGGAGGCGCATCATGAGACTTGAAGCTTTCCATGGTCGGATGCGGTTCATGCTCACGGGCGTGGCGATCGTCGTCGCTGCCGGGTGCAAGAGCGACCTGAATCAGCAGCTCCTCGAACGCGAGCTTCGCTACCAGGAAGACCAGATCTACTACCTCCAGGATGAGCTGGCCGACAAGCAGGCCCGGCTGTCCTCCGTGGACGACGAGAATACGAGCCTGCGACGACAGCTCGGGGTGAATGCGGCCGATGATCCGGCGCCGTCCAGGCGGGGTCGGCCCGCCGGCACGCGGGTGCCGCCCGCCACCACGATCCCCCCATCTCTGGAACTGCCGGACGTGTCTCCGCTGCCGCCCCCCCGGGGTGGTCCACCTGTGGATTTCGCGCCTCCCACGCTCGAAGGCGTACCGGCGCTTCCCGATGAGCCGTTCGTGCCGCCGCGGGCCGGTGGGCTTTCGCTGCCACCCTCCGCTGCGGCTATTGATCCGGCGGTGAAGCCCATGACTCCACCGCGCGGGGCGGATGGGCCGGCGCTGGTGCGGGTTGGCTACGAGGAATCGGCAGGCGGTGACCCGCTGCGGCTTGTCATCAAGCCCGTGGGCGGCACAGCCGCGAGTGCCAGCCTCACCTTTGCGATCGAGCCACGGGACTCAAGCGAACGACTGACGGCAGGATTTGCGGGCGATCTCACGGTGACAGCCTACGACGCAGCGCTGCCTCCCGGAGCGCCGCCGATTGCCCGCTGGACAATTCCGGCCGCCGAGGCGCTCGCGCGGTTCCGACCGACTGGCCGTCACCGCGGCATCGCGCTCGATCTCCCATGGCAGGGTACGTCCCCCACGGGTGACCACGTGCGGCTCCACGTCGATGCCACCACGGGCACCGGTCGCCTCGAAGCCGAAGCCCTCGTCCCGGTCCGGTAGCGGACTGGCCTACAGTCCCTGGTCTTCGAGGAAATTGAGCAGGTCGGCGACGCGGCAGGAATAACCCCACTCGTTGTCGTACCAGCTCACCACCTTCACGAAGTTGCCCAGGCCGATCGTGTCGACGGCCGAGAAGATCGAGCTGTGCGGGTCCTTCTTCAGATCCGTCGACACAAGCTCTTCGTCGGAGTACCGCAGGATGCCCTTGAGCGGCCCTTCGGCGGCCTTCTTCATCGCCGCGTTGATGTCGGCTGGTGGGGCGTCCTTCTTCAGAAGCGCCGTAAAGTCGACAACACTCACCGTCGAGACCGGCACGCGGAACGCCATGCCGGTGAACTTCCCTTGAAGCTCGGGAATCACGAGGCCCACGGCCCGCGCGGCACCCGTGCTCGAGGGCACGATGTTGAGCGCTGCCGCCCGGGCATCCCGAAGATCCTTGGCCGCGGTGTCCACGGTCTTCTGCGAGTTGGTGTAGGCGTGGACCGTCGTCAGAAGCCCCTTCTCAATCCCGAAGGTCTCGTGGAGCACCTTGGCCACGGGCGCCAGGCCGTTGGTCGTGCAGGAGGCATTCGAGATGACATGGTGCTTCTTCGGGTCATACATGCCGCTGTTGACGCCGAGCACGATCGTGAGGTCTTCATTCTTGGCCGGGGCCGAGATGACGACCTTCTTGACACTGTCGCGCTTGTGGGCCACGGCCTTGGTGGCATCGGTGAAGAAGCCCGTGCTCTCGACGACGATCTGCACGTCCTGCGTGCCCCACGGAATCGCTCCCGGCTCGCGCTCGGCAAACACTTTGATTTTCCTGCCGTCTACGACGATGTCGTTGCCCTCGTGGCTCACCTTCCCCGCGAAAGGACCGTAGTTGGAGTCGTAGGCCAGAAGGTGGGCATTGGTCTTCGCGTCGGTGAGGTCGTTGATCGCCACCACCTGGACGTCGCCGTCGAGGCCGTACTTCTCGTAGATGGCGCGGTAGGTGAGGCGACCGATGCGGCCGAAGCCGTTGATACCGACGCGGATAGGCACGGCGAATCTCCTGAGACGAATTGGGGCTTTGGACCGGTCCTTGGATCGAAACGAGCGGGCCCGCGACGCCGCGGGAGGCCGGCACTCTCTAGCGGCGGAAATATACCCCCTTCTCGCAGCGGTTCTCAATCGACCGCACCCACTGCCGACAAAACCCCGCGTGGCGCTGGGCTCTGACGCGCGGTAGGCTGCGGCCTGCCATGCCCACACCCGTCATCCGCCTCGAAAACGTCCGCAAGAGTTTCGCCATGCCAGGGGGCGAAAGGGTGGACGTGCTTGATGTGCCTGGGTTTGAGCTGGCGGCCGGCGAACAGGCTGCCCTCGAGGGCACGAGCGGCTCGGGGAAATCGACGCTCCTGCATGTCATCTCCGGAATCATGCGGCCCGACTCCGGCCGGGTAGAGGTCGCGGGCACTGACATCACGCGGCTGCCGGAGAGCCGCCGCGATCGGCTCCGCGCAGACGCGCTCGGCCTGGTCTTCCAGCAGTTCAATTTGCTCCCCGGATTCACGGCGCTGGAAAACGTCCTCGTCGCGATGTCGTTTGGATCGGGCCGGCCCGACCGCGGCCGAGCGATGGCGCTCCTGGAGGCCGTCGGCCTTGGCCATCGCCTGCACCACAAGCCCGCCGAGCTTTCGATCGGACAGCAGCAGCGGGTGGCCGTGGCCCGGGCCCTGGCCAACCGGCCATCCGTGGTGCTCGCCGATGAGCCCACCGCCAGCATCGACGCGGCGCACCAGCAGCAGGTGATTGATCTCCTCAAGAACACCTGCACCGAGCATGGCGTGGCGCTCGTTGTGGTGACGCATGATCCCGATGTGGCCCGTCAGTTCCCGCGGCGGCTCGCGCTGGCAGAATTCAACCGGGTAGGCCGCGGATAATCCCGGCTGCCGTACGACGTTCACTCTCAGGTCCAGACTCCAAACCATGTCGCTCCTCGGTATCGCCTGGCGCAGCATTCGGCAGCGGCTCCTCACGAGCGGGCTGACGGCGCTGTCGCTCGCGCTGGGTGTGGCGCTCGTCGTGGCGACGCTCGTCATCGGGGGCGTGGTCCATGACGCCTTCGCCTCGGGGCAGGGGCTGGGCTACAACCTCATCGTCGGGGCCAAGGGGAGCCCGCTCCAGCTCGTGCTCAACAGTGTCTATCTTGTGAGCAAGCCGGTCGAGAACATCGGCTGGGATTTTTACGAGGAATTTCTGCCGGCGGAGGCCCGCGCCGACACGATCGACGGGCGATTTGCGGGGAGCGTCGCCGTCGCCGTGCCGATCTGCATGGGGGACTACTACAAGAGCTTTCGCGTGGTCGGGACGAACGCCGCCTATTTCGACACGCTCACGGTCGGCGACGGCCGCGGCTTCACGTTTGGGACTGGCCGTAATTTTCGCGACGACGAGTTCTTCGGCGCCGTCATCGGTAGCACGGTGGCCCACACACTCGGCCTCTCAGTCGGCGACACGATCGCCCCCACGCACGGCGCCGATGACGGCCTGGTTCACGATCCCTTCACGATTCTGGGCATCGTCGCCCGCACCGACACGCCCGTCGACCGCGGCGTGTACGTGAACATGGAAGGGTTTTATCTCCAGGAAGGGCACTCGAAGCCGGTGCCTGCAGACGAGGCGTTGGCCGAGGGTAGCGAGACGCACGCTGCAACCCGTCCGCAAGACACGGCAGCACCACCGGGGCGGCCTCTGCCGCTGCCTGTCGACCAGCGAGAAGTCACAGCGATCCTCGTCCAGACCGCATCGCCTGGCGGCATGCCGCCCGAGCTTCTGGCCATGGGCCTGAAGAACACGGTGAACGAGGGCCGCGATGGTCAGGCTGCTGAACCAGTCCGTGAGATTCGCACGCTTCTGGACCTCTTCGTGCGACCGCTCGAGCTCTTGCTGCTCTTGGTCACGACCCTCGTCGTCATTGTCTCGGCCATTGGCATCCTCGTGAGTATGGTGGGCTCGGCCCTCGAGCGCAGCCGCGACGTCGCGGTGATGCGGGCGCTGGGAGCCCGGCGGAGCCACGTGCTGGCCATTGTGCTCTTGGAAGCACTGCTCTTAGCCGTCGGCGGCGGGCTCGCGGGCTGGGTCCTCGGCCACGGGATCGTGGCGGCGATCGGGCCGCTCATCACGACCAATGCCGGTGTCTCGGCTGGGTTCTTCTCGTCGGCCCCGCTCGGCGAGCTTATGCTCGTGCCGTTTCTGGTCCTGCTGGCCATTGGGGCGGCCCTCATGCCGGCCCTGGCAGCCTACCGAACCGACGTCGCCAAGTGGCTGTGAGACGTGCTGTCCGGGTCCAAAATGGCCGGGCTTTGGGCGTTTGAAATCGCTACAATGCAATCATGATGCATCATTCCCGCCTTCCGGCTGCGCTCACGGCCCGTGGAAAAAGCCATCCATGGCCTTTTTCCACTTGGACGACCTATGGAAAAGCCGAGGTTTTCCATGGTCGGCGACGGTCGCTTCCTGCGACGGGAGACTTCTTCCACGGCGTGCTGGTTGTGGTCGGGCTCGTGGTGGCCTTCGCGATCACTACCCACGCCCGGGCATGCCCCTTCTGCTCCGCGGTCTCGCTGACGTTTGCTCAGGAGATCGCCCAGAGCGAAGCCGCGGTCATCGTCAGGCTGGTCGAGTCGCCTCCGGCCGCCGCGCTCGGGCCACAGGCCGAGGGGCCGTTGCCGAAAGGCAAATTTGAGGTCGTCGAGGTGATCAAGGGAGGCGACCTCGTCGCCACGGCCGGCCACACCGGCCAATCTGCCACACCGATCGAAGCGATCGTGCTCGAGGACAAGCCGGTCGGCACGCTCTTTCTGCTCATGGCAATCGAACCCGAGCATCTGGTGTGGAGTAGCCCGATCCGACTGAGCGAGCGGGGTGTTGTGTATGTGAAGGCGCTCGGCGGCCTGCCGGAGAAGGGGCCTGACCGGCTGGCCTTCTTCATGGGGCACCTCGAAGACGAAGACGACTCCCTCGCCCGTGACGCCTACGATGAGTTTGCCGTCGCCCCCTATGAAGACTTGAAAGGACTCGCTGATCGGATGGATTCAGGCCGTTTGCTCGGCTGGATCGAAGATCCGAAAGTGCAGGCCGACCGCCGCCGGCTGTATGCCACGATGCTCGGCGCGTGTGGCGACGACGCCGATGCCGAAAGAATTGCCACGATCATCGCGGGCAAGGGACCGGCAGCCGACCAGCCGGAGATGCGTGGTGGCCTCGATGCGATGATTGCCTGCTACGGTGCGCTCAAGGGTGGCCAGGCGCTCGATCTCGTCGATGACCTCTTCTTGAAGCGGGCCGGCAGCGAGAAAGAGATTCCTTTTACCGAGACCTACGCAGCGGTGATGGCGCTGCGGTTTCTCGGAGAGGAGTCTGACCTCGTGCCACGTGAGCGGGTGCTTGCGTCGCTGCGGCTCTTGCTCGACGAACCCAAGCTGGCCGACCTCGTCATTGCCGACTTGGCCCGCTGGGAGGATTGGTCGGTGATCGACCGGCTCGTCGCGATCTTCAAGGATGCCAAGGCAGACAACATTTTCGTCCGCGAACCGATCGTGAACTACCTGCGGGCCTGTCCGCTTCCCGAGGCTGCGGCAGCCGTCACGGAGTTCGAGAAGATTGACCCGGAAGCGGTCCGCCGGGCCGCGACCATGGCTGGCCTGGCGGGGATTACCGCGGCCGGTGAGCCGGGCGATGAGCCCACCCCACCGGCGACCGACTCGCCCCTCCTCGGCGTCATCGAGGAAGTGCAGGGGGACGAGGATCCCACGGCGGCGCCGTCCGCCGCGGAAGCAACCACGCCAGCTGGGCTTCCGTCCGCAGCACCATCGTCTGCGCCTGCCCGCGGCTGGCAGTGGACCATCTGGGCGGTTTTGGTACTCGTCGTGGCCGCGTTCGCGCGGGCCACGCTCAGGCCAGCTGCCGGCCCCCGTTGACACGCGCCATGAGCACAGGACTTTTCGACTCCCCGACGCTGCCGCTCGACCGCGCCCCGCGGCCGGTCGCCGACATCGAGACCTATCGCTCGCTCTCGGGCGCGGCGATCGCGGCGGTGTGCGTGGCGGTGCTCTCCCCGATCGCGTTTGTGAGCTGGTCGCTCATCGCCGTGCCCGTCATGGCGATCGTGCTCTCGGGAGTTGCCCTCCAGGATGTCACTCGCCGTAGCGAGGCGGTCACCGGCCGCGGGCTCGCGCTCGCTGCCTTGGCAGGGTCTATCGTCGTTCTTGCCGCTGGCATCGCCTACCACACCATCACATTCATCCGTGAACTGCCGGAAGGATTTGTCCGCATCCAGTACGGGCTGCTGCAGCCATTGCCAGGCGATCCGCCGACAGCGATCCCAGAGTCGGCGACTGTGCTGCATGGCCAGGACGTTCTCCTGAAGGGGTATATGTATCCGGGGCAGCGGCAGAAGGGGATCACGGAATTCATCCTCTGCCGCGACCAAGGAGACTGCTGCTTCGGTGGCGATCCCAAGCTCACCGACCGCGTGCTCGTGCGGCTCTCCAATCCGGCCGGCATCGCCTACACGCAGCGGCTCGTGAAAATCGCAGGTCGGTTCCGCGTCGAGCCCGCGGGCGTGGCCGAGCTCGGCGGTGGCGTCATGTATCACATCGACGACGGGTTTCTGCGGTAGTGACCGCAACGGATGCGGCCTCGCCATGGATCTGGAAGCATGACGACACACCGGGCCGCGAGCGTTGTCTGCCTCGTCGCGGCCATGCTGGCCAGCGGCTGTGGGGAGTCGCCGGGACGCAGCACCGCCCCACAGGCCGGTGCACCTTCCGCGGCAGCCACACCAGAAGCCCGACCCGCGGCTGTGGATCCGCCCCGTCGTGCCACTGCTGCACCCAGGGAAACGACGTTCGATGATATCAAACTCGACATGGAGAAGGGCGCCCCATTCACCCGCGATCTGCTCCCGAAGCGGGTGATGGCGCTGGCCGGGGAACCCATTCGGATTCGTGGCTACATCCTGCCAAGCTTCCAGCAGCGAGGCCTTACGCAGTTTGTCCTCGTCCGCGACAACCAGGAATGCTGTTTTGGACCTGGCGCGGCACTGCATGACTGCATCGTCGTCCGGATGCGGCCGGGGGTGACCGCTTCATTCTCAGTGCGGCCGGTCGCCGTGGCGGGCACGTTTCGGATCAACGAACTGCGGGGCCCGGACGGCGTGCACCTCGCCATCTATGCCCTCGACGGCGATGAGGTGCAGTGACGACACCTGACGACGGCCGCATGCTCCATGATCCGCGAACCTGGTGCTTCGCGCTCGTGTTTTTGGGGCTCTCGGCCGCAGCTGACGCCTGCCCATTTTGTGATGTCGTGGGGCGACCACTCGCGGCGCGGCGGGATGCTGCGAGCGTCGTGGCGATTGGTGAGGCGACTGGTGAGGCAATGCATGACGCTGGCGTGATCCGCCAGTCGTTTGGCGTACGGACCATCCTGCGTGGCGACGGCGCCAGAATCGATGAGACCATCACGGCTCGGGTTTCCGGCCCGGTCGTCGGCACGGCGATCCTGTTCGGTGACGACGGCGTCGAGGATGAACGTCGCTTCGAGGCCATCGCCGCGGATGAGACCCTCCTGGGGTACATCGTGGCAGTGCCGGCGACCGAAGCCCCGGCCAGTGAGCGGCTGCGTTGGTTTGCCCGACGGCTCGAGCATCCCGATCGCGCGCTGGCCGAGGATGCCTTCCTGGAATTTGGCCTCGCCTCCTACGGGGATGTCGTCAGCGCAGCCGACGCGCTCGACGCCGGAAAACTTCGCGCATGGCTCGACGAGCCGGCGATTGACGAGCGGCGGCGTGGCTTTTTCGGTTTGGCCGTCGGCATCGTGGCCGCACGCGCGCGGGCTGAAGGCGACATCGCGGAAGCCGATGCCTGCCTGGCAACGCTCAATCGCGCCATCAGCGCACCAGCCAACGACCTCCGTGCTGGTTACGACGGCCTCTTGGGGGGCTTGCTTGTTGCCCGCGGTGAGGCCGCGATCGATTGGTTGGCTGCACACGGTCTCCTCTCGGAGAACACCCGCGCCGGTGACGCCCGGCATGCCCTCGCCGCACTTCGCTTTGCCTGGGAGTTCTTGGCCGACCGTGTGCCCAGGGAGCGAGTCGCGGAGGCCGCCGCGCGGCTCGTTGCGAATCCAGCGGTGGCCGCCGATGCAGTCGTCGATCTGGCCCGCTATGAGCACTGGAATTCGGTGTATGAGATCGCGTCGCTCTGGAACACCTTTGGCCGCGACGACCCGCTCGTGCGGCGAGCGGTCGCCGGGTATCTGACGGCCTGCCCGCTCGACACGGCGCGGGACCAGGCAGCGAGAATTGCCGCGGCCGCACCCGAGGCCTGGGCCACTGCCGTCGCGGCCGCGGGGCTTCCGCCACGCAGCGGCGATTGACAGCGGGCACCAGCCGCGAGGGTTGCGGCGCTCTCGTTTCCTGCGATATTTCGGGCTTCGGTGGCGGCTCGTGGTCGCCACCAGGCACGCACCGGCTCGAGGCTCTGTCTAGCGCATGAAAATTCACGAGTATCAGGCCAAGGATCTCCTGCGGGCCGCCGGCGTGCCCGTCCTGGTGGGCAAAGTCGCCCGCACCCCAGACGAAGCCGCCGCTGCGTTTGAGGCGCTCGGTACGCCGGTCTGTGCCGTGAAGGCGCAGATCCATGCGGGCGGCCGCGGCAAGGGGCAGGTGCCCGGCACGACCCAGCGGGGCGTCGAACTCGCCAAGAGCGCCGCGGATGCCCGACGGATCGCTGAAGGTCTGCTCAACAAGACGCTCGTCACAATTCAGACCGGTCCCGCCGGCCAAACTGTGCGGCAGGTGTTTGTGGAGAGTGGCTGTGCCATCGACCGCGAACTGTACTGTGCCATCCTCGTCGACCGTGCTGCCGCGTCACCCGTCCTCATCGCCAGCACCGCCGGCGGCATGGATATCGAAGAAGTCGCCGCCAAGACGCCAGAGCTCATTCTCGCGGAGCCCTTTGATCCTGACCGCGGCCTCGCTGGCTGGCAGGCACGGCTTCTCGCCTCGAAATTGGGCCTCCCGACCGCCAGCTGGCGGCATGCCGAAACCTTCTTTCGCAGGCTGTGTACGGCGTTCGTTTCGCTCGATGCCTCACTCCTCGAAGTCAATCCGCTCGTGCTCACGAAGGATGGCACGCTCGTTGCCCTCGACGCCAAGATGACCTTCGACGACAACGCCCTGTTTCGCCACAAAGACGTCGTCGCTCTCCGCGACGAAGGGGAGGAAGAGCCGGCCGAGATCCGTGCGGCGGCGGCAGGTCTCTCCTATGTCAAACTCGACGGCACAATCGGCTGCCTCGTCAACGGGGCCGGCCTCGCGATGAGCACGATGGACCTCGTGAAGCTCCACGGCGGTGAGCCTGCGAATTTTCTGGATGTTGGCGGCGGTGCCGACGTCAATCAGGTGACCGAGGCGTTTCGGATCATCCTGTCAGACTCCAACGTCAAGGCGATCCTCGTCAATATCTTTGGCGGCATCATGCGTTGCACCACCATTGCCACGGCGCTCGTGGAGGCCTCCAAGACAATCGGCTTCACGGTGCCGCTCGTGGTCCGGCTGGAAGGCACCGAGGTGGCCGAAGGCAAGAAAATCTTGGCCGAGAGCGGCACCTCGATCATCACAGCCGACGGCCTCACCGACGCCGCGAAGAAAGTCGTGGCTGCCAGTAAGGCCTGATTCCCCAACCCCCTCCCATGCTGCCGGCCTCCGGCGAACAGCTTTTCACATGAGCATCCTCGTCAATCGCGACACCCGAGTTATCTGCCAGGGCATCACCGGCAAGGTCGGAGAGTTTCATACCCGCGGCTGCCTCGACTACGGCACGCGGATGGTGGGCGGCGTGACGCCGGGCAAGGGGGGCGAGACGGTCGCCGGCCTGCCGGTCTTCAACACGGTGGCGGAGGCCCGCGATGCCACCAGCTGCAATGCCACGATGATCTTCGTGCCGCCGGCGTTTGCCGCCGATGCGGTCCTCGAAGCAATCGGTGCGGGTATCGAGCTCGTGATTGCGATTACCGAGGGGATTCCCGTCCTTGATATGGCTCGCGTGCTGCCGGTCCTCAAAGACTCGGGGAGCCGGCTCATCGGCCCCAACTGCCCCGGCGTCATCACGCCGGCCGAGTGCAAGATCGGGATCATGCCGGGCTATATCCATACCCCTGGCCATGTCGGCGTGATGAGCCGCTCGGGCACGCTCACCTATGAGGCGGTCTGGCAGCTCACCCAGCTCGGGCATGGCCAAAGCACCTGCGTGGGCCTGGGAGGCGACCCGCTCGTCGGCTCATCCTTCATCGACATCCTGAAGCTCTTTGAGGCTGATCCTGATACGCATGCGATCCTGATGATGGGAGAGATCGGCGGCAGTGCCGAAGAGGAAGCTGCCGAGTTCGTGAAACACCATGTCACGAAGCCCGTCGCCGCGTTCATCGCCGGTCAGACGGCGCCCCCCGGCAAGCGCATGGGTCACGCCGGGGCCATCATCTCCGGCGGCAAGGGGACAGCCACTGCCAAACTCGCGGCCCTCGCCGACGCGGGTATTGAAATCGCCGAGAGCCCGGCCGGTATGGGCGCGGCCCTCGTGCGAGCCGTCGAGAAACGTCGCGGCGGCCGGTAAGGCTCGCCGCGTTCCAGGGCTTTCCGGGAGGCATCGATGCGTTGGCAAGGCAGACGCGAAAGCACCAACGTCGAGGATCGGCGGGGCGTTGGCCCGCAGCAGGTGGCCGTCGGTGGTGGCTTTCTCGCCCTCATCATTCTCGCGGCGGCGATTTTTTTTCCTGACCTCGTGCCCGTGCTGATGTTGTTCGACAATCCGCAAGGGGCACCGCAGGTGGCCCCGGCGGAACCCGTCGACGATGCGATGGGCGCGTTCATTCGCACGGTCGTGGCCGACAATGAAGACACCTGGTCGAGGCTCTTCCCGAAGGCATTTGGCCAACAGTTTGCCCCGGCCAAGCTCGTGATGTTTACCGACCGCGTGCAAAGCGGCTGCGGCCTGGCGAGCGCCGGCATGGGGCCGTTTTATTGTCCGCTCGACAAAACCGTGTACATCGACCCCGCGTTCTATGAGGAGCTCCGCCGGCGATTCGGCGCTTCGGGCGAGTTCGCCCACGCCTATGTGATCGCCCACGAGTTCGGCCACCACATCCAGAACCAGCTTGGAATCAGCCAGCAGATGCAGGCGCTCCAGGGCCGAGTGACTCACGAGGAATACAACCAGGCCTCGGTCCGCTTGGAGCTGCAGGCCGATTTTCTCGCCGGGGTCTGGGCGCATCACATGGCCCGTTACGAGGGCGTGCTCGACGAGCAGGACATCCGTGACGCCCTCAACGCAGCCGCCGCGATTGGTGATGACCGCATTCAGAAGCAGACGCAGGGCTACGTCCAGCCCGAAAACTTCACACACGGCACGAGCGAGCAGCGGGTGAAGTGGTTCATGGCGGGCTTCAAGGAAGGTGACCCGAGGCGCATGGTGGACGCCTTCGAAGTCGACCAGCCGTAGGCCTATTGATCTTTGAACGGTTCACTCCTGGCATCCCTTCGCTCCGCTTCGGGTTTTTCTGGCCTTCAACCTTGAATCAAGTATTCAAACGTCAATAAGCCGTGAACATTCTTCTCACAGGCGCGACAGGCTACGTCGGTGGTGTGCTGTTGCCGGAGCTCGAGCGGCGTGGCCATGCTGTCCGCTGCCTTGCTCGAAGACCGGCCAAGCTGGCTGCCCTCGTCGGGCCTCAGGTCGAGGTCATGCCGGGCGATGCGTCTGATCCGGACGATCTCGCGCGGGCCTGCCAGGGTATCGACGTGGCCTACTGGCTCGTGCATTCGATGGAGAGCGGCGTCGACTTTGAGCGAGCCGACCGGCTGGCCGCCGAACGTTTCGCGACGGCTGCGAAGGTGGCAGGCGTCCAGCGAATCATCTACCTCGGCGGTCTCGGGGCCGACGATGATCGCCTGTCGGCTCACCTCCGCAGCCGACACGAGGTGGGTGCGATCCTGCGGGCCAGCGGCCTGGATGTGGTGGAGTTTCGAGCGTCGATCGTCATCGGGGCGGGGAGCTTCTCATTCGACCTCGTACGCACCCTCGTCGAGCGCCTACCGGTCATGATCTGTCCCGCGTGGCTGACCACTCCCACCCAGCCGATCGCCATTGCCGATGTCGTGGCCTACCTCGCGGCCGCCGCAGAATTGCCCGCGGGCCCAGCCCGTATTTTCGAGATTGGCGGGCCCGACAAGGTGTCGTATGGCGCGATCATGCGGGAGTACGCCGGGCAGCGGGGTCTGCGACGACTCATGATTCCGGTGCCGGTCCTCACGCCGCGGCTGTCGAGCCTGTGGCTGGCGCTGGTGGCGCCGCGATACTCGAAGGTCGGACGCAAGTTGATCGACGGACTCAAAAATCCCACGGTCGTGACGAGCGATGCGGCCACGCGGGAGTTTTCAGTGCGTCCGCGAAACTTGGCCACGGCGGTGCGTGAGGCAGGAGAAAAGGAAGACGCGGAGTTTGCGGGAAAGCGGTGGGCCGACTTCGCCGACGTCGAAGACCTACCCCGCCGATACGGCGGCGGCCACGAAGGAACGAGGCTCGTGGACCATCGCCATCGCGTGGTCACCGTCTCACCCGAGCGAGCCTTTGCGGCGATTGAAAGAATCGGTGGCAGAAATGGCTGGTATGCCTTTGATTGGCTCTGGACCCTCCGCGGCTGGATCGATCGCCTCATCGGCGGCCCTGGCATGTTGCGTGGCCGACGTGATGCCGAGTCGCTCTCCGTCGGCGACACCCTCGACTGTTGGCGGGTCGAGATCTGCGAGCCGCCTCGGCGGCTGCGGCTGGCCGCCGAGATGAAGCTGCCCGGCCGTGGCTGGCTCGAATTTGAGATCGTGCCGCGTGATGGCGATGTCACGATCCATCAGACCGCCGTCTTTGATCCCCGCGGCCTCAGCGGACTGGTGTATTGGTACGCGATCTGGCCCCTCCACGAAATCGTCTTCCGCCGCATGCTCACCGGGATCGCCCGCCATGCCGTGCGTGCCAACCACCCAGGAACGCCCACCTGAAGGCGGGCGATGAGCTGGCAGCGTCATGAGGAACTGACTGGCCACCATCTGCATGGGGCCGATCGAGTAGCCGAAATTGATCATCCAGTCGTGGTAGGTGTTGGAGTGCGGCCCGTTGTCGGTCGAGTATTGGACAAGCGTGGAGTCAGCGATGCCCAGCTCGTCGAGCAGGGCGAGCACCTCGAAGGTGGGGGCCTGTGCAGGGGAGGTCGCCTGAGACGGCCGGCCGGCTGCTGCGAGGCCCTGGGGGAATAGTCCCCGCGCAAAGCGCCGAATGGGTTGTATAAATGAGTAGCAGGCGTCGGTTTGGCCCCCTGACGTGGATCCATGGCAGGGCTTCGTGAGGAGAGGCTTGGTGTCGAGATCGTGGTTCATTATGCGGGGCGAGTCGCGGCTTGGCCCCTTCACGCACCACGGGCTGGTCCACCTCGCGGCCAACGGTGAGCTCTCGGCAGCCGATTTGGTCTGGTGCGCCGACATGAAGGCGCCACTGCAGGCGACCGGTGTCGCAGGCCTTTTTCCGGAGCCTGATCCGCCCGCCCAACCGGTCCTGCAGGCTGCAGCGGAGCCGGCACTTGTGGCGCCACCCGCACCCGCCCTTGTCGCGCCACCGGCACCTGCCTTTGTGGCTCCGCCGGTACCCGCCGGGTTGGCTCCACCGCGGCGCTCTCCACCGGCGCCCGCAGGTGTGGCTCCCCCGGCGCCTGCGGGAAGCCCGTTCGTGGGCCTGGTCGCGCACCCGTTTGCGCCGCCGCTGGCTGACCAGTTTGATGACACCATCGACGAAGACATCGAGCCGGAAGATACCGACCAGGATGACGACGCTGAGGCCGACGTCCCGATGGTCGGCCGATCGACTCGCCGGATCAGGCTACCCCGTCGGCAAAACGCGACCGCGAACGTCCCGATCGTGCTGGGAGGCCTGGCGCTCGTCGCCGTCGTCATGCTCGCCATCGTCTTGGGTCAACAATCTGGGCAACCTGCCAGAGTCGTCCAGGCTCCGCGGGTGGTGACGAAGGCTCCTCTAACACAACCCGTGTCCACGCCATCCACTCCCCGCACGGCACCACCCGCACAACCCAAACGACCAGCCCAGCCGCCGCCACCACGATTCGACAGTCAGCCCTTGCTGGAAGAGATGGCCAGGTCCACGGTCAAGGATGTGCTCGAAAGCCTTCCGTCCGTACCGCCCAGGTTCCGCCAGTTGTGGGAAGGCCAACTGCTCACTCAGCTCACTGTGGTCACCCGTGGCATGCGGGGCGAGGTGGAGATCCGCGCCGCGGTACAGCGGAGCTGCGAATCCTGGGCAGTCGAGACGCGAAAATTCGTCACCGCCGAAACAGAATCCAAACGGGAAGCGGAGGCTGAGTCATCGGCCGCATCCGATGCCACGCAGGTGTCGGGGGATGAGCCATCCGGCGAACCAGCCGATGGTGAAGGCATGAAGCCAGATCAGTCCGAGCCCGTCGAGCCCACCTGACGCGTGGATCAGCCAGTTCTCCTGTGCGCGATGGCTCAAACCACTCAGCCGGGAAGTCGGCGGAGGTCGAGGGTGCAGGCGTAGTCTGGGTTTCGTTCTTCTGGGGGTGGCTCAAACGGTCCAGGCGTATGGCCTGTCGCAAAAAAACGTGCGACGCGGCGGCTTTCGGCCTCGAGGGCGTTGACCGGTCGCGTGTCAAAGGACCGTCCCCCCGGATGCACCACATGCCAGGTGCAGCCACCGAGACTCCGCCCACTCCAGAGATCGACGACGTCAAAAACGAGCGGTGAGTGCACCGGAATCATGGGATGGAGACATTCCGGAGGCTGCCAGGCTCGGAACCGCACGCCCGCCACAAACTCTC
This sequence comes from Planctomycetota bacterium, assembly GCA_031403195.1. GTDB lineage: Bacteria > Planctomycetota > Planctomycetia > Pirellulales > UBA1268 > QWPN01. Next base: position 85,905 of record JANNSZ010000004.1, on the reverse strand, counting down.
CTGGCACACCCGTCGACACGAGCGGCATCCGCCGTCCGTTGCAAGCCACCGCATGCCGCCCCGGCACCAGTCCGGCCGCCTTCACCTGCACGCGTTCCAGCGAACTGTCGACCGGCCGTGACGTAGCCCCATCGATCGATTGCTCACCCAAGACATGCCAGGGCTCGAGCGCCGTGCGAAGCTCGAGTCGCACGCCATCGTGTGTCACCTCGCCGAGCCGCGGAAACCGAAACTCTGCGAAACTCTCGAACCACTCCCGCTCAAACGCAAACCCGGCCCGACGGAGCTCATCCACCACCACACCGCAGTCCTGCATCAGAAAATGAGGCAGCATGAAGCGGTCATGCAGCGCCGTGCCCCAGCGCACAAGGCCCCCACGATATGGCTCCCGCCAGAACCACGCGACGAGCGCCCGCACGACGAGATGCCCGAGCAGACTCATCCGCACATGCGGCGCCATCTCAAAACCGCGCAGCTCCACCAGTCCACGGCGGCCACCTGCCGAATCGGGTGACCAGAGCTTGTCGATACAGAATTCCGCGCGGTGTGTGTTGCCCGTGAGGTCAGTGAGAATATTGCGAAACACCCGGTCGGTCAGCCACGGCAAGCCGACAGTCTCGGCTTTGCCATCGGTCGGGCAAGGGGATGAAGGCCATGGATGGGTTTGTCCCAGGGAAGCAAGCTGCTCGAGGGCGATCTCGAGCTCGTAGACACTTTCGTGGCGTGCTTCGTCGATCCGCGGAGCCTGACTCGTCGGCCCGATGAACCGTCCGGCAAAGAGATATGAGAGCGCCGGGTGATTGTTGAAGTAGGCCACCATGCCGCCGAGCAGCCACGATCGGCGGAGGAACGGACTGTCACCCGCCGTGCGACCGCCGAGAACGACATGGTCACCGCCACCCGTTCCCGTGTGGAGCCCATCGATCTCAAATTTCTCGGCGCCCAGTCGGCTCGCGCGCGCTTCGTCAGCGAGCGTCTCTCGAAGTGTCACCAGTTCTCGCCACGACGACGCCGGTGGCACATTGACTTCAATCACGCCTGGGTCGGGCGTGACATGCAGCCGCGTGAGCCGCAGATCATGCGGCGGCGGATACCCTTCGAGAACGACCGGCGTGTGGGTCTTCGAAGCCACCGCTTCGATCGCGGCCACAAGGTCGAGCCAGTCGGTCACACCTGGGCTCGCAGCCTCGGGATCACGGGCCTCATCAGGCAATGGCTCCAGGGGCGGCATGAAGACATGCAGCCGACCGACCCGTGATTCGACGACGAGGCAGGTGCGCACGATCCCCTGACCCGCGCAAATCTCTTTTTCGCTCGGCCACGGAAGGCTTCCCATCGGTAGCCTGAATCCGGCGGGTGAGTCACCCGGGATGAGCGGGACGCGACCCCCTGGCAGCGGCCACGCGCTCGATCGCCAGCGGGCCACCGAGCCCCGACGCACTTTCAGGAGCGGGAGGACAAACGCCACCGGCGTTTCGGTGTCGACGGCACGAGCATCGAGCGGGCTTATGGCAGCGATCTCATGGGCTGGAATGACGAGGCTCGGATCGACACCAAGCCCCTCGGCCAGTTGCTGGAGAAACAGTTCCGTGCGGTCGGCGCCCGTCGCGGCGGGGCTCGCCTCAGTCAAGGCTTTTTCGGAGCCCGCCTTCGCTGCTTCTGGCGGATCATCGGCCAAGAGGTCTGGCCGCTTCCAGATCGGCTCGCCGTCCACCCGCCACACGATATCGAGCGTCCACCGCGGCAAGGGCTCGCCCGGGTACCACTTCCCCTGGCCTTCGAGAAGAACTCCGCCGGGCGCGAGCCTTGCAAGCAGACGCCGGGCCAGGATCCCCGACTGCTGCCGTTTCGCGACACCCAGCGCCGCCGTGTTCCACTCGGCTGCATCGAAGTCATCGATGGAGACAAATGTAGGCTCTCCGCCCATCGTCAACCGGACATCGCCCTGGGCAAGCGATGCATCCACCTGGTCGCCCACGTTCAGGATCCGCTGCCACTGCGGCTCGGTGAACGGTCGCGTGGTCCGCGGCGAGTCGGCCAGTCGCACGACACGCATGTCGAATCGAAACTCGGTCTCGCACGGACCAACTGCCCCCGTCACCGGCGCCGCGCTCGCTGGATCGGGCGTGGCAGCCAGCGGGATATGCCCTTCCGCGGTCAGCAGACCACTGGTGGGATCAAAACCCACCCAACCACCGCCCGGAAGGTAGACCTCGGCCCACGCGTGGAGATCGGTGAAGTCGGTCGTTGGCCCGGCCGGCCCATCAAGCGGCTTTTGATCAGGGGCCAGTTGCACGAGGTAGCCCGAGCAGAATCGGGCCGCCAGGCCCAGCCTTCGTGCGAGCGACACAAACAGCCAAGCCGAGTCGCGGCAGCTTCCGGTGCCACACGTGAGCGAGTCTTCGGGTGACTGCACCCCCGGCTCCATCCGAATGACATAGCTCACGCGGTCATGGACGGCTCGATTGAGGGCCACCAGGAAGTCGATGGTCCGCCCGCCTGCGACAACCCGTCGAAACTCGTCCACGAGCGCATCAACGAGCGGCCCTCCCGTGGCTGGCGGCGTGGCGAGGTAGGGACCAAGCTCTGCCATGAGCACGGGGTCGTAGCGAAACGGAAATGTTTCGACCTCTGGCTCGAGGAAAAAATCGAACGCGTTGATCGCCACCAGTTCGGCGATGAGGTCGACTTCGAAGACGAGATGCGTCGTGGGCTCTGGAAAGACGAGCCTGGCGACATGGTTCCCCTGCGGGTCTTGCTGCCAGTTCAGAAAGTGACCGCGAGGCTCGACCTTGAGCGTGTAGCTCGTCACGCGGGTCCGGCAGTGTGGGGCAGGCCTCAGCCGCACGGTATGTGGTGCCAGCCGCACCGGCCGGTCGAAGCGATACTCTGTGCGGTGATGCAGGGAGATGCGAATGGCCATGGATCAGGCTTCAGCTCCGGCCTCGGCGGTCTTGCCCACGGCAGTGACCGCAAAGAATGTGTCGTGGATCGCGTCGCTTGCTTTATTGAGTCGCTGCTGAAAGCCGTCGATGAAGCCATGCAGGCCGCCCGGCCCCGCGAGCACCTCGTCGATCGCGCCGTAGTCGAGTGTGGACCGCAGCCGACCAAGCTGTTGCTCGGCAGGATTCGTGTAGGCCCCCTTCGCTCCGCCGGTGATGGCTAGGAGCGACTCCTCCGACTTATTGAGGCAGAAGTGCATGGCCCGAGGAAAGGACCGATCGAAGACCAGGAACTCGGCCACATTCCGCCGCGAGACAGCGCCGTATTGCTTCCGGTACATCTCCAGGGCGCTGGCACTCTCGAGCACCGCCGACCACTGCACGGCATCGCCACCACCCGCCGGCCTGAAATAGTGCTCGACATCCACGACGCGGCTTGTCTTGTCAGCCCGTTCGACGAGCCGGCCGAGTCGGCCAAAATGCCAGGCCTCGCCATGCGACATGGTCGCGTCGGACACGCCGGTGATGAGCTGGCTGGCCCGCTTCACTTCGTCGAGAAATTCCCGCGGGTGGAGCCAGCCCCCATACCGCTTGGCCGCCTGCTGCACCTCGAGGTGAAACTTGTTGATCTCCTCCCACATCGCTGAGCTAATCATGTCGCGGACGGTGCGGGCATTTTCGCGGGCCGCGCGGAGGCAGGAGGCGATCGAGTTCGGATTCTCGACGTCAAACGCGAGAAACGAGATCACACGGACCTGATCGGCATGGCCGTGTCGCTTCTGGAAATCGTCCTGATCGCCAAACGTCCAGACAAGCGCATTCCACAAAAGCCCGTGGCTGATGGTGCCTTCGAGCGCGAGGTCGAGCGTCGTCTCGACTGCGCGAGCAACGTTCTCTGCCCGCTCGATCTGGCGGTTCATCCAGTAGACGCTATTGGCCACCCGCGAGAGCATCGGCGCTCCTCTTGGTGTTTCACTGATCCAATCAATCGGTTCAATCACACAACCCTGTCACGGAGCAACGGGGCTCCCTGCACCGGTCGCTCATAGGTCAAGGCCTTCCCGTGTGGACGACCCAAGTATCTTTACTGCCGCCGCCCTGTGACGAGTTCACCACGAGCGAACCCTTCACGAGTGCCACCCGTGTGAGGCCGCCGGGCAGCACGTAGATATCTTCGCCATACAGGATGAACGGCCGGAGGTCGACATGCCGCCCTTCGAGCGAGTCGCCCACCACCGTCGGCACCCGCGAGAGCGCGAGCATCGGCTGGGCAATGAAGTTTCGCGGGTTGGCCTTGATCCGCTCACGGCAGGCGTCGAGTTCTTCCCGCGAAGCCCGCGGTCCCAACACGATGCCGTAGCCGCCGGACTCGTTGGCCGGCTTCACCACCAGATCGGCGAGGTTCTCGAGCACATGCTGGTATTGCGACTGCTCTCCGCAGACAAACGTTGGCACGTTGGGGATGATTGCGTCTTCGCCGAGGTAGTAGCGGATGATCTGCGGCACATACGCATACACAGCCTTGTCGTCAGCAATGCCGGTGCCCGGGGCATTGACGAGGGCCACATTGCCCTTGCGGTAGGCCCCCATGAGGCCGGGCACGCCCACCAGCGAGTCTTCGCGGAATGCCCGCGGATCGAGAAAATCGTCGTCAATGCGTCGGTAGATCACATCGACCCGTTCGAGCCCGCGGGTCGTCCGCATGAAGACGAAATCATCCACGACGACGAGATCGGAGCCCTGCACGAGCTCCACACCCATCTGCCGCGCGAGAAAACTGTGCTCGAAGTAGGCCGAGTTGTAGATGCCCGGCGTGAGCACGACGACGGTCGGGTCGCGGACCTGCTTGGGCGCCACATACTGGAGCATCGCGAGGAGCTTTTCGGGGTAGTCCTCGACGGGGCTGATCCGCTGTCCTTCAAAGAGCTGCGGGAACGTCCGCTTCATCACCTCGCGGTTCTCGAGCACATACGACACCCCCGACGGCGTGCGGAGATTGTCTTCCAGCACATACATGATCCCGTCGGCACCACGCACCAGATCCGTGCCGGTGATATGGCACCAAATCCCCTGCGGCGGCTTGAGGCCGGCACACGGCCCACGAAAACACGTGCCGGAGTCAACCAGCCAATCGGGCACGACCCGGTCCGCCACGATCTTTCGCGCGTTGTACACGTCGTCGATAAAGAGATTGAGCGCCCTGATCCGCTGTTCGAGGCCCCGCTGGATCACGCCCCACTCAGCCGCCTCGATCACGCGGGGCACGATGTCGAACGGCCAAACCTTCTCCGTGCCGGCCTCATGGCCATACACATTGAAGGTGATGCCCATCGTGAGCAGCGCCTTGTCGGCGGCCCGCTGCCGCTCGGAGAGTTCGCCGTTGGAAAACTCGGCCAGCCGGCGGGCCAGCAATTCGGCGCCGGGCCGCGGACAGAGCTGTTCGTCGAACAGCTCGTCATGAAAACCCTCGGTCTGGTAAGCCTCGAGGTCCATGGGCGGCACACGTTCCCCTAGCCTCTCGGCCGGGGCACATCGGGGGAATCCCTCGGCGTCGGTCCGCCATCCAGTAGCCGAGAGGACGTGCCGAAGATACCCGACAGGCCACCGCGAGGGAATGACCCAGGGGCGTGGCAGGGTCTGCGTGAAAAAGCGCCGCGACCATGAGTCGCCCGATCACGGAGATTTTGGAATTTCTGACGCTCATGGCCGGTGACGGCCTCCGCGCTCGCTCTGAAACCCCAAAAAATGGGCACGCGTGGAGCCGGTCTGCGCGAGAGCGAAAAATCCGTGCCTGGACCGTGTTGTTCAGGCGCTTTCGGGCGTCTTCGGACACCCCCCTCCGTCGCAAGACAGGCTCGAGCCAGACAGCTACGCTTTGAAATCGACCGTCAGGGGGCAAGCGCCTGCGTGGTAGTGATGCTATTGATGGTCGCCTGCAAGCGGGTGAAGCCGGCAACGTATACCGTCAGGCCCCAGCCTGTGAGGCCGGAGTTGAAGCCGTCGCCTGTCGTGAACTCGTCACTGATCGATCCGTTTGTGCCATTTGATCCAAACTTCCCCGACAGACTGCTCTCGACCTGACTGCGGCTGGCGTAGGACAGGCTTTCATCGCCAGAGAGCCCCAAGAGTCCGGCTGCGTTGAAGTTTTGGATATAGCCGCTGGAGGGCTGGCTCCACGGCTGGGCGATGTTGACTTTGTCAACCAGGTACTGGCTGCCTGTGTTCGTGTACGACGTTCCGAGGGCCGTGAGCAGCGAGTTGGCGATGCCGATCATGTCGGTGTCGCTGCTGTTCTCGGAGGCCTGAATGTAATTCAAGAGCCTCATCGGCATCCGTTCACTGTCCGCCGTGTACGTGGTGGGGTCAGACCCTCCACGCATGGCAGTCACCTTGGAGTAGTCTGCGTTCGCCTGGAGTTGCTGGTAGGTCGCGTTCGAGAGATACACGTACGAATGTGCCGCATTGATCGCCCCAGTTGAAGCGTTGTATGTCGTTCGCGGGTCATTCTTGCCAAAGTAGTAGATGGCCTTCCATGCGGCTTTGGTGTGGAGCACAGCCGAGTCCCAAAAACTCGATTCGGCCGTGTCGTAGGCCTTGAAGAGTTGATAGGCCCGAGGGTCGCTGTAGTCGGGATGCCAGTTGTTCGACTGGAACAGGCTGTCTGCCTGCTTCCAGCCGTCGGCCAGAATGTAGTTGTTCGCCGAATTGGGATCGTTGCTCGAGAAATCGTGGGCCCGAATCGCCTGTATGTAGCTGGTGGCCAGTTCGCCATAGGTCGATGCGCTCCCGGCGGGCTTGCTGCTCCACGCGTAGGAATCGCTGCGGGTTGCCTTGTCGGCATAGACATAGGCAAGCGCGATGTTAATGTCGGCGTCGGACGCTGAGTTGGTGTCCGCCATCGTGAAGGCGGTCGCCGAACCCCCTTGGTTCCAGTACCAGGGAAAGAGGCCGTTCGGACCGCTCTTGATGCCGGCCTGGATCGTCGCTGAAAGGCGATCGAAGGTCGTCTTGTCATCGTAGAGAGCCGACAACAGCAAGGCGTAGCCCATCGACTCGCTCACGACTCCCGCCCCGTAGGTACCCGACGTGTTCCAGACGCCAAGACCGTTGACCACGGTCACCGAACCCATGCTCGTGACGGTACGCCAGAAAGTCCCGGTGTTGCGGTAGCCCTTGTAGAAGTCGTAGTACTTCGAAGCGGCGGCATCGTTCGATTCGATTGCGTTGCCCGCGCGATCCGTGAGCAATGTCGAGGCTGGCACGGCCACCATCGGATTCGCCACGTTCACCACCGGATTCGTCGGCGACTCGCCCGCCCGAAACTTGTACGCGAACTGCAGGGTGCTGGTGCCTGAACCCGTCGAGTAGACAAGCCGTCGCGGTTCGCCGTTGAAGGTGAACGGAATGAACGCCTTGGCCCGCCCTCGGTGGACTATCGGTTCATCGAACTGCACGGAGATCGTCACCAAGCGAGCCCGCCCGTCGACCACCGGCGTGCCGAACGAGGGCTCACCTGGCGCCACCGCGTCGACGACAACTCGCGGAAAATGGCCCGATGCATCCAGATTCGCGTCGTTCCCGGCACGGTCCCGGATCGTCGCGCCCGTCGAGACATCGATCGGCCCAGCGATCCGCACGCCATTGGAATCCACGTCACCCGACACGGGCGCCACTCTGAAGATCAAAGACCGGCCATTTGGCTTCACCCGGGCAAAGGTGGCGTCTCGAACCGTGCCGCCGATTTCCACGGGTAGCGTCGGGACCCCCGTGACTTCCACTGGCTCGTTGAAGGTCACGCTGAAACGCATGACCTCCCCTGCCGCAAAGTTTCCGGGTGCGAGCGGCCGGACAGACGTGACGGTTGCCGGGTTTGTGTCAACACGGACATTCGGCGTCGTCACGGCTCGCCTGAGCGCTCGGCTTGATGAAAGCGCCGCGGGGCCCTCGTCGGTCCCCACGATGGCCGCCCCCTGGGGAAGCCTGATTCTCGGGGTCAAGACAACCCCATTGGCATCATTCTCGCCCGCGCCCACGACGCGTTCGAACGTGAGGGTATTCGTCCGCGATCCATGCACATAGACGGCGGGCGACACTCGATCCCCAATCTGAAGGTTGATGAACGGCCGCCCGGTGACCTCGACCGGCTCACTGAACGTCACCCGATACGAAAGGGCGTCACCCTCGGCATACAGGCCGGGAGCCGGGGTCGCCACCGACAATGGCACCCCGGACATGGCGAGCTTTGGCTCGAGCGTCTCGAACTGGGTGGTCATGGAGCGCCGGCGCCGGGCAGGAGATCTTGTCAAGATTTGTGTTCCAGGGTTTTGAATCAGGCGGCGTTCTGCAGTACTCCGTCGGTACAGATTCTACCTTCGAGAACAAGAACGATCTGGTGATGAGCGTTGGCCGTCCTATCCGTTTTGACCGCGGGTCAGCCCCGTCGCGAGGCAAGGTCGGTGAGGATCTTTTCCATATCGGCGGTGCGGATCGGCATCAGGACAAATCGACGACGAGCATCGACCTGCGTGGTCGCCTCGAACTCGCCCTGCCGTGAATCGGCCAGCAGGATCGCCGGCACATCGGCCAGGATCGGATCGGTCGAAAGCTGGTTGAAGGCCTCCACTGCCGCAGCCCCCAGCGAGTGGCTGCTCATGACCAGGCAGTCGGCCGGATACGGCAACCTCGAAAAGCGGGTGAGCGCCCGCTGGAGGTTATCGGTGAGCAGCACGCGGTAGCCGATCTTCTTAAAAAATCCCCGCAGCACCTCCTGGCACCACGTGGACGACTCGACGAGCATCACGCTTCCCTTGTGATCGGCCGATGCCGTAGGCCCATGCTCGACGGCAGGAGCGCCGGCGACCTTCACCATGAGCCACTCCACACGCCGCGTCACTTCGGCAGCGGTCTGCCACCGCTCCATCACGTCGAGCGACATCATTCGGCTGATAAAGTCGCTGACCTCACGGGGCAACTCTGGCATCCGTTGGGCGAGCGGCACGACCTCCGTGTACCGCCGCGGCTCGGACCGCTCGTTGCGATCGCGTGTCTCCTTGAGCGGCGAGACACCGGCGATCGCCAGGTAGGCGATGGCACCCAGGAAGTAGATATCGCTGCGAACGGCGTCGTCCTTCGTGCCCGTGAGCTTTTCGAGCGCCGCATAGTCGACGGTGCGGGGCTTGTCGACGCGGCCCAGGGCACCGTCCCCAGACTCATCGACGCCGGCCAAGCCGAAGTCCACGAGCTTGGCCTGGCCAGTCGACGAGACGATCACGTTGGAGGCCTTCATGTCGCGGTGGGTCACGCCACGGCGGTGAGCGTACTCGAGGCCGGCCGCTATCTGGTGGATCAGGTCGAGCGCCTTCGGAAGGTCGAGCGCCCCTCGCAGTTTCACAAGCTCGCGAAGGGTCTGGCCCTCCACAAACTCCATCGTGAGATAGCTCGCACCGCCCTCCTCACCCACATCGTGAATCGCGACGATGTTGGGATGCCGCAGCAGGCATCCCATCTGCCCTTCGTGCCGAAACGCGCGGCACTTCTCCTCGTCGGTCACGTAGCGATTGCGCAGCACCTTGACGGCCAGGATAGCGCCCGTCTCGACATCGATGGCCCGATAGACCCGCGAGAAAGACCCAGCGCCGATTTGATACAGAAGCTTCGCGTTGCCGTAGCGGTAGCCATGACGCTGGCCTTTGAGGAGCCGCTCCAGCTGGAACCCGGTGAGCACCTCCCGCCGTACAAGCGCCTGCCCGAGAGCCTCAGGGGACCCGTTCGGGCCAACCTCGCGCATCGCATCAGCCACAGGGAGGGCCGGCACGAGATCGAGCTCGGTGATGAGGTGAGCGAGGCTTTCGGCGTTGGCCGGTTTCATGGCGTTGTGTGATCGGCACGAGGGGGTCTCGAGCCCCCTAAAGATTATTAAGGTTCCGTGAGCATGATTTCTCGGGCCCTGGCCGGCAAGCCTGCGACCACCCTGAGCCGCCAGTCCCCGCCACCCAAGATAACCTCCGCAGCTTCTCTGGAATCCTGGGACGGCTGGCTGCTACAAGCCCGAACTCCCCCGCGGCACCCCACGGCTCCAGCGATGCACGATCCGCCCTCCCAGCGAGCCGCCCGTTTTGTATGGGCGACGCTTGCCCTCAGCGTGGTCACGGCGGCGATCCCTCCGGCGGCAGCGGGCACCCTTGAAGAAGGTTTTGAAGGCGCGGGAGTCACCTGGCGGCTCGCAACTGTGGGTCCGAGCCTCAGGCTGGTGACTCATGGCCGGTCGCCAGACCAGCCCCACCGGGGCGCTGGCTGCGAGCGGTTCGTGGTGGCCGCGGCGTCGGCCGGAACGGTGGCCTTCGAAGCCCAGATCGGCCCGGCCGCGGTCATCGAGGAATTTCAGGCGTCGGTGTGGGTCAAGGCGACCCGGCCCGATGTTCGCGTGGCCGTGCGGGTGGTCCTGCCCGAGCAAATCTCCAAGCGGACAGGCAAGCCGGTCGACGTGCTTGTGGTGGGTGACTCCTCGCGGGATGTCGGCCGTTGGGAGCGGCTCACCGTCGGTGGTGTCAGCCGACTCCTCGAGCAACAACTTCCTGCGCTCCGGCTCGAGCATGGCGCGCATGTGTCGCTGGCAGGCGCGGTTGTCACGATGCTGGTCCTCGACATGGCGATTCCACCGGGCGACCAATCGCTGGCCATCGATGATCTCTTTGTCACCGGCCTCGTCTCACAGAAAACCACCCACGATCCGCTCGTGCAGACGGCCTCGGCCGCGAGTGACGTGTCTGATCCTCCGGCCGGCATGGCCCGCGGCGTGCTCGAAGTCGACGGCCGTCCGTTCTTCCCACGATCCATCGACTGGAATGGTGAGCCCTTCGAATTCCTGGCCGATCTGGGATTCAACTGTGTACGACTCCCGGCGCCAGCGGCGGCCGATCAGCTGGCGCAAGCCCGCGCTGCCGGCCTGTGGATTATCTGCCCGCCGCCGCCGCTACCAGACGTCGATCTGCGGGAACCCGATCAGGTGCCAATGCTCCGCAACTGGGACCGTGTCCTGGCGTGGGATCTGGGCACAGGCCTCTCCGAAGAGAGCGTGACAGACTTGGCCGAGCTGGGCCGCAGGCTCCGCGCGAGCGACCCACGGGCCGGTCGGCCGCTCATGGGCTCGGCCGACTCTGGGCTCCGCGCGGTCTCGCGGCATGTCGACATCGTGGTGGCGAGGCGCACCGTCCTGGGCACGAGCCTCGAGCTCTTGGACTGGCTCGAATGGCTCCGGCAGCGTCCGCGGCTCGCCCGCCCCGGCACGCCGTTCATGACGACGCTCGCCACCGAACTCGATCCAGCCGCGGCCCGCCAGGCGGCGGCGCTGGCCGGCGTGGGTGGCCGCGGCCTGGCGATCGATCCTGAGAGCCTGCTGCTCGCCACGTTCTCGGCCGTCGCGGGTGGCATGCGAGGCATCCTCTATACGTCTTCCCGCAGGCTCGATGGCGACGACTCCGAGTCGCGGCTCCGGGCGACCGCTGTCCGCGAGGCAAACCTCCGGCTGCGGCTCATCGAGGCCTGGGGCGCCGCCGGCCGTTTCGACACGAAGGTTCGCACGAGTAATCCGGAGGTGCAGGCATTTGTGATCGAGGCCGGACAGGCACGGATCGTGCTTGCCTGGCGGTGCGTGCAGGGCTCGCAGGTCGTGGCCCGCCGCTACGACGGCCACGACATCCCCGGCGAAGACAAGCCGCTTTCGATCCTCGTGCCGGGCGTCCCGGAGGCGCACCGCGCATGGGAGGTCGCCACCGGTGGCCTGCGGCCGATCCAACAAAGCCGTGTGACCGGTGGCGTGTCGGTGACGCTCGATGCGTTTCTCACGCATGGCATCGTTCTCTTGAGCGGCGAACCCACAGTCACGGCCTATCTTCAGGAGCAGCTGCGGCTCACCGCCCCGATCGAAATTGCCTCGGCCCGCAGCCTCGCTGCCGGTGGCCTGGCATCCGCCGGCGAGCTCTTGGGGAAACTCCCGCAATCAGCCTTCAGCGGGCCGCCTCCGGTTGTCGCCGTGCCGATGCTCACCGAGGCCAATCGCCTGGCCGCCGAAGGCGAAGCGCTCGTCGCTTCCGATCCCATCCGCGGCGTGGCCCGCCTGCGCAAGGCCGCGGCGATCGCCGGGCAGTTCGAGCGGCGCATTTGGGAGAACGCCGTCAAGGCTGAGGGCTCGCTCGTGGCAAGCCCACTGGTGGCCTCCGACGCGACGCTCGCCGAGGCCTGGCAATTCATCTCCGCCCGCATGGCCACCGCCAACGGCACCGAGCTCCTGGCTGGCGGCGACATGGAGCAGCTTGAGGCGCTCTCAGGCGGCGGCTGGAAACACTACGCCCGCACCGACCCTGAGATTGTCACCGCGGTGGAAGTGATCCACCCCCAGCCAGCAGCCGGGCGTGGCTGCCTGCGGCTGGCCGCGCGGCCGACGGATCCCAAAGAAAAGCCGGTCGTTCTGGAAACCCCTCCGGTGTGGATCACGACGCCGCCGGTACCCGCTCCAGTCGGCAAGCTCTTGGAAATCTCCGCGCGGGTCTGGGTGCCGTCGGCCATCGCTGGCAGCGTGGACGGCCTGTTCGTCTTTGACTCGCTCGGCGGGCCAGCCCTGGGCGAACGCGTGGGTACGTCGCCGTCGTGGCGACGGATGGTGCTCTATCGCATCGTGCCTCCAGAATTGGCGGGCGAACCCGTGGTCGTCACCTTCGCGCTCTCCGGCCTTGGTGAGGCGCGGATCGATGACGTGAGCATCCGGGTTCTCGAACGCAGCGCCACGGGCATGCCCGCGACGCTCGTCTCCACGCCAAGTCAGGGCAAGGTCGCCGGCGGCAACCCGGCCTTCCCGGGTCCGGGCGAGCTGCTCCAGCCGCGTCCGTCGGTGCCGACGCCGCTGCCAGGCGTCCGGCCGACACCGCCACCGACCGCGTGGCCGGGCACCAGCCTCGGCTGGCCCAACCTGTTTGGCGGCTCATCCAACGAGCCACCGCCCGGCATCGGTGGCGGCACGATCGATCCCTTCACGAGGGCCCGCAACCAGGCCCCGACATCGCCATAAGCCGTCACCGGCAGGAGCCTGCGCGCGGCAGCGTGCTGAGCTGGCCGTGGAAAAAGCCTTCCATGGCCTTTTTCCACTTGGCCGACTCATGGAAAAGCCGAGGTTTTCCATGGTCGGCAGTCGCCGCATCGTGCGACGGCAGACTTGTTCCACAGTCTGTTAGGGCTTGAGGTTGGGGATGCCGATCGACACGCCGAAGGCGGCGACCAAATCGTTGATGGATCCCTTGTATGACGCCTGGAGGCTCTCCTCGGCCGTCATGCCCTCCTTGATGCCCCGCACGAACTCAGCAAACTTCTTGCGGTCGCGCTTCACGAGAAACTTTACAAGCGCCGACGAAATGCCGTATTGGATCGCGTCGATGTTGGCGCGGGTGAGGTAGGACGGCCCGAGGGAACCCGTCTGTTGCATGAACGCAAACGACTGCGCCTCTTTGAGTGGCACCTGCCGTGAATGCGGCACCACTTGAGTACCAACCCATTCGGCAATGCCCTCGTTGAGCCAGTTCGGGAGCCGCTGGGGCGACATCCAGCGGTGGTTGAAGCCGTGGCTCGTTTCGTGCACGAGCATGTGGGCGAAGGCATCCGCCATGGAGCCGCGGTGGCAGGCCATGATCACACGGCCATCGCTCGACGAGTGGCATACGCCATGCGCGCCAGCTAGGCCGCTGCCCATGAATCGCCCCTCGAAGGCCACGAAGTCTTCTTCGCTCAGGAAGGCGAACACCAGGCACTTGCCCTTCCACACGGGTTCACCGCGAGGGATCCCATAGAGGTCACACAAGAAGTCGTGCATCGAGTCGAGGCTGGCGACATACGGGCCGATCTCCTGCTTTGGCATGTCGGTGACCATGATAAATTCATGGGTCTCACTGATCGAAAGCCGCGGAAACGCCTCCCGCACCCGCTCCGCAAAAGTCTTGAGATCCTTGACTTCGGCGGCATGCTCCTCCGCCGAAAGCTCGGGCCACGGGGCCACGCCCCTGGCCTTCATCCGCGCATGCGACTCGGCCACCGCTGTGGCATGCTTCTCTCTGAGAATCTCGGCCTTCTTGGCGGCAAAACCACCGACCGATACCTCCCCTTCGTACACGGTCTCCCGGCCGACGTCGATCCGCGTGATCGCGGTGAGGCGGAGCGTGATCGGCCGCGCCTGCCCTTCCTCGATGATCCGGATCGACTCGACCGCGTCCCCTTTCTTCATGACCTTGTCGAGCTTCGGACGCACGAAACGCTTGCCGGTCCCGAGCTCGACCAAGTCCAGCGGCTGGCCGATGGTGGCCTCGAGCGCCGCCAGCGTGTCAGCGGCCTGCACGCCGACGCCTGCCAGGACGATCCACACGGCGGCCACGACCGCTTTGATTCTCATGCCCATGCCATTACCGGTGTCAGCACGTCCGATCACTGTGATGTAGTCTAACGGCCCCGGATTGCCCCTTGCCATGATGAATTCCACTCCCCGCCCCGCTGCAGGGTCAGTGGCCGAGTCGCCCTCAGGAGAACATCGCTCATGGAGACTGAACACCGTGCCTGGTACCGCGGGTTGACCCCGTATCACTGGTTTGTGTTCATCATCGCCAGTGCTGCGTGGTTTTTCGATTGCCTCGACCAGCGGCTGTTCTCCCTCGCCCGAAACTACGCGATCAAGGATTTGGCGGCTGGCGCCGATGACCAGGCCCTCGGGAAACAGGTCACCGCGCTGTTCCTGATTGGCTGGGGCATCGGCGGCATGATCTTTGGCGCACTCGGGGACCGCTATGGCCGAGCCAAAATGCTCACCGTGACCGTCCTCATCTATTCGGTCTGCACCGGCTTTAGCTACGTGAGCCAAGCCTATTGGGACTTCGCCCTCGCGCGGTTCCTCACTGGCATCGGAGTCGGCGGCGTGTTCGGTCTGGCCGTGTCCCTCATCGCGGAATCCTTGCCCGACAGAGCCCGCTCCGGGGCACTCGGCTGGCTCCAGATTCTCTCGACGGTCGGCAACCTGTCGGCCGGCCTCATCCTGTCGGCAATCAGCGTCCTGGCCACCCGTGGCATCATCGCCGCCGATGACAAATGGCGGTGGATGTTCCTGGTGGGCGCGGCTCCAGCCCTCCTGGTCGTGTTCACCATGACCTACCTGCGTGAGCCGCAACCCTGGCTCGATGCCAAAGCAGCTGGCCGCTTCAAAACCGGTGGGATCTGGACTCCCTATGCCGACCTGCTCGCCGAAAAGCAGTGGCGGACGAACCTCATTATCGGAGCCCTGTTGTCATCGGCTGGCGTCATCGGCCTCTGGGCGATCGTCGAGTACGCAGTCGACATCCAGGGCAAGGTCTTTCAGATCTACTACGAAGGACAAGGCCTCGCGGCGGACGCCATCAAGCCCGCGATCGACAACGCAAAAACATTCGCCTACACCCTCCAGATGATCGGCGCGGCTGTCGGCATGTGGTGCATGACGAAGGCCTGTATCACGCTCGGCCGAAAGCCGGCCTTCGCCATCTGGTACGTCGGCTCGCTCGTGGCAACGGTGTATGTGTTCTGGTCGATGAAGACGCCGACCGATGCCTATTGGATGATGCCGCTCATGTGGTTTTTCTCACTCGGCGTGTTCGCCGGGTTTGCGATTTATCTCCCCGAGTTGTTCCCGAGCCGGGTGCGGAGCACGGGCACCTCGTTCTGCTACAACCTCGGGCGATTCGCCGCGGCCGGTGGGAGTTTCTTCTCCGCGAAGCTCGCGACCGACGTGTTCGGGACGCACTACGGCTTCGAGTCACCGACCCGGGAGCGGTATGCCGCGATCGCGATGTGCGCCGTGTTCGTGATCGCCCTGGTGACCTTGCCCTTCGCGCCCGAAACGAAGGGCAAGCCGCTGCCTGAATAGGGACGATTGCCCGTGGCCAGCGTCAGGCGGGCGCGGCGGAAATGGCCCGCCGCCGGAGATCGGTGCTGGAAACATCGCAGCGAAATTCCCGCTGCGAGACACAGTAGGTCACGCCCTCGAGGACCTTGGGAATTGTGAGCGCCGTCGCATCCTGAAAAACACCGTCCCGGACGCGACCAAACACAATAAGCCCCCGTGCCTTTCGCGCGATCGCCTGCATGCCGCGGGTGGCGGCAGCGGCTGACCCGCCGTAGTACCGCCGATCAGGCAGCCGCGCGAACGTGTCGGCGCCCATGACAAATGTGCTCTCGGGAAACACCTCGAGCTTTTCAAGGAACCTGGCGGCACGGGTGAACCAGAGCGGGCGATCGGCAAACTGGGCGGCGCGGTTCCGCATTTCGACGAAGTCGAGCAGCGGTTTGTCGACATTCGCCACCGACAATTCATACGTGAGCGGTCGCTCGGCGATCTCCTCGGCGATGCGGGCCATCAGCAGATGACCCTCATGGAGCGGATCGAACGACCCTGGAAAGATGAGGCCCGCCGCGGGCACGGCATCGCTGCCGGCCGGCCGCGCCGCTACCGCGCGGCGTTCGCCCGTGAACAGGCCGCGCCATGTCTCCGGCGCGACGACGCTGTCGCGCTCGATCACTTCCCCTGGGAGGAGCGGCGGTGCGGGAGCGAGGGTTTCGATGCCACACGCCGCGGCCAGTTCCGACAGCAGAACCGCCGCGGCCACGACCTCTTCGTCGGCACGTGAACGCGCCTCCTTGTCGAGGACAATTTCCACGACCCGCGTGGCCTCGAGCGTCTGCACCGCCACAATGGCCCGGTGCTCACCTCGCTTGGGTCGCGTGGTCTTGAGCGCCGCGGTGATCGCCACGCCAGCCGCTCGCCGCATGGCGATCGACGCATCGGTGCCGCAGGCCTCATCGAGTCGGCACGCCCGCTGCCAGGCGGCCATTGCCAGCCGTCTCGCGGTCTTTCCTGAGCAATACGACTCCTGTGGGCCGCCGAGGAGTTCGTCGATCGCTGGCCGGGAATACGGCACCGCTGCGTCGAGAACCACGCTACTGGAGCCGGGGGTCGAGACGAGGTGGGCGATCGCCTGCGAGCCACCGCCCGTGGCGACCAGGACGAGTTTCGTGCCTCGCGCGGCCAGTGCTTCGACAAGACGGACCGGATCAGGGAGGGACATCGGCACCAGTGCGGTCGAGCCGCGCGCGATAGAAGCGTTTGAAGAAGCCGGGAACCATGATACCGGATGCCGCTTGTGGCTCGCCCGGCCTGGCGGCACACTTTGGTCTCGCGACCCGCCGGGCCCATGGGCCCACCCGCGAAACGCCCCTGGGACAGCCGCATGCGCGCAGCCATTATTGGAATTGGTGCCATTGCGAAGCTGCACGCCAAGGCGCTCGCCGACATCCCAGGCGTCGAGCTCGTGGGGGCTACCTGCCGTACCGAGGCGAAGGGCTTGGCTTTCTCAGCTGAGTTTGGCTGCCCGTGGTATCCCGACACGGCCACGTTGCTCCGCCGCGCGAAGCCCGATTTTGTCACGGTGGCCACACCGTCGGGGGCGCACCTCGACGCCGTCCTCGCCGCCATTCGGCGAGGCGTGCCGGTGATCTGCGAAAAGCCCCTCGAGATCACACTCCGGCGAATCGACTCGATGATTGCAGCCGCCGCGAAGCGGGGCGTGCCGCTGGGAGCAATTTTCCCGCAGCGGTTCAATCCCGTGATTCGCGCGCTCCATGCCGCGGCTGCCGGCGGTCGCTTTGGTCAGCTCGCGATTGCAGCTAGTTTTGTGCCCTGGTGGCGCGACGACGCCTATTACGGTCCCGGCCGTTGGCAGGGCACGCGGGCCCTCGACGGTGGCGGCGCCCTCATGAACCAGTCGATCCACGGCGTGGATGCGCTCCAGTGGGTGGCCGGCGCGACGATGGCCCAGCTCGACCCCACCGAAAATCCTGTCGAGAGTGTCGTGGCCCTGACGGCCGTACGGGCCCATGATCCCGAGCGGCTCGAAGTGGAAGACACCTGCGTGGCGATCCTGCGGTTCAAGAATGGCGGGCTGGGCCAGCTCCTGGCCGCCACGAGCCTCTACCCTGGAAGCCTTCGCCGGCTCTTGGTCGGTGGCCGCGACGGCACGGCCGAGGTGCTCGAGGAGCAGCTGGTCACCTGGCAATTTCGGTCGGCCCTGCCCGATGACGACGCCATCCGCCAGCGGCTCGGGGGATCCAGCGGCACCTCCGGGGGCGCCGCCGACCCGATGGCCATCAACTACGCCTGCCATACCCGCAATTTTGAGGATTTCCTGGCGGCACTTCAGGCAGGCCGAAGCCCGCCGCTCGATGGCCTCGAAGGTCGCAAGGCTGTCGCGATCGTCGAAGCCTGTTACAAGAGTGCCCGCACCGGCCGACCCGCCACAGTTGCAGATCCACGTCGACCATGAACACACCTTTTCGCTATTCCATCTGCAACGAAACCTTCGGCGAGTGGCCGCTCGCCAAGACCTGCGACATGATCGCGGCGTGCGGCTACGGCGGGATCGAGATCGCCCCGTTCACGCTGGCCGCGTCACCGGCTGACCTTTCGGCCTCAGCCCGCGGTGAGCTCCGCCGCACGATCGCCCGCGCGGGCCTCGACTGCGTCGGCCTCCACTGGCTCCTCGCGCAGACTGAAGGGTTTCATGTGGCCCATCCTGATGCGTCGATCCGCGAGCAGACGGTTGCGTACCTCGCCGAGTTGGCGCGATTGTGCCACGACCTCGGCGGACGGGTGCTGGTCTTCGGCTCACCCAAGCAGCGCAGCCTTCTGCCGGGCGTCACGCTCGACCAAGCCCACAGCTTCATCCGTGAGGTCTTCAGCAAGCTCGTGCCAGTGCTCGAAACGACCGATACGGTCGTGGCCCTCGAGCCGTTGTCGTCGGTCGAGACCGATGTCATGACGACGGCCGCCGAGACCTGCGCGCTCTTGGAGACAATCGGCTCGCCGCACGTGCGGCTGCATCTCGATGGAAAGGCGATGGCCGCCGAACCGACGCCGACTCCCGACATCATTCATGCAAGTGCCCCGCGGCTCGAACACTTTCATGCCAACGACGAAAACCTCCAGGGCCCCGGCTTCGGCAGTGTCGATTTCCTGCCGATTTTCCAGGCCCTGGGTGAAATCGGCTACGCCGGCTGGGTGAGTGTCGAAGTCTTTGACTTGGCCCCCGGCGCCGAACGCCTCGCCCGCGAAAGTATCGCCTACATGCGGCGGATTGAAGGCGAATTGGCGTAGTGGCGGGAGGCGAGAGGAGTTCTTTTCCAGCGGATCGCCGCCACACGGCCCTCCTGAGTGGGCTCGAGTGCACGCTCGGGTGAAGCGGCCCTACACTCTTAGAGCAGGGCCCTCGGCAACCTCGTCTTTCCAAGAGTCGTCGCTCTCGTTCCCAATGCTCATTTCGCTGTTTATCCCCTGCTTCGTGGACCAGATGGCGCCGCAGGTCGGCCTGGCTGTTGCCACGGTCCTTGAACGGCTCGGGCACACGGTCGAGTTTCGTTCCGCGCAAACCTGCTGCGGCCAGCCCGCCTTCAACGCCGGTTACTGGGACGAAGCCCGCGGCGTCGCCCGCCATGCGCTCGAGGTTTTTCGGGGTGCCGAGGTGGTGGTGGGCCCCAGCGGCTCGTGCGTGGCCATGATGCGGGTTTTCTATCCCCAGCTATTTGCCGGCACGCCCGACGAGACGGCCGCGCTCGACCTGGCCAGCCGGACGTTCGAGTTCAGCGAGTTTCTTGTCAAGAAACTTGGTGTCACCGATGTCGGCGCGAGCTTCCCCCACCGCGTCACCTACCACGATGGCTGCCACGGCCTCAGGGAACTGCGTGTCAAGCAGGAACCACGCGAGCTCTTGCGGCATGTGCGCGGCCTCGAGTTGGTCGAGTGCGACGAGCCCGAAAGCTGCTGCGGCTTCGGCGGCCTCTTCAGCGTCAAGTTTCCAATGGTCTCGACCGCGATGGCCGAGGTGAAGGGAGACTCGCTCGCGCGGACCGGCTGCGACTACATCGTCTCGAGTGATCCCTCCTGCCAACTCCAACTCGACGGCTGGTTTTCCAAGACTGGGAAAAAACCCCGCACGATTCATCTGGCCGAAGTGCTCGCCGGCACGGAGGCCGCTCCATGACCGCCGCGACGCCCCACGCCGATGCCGGCCATGTGGCCGCGGTGTCAGCCAAAAAACAGTTTCTGCATGACGCTGCGGAGCATGTCCGCGACACGGGGCATCGGGCGTTTGTCCGCAAGGCGCTGGGCGGCTACTACACGAGCCGCGATACCCAAAAATCTCGCTACCGCGACTGGGAGCATGCCCGCGATGCGGCAAGCCTCGCCAAATGGTCGGCGGTGAATCAGCTCGACACGCTCCTGCCAAAGTTCGTGGCGAATTTTGAGGCCAATGGTGGGAACGTCCACTGGGCGCGGAATGCCGACGAGGCCCGCCAGATCATTCTCAGCATTCTCCGGGAAGCCAAGGCAAAGGCCGTCATCAAGAGCAAGTGCATGACGAGCGAGGAGATTCATCTCAACGCCGCCATGGAGGCTGATGGCTACGGCGTCGTCGAGAGTGACCTCGGAGAGTTCATCCAGCAGCTCCGGGGTGAGCCTCCGTACCACTTTGTTTTCCCCTGCATGCATGTCCGCCGCGACGAAATCAGCGACCTCTTCACCAGACATCTCGGCACGCCGGCAACCGACAGCCCGGAAGAGCTCACGATGATCGCCCGCAGACACCTTCGGCGGCTGTATGTGGAGTCCGACGTGGGGATCACCGGCGCCAATTTTCTCGTGGCCGAGACGGGGCAGATCTCGATCACCGAAAACGAAGGGAATGCTCGGCTCACAGTCGCCCTCCCAAAAATTCATGTCGCGCTGGCCGGTATCGAAAAGGTGGTTGAGCGGCTCGATGACTTGGCCGTGCTGCTGCCGATGCTCGCCACGGCCGGGGCCGGGCAGCCCATGACTTGTTACAACACGCTCTATTCAGGCCCGCGCCGCGAGGGTGAGTGTGACGGGCCCGAGGAAATGCATCTGGTCCTCCTCGACAACGCCCGGACAGCGATTCTGGCTGATCCCGAGCAGCGGGACGCACTCCACTGCATCCGTTGCGGCGCGTGCCTGAACGTCTGCCCAATCTTCAAGAATGTCGGCGGCTTTACGTACGGCACGACATATCAAGGGCCCATTGGCAGCGTGATCACGCCTCATCTGCGAGGCCTCGCCGACTGGAATCATCTCTCCGGGGCCAGCTCGCTCTGCGGCGCCTGCACCGACGCCTGTCCCGTGCGCATCGATATCCATCACCATCTGCTCCACAATCGTCGCAACGCCGCCCGCTCGTCCCCCTCGTGGCTCGAAAAGCAGGGCCAGCGGCTGTTCTCGTTTGTGGCTCGCCGGCCGTGGCTGTTTGCACTCGGCGGCTGGGTCTTCCGCAAGACGCTTCCGTTGGCGAAGGTGCTCAGGCCGCCACCACTCTCGGCGTGGCTCGCCACGCGCGACCTTCCGCCCGCTCCTCCACAAAGCTTTCGGGCGGCCTGGAAAGCGAGGCGGCCATGACCGCGGCGAGTGGCCACGACAATGCTGCGGCACGCGACGCCATCCTCGCGCGGGTGCGCGAGGCCCTCCGCGAGCCCGCGCCCGTGCCGCACTTTTCGACGCATGATGGCCCGTCACCGACAGACTCCACGGGCCATCCGTCCCTCAGCATCCTGCCATCGGAAGCGGCCCGACCGTGGCTGCCCGATGGCGGCGACTCACCCGAAGCCAGCCTCCGCATCCTTGCTGAGAACCTCGAGAAACTCCGGGCTGTGTTCGTGCGGGTCGAGAACCTCCCAGCGGCAGCTGCGTATCTCGCCGGACTCGCCCGCGAAAAAGCGTGGCAGCGTGTGGCCTGGCATGCCCATCCACTTGTTGAAGCCGCGATCGCGGAGTTGCCCTGCGCGGCGCACCGCGTCGATGACCCGACACACCCCTTCGATAAGCGTGAGCTCGAGACCTGCGATGCGGGCATCACCGCCTGCGAGTGCATCGTCGCCCAGACCGGCTCGATCCTCGTGTCGAGCAGCACCTGCGGCGGCCGCGGCCTTTCTATTTTGCCACATGCCCATGTGGTCATCGCCACGGCTGACCAGATTGTGCCCATCCTCGCCGATGCTCTTCAAGCTGTACGCCACCAGACTGCGGGACGCATGCCCAGCATGCTCTCCTTCATCACAGGCCCCAGTCGCACCGGCGACATCGAGCGGATTCTGGTGCTCGGCGCCCACGGGCCCAAAGAGCTGTTTTTGGTTCTCGTGGGCGAATCGTCTGCGGCCCCCGTCCGCGTGAGAATTGAATGAGCGTTGAGACTCGTGCTTGATGGTGTGCGGTGGCGCCCTTAGTCTCAGGCCTCCCCTCGCCATTCATAGGTCGTGCCGTGGAATTCTTCGAAGCACTCGCCACACTCGGGCCGGGGCAGGTCGCCCTTCTGGTCCTTGCGCTGGTCATCGCCTTCGGTTTTGAGTGCGTCAACGGCTTTCACGATACGGCCAATGCCGTAGCGACCGTCATCTACACCAAAAGCTTGAAGCCCACGCCGGCGGTCGTCTGGTCGGGCATTTGGAACTTCATCGGCGTGCATGCCGGTGGCATCGGCGTGGCGTTTAGTATCGTCCATCTGCTCCCCGTCGATCTTCTCGTCAACATCAAGACCGGCCGCGGGCTCGCGATGGTGCTCGCCCTCCTCCTGGCCGCGATCATCTGGAACTTTGCAACCTGGTACCGCGGCCTTCCCGCCTCGAGTTCGCACGCGCTCATCGGCTCGATCATGGGAGTGGGCATGATGAATGCCTGGCTGGAGCACGGCTCGCTCTTCAAAGGGGTCAACTGGCACAAGGCTACGGAAGTCGGGATGGCCCTTCTGGTCTCGCCACTCTTGGGTTTCGGCCTCGCCGCCGGCTTGCTCCTGGTGCTCAAAATGCTGGTGCCGTCGAAGAAGCTCTACGAGCCGCCGGATGGTGACAAACCGCCACCGTGGTGGATTCGCACGATCCTGATTGGCACCTGCACCGGCGTGAGCTTCGCCCACGGATCCAATGACGGCCAGAAAGGCATGGGGCTCATCATGCTTGTGCTGATCGGCATCGTGCCGGCGACGTACGCCCTCGACATGGGAAGCACGACGGCCGATATCACCGCCATCGTCGAGGCGACAAAAGAACTCGAGCACGAGCTCGAGTCGCCCGACATCTCCAAGCTGATGGACGCTCTCAAACAGGAGTATCTTGCCACGGCCCATGTCGAGAAGCTCAAGCGGAGCGATGCCGTGGCGGCATCGATTGAGCCCTACGGAAACTTTGAGTCGTCCACCAACGGTTTCGAGTTTCGGCACTCCGGCATCGCCAGCGAGATCATCCAGCCGTATCCACAGCCCGACGCCATCTTGGCGACGCTTGACCCGCTCCCACTGACACGCGAGCTCTTCGCCGCGCTCGACGGCCGCACGAGCTTCGCCGACCTTGGCGCGGAGGAACGCTGGGAGGTGCGGACACACCTCGTCGAGCTTGGTGCGGCAGTCCGCACGCTCGTCCGAAACTTCGGTCACTCTCTGGCCGAAGACCGTCGGCAGGTCCTCCTGGGCCTCGCCGGAAAGCTGTCGCGACCCGTGGAGTACGTGCCGGAGTGGGTGAAGATGGGTGTGGCGATCTGCCTGGGCATCGGCACGATGGTGGGCTGGAAGCGGATCGTGGTGACGGTCGGCGAGAAGATTGGGAAGACGCACCTCACCTACGCTCAAGGGGCCTCCGCCGAGCTTGTTGCCGCCGCTACGATCGGCCTGGCTGACGGTTTCGGAATGCCCGTAAGCACGACGCATGTGCTCTCGAGCGGCGTTGCCGGCACGATGTGGGCCAACAAGTCAGGCATCCAGGCCTCGACGGTCCGGGACATCGCGCTGGCCTGGATCCTCACGCTCCCAGCCGTGATTTTGCTGTCGGGCATCCTCTACTGGCTGGCAACGCTCGTGACTGGCTAACCTCGTGGCCGCAGCCTGGTCCGAAGGCTCAAGGCCAGCAGACCCTCAGACGCCCCTCCGATCAGCGTGATCTTCCAGATCTGTTTGATTTGGAATGGTCTGACTTGCCGGTTCTTTGCTTCCGTCAGTGGACCGTTGTCTGCGGGTTTTCAGGTCATCTCGCTTTGACGAGGTGAACATCCCCTTGACCGGGGCTATGCTCCAGGCTTTTCACGGGGGAACCTTTCTCATGCTGCCCGCTGCCTGCCGGACTGTCGCCTTCGTGGTTTTATCGGTTGCGGCCCACGCGGCGTTCGCCGAACCCCTCGCCGAGCGGTTCATGCTCGACGGAAAGCTTGCTGAAGGCGAGACGGCGCTGGCCACACATTTGAAAACCTCACCCGACGATGATGAGGCGCGGTTCGGACTCGGGGCGATCCAGTTTCTGCTGGCGTTTGAACACCTCGGCACGAGTCTGCATGCGTATGGCCTGCGTACTGAGCGAGCATTTCCTGGGATCCCACAGGAGGTCCGTGAGCTCGTGCCGCAGAACGACTCTCCCCAAGAGCTTTCGAACGAGGATGCCCGCAGGATCGTCCAGACGTTTCTCGATGATGTCGTGAAGGCTGAGGCGACGCTGGCCACGATCACCACTGAGAACGTCAAGCTCCCGCTGCATGTCGCGCTCGTACGGATCGACTTCTTCAGGCAAGGCACCCCGGTCAACGCCGCCTTCATCCTGGATCGCATGCAGGCAGATGTCCCAGCCGATGCATTGAACGCACTCGTGGTCGCCTTCGACCGTGGCGATGTCTGTTGGCTGCGTGGCTACTGCCATTTCCTGGCTGCAGGGTGTGAGTTGATCCTCGCCGTCGACACTCGGGAGATCTTCGAGTGCACCGCGCACCTCTTCTTCGAGAAGGTCAAGTCGCCCCATCGCTTCCTCCAGGAAGAGGCTCGCAACCTGTCCGGGCTCATGGGCTGGGATGTGCGATTGATTTCCGATGTCATCGCATTCATCCACCTGCTGCGGTTCCCCCTCCACGATGCCCAGCGGATGCAGGCGAGCCTCGAGCATCTCGAGGCCATGATCGATCAGTCGGAAACCATGTGGGTCCACTACCGGGCGGAGACCGACAACGACAACGAGTGGATTCCTAATCCCAAGCAAGACGGTGTGATGCAGGTCGACGTCACCGAAGATCGCATGCAAGCGTGGCTCGATACGGTGGCAGAGTTCAAGCAGGTGGTGAAAGGCACGAAGCTCTTGCCGTTTTGGCGGGGTGCGAACCCTGCCCGCGGGGTCAACCTGCGGCGGGTGTTCACCGAGCCGCAGACCATCGACCCGATTCTCTGGATTCAAGGCACGGCCGCCACGCCGTATCTGGAGGAGGGCCCGATCACCGAATTTGCAGCGCCTGAGATGCTCCGCCGGCTGAGCAACACGTTTGGCGGCACGAACTTCTTCGGCTTCGCGTTCTGGTTCAACTGATCGCCGTCCGAGCGACGCGTCGTGGCCGGCGGCGTCACCGGCGGCACGACCGGATTCTTCGGTCGATTCGGGGCGCCGGTGAGTTTTCCGGTCCGGAAAGCACGATCTCCTGAGGGGAGTTTGCCGGCAGCGCAAGCCCTTTCGGTTCCGTCGACCGTCCTTCTGGCGGCGGCGAAGCGGAAGGGGAATGCCGGCAGGCCCTGGCCAGCGACTGGTCGGTGGAGCGGCTTCGGCTGCCCGCCGCGCAGGCCTGGCGCTCGGTTTCGCGAAACGGTTGATGCTTTTCTTTCCCCTCTGGAGGTTTCCGTGAAGAAGTTCTTTTCGTTCAAGTTCCTGCCGTGGGTGGCGGCCGCTGGCGTGTGCGTCGGCGGCACGTTTGTCCACGGTGCGGACGAGCCCACGCTTGCCGAAGGCTCGGTGCTTGCCGCCAAAGCCGACGCTGGTGAGGCTGCCCCGTCCGATGCGTGTATGCGGACGGTCAAGGTTTGGAAATGTGTTCCCGAGATCCGCGAGGTCGAGGCGACCGAGTGGACGACCGAAGTCCGCGAGCGGACCTGCACGGTCAAGACCAAGGTGCCGCGGATCGAAGAAAAGTCCCGCTCCTACACCGTGATGGTGCCGGAGAAGCGGACCAAGACGGTCGAGTACACCGTCAACGTGATGGTGCCCGAGACCAAGACGGTCGAGTACAAGGTGAACGTCCCCTACACCGAAGAGGTCGAGAAGTCCTACACGGTGTGTGTGCCGGTGAAGGAAGAGAAGACCTGCACCTACAAGGTGTCGGTTCCTTACACCGAAGAGCGAAGCTGCACCTACAAGGTGATGGTCCCGTACACCGAGCAGGTCGAAGAGACCTACAAGGTGATGGTGCCCTACACCGAAGAGATGACCGGCCATCGGACGGTCAAGAAGTGCGTGCCCGTCAAGAGCATGAAGACCGTCACCTGCCGTGGCGGTCACTGGGTGACCGAGGCCAAGGAGATCTCGGCCAACGGCAAGTATGACGCTGAAGGCAACCCGTGCTGCCCGAAGGTGGTCTGCTGCCGCAAGTGGGTTCCTACATGCGAGACCAAGGAGATCGAGGTCACGACGTGGAAGACCGAGTGCGAGCAGGTGCCCTTCACGTACTGCGTGAAGAAGTGCCGCTGCGAGGAGCGGACCCGCATGGTATGCGTGCGGAAGTGCCGTTGCGAGGAGCGGACGCGGAAGTACTGCGTCACCCTCCATCGCTGCGAGGAGCGGACGCGGAACTACTGTGTCACGAAGATGGTGCCTGAGGTGCGGACCTGCAAGGTCTGCGTCAACAAGTGCCGCTGCGAGACTCGTACCCGCGAGGTCACATGCTGCAAGTGCTGCCCCGAAGTCCGCACTCGCGAGTGCTGCTACACGGTGATGGTGCCGGTCCAGAAGACCGAGACCTACTCTGTGTGCTGCTGCGACATCGTCGAGGAGCAGAAGACGGAGTCGTACGTGGTCCGCGTGCCCAAGACGGTCACAAAGAAGATCTGTGTCCAGGTCAAGAAGTGCGTCGAGGAGCAGGTTCCCTGCTGCAACTGATACGCAAGGGCTTGGCCGCGGAGGTGAACCGGTGAGTCGCCGCGAGGCGGCAGCCGATTCCTCACGCGACGTGAACGCGGCGGGCCGGGTGGGAAACCACCTGGCCCGCTTGCGTTTTCACACCCTTCGCAATCACCGCACATCGCCAAAAGCCGTGTCAGCTTGTGATCAGAACGAACTCCTCGAATCCACTGAAGAATTTTATTCCAAATTCACCGGCGATGGAGCGGACCGTATCGCGGCCTAAGCCGCCGTCAAACCGCGTCCGACGGTGGAAGAGATCACCCGCGAGCAGCACGCTGTCATCGCCTGCACCGAGATCGACATCGATCGTGCCAGCCTCAGTGCCCGAAATGAAAACGGAGTCAGCACCGCCGCCTGTCCGGAGGCGGAGCTCGTTCGTATACCGCCCAGATGCATAAATTGACACTCGATCGACACCCTGGCCGGTCGTAATCTGACCGGAACGGGCAGACGTAACGCTCATCCTTACATGGTTGTTGCCGTCGCCGGCATCGATCGCGAGGTGTCCCTGGACATCCAAGATCCGTGTCTCGATCAGGTCCTGGCCAGCACCACCCGTCACGGTCATGGGGCCATCGAGGGTGAAGTAGATGAATTGGGCCTCGTTCTGGCCGTTGCCAAGGTTGACCGCGAGCGATTGAGCCCCGGGCGACCAACCTCTCGCGAAGACAAAGTCGTTCCCGTCTCCGGTGTTCACGATGAATGCGCCCGTTCCCTGAATGTTTTCGAGTGTCACACGGTCATCGCCCGGACCAGTTGCGATATCGAGCCCGATGGCAAACGCGGAATACGGGGTTCTGACATGGTCGTTTCCTTCGCCGGTCCTCACCAGCAGACTCAACGCGTTGAGTTCGTACACTTGAATTCGATCGTTATTTCGTCCACCGATCATTTCAGCAAAGCCGCTCATCGATGATTCACTGAGGTCAACCTGGCTCTCGCCATTTCCGGTCTGGATGCTCGTCTCACCCACCACATTCACTTGGTCGAGGCGCACAGAATCGATCCCATCGCCAGCTCGGACGGTGAGGTTTTGGTTCACGGTCATCCCCTGCACGCTCAACGAGTTATTGCCTCCGCCCAAATTCACCGTGAGCGCCCGGAAGTTGAGGGGGTCGCTCGGCGGTCCGCCCATCACGAGAACGTCGTTGCCGCCTTGAAGGGCGACGACGACCGTATGAACACCTCCAAACTGGACCCGGGGCATCCCCACGGCGGCACCGAACCGAAGCCTTGTGGCACCGTTCATTTCCCATGGAGACGGGGACACCACCGTTTTGTCGCCACGCTGCGCCACCCAAATCTGGTTGCCCTGGGCGTCGCCGGTGATGGTGAGGGTGCCGTTGTTGAACGCGACTGTCACATCCCCGGCAAGCGGGAGCCGCGGTTCGAGCGACTCAATGCCCAGCGTCGCGGGCCGAGGACGACGGGGCTTGGGTGCAGTGCGAAAGAACATGATTTTTCTCCTTGAACGTCAGGCGTGACGCGAATCCCTGAGAGGCAGCCTTGCCTGATCCCTCCCTCTATCTCGAGCGAGGTTTTGCCGAGAGTGTTACAGGGCAGAAAAAAATGGGGGCTGCCCCGCGTGATGCTGCGTCATACCGCACCCGCCAGGCCTCAGCGGGGCCGCGTCACTCGTGGCCAGACGTCGTTGAATACGGCCAGTTCCACGGTAAGCCCTGGCCCAAAGGCCAGAGCGACACAGGGGCCGCCGGGAGCCGCCGCCAGGAGCCGTTCGAGAATGAAGAGAATCGTCGCGCTCGACATATTGCCGTGGGCCGCCAGCACTGCTCGCGACAGCGCCACAGCGTCGTCACCCAGCCCGAGCGCCTCCTGCACCTGGCCGATCACGCGGGGGCCGCCGGGATGCACGGCCCAGGTGGCAACGTCGTCGCGACTGAGGCCATGTTCCGCAAGTGCGGTCTCCACAATGACGCGGATGTCCCGGCTGATCACAGCCGGCACGCGGGCCGAGAGATTCATCTCGAAGCCATGGTCGCCGATGATCCAGCCCATCTCGCCGGTCGAATCGGGCAGGATCCGCGACCACTGTCGATCGAGTCGCCAGCCGGCGCCTCCAGCACGCAGTTGATCGGCCCCGATGCCCACGATCGCTGCGGCCCCGTCGGCAAAGATGCTGTTGGCCACGACCGAGTCGCTGCGGCTGCCGTATTGAAAGTGCAAGCTGCAGAGCTCCACGCAGCAGACAAGCACGACCGCGTCGGAGGCCGTGGCAGCAAACGCGTCGGCCACACGCAACGCATTAAACGCACCGTCGCAGCCCATGAAACCGACATGCGTGCGGCTTACGTCCATTGGCAGTCCAATCGCGGCGACGAGCTCGAGGTCCACGCCGGGGTTCGAAAAGCCAGTGCAGGAGCAGGTGACGAGATGCGTGATGGCAGCCGCATCGGTGCCGGCCGTCGCGAGGGCATTCCTGGCAGCAGCCACAGCCAGCCCCCCTGCTTCCGCGGCGTAGCGAGTCATCCGCGCGGCAGTCGTGGGCCCGGCAGTCGGCGAGCCGCTGGCTGGGGGGAAAAAACTTTGCTGAAACGGCTTGTCGCTTGATTCTTCTAGGAGCACCGAACCACGGGTCTGGATCCGAGTCTGCCGGTAAATCGCGGCGAGCGTTTTTTCGTGACCGGGGGCGGCGTTCGCGAACCCGATGGCGAGCCGGGCAGCATCGGTCCGAGCGATCTGCCGCGGCGGCGTGGCGGAGCCAATTCCGAGAACGACAAGACTCATCGCAACCCTTTCAGCCCGCAGAACGCAGGGCTCTTGTGGCTCGTACCGTGGCCGACAACAGCGGGTGCCAGCAGACTCGCGGCCCAGGGCATGAGTCGAGCCGCACGCACCGCGACAGCCACGACGACGGGGATCCGCAGGCCCCGCGCGACCCGTCGGCAGCGTGCATGCAGGTGGCTGAAGTGTGCCTGGTGACTGCACTCGAAGCGGGCAGCCGCGGCGGCTGGAGTCGCTGCCTCGAGCATTGCCTCGGCAACCAGTCGGCCGCTGGCCAGCGCCCAGCCGATCCCCTCGCCGGTGAACGGCTCGACATATCCGGCCGCATCACCGATTCTGAAAATTCGCCGGCCGGCGCCGGTCACGAGCGGGGCGGTGTGGGAGAGCGGCGGCGTGGCCCGCCACGTGATGCCTGGAGGAAAACGTGGCGAGCCACCACAGGCTTCGCGAAGAATTTCCTCAACGGCACGTGCGGGGCTCCCGCCTTGGCTCACCGCCCGGCGATCGACGGCAGCAGCCAGGTCAATCCGGCCGTCTTCCAGGCGGACGAGGCCGCAGTAACCACTGCGGCCGACGGCCATGATGAGCTCGCCCGGCAGGAGCTCCACGACTGCAGCAAGCCCCTGCCAGGCGGGAGTCGCTGGCAGCACAGTCCCGACACCCATGCGGCTACCGACGGCGGTGGCGCGGCGAGGCTCCCCCGCGGTCGCAGCACCGTGCACGCGGACATGGTCGGCGAGACCAGCAGCGATGATGACCGTCGTGCCGTGGACGATCTGTGTGCCGGCAATCGGTGTGCGGATCGTCGCGGTGGCCACGCTGCCTCCGGCATCACTGCCTTCCTCGTCGGCCACAGCGACGACCGTCGCCTCGGGGAGCCATGCAGCCCCGGCCCTGACTGCAGCGGCGACCAGCGCCGTGTCGAGTGCTTCGCGAGAGAGCACGCGGCCGCCCTCGAGCGAGATCCGCGCCGTGCGACCCCAGGCGGCCAGTCGCACACCGGCAAGCGGAATGGCAGCGGCGAGGATGTCGGCCAAGGCCGCAGGCTCGATCACTTCGAGATCGTGGAGCTCCCTGAGCGCAGCCGGCGAAAGGCAACAGCCGCAGACCTTGCCACGTGGCATGCGGTCGCGGTCCACGAGCAGCACCCGACGCCCGGCCTTCGCTAATCGCAGCGCAGCCGCCGATCCAGCCGGGCCGGCACCGACGATGATCGCATCCCAGGTGCCCGCGGCAGCCACGGCTGTCGGGCAGGTCTCGATTATCATGTCGGATCATCCGTGGCCGCAGGCCGTGACCAGGCGAGGATCACGCGCTCGGGCCACGTTCGGCGAACCGTCGCGCCAGTGAGACCTGCAGCAGCAAGCAGGTGACGGTATTCATCCGGCGTCCGTGCCGCACGTACCGACATCGGGCCATCGACGCGGGCAACCTTCGAGCGGGCGAGAAGCGTCGTGCCGAGAACCGCCAGCGCAAGCCCGAGGCGACTGCGGATGAGGTCCGAGATGACGATCCCGGAACGTGCAGCCGCTGCCATGCTCCGGAGTACCGCTACCGCCTGGTCATCGTCGAGATGATGGAGAAACAGTGAGCTGACAGCCACGTCACACGGAGGGCAGCCGGCCGCCACGACATCGCGCACGATAAACTCCGCAGCGACTCCGCGGGCAGCCGCGACGGTCCGGGCTCGCTCCAGCGCCCGTGGGCTGATATCGATGCCGACGACATGCAGCCCACGCCCCGACGGCCTATCGCAGGCGAGCCGACTGGCGAGGTCGAGCGTGACATCGCCACCGCCGCAGGCCACATCCACGACGGTGAGCGGCCCGTGCCCACGGCCGATATCGGCAACGGCCGCCGCCAGCCGGGGCGCCGTGAACGACACCGCGTTGATCCTCCGTAGGGCTGCGAGAGCCTCCAGATGATCGGCTTCTGGGAGTGCCGGATCATCCATCAGTTCCGGCTGGCGGTGGACCGGGAACGGCCACCAGCCCGAGACAGGCGAACGTGTCGACGTGGACGGAGCCATGGCGGCAAACACTTTCTTTTTCGCCGCGGCCTGGGCCAAAGTGACCACGATCGCTCAGACCGAGTATAGGCCGGTGCCGCTCAGTCGTTGCCTGTCCCTGGCCCACAGTTTTCATTTCCCGAGCGCTGCGGTTCTCTTCAGACAGACCGTGGCCCCGGCGACTCCTTCCGTTCATGCACGATAAACCTGTCTATCTCCTCATCGGCGGCTCTGGCGGCATCGGCATGGCCCTCGCCCGCCGATTGGTTGGCCGCGGGGCGACTGTCATCATTGCCGGCCGCGAGGCCTCGCGTACCAGCGCCCGCGCCACGGAGCTCGGCGTGCTCGCCGAGACGGTCCAGGCGACCTCATTCCAGCAGGTCCAAGACCTGGTTGCTCGCACGATCGAACAGCATGCGCGGCTCGACGGTATCGCCAACCTCGCCGGCTCGATCCTTATCAAGCCCGTTGCCTCCGTCTCCGAAGACGAGTTTCACGAGACGATCAACCAGAATCTCACCAGTGCCTTCGCGACCGTCCGTGCTGCTGCCCGACCCATGCAGAAAGCAGGGAGTGGGTCGATCGTGCTGATGGCTTCGTGCGCCGCCCGCATTGGCCTGGTGCATCACGAGGCGATCGCCGCAGCGAAGGCTGGCGTCATCGGACTGACCCAGTCTGCCGCCGCCTCACTCGCGGGCTCGGGTGTCCGCGTCAACTGCGTCGCTCCCGGCCTGACCGACACCCCGCTGGCGGCTCGCCTCACCGCTTCTGAATCCACCCGCAATGCCTCGGTCGCCATGCATCCGCTAGGCCGACTGGGCCAGCCCGACGACATCGCCCACGCGCTCGAATGGCTCCTGACCGCTGACAGCTCGTGGGTCACGGGCCAGACCATCGGCGTTGACGGCGGCCTCTCGACAATCAAGGCACGCTGATGCCTGCCCACCACCCACGATGGATGACGGCGGTGCTCTACGCTGCCGCGGTCTACAACATCCTCTGGGGTGCTGTCACGGTTCTCTACCCAGGCTGGCTCTTCGATCTCACCGGTCTCGAACACCCCAATTATCCGTTCATCTGGCAATGCGTCGGCATGATCGTGGGCGTCTACGGAATGGGGTATTGGATCGCCGCCTGGGATCCATACCGGCACTGGCCCATTGTCTTGGTGGGGTTTCTCGGCAAGATCTTCGGGCCCATCGGCTATCTTCAAGGCCTCGTCACCGGCACGGTGCCCGCCGAGTTCGGCATCACACTCGTGACCAATGACGCTATCTGGTGGATTCCTTTCGCGGTCATCCTGTGGTCTGCCTTCCGAGCCGCACGCCAGCCTCCTGGAAGCTGAGCAAGGCCTGGGTCATGTACCTCCCATGCGCACTGTCCTCACTGCAGTTCTTGCCATCCACGCCGCTGCGACGCTGATGATGACGGGCCTGGTGTGGTTCGTGCACGCGGTGCACTATCCGATGTTTCCTGCGGTCGCCCGCGCGGGGGACGCGCACTGGAAGGCATACGAACGCGAGCACGTGAAGCGGACCGGCCGCCTCATCCCGCCAATCATGCTCCTCGAAGGTGCCTCCGCGGTGGCACTCCCGTTCCTTGTCACCACAGCTCGCCAGACCACACTCGCCTGGATCGGCCTCGCCCTGCTCGTCGTCGTGTGGGTCAGCACATTCGCAGGTGCGGTTCCCATGCACATCCGCCTCGCGAGCGGTTTTGATGCATCGGCCCATCAACGCCTGATGCATTGGAATCTCGCCCGCGCTCTGGCGTGGACCGCTCGCTCCGCGATCGCGATCCTCCTCATGCCTGATTCTCTCGGTTCAAGCGTGGCGGACCCCTGGCCGATTCCACCATGAGCGGGGTGTCAAGGAACGTCGTGCGGCTTCAGCCGGGGCGGGTCGAGTCGGGACTGCGGCGGCTTGTGCGAACTGACTCGCCCGCGAGTGGATCGCCCGGAGATGTGGCCTCGATGATTGCCGAGGTGTCGCGGACGATTCCTTCGTGGAACCACCATGCGACGACGAGCCCGACGAGCCCGGCCACCGTCAGAAACGCGAGGGCCGCCCGGTCGTTGGATCCCCTCGCTAAGAGCAGGGCCAGCGTGCCCAGTGGCACGCCACCGGCCACGAGCAGGTACCAGCCCGAGCGGGTGGCAAGCCGCTCCACCGCGCGAGTCTCGCTCGCTTCGAGCGGTTCACCTGGCTCGAGCGCCGCGGGATAGAACGCCCGGAGCACGAGCATCGTGCTGAAGAAAAAAGGATAGGCCATCGCCAGGAGTCCACAGGCAAGTGGCGACTGCATGAAGAGGAGCGGCACCTCTGTCGGAAGCGGACCCACTTGCCAGGCGATGCCTATGGGAAACGCGAGCCCCGCGATGATCCATTCGACCACGCCGATCCAGGCCGCGGCATCCCCGAGCCAGAGCCCGTGGCCGCGAGCCTGTCGTCGCAAGAGCGCGACAGCTTTCGGGTCAGCGGCGACCGACCGCGGTGGATGCAGCGCTCGGCTGATGGGCCGCGTGAACCACCACGCAAAGAGCAACCCGAGCGGAAACGCCACGCCGTTGACCCACATGGCCATCCGATGGAATGCGGCCTCGACTGCCGGTAGTTGGGCGGCAAGTTCCGGTTGCGCGTACAGCTCGACGAGCAGTCGGTGGTTGTAGACAAAGTTGAAAGCCCCGAGGGCCATGTTTGGCACGAGGACGCAGATCGCGACCGCAACGAGCGGGTAGCGGGCAAAGAGCCCTCGGAGCCCCCGACGGCGTCCCGCGAGCAGCCGCCGGCTCCCAGGCCGTGCGCAGGCCGCGAACCTCGCCGCCACCTCGGCCGCATCGGCGGGACGGCGGTCACGATCACCTGCGAGGCATGCCTCGAGAATCTCCACCAGCCCGCCCGCGTCACGGGCAACCTCCGGCGGAAGCGGCCTGGGTGGCTGGCGTCGGCGGTCGATCATCCAGCGAAGCCGAGTCGCGATGCTGTCATCCGGCGATGCGTCGTCTCCGAACGGCCGGCGACCGGCGAGCAGTTCCCAGAGCAGGACCGCCAGCGAAAAGATGTCGGCCCGGCCGTCGAGCTCTTCGGGCCGTCGGGCGTGTGTCGCATCAAACGCTTCGAGCTGCTCGGGCGACATGTAGGCCAGGCTGCCACCGAAGTACGCAGCTGGCCCGTAGACCGGATGATCCGCGAGAAAACTCGTGTTGAAATCAGCCAGGTGCGCGGTGCCGTCGGCCGAGAGCAGGACGTTGGCCGGTTTCACATCGCGATGGATCACGCCTGCGTCGTGGGCATGGGCGAGCGCCGCGGCAAGCTGCCTTCCAAGCCGTGCTACGACCAGCGGCCACGGCTCGAATGCCATGGCGGCGAGCTGCCGCGATTGTGAATCGGCCGGCCCGCCAGCCTCGGTAGCTGCGGCGACCACCGCGCCGACAAGAATCGCTCCCGAGCGTGCCACTGGCGGAGTCTGCCGAACACGTTCGACGACAGCCGCCAGCGAGCCGCCGGTCAAGAGCTGCTCATAGACGAACTGCAGATGCTTGTCTTTGAGCCTCCGCCGATCATAGACGCGGACGATGTGCGGATGGTCGAGCTGGGCGAGCGTGCGGGCCTCGTCGCCGTGGTCGGCCGAGACTTTGAGTGCGACGAGGCGGCCCAGCGACGCCTGCCGCGCACGGTAAACCGTCGCGAAGGCTCCGCGACCAAGCGTGCCGAGGATTTCAAACTCGTCGATCCAGTCGCCGGAAGCAAGGGTGGCGGGCTGCCGCGCCGAAGCCAGGCTTGATGTCACCGTAGCCCCGAGCACCGGCAGCCAGTTGCGGATCTCCGCCGCCCGGCCAGGAAAGCGCTGACAGGCTGCATCGAGGTCGGCTGGCTCGCCGCGGCACCGCGCCAGGTGCAGCTCTTCATGGATCAGGTCGAGCGGCGGCGCGTCAAGGGATCCCAGCTCGGGAAACTCGGCAAGGTAGTCCACCAGCGGCCGCGCGAGCCCTGCCCGGCCGCGCTCGTCCATGTCGAGTTTCACAAGCTCAATCAGGAGGAGCTGTCGCAGCCGATCTCCCGCAGCCGCATCGGAGCCAGAGGCTCCCTGGCCTCGGGCCGCGCGGGGCGGCAGGTTGTCGGCGATCCGCGGCTCCTCCCCTCGCTGCCAGGCAGCCGCAAAGACCTCGAGCCGTGCGGCGATCGCATCCCAGGCCACAGATGTCGATCCACTTGTCTCTACCATCTATAAGGAGTCCGCTCTTCGTCCGTGACCCAGCCTGCCGGCCGTAAGCGTAATCTGCCACACTGGGGTCGTCATGCCCGACGAACCGCCGATCCGCTGGGACGATCCCGAGGCCGTGGCCGCCTGCGTCGAACGGCTGAGGCCCAGGCTGCTTGAGTTCATCGCGCGGCGGATGTCGGCGGCGCTACGGCAGCGGGTCGATCCCGATGACATCGCCCAGGAAGTGAGCCTGGCGGCCGTGCGGCCGGCTGGCGCTCCGCCACTCGCCCGCGAGGCGTATGGGTGGCTGTGTCACGTGGCCGAGCAGCGGATCATCGATACCCACCGGCGGCTCTTGGCCACAGCCAAGCGGGGCAGTGGCCGCGTCGCGTCGATCGATGCCCTGGGCGCTGGCGATTCCACCGGCGGCGGCCTCGCGTCTATTCTCGCCGCGAGCATCACATCGCCCAGCATGGCCATGTCACGAGAGGCTAA
This sequence comes from Planctomycetota bacterium, assembly GCA_031403195.1. GTDB lineage: Bacteria > Planctomycetota > Planctomycetia > Pirellulales > UBA1268 > QWPN01. The sequence continues at coordinate 49,488 of JANNSZ010000004.1, read as the reverse complement.
AGAAGCCCGCCTCAATGCCGCCGTGGCAGCGCTCCCCGACCTCCAGCGTGAGGCGATTCGCCTGCGGTATGTCGAGGGCCTCGCCACCCGAGACATCGCCGAGCGACTCGGGAAGTCCGATGTCGCCATCCGAGTCATGCTTTCCCGCACGATTAAGTTGCTCGAAGAACGCCTCAGCGCCCCATAGCCGCAACACGGCATCCGCAAGGGGTTGACCGTGTCATGGAGCCGGCGTGGGAAACCGAGCGCAGCCAGGATGGCGAAGCTCGGTTTCCGTCGAGTGAGCGAAGGGCAGGATGCCCGACACCGGGCGGAGGCCCGGCAAGGCCGCCGGGGGCAGGGATGTCCCGCCAGCCGTCAAGCAGAGGGCCGAAGCGAACGTCCGGCGACATGGCACGGGCAACCCCGAGCCGCGGCCTCGTTCGTCCGGTACACTGGCCTCGGCCGGCGGGACAATCTCGCTCGCTAAGACCCCAGGGGCTTTCAAAGATGCGACGCATAACCGGCGTTTTGACACTGGCGGCGATGGTACTGGTGGGCGTTGTGCATGCTGCCGACGATGGATCAGCACCGCCAGACATGTCGAAGCCCGTCCAGGTCTTCATCCTCATGGGCCAGTCCAACATGGTGGGTGCGGGGAAGGTTGCCGCCGGCGGCAAGGGGGGCGCTGCGGGCTCGTTGGACGAGGCCGTCAAGCAAAACAAGAAGTATCCCTACCTCGTCGATGCGGCTGGCAACTGGGCCCAGCGAAACGACGTCCGCTATGTCCGCGTCATGCAGGGGAAAGGGCCCGGCGGCATGCAGCTGTTCAACAACGAGTGGATGACCGTCGCCAAGTGCAAAACCATCGGTCCAGAGTTCGGGATCGCGCACGCCATTGGCGACGCAACCAGCTCGCCGGTGATGATCCTTAAGAGCTGCATCGGCAATCGCAGCCTCGGCTGGGATCTGTTGCCGCCCGGCAGTGAGCCGTATGAGTTCAACGGCAAGACCGAGCCGGGCTATCTCGGCACACCGGAGAATCCCAAGGGCACGGGCACAAGGCCGGAAGGGGTCTGGTACGCCGGCAAGCAATACGACGACGATGTCTCGTTCGCCAAGCGGGTGCTCTCTGAACCCAACACCTACTTCCCGGGCGCGAAAGGCTTTGAAGTCGCGGGATTCTTTTTCTGGCAAGGGGAGAAGGACTGCAGCAATCCCGCGCATGCAGCCCGCTACGAGCAGAACCTCGTGCAGTTCATCAAGCAGCTCCGAACCGACTTCAATGCCCCCAACGCGAAGTTTGTGATGGGGACGCTCGGCGAGTCCACGCAGGGCGGGGGAGGCAACAGCGGGATGGTGTTCAACGCCCAGATGGCGGTGGATAGCCGGACGGGGAAGTATCCTGAGTTCAAGGGCAACGTCGCAACGGTCTTCACCAATCCGATGGCGCAGGGCGGCAGCGGCAATGGTCACTACGGCGGCAAGGCCGAGGTGTATATGGACGTCGGTGAAGCCATGGGCCAGACGATGGTGCAGCTTCTCGAAGCGGGCGCACCCAACAAAGTCCCACCCCACAAAGTCCCGCGTGGCAAGCTCACGCCCAAGAAAAAGAGCTGAACCGCCTCGCTCACCTGAGACACGCGGCATGCGCTACTGGCTGATCAAAACCGAGCCGACATCGTTTTCGATCCAGGATCTCGCGAAGGCTCCGAAGCAGACGACGTTCTGGGAGGGCGTGCGGAACTACCAGGCCCGCAACTTCCTGCGGTTGATGAAGGTTGGCGATCTGGCCGTCTTCTATCACTCCAACGCCGAGCCACCGTCGGCGGTGGGCGTCGCAAAGATCGTCCGCGAAGCGTACGCCGACCCGACCGCCTGGGACACGAACAGCAAGTACTACGACCCCAAGGCCTCGCCCGAGAATCCAATCTGGTCGATGGTTGATGTCCGCTTGGTGGAGATTTTCAAACGGGCGATTTCCATCGAGGAGCTGCGGGGTGTTCCCGCGCTGGCCGGCATGGAAATCCTGCGCCGCGGCAGCCGGCTCTCCGTGACACCTGTTTCAGCGGCCGATTTTCGCACGATCGAAAGGCTCGCCCGCGGCCGGAAGCCGTTGACGGCATAATGGTCCCATGCCCTGCCGGATCGAACCAGCATCGCCCCAACCTGTCACCGCTTTCGCACCACTGCCTGAGCCGCTCGGCTGGATTGACGCGGCGATCCATGACCTCGCCGCGGCCGACCTGCTGAGGCCGCACCGCGTGCGCCGTGGCCGGCAAGGGCCGCGGGTGAATCTCGACGGCCGCGACCTCGTCAACTTCGGGTCGAACGACTACCTCGGCTACGCCGGTGATGTGCGGCTCACCAAGGCCGCATCAAAGGCCGCCTGTGCCGAAGGGTTTGGGGCGGGAGCGAGCCCGCTGGTGAGCGGCCACTCGATGGCCCACGAAAACCTGGAGCGGTCGCTTGCCGACCTGCTCGGAGTCGAGGCCGCGATCGTGTTTCCGAGCGGGTTTGCCGCGAACACGGCGACGATCCCCGCGCTCGCTTCCGCCACGGACGCGATTTTCTCGGATGAGCGGAACCACGCGAGCCTGATTGATGGCTGCCGGCTCGCGCGGGCAAGCATCCATATCTATCCCCACCGCGATGTCGCGGCCCTCGATCGGATGCTCGCCGCGGTCGGCAACGCCCGCCGAAAACTTGTCGTCACTGACACGCTCTTCTCGATGGATGGCACGATCGCCCCTCTGGCTGACCTCTGCGAGGTTGCCCGCCGACATAGCGCGATCCTCATGGTCGATGAGGCACACGCCACCGGCGTGTTTGGATCGCGCGGCAGCGGCCTCGTGGAGCATGCCGGCTGCACGAACGGCGTGCATGTCCGCGTCGGCACACTCTCCAAGGCCCTGGGCGCAGCGGGTGGTTTTGTGGCGGGGCATCGCAGGCTCATTGAATGGCTGCGGCACGCAGCCCGGGGATGGATCTTTTCAACCGCCCATCCACCCGCCGTCGCAGCGGCAGCCACGCGGGCGATCGAACTGCTGATCGCTGAGCCCGAGCGCAGGGTGGAACTGCTCGAACGGGCCGCTGATTTTCGGGAGCGGCTCGCGGCCTGCAGCATTGATACCGGCGGCGCCCAAGCGCAGATCGTGCCGGTGATCGCCGGTGAGGCAGCCGCGGCTGTGGCCCTCTCCCAGCGGCTGGCCGACGACGGGTTCTTTGTGCCCGCGATCCGCCCGCCGAGTGTGCCACCAGGGAACAGCCTCGTGCGCGTGAGCCTCTCCTGGCTGCACTCCGCAGAAGACTGTGAGAGGCTCGCCAATGCACTCGTCGGCTAGCTCGTGGTGCGTGATCGGCGCGGGGCCCTCCGGGCTTGCCGCGCTCAGGAACCTCCTGGCGGTCGGCCTGCCGGCGGAATGCCTCGAGCGCGAGACAGGGATCGGTGGCAACTGGTTTTTTGGTTCAGCCACCAGCCGCGTCTTTGACTCCACGCGGCTGATCAGCTCCAAGCGGCTCACGGAGTTTCCCGATTTCCCGATGCCGCGGCACTTTCCGGCGTATCCCGATCATCGTCAGTGCCTCGAGTACCTGCGGTCGTATGCCGCCCACTTCAAGCTCGAGGATCACATCCGCACCGGTGTGCGAGTGGAGCGGATCGAGCCGGCAGGCCCACCCGGCACCGGGTGGATTGTGTTCACAAGCACAGCCCCTCCACGTCACTACGCCGGGATCGTGATCGCCAGCGGCCACAACCATGTGCCGCGCTGGCCCGCCATCCAGGGCAGCTTCGCGGGACACCTGCTTCACGCTGCCGACTACAAGAGCCCGACCGCGCCGGTCCCGCTCGCAGGCAAACGGGTGCTGGTGATCGGCGGCGGCAACTCGGGCTGCGATATCGCCGTCGAGTGCTCGCGGCATGCGGCGCACACGGTTCACTCAACTCGCCGCGGCTACTTTGTCGTGCCGCGGTTCGTCATAGGGAGGCCGGCCGATCTCCGCGGCGAACGGCTCCTGAAAATGCACGCGCCCCTGTGGCTGCGTCGCATCATCGCCCTCTCCGGTATCGCCCGCACCGTAGGCCTGCCGTGGAAGCACGGCCTGCCGCGGCCTGACCATCGGCTCTTCGAAACCCATCCGATCATCAATGCCGAACTGCTTGCGCGGATCGACGCCCGCACGATTCAGCCGGCCGGCGATGTCGCGGCATTCGATGGCGCAACCGTAGCTTTCCGCGACGGAAAACGCGCTGAGTTCGATGTCGTGATCTGTGCCACAGGCTATGAGACGACGATTCCCTTTATCGACTGCCGGCATCTCGGCGCGGCCACGGCTGACGGCATTCCACAACTTTTCATGAACCTGCTCCACCACCAGCGGGACGACATCGCCGTCGTGGGCTTGATCCAACCCGACAGCGGACAGTGGGGTATCACGGGCGTGCAGGCCGAGCTCGTCGCGAGCATGGCCGCAGCGGCGCGGGAAGCGCCTCGGGCCGCCGCCTGGCTGTACGCCCGCCGCCAGCGGCCCGCGACCGGGAATCCGATCCGCTACATCGACTCCCCCAGGCATGCCCTCGAGGTCGAGCATTTTTCGTATCGCAAAGAGCTTGAGCGGATCGTCGCATCGCTCGAGCGAAGGCGACGGCGGCGTCTATCAAATCTGAAGCACAAAACGGGAGGCTCTGGGCAGCCCGTGCCCCGCGAGCCGGCGTTGGAGTCGGAGCGGAGCCATGGATGGCGAAGCGAGGGCTCCACCGAGTGAGCGAAGGCCTGGAGGGCCGCAGCGAACGTCCGGCGACGGGGCACGGGCTGCCCAGAGCCGGCCACTCTCGACTCATCCATGCGTCACGGCGGGAGCGTCAGCCGCGCAGGCTGACCCTGCTGTGGGTAGCCCAGAAGCGCATCGATGCCACGGCCGAGCCCGTCGTTGATCACCGCCCGCGCGGTGTTTTCGACGATCCGCTTCAGGACCACGTCGATGGCGGCGGCGTCAAACTGCGGCCGTGCGACCGTGCCCTTGAGCGGGATCGCGATGGGTGTTCGCAGAAGCTGGGCGACCACTGGGGTCTGCCCTGCGAGCTCACCGCGAAAGGCCACCTCCACGACCGCAGCGAGTGTGCCGTCGGCACCGACGCTGCCTCGCGACGACACGCTGAGCTGCCCGGCGTCCATCACGAGCCCATCATGCCAGATGCGGCGATCGCCCAGCCGTAAACGGATTGGCTCTGGCCGTACCCGCAGGAGCACGACCTTGTCGCCCAGTGCGAAACGTGGGTCGATCACCATCTGAAGCCGCGCGAGGAGATTGACCAGCGGCTGCATCGGCCCACTCGGTGACACCTCGAACTGTTCCAGCAGAATCTGCCCAGCAGCCTCGCCATGAAATGGGTCGCCCAGCGGCAGACGGGCGCCAGCGAGGTCGATGCTCACGAGGCCAGATGTCTGCGTCGTGCCAGCCAAGAGTGGTGACACGTGCGCCACAGCCTTGCGGCACAGTTCACCCGTGAGGGCTACCCGCTCGACGATGCGGCCCGGCGGGATGATGAGCTCGCCTGGTGCCGGCGCGAGCTTTACCCACGGTGCCCCACGGATCCGGCCTCCGCCGGCCGCCACGTCGAATGGTCCGAGTGCGAGTTGCCCCTCGACGAGCCGCACCGGCATTTCACCTGCGGCCACCGGAAAGCCGTCGATGTCGGCTGCCGTCCATGCGGCACTGGTCTCAAACGAGAGACTCGTGAGTTGTTTAGCGAGGGTGCGGCTCGATGCTGCGGCGGTGACCGGCGCTCGCACCGCCGCGCGGGGCGCGAGTGGGTCATCGCTTCCCGAGCGAATCGCCGAAAGCCACGACTCGGGAAGTGGAAGGCTCGCTGGGGCAGGCTGGGCAGCGGTGTGGGGCGGCATGTCGGCCACGGCGCTGGCCAGCGTCGCCCGAGCGGCAAAGGGACGACCGCCAGCACCGACCACTCGCACCTTGCCGGCCGTCCAGGGTGTGGCCAGCCGCGAGAGCTGCTCCCAGTCGTAGGAGAGCGTGCCCTCGATCGTGGCCTGCCGCCGGCCGGCGCCGTCGGCAATGCCACCCCGCGCGGCCATCGCGAGCGTCGAGTTGGCCAGCTCGAGCCGGTCGATGACGAGCCGCTCGGAGGGAGCGAGTCCACCCGATGGCGTGCGCACCAGGGGCCGTGTCAGCTCGATTGCGAAGGTAGCCTGCGGCTCCTGCCAGAGCGTACGGGCCTGGCCATCACCAGCCGCGGGCCGCTGGGCGATAGTCACCTGGCTCCCGGTCGCCTCGACGAACAGGTTGAGACCGTTCTGCGTCTGGGCCACATCGAGCGTGCCCCAGGTGCGACCCGACAGCGGCCACTGGCTCGCCACATCGGCCGCGACGAGCCACGGCTCGATCCGCGCGAGGTCAGCCTGCCATTGCATTCGACCCCGCAGGTTTTCCAGGAGCGCATTGAGTGGGCCACTCTCTCGCATGGTGGAGGCAGGCGACCATGACACGCCTCCTGTCCGCAGCGACAGTGTCGTCGAGAGAAACTCAGCCGATGAAATTTCAATCGTGCCCGTCGCAGGCCAGACGGTGCCGGCGGCCGTCGCCACGATCCTCGGCTCGCTCACTCGGCGGTCGCCATACACGAGCGAAAACTTTTCGATCTCGCCCCCAGCCTTCGTGACCCGCCAGGCATCGCCGGCCGCAGCCACAGCCGCCGCCGCCTGGAGATTCCCTGTGAGATCGAGCCCCGTGGCCCCGAGCGCGGGCACGATCGCAGCGGCACGTCGCTGCCAGCGGCCCACATCGCCCACGATCGAACAGTCAGCCGCCACATCGCCTCGTCCAGCAGGGCGGACCGCAGACGCCATGTCACCTGCCAGCAGGGCTCCGACGTCGACCACCGCGCCACCGTCAAGGGTCGTAGACAAGGAATCGCCGGCCGCGGTGACCATGCCTCGCGCCGACTGGATCATGGCCACGGCACCCGAAAACGATCCGGTGGCCTCGGCCTCAACGGCGATGGCAGCATCTGCCCATGGCTCACGCCCGGGCCCGGCCCACTGAAAGTCCGTGCCGCTCGCTGTCGCCTTGACCCGCGTGAGCCCTGCTGTGTGTTCGAAGTCGATCCGGCCGCGGCAGGCGCCTGCCAGCGTCATGCCACCGGTATCGACAAGCTCGCCCACCTCCCGCACAAGTCCGCCCAGGTCGGCTGTCCACTGCACCGTGAGCGCAGCCGGAGTACCCGCTGCGGAGAGCTCGAAGGCTTGGGAGCTGATCCGCGCTTCTTCGACGGCCATCGTCGCCCCACGGCCGGGCCCACGGCGAGCCCGCAGCCAAGACGACAAGGGGTCATTCCAGCGGAGCGGTCTGCCCCCCGCTCCATCACGACCGTCTGCCGCGCCACGCACGGCCGCGAGGTCACGGGCATCGAGTCTGACTTCGAGCAGGCGGTCACTCCCATCGCCGCGGGTCGAAGCCGCAAGCCGCAGACTGCCGCCAGTCACCCGCACGTCGGGCCGCACTTCGAGCCCACCAGGGAGTGAGCGGGCAGCCGCGGCGAGGTCCACCTCTGCAGCGAGCGACCAATCGCGGGTCGCCGACTCTTCGAGCCAACTCCAGGCATCACCGCTAGGCCACGGGAGTCGGCCCGTGAGCTCACCGCGGGCGACAGGCGACGTGAACGTGAGCTCGTGGACGATGATGTCATCGCCGGAAAAGGAGACATGCAGCGGCAGCTCACACCGCTCGACCGCAAACTCCTCGGCCAGTGTGCCGGCGCGACACACGGCGAACTGCTCGGCGACGATTCTCCCACGGACCGCATTCCCAGCCGCCCCTGGGGACACGTCGAGCCGGACATCCGCGAGCCCATCCACGAGCCGCTCGAAGCCGAACCGCGTGGCCACGATGCTTGATCCACCGAGTGGCAGGCGGTTGGCGGTGACAGCGATCGTGCGTTCGCTTTCACCCGATGCCGAAACCGACCAGCCACCGTCGCGGGCCAGCACGGCCGACGTGGCGGCGGGAATCGTGGCGCGGTCCAGGCGCGTGGTGGTCTCGCGCGGGGTTTGGGCGAGGTCTGGCGCCGGGGCGGCGGTGCCTGAATGCCGCAGGCGGCCGGCGGCAGTCCACTCAGGGCAGGTGCCGTCGCGGCGCAGCGTGCCAACGGCAAAGAGGTCGCTGACCCGCCACGCGTCGTTCCGCGTGGTATCGACCAGATCGACCGAGCCGCCCACGACCTCCAGGTCGCAGGCAACTCCTAAACCTTCCCGCGGCCGAGCCAGCCACGGGGCCAGGATATCCTCGAGCGAGCTGCTGCCGCGGCGCACCATCACGGCCGCTTCGATGCCTGCAAGCCGGACAGCGCCCAGGTTTTTGGGATCGATCGCGAGGCTGACAAGACCCTTTTCGACAACGACCGATCGCACGATCACGACGGGCAAACCGGCCGCGTCACGCAGGACGACATTGCGATACTCGATCGGCCCGAGCCAGCTCCAGGTGGCCGAGCCACTCGAGATGCTGCCATCGATTCCAGCAAAACTGCCTTCGAGCGGCCGGTCGCGAAGCGAGGTGTGGACCAGGACCGCGGGGGCCATCCAGACACCAGCAGCCAGAATGGCCAGCGCCGCGATCGAAAACACCCCCCACCGCCGCCGCCGTGGTCTTGGCTGCCGCGGCTGGAAGTCATCCTCGTCGTATTCGTCCTCGTACTCTCGCCTGCGTCGCTTCGCCATGACGCGGGAGTATAGGGGTAAGTCGCCTTCTCACGGGAGGCTCGGGGCTGCCCGTGCCACGGAGTCGGCGTGGGAAACAAGCGAAGCCATGGATGGCGTAGCGCCGTTTCCGTCGAGTGAGCGAAGGCCTGGAGGGCCGTAGCAAACGTCCGGCGACATGGCACGGGCAGCCCCGAGCCGCAGCCCGCCAGCACGCCGCCGCTCCCAGAACTACTGTAGAGGGCCAATCCCTGCGGAATAACGCCTGGGGCGGCTCACGAAACTTTTCTGGCTTGTGGGGCATCTACACTCTGGCGCCAGCGGCGGTCCGGGTGGGCGACGGGGGCCAAAGGTTCGACCTTTTGAGGATTTTTTGATGACGCAGATGACGCTTCGCTTCTCCGTTTGCACGCTGGCCCTCGCGGTCGCCGTGCCGCTCGCACCGGCGGCCCGTGCGGCTGAGATCAGCTTCGCCGAGACGTTTGCCCTGGCCACTGACCGCGAGGCGGCCCTCAAGCAGCTCATTCCAGGGTCAGAAGATTTCTACTACTACAGCTGCCTCCACTATCAGAACACCGAACAGTGGGAGCAGGTTCCGCCGCTCCTGAAAGCCTGGATCGAACGCTATCACCACACGCCGCGGGTGATCGAGATCGAGAACCGGCAGGCCCTGCTGCGCTACGACAAAGATTCACAAGCGGCCCTCGAACTGATTCGCCGGCGGCTAAGCCTCCACTTCCATCACCAGCGAGAAGAGCTCAACAAGAAGCCGAATCTTCCCACGACCCTCGACGCGAATCTCCTCGACCACCAGCGGCTCGTGCAGCAAGCCTTCGGCCGCCATCCCAACACTGTCAGCGGATTTGAAGACTCCGCTCTCGGTGAGCTCATGTCGGGCCAACTGACAGGCGAGCAGCGGCGGCATCTGCTCTCACGGGTGCAGGTGCCCGATCATCCGAGCCTCGCCAAACTTGTCGTGGCCGATCTGAATTTCCAGCACAGCGGCGGCTTTGGCTCGCATGAAATCCACAAGCGACTCTTGCTCGCGCAGCTCGACGAGTGCCTGAAGCTCAAGCCCGGTCTCCGCAACGACCAGAATTTTGTGGCGACGTATCTCCCAAGGCTCTGGCCCTCGAACGACACGAACTGGCGGCAGGACCAGGCTGCCGAGGAGGCCTACCTCGACCGGCTCTGGGCCTTTGTCGAGACGCTTGCGCCGGTCCACAACTCGCTCAAGGCGCACGTCGTCTACCACCGGCTCGTGCTCGACCGGTCCCGCGGTGTCTACGACGCCGGCCGATTTCTCACCTACCTGAAGCTCCCGCGGCACACTCGGTATGCCGAACCCAAGTTTTTCGAGATTGAGGCCCACCGGAGCCATCCGGCCAACCTCCAGCAGGATTTTCAGGCGGCCACGCTGCTGGCCACCATCGGCGACGACGAGCCGCTCGTACGGAGCTATCTCGACCATTTTTTTGCCCAAGCCGCCGACTACGACGCCTACAAGCCGTACATCCTGTCGGACTATCTCAAGCACACGTTTGCCGAAGCCAAGGTAGTCCGCGGCCTGGGTGATCCTGAGACGTGGTATTCCCTGCTTCCACCAGAGCAGTACCAGGCGATCAAGGACCGCATCGACCTCGATTTTGCGTTGACGAACAAAACCGAATTCGGCGTGGACGACACGGTGAAGCTCGATCTCGACATCAAGCACGTCGAGACGCTCATCGTGAAGGTGTTTGAGATCAACACCCAGAATTTCTATCGCGAGAAGCTCACGGAGGTGGGCCCGAATATCGATCTCGACGGCCTCGTGGCCAACGACGAACAGACCTTCACCTATCAGGAAGCCCCCGTCCGCCGCGTCCGCCGCCAGTTCGAATTTCCCAAGCTCAACGCCCGCGGCGTGTACGTCATCGACTTTATCGGCAACGGCAAGAGCAGCCGCGCCGTGATCAAGAAGGGCCGGCTCCGCTACCTCGTCCGCTCATCCGTGGCGGGCCAGATTTTTCAGGTGTATGACGAGCTCAATCAGCCCGTCACCGCAGCCAGCCTGTGGCTCGCCGGCAACCTCTATTCTTCCGACAAGGAAGGGCGGATCGTCACGCCATACTCGAACCAGCCTGGGAGCCAGCCCATTGTCTTGACCGCCGGCTCGTTCTCGACGCTCGAGAAGTTCGAGCAACACCAAGAACAGTACCAGCTCCAGGCGTCATTCCACGTCGATCGCGAGCAACTCCTCTCACTGCGGCCTGCCACGCTCCTCGTCCGGCCGCAGCTCATGCTCGGAAACACTCCGGTCACCCCCAAGGTGCTCACCGATATCCAGCTCGTCATCGCATCGGTCGATAGCGACAACGTCTCCACCGTCAAAGAAGTCAAAGATTTCAAGATTTTTGAGGATCGCGAGTCTGTCTATGAGTTTCAGACGCCCAAGCGACTCCGCACGATCCAGTTCACGCTCAAGGCCCGCGTCAAGAACCAGAGCCAGAATGAAGAGCAGGACCTATCCGCGAGCGAGCAATTCACGCTCAACCAGATCGACCAGGAAGACAAGACCGAGGATCTGCATTTCACGCGGAACGGCGACGTGTACGTCGTGGACCTCCTCGGCAAGTCAGGCGAGGCCATGCCCGACCGGGCAGTGCATTTCACGGTCAAACTCCGCGGCTTCACCGACCCTCTGCATGTCTCGCTCCAGACCGACCCTCGCGGCCGGATCACGCTGGGACCGCTCCCGGGCGTTGACTCCCTCACTGCCACGAGTCCCCAAGGGACGCAGCATCAGTGGCAGCTTGCAGACGCTGCCCACACGTATCCCGGGAGTGTCCATGGCGTAGCCGGAGAACCGCTCGAGATTCCGTATTGCGGCAGCGGCAAGAAGGTTGACCGGTCCGACGTGGCGCTGCTTGAGATGCGAGGCAATAACTTCTATGCCAACCGCCTGGAAAACCTCTCCGTCGACGGTGGTCTGTATGTGGCCACCAAGCTCCCGGCGGGCGACTATCGGCTGTGGATCAAGGCCGAAAACCGTTTTATTGATCTGCGGCTAACCGAAGGCGTAGAGCGGCCGGGCTATGTGCTCGGTGGATACCGCCGCCTCCAGGTCGTCAACCCAAAACCGCTGGCCATCAAGCCGGTGACCGTGGGCGACAAGACGATTCGTATCGATCTCCAAAACGCCACCGCAGCCGCGCGGGTCCATGTGTTCGTGACGCGGTTCGAGCCGGCCTATTCGGCGTATGGGGATCTCTCCGGGGTCACGCCGCCGGAGCCATTTTTCATAACCAACGACAGCCCGATCTCGCAGTATGAGGCGGGCCGCGATATCGGCGATGAGCTGCGCTACATCATCGACCGCAAGTTCGCCAGAAAGTTTCCGGGCAACATGCTCGAGCGGCCGAGCCTGCTTCTGAATCCATGGGCAGTTCGCAAGACCGAGACAGACACCGTGGACCCGGCGGCGGGCGGGGATTTTGGCGGCGTGGGCGGCGGCGGTGCGGCGATGATGGGTAAGGGCGGCGGCGGCGGGGTTGCCGTGCAAAGCCGAGCCGACTCCTCCAATCTCGATTTTCTGGCCAACTCCTCGGCGCTCCTGTTGAACATCGCTCCCGATGACGAAGGCGTCATCGAGATCAAGCGCGAGGAGCTGGGCCCGCGGCACCGGATTACGATCGTCGCGGTTGACGGCCAGAACACGGCCAGCCGGTATGTCGATCTTCCCGAGCCGCAGGCCGAATACCTTGACCTCAGGCTCGCCAAGGGGCTCGACCCCAAGATCCATTTCACGCAGCAGCAGCGGATCACTCTGGTCGCGGCTGGAAAAGAGCTGGTGATCCCCGATCTCACAAGCACTCGGTTTGAAGTCTATGACAGCCTGCCGCGAGTGTTTTCGCTGTATGCCACGCTGGGAAGCGACGCCGCAAAACTCCGGGAATTTGCCCCCGTCATCCGCTGGCCCACGCTCACGGCCGAGGAAAAAACCGAGCTCTACAAGAAGTGCGCAAGCCATGAACTGCATTTCTTCTTGTTCAAGAAGGATCCGGAGTTTTTTAACACAGCCGTAAAACCGTATCTCGCCAACAAAAAAGAAAAGCAGCTCATCGACCGTTGGCTCTTGGGGGAGAACCTCGACGTGTATGCCGAACCTTGGAAATTCGAGCAGCTCAACGCGTTTGAGCGGATTCTCTTGGGGCTCCGCATGCAGGGCGAGCGGGAATCGGTCGCGCGGCTGGTCCGCGAGCAGTTCGATCTCTTGCCCCCCGACCGAGCGCGGTTCGAACTGTTGTTCAACACCGCGGTGAAGGGGACGGCGCTCGATACCGGCGATGCCTTGGGGCTCGCGGGCGCCAAGGAAAAGCACGACTCTCCTCTGACGATGAAAGCGGGGCATGCACTGAGCGGCGAGCGGGCAGGGGCCTTCTATGCGTCGCCAGCCGCAACTGCCGCACCAGCGAGTCCGGTTCCTGCAGAGGAAGCGATGGCCAAAAGTCGAAGGGCCGCTGAGACTCCCGCCCGGCAGGAAGCGTCCGCGCGGAAGCTGGCGCGTGGCCGAGACAAGAACGAGGCCAAAAAGACCATGAGCGAGGCCGTCATGATGGACGAGGCCGCGTCGTTCGCCGATGACCGCGAACTCCAAGACCGAGTGGAGCAGTACTACCGCACGCTCGACAAGACGATGGAGTGGGCCGAGAGCAACTATTTTCAAGTGCCGAGCCAAGAACAGCACGCCACTTTGATCCCGGTGAGTGCCTTCTGGCGAGACTTCGCGACGCACGATCAGGCGAAACCGTTTGTGTCGACGAACATGGCCGAGGCGAGCCGGAACCTCCCCGAGATGCTCGCGGCGCTCGCGCTGTTCGACCTGCCATTCGAAGCGGGCAAGCACACGACCGAGTTTGACGGGTCGCGGATGACGTTCACGGCCAAGAGCCCATCAATCGTGTTCCACGAGGAGATCCAGAAGGCAACGAGCGTGGCCGACACCACGCCGATCCTCGTGAGCCAAAACTTTTATCGCCATGGCGAGCGGTACCGCCAAGAAGGCAGCGAGCAGCTCGACAAGTTCGTGACCGACGAGTTTTTGGTGCACACGGTGTATGGCAGCCACATCGTCGTGACGAACCCCACGTCGAGTCGCAAGAAGGTCGATGTGCTCCTGCAGATTCCCGAGGGCGCCATCCCGGTGCTCAATGGTCAAAACACCAAGAGTGTGCACGTCACCCTCGAGCCCTACCACACGCAGACGGTGGAGTACTTCTTTTACTTCCCAGCGCCCGGAATGTTTCGGCACTATCCCGTGCAGGTGGCCACCGACGGAGACGTGCTCGCCTTTGCCAATGCCTTTGTCTTCAATGTCGTGCCCGCGCTCACGAAGATCGACAAAGCGTCGTGGGATTACATCTCGCAGTACGGCACGACCGACGACGTGCTCACCTTCCTGAAAGTAAATAACGTGCTTCGGGTCGACCTGGCCCGGATCGCCTGGCGGATGAAAGATAAAGCCTTCTTCAATACCGTGACTGGCCTGCTGGCTGCCCGCCACATCTACCACGACGTGCTGTGGTCGTATGGCGTCCTGCACGACGAGCCGGCAGCGATCCGCGAGTTTCTCCAGTTTTCGACCGCGTTCGTGGGCCAGTGCGGCGCGTGGATCAAGAGCCCACTGCTGGTGATCGATCCGATTGTCCGCAAAGACTACGAATCCCTCGACTACCGACCGCTCGTGAATGCGCGCGTGGGCCAGCTTGGCCGCCAGCGGGAGATCCTCAACGACCGGTTTCATGCCCAGTACGAGCGGCTCATGAAGATTCTCACGTATCGCCGGCAGTTCACGTCGGACGAATCGATGGCGGTGACCGCCTACCTCCTGCTCCAAGACCGCGTGGAGGAGTCGCTGGCCTCCTTCGCCCGGGTGAATTCAGCCGACCTCGAAACCCGCCTCCAGTACGACTATTTCTCCTCGTACCTCGATTTCTATTCCGGCGAGCCGAAGGCCGCGAAGACGACGGCCGAGAAATATGCCGCGTACCCGATCGAACGCTGGAAGCTGGCGTTTGCCAGTGTCGTGAGCCAGGCGAGCGAGATCGAAGCGGAGGCGATCAGTGCGGCGCAGGCTGTTCGGGTCATCGATCCCAAGAATCGCGACCAGATCCAGACGAGCCAGGCAGCCAAAGCTCCGGCGTTTGAGTTCACGGCAGAATCGAAGAAGGTACGGATCACGCACCAGAATCTGGCTGAGGTGCGGGTGAACTACTACCTCATGGATATCGAGCTGCTCTTCAGCCGCAATCCGTTTGTGCAGCACGACTCCAAGCAGTTTTCGCACATCGTGCCAAACCTCTCGCAGACGGTCGCGCTCGCTCCCACAAAGCCGGCGACGGAGTTCTCGCTGCCGGATTCCCTCGTGAACGCCAATGTCTTGATCGAGATCACGGGCGGCGGTCTCACCCGTTCACAGGCGTACTACTCGGGCGCCCTGCGGGCGACGCTCAGCGAGAACTACGGCCAGGTGCGGGTGACCCGTGATCGCGATGGCTCAGCGCTTCCAAAGGTGTACGTCAAGGTCTACGCCCGAATGAGCGATGGCCACACAAAATTTTTCAAGGACGGCTACACCGACCTCCGCGGCCGGTTTGACTACACATCCCTGAGCACCGACGAGCTCAACCGGGTCGATCGCTTCTCGCTGCTCATCCTGAGCGACGACCACGGCGCCGTCGTTCGCGAGGCCCCGCCGCCGAAGCAATAGGGGGTCAATCAAAGAGACCAAAGGGAGGCTCGGGGCGGCCCGTGTTATGGAGCCGGCGTAGAAAACTGAGCGCAGCCTGGAAGGCGACGCTCAGTTTTCTCCGAGTGCAGCGACGGGCACGATGCCCGTTGCAAATGTCCGGCTCTCTTGACATGGGCCGCACCGAGCCGGCGCCCTGCCAGCACGCCACGCCCGCCCGAACTATCGTTCCACGTAAGCCACGCCTTCCGGAATAACGCCGATTCCGGCTCACAAAACTTTTTCCGCACGTGCCGCATCTACACTCGGGCGGGCTTTTCCCTGCGGTGTGACCTGAGCCCAGGATTCAGCTTGTAGAGGATTTTTGCATGAAACGCCTTCTCACCGTCTTGGCCCTGGCACTCGGCGCGCCGCTGATACCGACCTACGCCGCGGAGATCAGCTTCGCTGAGACGTTCGCCCTCGCCACCGATCGCGAAAAGGCCCTCGCCCAGCTCATCCCCGGCTCCGAGGATTTTTATTACTACCACTGCCTCCACTACCAAAACACGGAACAGTGGGACAAGGTGCCACCGCTCCTGAAGGCCTGGATCGCCCGCTACCACCACACGCCGCGGGTGATCGAGATCGAAAACCGCCAGGCGCTCTTGCTGTACGCGAAGCAGCCCGACCAGACGCTCAGGCTTATCCGCGATCGGCTGAACCTCCACTTCAACCATCAGCGGGAAGAGCTCAACCGAAAGCCCAACCTTCCGACAGCGCTCGACCCCAAGCTTTTGGACCACGATCGGCTGGTGCAGCAAGCTTTTGCGCGGCACACCCACACGGTCAGCGGCTTCGAAGATTCTTTGTTTGATGAGTTGCTTTCAGGCCAGCTCACCGGCGAGCAGCAGCGTGACCTCCTCGGCCGCGTGAGGGTCCCCGATCATCCGGGCCTCGCCAAGCTCATCGTGGCCGACCTGAAGCACCCACACAGCGGCGGCTTTGGGTCACTCGCCATCCACAAGCTGCTGCTCCTCGAACAACTCGACGAGTGCCTGAAACTCAAGGTCGACCTTCGCAACGACCAACATTTTGTGGCGACCTATCTCCAAAGGCTCTGGCCCTCAAACGACACCAATTGGCGTCAGGACAAGGCCGCCCAAGAAGCCTATCTCGAAAGGCTCTGGACGTTCGTCGATTCGCTCGCCCCCGTTCACAACTCACTCAAGGCCCATGTCCTCTACCAACGGCTCGTCCTCGACCGTGCCCGCGGGGTCTACGACGCCGACCGGTTCCTCACCTATCTCAAGCTGCCGCGGCACACTCGGTATACCGAACCCAGATATTTCGAGATCGAGGCCAACCGGATTCATCCGGTGAACCTCCAGCAGGATTTTCACACTTCCACGATGCTGCCGCCGGTCGGCGACGACGAACCGCTCGTACGGAGCTATCTCGACCACTTCTTCGTCGATGCTGCTGACTACGACGTGTACAAGCCATACATCCTGTCGGACTATCTGAAGCACACGTTTGCCGAAGCCAAGGTGGTTCGCGGCCTCGGCGATCCCGAGACGTGGTATTCGCTCCTCCCGCCGTCGCTCTACCAGCAGATCAAGGACCGCATCGATCTCGACTTTGCGTTCACAAAAAAAACAGAGTTTGCCGCGGACGACCTCGTGAGCCTCGACCTCGACATCAAGAACGTCGACACGCTCATCGTGAAAGTTTTTGAGGTCAACACCCAGAACTACTACCGCGAGAAGCTCAGTGAGATCGGCCCGAATATCGACCTCGACGGCCTCGTGGCTAAAGAAGAACAGACCTTCACCTACACCGAGCCGCCTGTCGCCAGAGTCCGCCGACACTTCGAGTTTCCAAAACTCGACGCCCGCGGCGTGTACGTCATCGACTTTATCGGCAACGGCAAGAGCAGCCGAGCCGTCATCAAGAAGGGACACCTCCGCTACCTCGTTCGCTCCTCCGTCGCCGGCCAATTTTTTGAAGTGTTTGACGAGCTAAATAAGCCCGTCACAGCAGCCAGCCTCTGGCTCGCTGGCAAGCTCTACACGGCCGACAAGGAAGGGCGGATCGTGACGCCCTATTCCAATCAGCCTGGATCACATCCCATCGTGCTGTCGTCAGGCTCGTTCTCGACGCTCGAACGGTTTACTCAAATCCCCGAGCAATACACGCTCTCGGCAGCCTTCCATGTGGACCGCGAACAGCTTTTGTCGCTGCGGCCCGCGACGGTGCTCGTTCGCCCACAGCTTTCCCTGGCCGGCACCCCCGTCACGCCCAAGGTGCTCGAAGACGTGAAGCTCGTCATCACGTCGGTCGATGGCGACGACGTGACCACCGTCAAGGAGGTTCCAGATTTCAAGCTTTATGAAGACCGCGAGAGTACCTACGAGTTTCAAACACCCAAGCGGCTACGAACAATCACGTTCACGCTCAAAGCCCGCGTCAAGAACCTGAGCCAGAACCAGCACCAGGATCTGGCCGCCGGCGAAGCGTTTTCGCTCAACCAGATCGACGAGGAAGACAAGACCGAGGGTCTCCATTTTTCACGGGATGGCGACACCTACGTCGTCGATCTTCTCGGGAAGTCGGGTGAAGCCAAGCCGGATCGCCCGGTGCAGTTCGAGATCAAAGTCCGCGGCTTCACAGACATCCAGCATGCTTCGCTCCAGACCGATGCCAAAGGCCGAGTGACGCTCGGAACCCTGCCCGACGTTGACTTTATTACGGCATCGAGCCCGCAGGGCATTTCGCACCAGTGGTATCTCGCCGACGCCGCCCACACGCTGCCGGCTGCGATCCACGGCGTGGCTGGTGAGCCACTGGAGATTCCCTACGTGGGCGATGGCAAAAAGGTAGACCGCCGAAATGTCGCGCTTCTCGAAATGCGTGGCGAGAATTTTGTGGCCGATCGCCTTGCAGATCTTTCCATCAATGGCGGCCTCTACGTCACCTCGCCAAAACTTCCGGCTGGCGATTACCGGCTCTGGATCAAGCCCGAGAACCGCTTTGTCATGCTCAGGCTCACCGAAGGTTCTCCCGTGCCGGGCTTTGTCCTCGGCACATACCGGCGGCTGCAAGTCGTGAACCCAAAGCCGCTGGCCATCAAGCCCGTGACGGTGAACGACAAGACGGTCAGGGTTGAACTGCAAAACGCGACAGCAGCGGCGCGGGTTCACATCTTCGTCACGCGTTTTGAGCCCGCCTATCCGGCCTACGGTGACTTGGCCTCGATCGGCCTTCCGAGTCCCTACACGATCACGAACCCACTGCCGTCATCGCAGTATGAAGCGGGCCGCGACATTGGCGACGAGCTTCGCTACATCATCGATCGGAAGTTCACCCAAAAATTTCCGGGCAACATGCTGGAGCGGCCGAGCCTGCTGTTAAACCCGTGGGCGATCCGAAAGACGGAGACGGGTGCCCAGGTGCCGATGGAGGGCCAGGCTTTTGGGGGCGAGGGCAAGGATGCTGCGGGGGGCATGGGGGCTTCTGGTGGCGGTGGGAGATCCGAACGCAGCCGAAGCGGTTATGCCAACCTCGACTTCCTCGCCAACTCTTCGGCGGTGCTTCTGAACATCGCCCCTGACGACAACGGCGTTATCGAGATCAAACGCGAGGAGCTCGGGCTCCTGCATCGGATCACGATTCTTGCGGTTGATGCTGCGAGCACCGCCAGTCGCTACGTCGACCTCCCGGAACCAGAAGCCCAGTACCTCGATCTCCGGCTCGCCAAGAGCCTCGACCCGAAGGTGCATTTCACACAGCAGAAGCGAATCAGTCTTCAGCACGCAGGGTCAACGCTCGTGATCCCAGATATCACGAGCACACGGTTTGAGGTCTATGACAACCTCCCGCAGATCTTCTCACTCTATGCCACGCTCGGCAGCGACTCCGAGAAGGTCGCCGAGTTCGCGACGATTGCCAAGTGGCCGACGCTGTCAGCGGAGGCCAAGACCGAGGCCTACAAGAAGTGCGCCAGCCACGAGCTGCATTTCTTCCTGTTTAAGAAGGATCCCGCCTTCTTCAACAAAGCAGTGAAACCGTATCTGGCCAATAAGCGAGACAAGCAGTTCATGGACAAGTGGCTGCTGGGTGACAACCTCGAGCCCTACGTCGCCCCCTGGAAGTTCGCCCAGCTCAACACGCTCGAGCGGATTCTCTTGGGAATGCGTATCCCTGGTGAGCGAGCGACGATGGCCCGGCTCGTTCGCGAACAGGTTGATCTGTTGCCGCCGGATCGTGAGCGATTTGATTTTCTCTACAACACGGCCATCAAGGGGACGGCACTTGATACGAGCGACGACCTCGGGATCGCGAAGAGCCTTGAGGAGAAGTCTGAGGTTTTCTACAGCCGCTCGGGCCACGAGCTGCCTGCGGCCGACGCGATGAACGGCAACGCGCGGTTTGCCGCCCCGACTGCGCCGCCACCGGCTTCGGCAGTCATCAACAGACTGGAACTCAAGCCAGGGCGAGATCGTAACGAGGATGCCAGCAAGCGCAGGCAACTCGCCGCAGGCAAATTCAAGGGGGAAAAGGCCGCCGCCCAGGAGAGAGACAAGCTCAAGGAGGGGGAAGTCGAATTCTTCGCCGACGAAACCTCACTTCGCGATCGTGCCGAGCAGTACTACCGCCCGCTCGACAAAACCATGGAGTTCGTCGAGAGCAGCTATTTCCATGTGCCGATCGAAGCACAGACTGCCGCGCTCGTCGCCCCGTCAAAGTTCTGGCAGGATCTTGCTGCCCACGACATGACAAAACCGTTCGTGTCCACGAATTTTGCCGAGGCCAGCCGCAATCTCCCCGAGATCATGGCGGCTCTTGCTCTCCTCGATCTGCCGTTCGAGGCCGGAAAGCACACGACCGCGTTCGATGGCCTGGCGATGACGTTCACGGCCAAGAGCCCGGCGATCGTGTTCCACGAGGAGATTCAAAAGGCGACGAGCGTCGCCGACACCACGCCGATTCTCGTGAGCCAGAATTTTTACCGGCATGGCGAGCGGTATCGCCAAGAGGGCAGCGAGCAACTCGACAATTTTGTGACCCAAGAGTTTCTGGTGCACACGGTCTACGGCGGCCACGTCGTGGTGACCAATCCCACGTCGAGCCGCAAACGGGTCGATGTGCTCCTTCAGATTCCGCAGGGGGCGTTGCCCGTCCTCGATGGGCACAACACGAAGAGCGTCCATCTCGACCTCCAGCCTTACCACACCGAAACGGTCGAGTATTTCTTCTACTTCCCATCCCCAGGAAAGTTCTCGCACTATCCCGTGCAGGTCGCGACCAGCGGCGAGATCCTGGCCTTTGCCAGCGCCTTCGAGTTCAACGTCGTCCCGGCCCTCACCGCCGTCGACAAAAACTCCTGGGCCTATATCTCCCAGTACGGCACGAATGACGACGTCGTAGCATTTCTTAAGTCCAACAGCATGTTGAGCATCGATCTCGGCCGCATCGCCTGGCGGATGAAGGACAAGGCCTTCTTCCAGACGGTGATCCGCCTGCTCGCCGCCCGCCATGCGTATGACGATGTGCTCTGGTCGTATGGCGTGCTCCATAACGAGCCTGCCGCCATCAGAGAGTTTCTTCAGTTCTCGAGTGCCCTTGTGGCGCAGTGCGGCGCATGGCTCGAGAGTCCGCTGCTTGTGATCGACCCGATCGTCCGCAAGGACTACGAGCAGATGGATTACCGTCCGCTCGTGAACGCTCGCGTGGGCCAGCTCGGCCGCAAGCGTGAGATACTGAACGACCGGTTTCATGCCCAGTACGAGCGGCTCCAAAGAATCTTGACATACCGTCGGCAGTTCACGTCCGATGAGCTGATGGCCGTTACGGCCTACCTCTTGCTCCAGGATCGTGTCGAAGAGTCGCTCGCCTTTTTCGACCGCGTCAATTCCGAGGAGCTCGAGACCAGGGTTCAGTACGACTATTTTTCTGCTTATCTCGACTTCTACAAAGGCGAGCCGAAGGCGGCCCGGGCGACCGCTGCACAGTATGCCGAGTATCCGATCGATCGCTGGCGGCTTGCGTTTGCAAGCGTCGTGAGCCAGGCCGACGAGATTGCCGCGCAGGACACCAAGGTCGTCGATCCCCTCGATCGCAATCAGATCCAGGCCCGCCAGGCGGCCACGGCTCCGGCCTTCGAGTTCACGGTGAACACAAAGAACGTGCGGATCACTGCCCAGAATCTCGCCGAAGTCCGAGTGAACTACTACCTCATGGACATCGAGCTTTTGTTTAGCCGCAATCCGTTCGTCCAGCACGATTCGCGGCAGTTTTCACGGATCGTGCCCAACTTCTCGCAGAAGGTGCCGCTCTCCAAAAAGACGCCGGCCACGGAGATTCCGCTGCCTGAAAAGCTCGCCAACGCCAATGTCTTGATTGAGATCACAGGTGGCGGCCAGACCCGGTCGCAGGCCTATTACTCCAACGCGATGCGGGCCACGCTCAGCGAGAATTACGGTCAGCTCCGCGTGACGCGTGACACCGACGGCGCCGCGTTGCCAACCGTGTATGTGAAGGTCTACGCCCGAATGAAAGACGGCAGGGTGAAGTTCTATAAGGACGGCTACACCGACCTCCGCGGGCGGTTTGACTACACGTCCTTGAGCACCGACGAGCTCGACCACGTCGACCGGTTTTCTCTCTTGATCATGAGCGACGAACACGGCGCGGTCGTCCGCGAGGCCCCGCCTCCAAAGCGGTAGCCCTGGGAAAGGCCCGGATCAGAACGCCTCGTCCATGGCCGGGAGACCGCCGAGTTGCCGCTGCTTCTGGCTTTGACACTGGCGGAGTCAGTGTGAGACAACATGGGAGCCGTGGTGGTCGGGCGCTCATTTGTGTCCACGTCCCGTCGAATTCTTTTCTTGCGATCAGGTGTGCCATGCGAATCTCTGTGGTCGTCGCCCTTCTCGTGACCTCGTTCTGCCTCGCTGCTTCCTTCGCCGCCGATCCCGAGAAGCCGAAGCCCAGCATTCTGATGCAGAAGAAACTCGAGTACTCGCAAAACCTGTTGAGTACGCTCATGTCCGAGGATTTCGAGGAGGCCAAGCGCAACGTGGGTCTGATGAAGACGTTTACGCGGCTCGAAGAAATGTACCGCAGCAAAAAGCCAGGCTACCGCGAGCAACTCGATAACTTTCAAGACTCGGTGGCCGAGCTCTCGACGGCGATCGATGACGAAGACCACGATCGGGCGTCGAAGGCCTATCTCAAGATGGTTGACTCGTGCATTCGCTGTCACAGGGCCATGAAGAGCGAGTAACGGGCCACCGTTGCAGTTGCCCGATCAGGCTGTCTCTCTGCGGTGGACTGATGCCGGGCTACCACCGCCAAGCTGCTCGCCAGATGCCAGGGCCTTGGCAAGGTCTTCCGGCGTGTCAATGTCGGCGAACGACGCCAGGCCGGGATCGACGGCCTCGAGGACCGTCTCAGACAGGAGCAGCACCCGACTCGCATCTGCTTCCATGATAGTCCGAAGCAACTGCCTCGGACTCCTGATGTCAGCTGACAGGCTCGTCGCGATGTCACTCCAGAGGCTCTCCTTCACGGCCGAGACAAGCACCTGCGGGTGCCCACCGACGACTGGGACGACCCACGACACGTGTGAGGCTCGCGCCTTCTCGATGAGCAGCCGCACGACACCAGGCGCAAGGCCAGGCACGTCGCACGAACAGAGCACCACGATCGCGGGGGTCGGCCCGGTGGCCAGCGTGTAGGCGACGCCGTCGCGAATCGCGGCGAGCGGACCTCTGTCGGCCGCTGTATCACGGGTCACTTCGACCGAGTCACCCAGGGGCGGCAGCACCTGCCCCTCGGCGGCCACGACAATCACGCGGCCGACCTCGCCGGCGAGCACCCGGCAGACTCGGGCCAGCATCGTCTCAGCACCAAGAGCCAGCGCCGCCTTGCCACCAGGGGGTGCGATCGCAGCCAGCCGCAGCGAACGGCCGCCTGCCAGGACAATTGCTATGACATCACTTTTCGTGGCATCCATCATAAAAGCCTACCTGCGCAACCAGGTGGGGCTGCGGGTAACGCGGCTTCCCGTTCTCAATCATGCGAGGGCTCGCCCAACGACCCGCTGTCCTCACGCTGGCGCGAGGGGCTTTTATGATGGCTTCTATGCGACACCGCTCCCGAACCGTCACAATCGGACCCCTGCCTCACCTCCGGTGTTCCATCCATGCTTTTCCCATCGCCCGATCCTCTGTTTGCAACCGCCCCCGACCGCCACGGCACGGGAAGTGAAAAATGGAACCGCTGGGCCGGTCGTGACGTGATCCCGACGTGGGTCGCCGACATGGATTTTGAAGCTCCTGAGGTTGTCCTCGAGGCGATCCGCAAGCGGGTGACCCATGGCGTCTTCGGCTACACCGACATCCCGCCGGGCTTCGCGCCGGCACTGGTCGAGCATCTCCATCGCCGCCACGGCCTGGCGGTCGAGCCCGACTGGATCACGAGCACCCCTGGGGTCGTCAATGGGCTCGCGATCACGGCGCGGCTGTTCTCGAAGCCGGGCGACGGGATTATCACGTTCACACCGGTCTACCCACCGTTCCTGTCGCTCCCGGGTCTCGCGGGCCGCGAGTGCATCCGCGTGCCGCTCGCCCCAGGGGCGAGCGCGTGGACGATCGACTGGGAGCAACTCGAAGCCGCGGTCACGCCCACCACAAAACTCTTCTGGCTCTGCCATCCGCACAACCCCACGGGCACGGTCTTTCGCGAGCCCGAGCTTCTGAGGATCGCGGAGTTTGCCGCGCGGCATGATCTGGTCGTGGTCAGCGACGAGATCTGGTCGGATCTTTTGCTCGATGAGGAGACCGGCGGCCCGCGGCATGTGCCGTTTGCGAGTCTCGACCACGAAAAAGCCCGCGACGGTGTGACACTCGTGGCCCCTTCCAAGACCTGGAACCTCGCGGGGCTGGGATGCGCTGCTGCGATCTGCCGCGACCGCGCGATCTTGAAGAAGTGGCGGGCGGCCGGTGGTGGCCTCGTGCCGATGCTCAATCCGCTCGGCTATGCCGCGGCCGAGGCGGCATGGCGGCAGGGCGACGAGTGGCGGCGGCGGCTGATTGCCGTTCTGCGGCAGCATCGCGAGCTGGTTTCCGAGACCGTCGCCCGCATCCCCGGGCTCACCTGCGTTCCCGCAGAGGCAACCTACCTCGCCTGGATCGACTGCCGGGGCACTGGGATCGCCGACCCCCAGGCCGCCTGTGAAGCCGCTGGGCTCGGCCCCTCCGACGGCCGCGATTTTGGGAGCGCAGGTTTCATCCGCTTGAACACCGCCTGCCCCACCGATCGCCTCACAGAAATTCTGCGCAGGCTCACCCTCGCGTTCGCCGTCCCGGGCTGACCCTGCACGCCTCGTTGGCGACTTGGCTGGAGGTTAGCAGGCTGTGGAAAAAGTCTCTCGCTACAGGAAGTGGCGATCGCCGACCGTGGAAAACCTCGGCTTTTCCATCGGTCGGCCTGAGTGGGAAAAGGCCATGGATGGCTTTTTCCACGGGCATTTACCGGGCGCAGGTGTTGCAGAGCTTGGCGGCCTTGTCGGGGAAGGCCCGGCCGCAGTTGATGCACTTATCCTTGTGGCAGGTCGAGCAGACACGGGCCACGGTCGTGGGGAACGCAGCACCGCACTTGAAACACTTGCCCTTGTCGCACGTGGAGCACAGCTGCGCGAGCTTGTCGGCAAACGCTCGGCTACAGAGGACACATTTCTGGGACTGCATGGCCGCACGAGCGGTCGAGTCCCCAGCCACCCCCGTTTCGTCGAATGGGCTGACCATGAGAACCGCGATGCTGATGGCAAAGAGCACCGTTACCCCCGCAAAGCCGTATGGACAACGTGGTGCAATCGCCTGAAAGAATCGCGTCATGAAAACTTTCCTCCGCTCACAACCCACCCGTGGAATCCCCACGAACCGCAGTATACCGATGGGGGGATTCTGCGAAGGGTTGCCCGTGCCATGGAGCCGGCGTGGGAAACCGAGCGCAGCCAGGATGGCGAAGCTCGGTTTCCGTCGAGTGAGCGGAGGCCTGGAGGGCCGTAGCGAACGTCCGGCGACATGGCATGGGCAACCCTTCGCTCACGCGAATCCCTGAATTCAGTACCAGATGCCGCAGCGGACCAAGAACGTGTCAGAAGGGTGATAGTCGGCGGTGTCGGTGATGTAGTACTCCACCAGGCGGCCGGTGACCCAGCCGGTTTCGAGTCGCCAGCTCATGCCGAGATCGGCCGGTTTTCGTTCCCAGCCAAGAAGCAGCCGGTAGTCGTGGTACACGACGACATCGTTGGCACCACTGTCGCGCCGCACGGCCCACTGGTTGCCGCCAAACTCACCGGCGAGATAGATCCACTGGGCGGCGGTTGCACTCTCGGAGACCCGCCACGCGAATCGTGGCCTGGGAAAGAGAATCTCATGCCGCTGGCCGTCGGAGGGCGTCCAGAGGAGACCGCCCGCGGGCAGAAAGTTGACATCGCGGCGGTCGAGATAGATCACCCCCGCGACCACGCGCAGATTTTCAGTCGCCTCCCACGCTCCAAAACCGTGGCCCGTGATCCGCAGGGCTTCGGAAGTGTCATTCGCCAAGTCGGAATACCAGCCAGGCGCCACGGCGAGATCGACGCCAAACTTCTCACCGATCTTGGAAAGCCAGCGGGCCTGGATCCAACTGTCATAGAGTTGCGATGGGAGCCCAGGGTCCATCGGCCCAGGCACCTCGTCGATGAACGTCGTCCCAAAACCCGGTGTGACCAGCAGCGGCGAGTTGACCGTTGGCGCAGGCAGGCCGATCGTCAGGCTCGTGTCGAGTGTCGTGAGCCCCAGGCCGTCGGTTCCCAGCCGCGGCAATTCGGTGACGGTGAAGATCGCCTGCTGGAGGGCGCCGGGCTTGGCACCCGGCGGCAGCTTGCGGCCGGCCGGTGGCTCAAACTCCTGCCGTGGCTGGCCCAGCGGTGCGACCCCGTCGGGAAGCAAAGGCTCGGTGAGATCTTGCGGGTCGCCCAACGCCGCGATGCGGAGCCGCTCCGCAGGCTTTGTCTCGACCGGTGGCAGGGCCATGATCTCGTCGTCAGCCAGCGCGGCGGACATCGCGAGGCACCCGAGAACGATAACCCCGGTCAGGCAGGTGCGTGACGATGTCGATAGCATGAAAACCCGAGGGCTCGATGCCCGATATCGGATGGCGAGGGCAACCTTGGCTTGCCCTCCGCCAGCCCAAGGCCGCACGGGCCATGGATGGCCGTGCAGCCGTGAAGTCAGTAGGCGAGGCCAAACCGGAACATGATCGTGTCGGGGAGGCTTTGGATCTGCGGCGGTCCTTCGACGTAGTACAGCTGCCGGTAGAACACGTAGCCGACCTCAAAGTTGCCCGTGAGTCCCGTGCTGGAAGTCGGCACCCACTCGGTGCCCAGGGCGATGCGGATGTCGTTGTAGTCGAAGCCAGTGATCATGTTGTAGTTCGACGTGCTGCGGCGGAAGGTCCAGGCGCCGCCGCCGTACTCCCCGGAGACATACCCCCACCAGGCTCGCTTGTCGTTGGCCGCGAACTGCTTGGCTGCTTTGGGTGCGGGAAAGAAGATGTCGTAGCGGCTGGTCGCATCCGGGGTCCATGTCACGCCCACTGCCGGCAGGAGTTTGACCTGATTGCGATCCAGATAAATGATGCCGACCTTGGCCTGCGTCGTGGGCGTGAGCCTGAGGGTGCCGATCGCTCGGCCCATGATGCGCCAGCTATCCATCACCAACACGTCCCAGTTGGTAAAGATGCCGACGCGGACGCCCAGCTCGGCGCCAAACAGCGGCGTGAACTGCGGATTCCAGGCGGTGTCGAGGAAGACGTCGTAGGTGTTGGGAGGCAGATCGGCCAGCAGCGTGGCGGATGTCTCGGGACCATCCCAGAGCTGCAGGCCAAAGCCCGGTGTGATGAGCAGCGGGGCGTGGTTGAGGTTGGCCGGTGAGTTGTGGAAGAAGGGCAGGGCGAACGTGGCCGTCGTGTCGAGCTCGTTGACGCCGACGCGCGTGCCCGAACCATCACCCATGAGATAGGCCCAGCTTCCTCGGACGCCCTGAAAGACATGCATCGTCTGCGAGTAGGTCTGCTGGAGCGTCTGATCGAGGTTTGAGCTGGGCGCAGGGTAGCCCGCGGGTGTGTAGGCCCCTGGCGGTGGCTGTGTTCCGGGCTGCACGAGGGACGGGGCCGCTGGGGAATAGCCTGGGTAGCCCGGCTGACCGGTCATCGCAGACGGAGCCCAGCTGGAGCCGCCCGCGGGCGGCGCGTAGGTGGGGAGCGTCTGCGGGCCGTAGGGATCCCAGGCCGGCGGTGGCGGAGACACCGGCGCTTGGGCGAGCCGATCGAGCGAGGAGGCCGCGGGCGGCGGGAGTGATGCCGTCTGGCCGCTGGCCGTTGTCGCTAGAAGCGACATCATTCCGGCTGCGACAACAAGCATTCGTACACGCATACCGCGCACGATCCTTAGGCGGCTCAGGGAGCCGAAGACCTCAAACGGCCCCGGGAACTCGATCCGGAGCCCTCGGGGAGTACCGCGCGCAGCGGACCGAAAGCAAGGCCGCAGCGAGGGCGTTAGAGTTCCAGGGAATGCGATCCCTCCCAAGAGACCTCTTTGACCCAGTTGCTCTCGTCCGCGCCGGGCTCCTAGCCCATGTGGAGCACCTGGCCGAGACGAGTTCCACGATGGACGTGGCGCGGCGCTTGGCAGGCGACCCTGCCGTGCCGCTGCCGATGGCGGTCGTGGCCGATCGGCAGGTGCAGGGCCGCGGCCGACGCGGCGCGGGCTGGTGGCAAGCCCCGGGGAGCCTGGCTGTGAGCCTGGTCGTGGACGCTCGGTCGCTTGCTGGGAGCGAACTGCCGCCGGCGACATGGTCGCTGGCCTGCGGCGTCGCGCTTGCCGAGGCGATCCGGGAGCTGGCCCCAGGCGTCGCCGCAGGCGTTCGCTGGCCCAACGATGTCGAGGTGGAAGGCCGAAAGTTGGCAGGCATCCTCGTGGAGACTGCCGCTGGTGGCCGTGTCATTTTTGGAGTCGGCGTCAACACGACTGGCACCGCGGCCGACGCCCCCGAGCCCATCCGGCAGCGCGTCGCGACGATTCCCGACATCACCGGCCGGTTGCTTTCGCGGCAGGCGCTTGTCGCTGAACTGGTGCCGCGGCTGGTCGCGCTGCTCACCGACATGGCGGTCACCCCGTCCACGCTTGCCTCCCGCTACCGGCCGCTCTGCTGCCTCACGGACAGCACGGTCACGATCCATGTCGCCAACGCGCGCCACACCGGCCTCTGCCGAGGCATCGTTGATGACGGGCAGCTCATTCTCGAAACGGCCGAAGGAACACTGCTGTTTGCCTCAGGCAGTCTCACTCCGCCCGCCGACGTGTGGCCCGGCGCGACTGAGGACGGCTGACCTTGCGACGGTGATGCCGAGCGCCGGGCGGCGCCTTCCCGCCTGGGAGGGCGACCACACACACCTCGCGGCCCGACGTCGAAAGCTGCCGAGCCCTTGGCTCATAGCCCCATGAACGGATCGTGTCGAGCCATCCGGAGAGCTCGGCTGCTCGTGACCAGTCGGGGATCTTGAGCGTGGCGAGGATGCCTGTGAGCCGCACGCCGCGGGCGGTCGCCACGCGTCCGATCGCTTCAAGCGTGCTCGTGGGGTCGATATTCATGTCGGCCACGAGCCAGTCACATCCCAAAAACCGCTCGAGTGGCACGTCGCGCGCCCGCATGTGCCACTGGGTAAACCGAGGCCGCGCTGCGACCACCGGATCGACGAGCGCCGGATCGACGCCCACGACATGCAGCCCCGCCTCGAGGAGCCGCTGGCAGGCACCGCCAGGCGATGCGCCCAGTTCGATCGCCCGCTGGCCAGCCTCGAGAGGAATGCCAAACACACGGATCGCCTCATCGAGCTTGAGCCAGGCCCGCGACACGATGCCTTCCGGCAACTCTGCAAAGGCGGCTGGATGAAAACCCCCGGGCCAGCATGAGGCGATCCCATCGGCAGAATGCCAGCCGACCCACCACCGCGATTGCGAATCGATCACACAGTCGAGGATTTTCTGAGCCGAGTGGGCCTCGGTCGGATGCGACACAACGAGGCCAAGCGTCTCGCTGAGCAGCACCCGAGCCGCCGCCGTCGCCTTCGCGGCCTCAGCAGCACCGGGGCCGGCCGTCGCCACGCGGTTCCAGACGTGAACGTTGTCTGGCTGAATGTCCTTCGAGCGAGCGACCGCAACGGCCTCACGAGCGAGCGATCCAAGATCATCACCCGTCACCTGGCCGAGCGAGTGGATGACCGCGCGGGCAAACACGAGCTCGGTCACGAGGCGATCCATCGCAACCGCCGCGCCGTCTGGCATCCGAAACGTCACGACGCCACGACGCCAGGCTCCGGGCCGCGCGCCTGGCAGCACGAGCGCTGCCCGCGCCTGGAGCGCCGCCTCAGCCCCGGGATGACAGCCACAAAGCAGGAATGCTTCAGATGCAGTGGGGGGCGAGGCCAGAGGCAACGCTGCTCGAGGGGTTTGCTTCATGACAGGCCATCATAGAAGCCGCGCGGACAGGTGCGCAGGATCGGGGCGGCCCATGCCATCTCGCCGGACGCTCGCTACGGCCCTCCAGGCCTTCGTTCGCTCGACGGAAACTGCGCTCCGCCATCCATGCCTCCGCTTGTTTCCCACGCCGGCGATCTGGCATGGGCCGCCCCGATCCGTCAACCCGCAATGAGAGCACGCGCCACTGGCCAACTCGCCGAAGCGCCCCACGACTGCGACGCAGGAGGCGTCGCCACTTCCGGCCGGAGGCCGGCTAGTCCGCTGACGCGCGGGGCTAGGCCTGGAGGGCCGGGTTACTTCCGGCCGGAGGCCGGCAAGCGAAGCGGGGCCAGGATGGCAGTCATGCAAGGTTGCCAACGGATCCGCTGCGACGCTGGAGGCGTCGCCATTTCCGGGCGGAGGCCCGGCAAGGCCGCCGGGGGCATGGATGCCCCGGACGGCCGTATCAACAGACGAGGCCGGCCCGGGCGCCCAAGGGCCCGGGCCGGCCTTTCTCGTCTGAGCGTGAACGCCCCGACCGGTCCTTCCGAACGGCCCGAAGGCCGACAGACGACTGATGGTCGGAGCGAAGGAGGCGTCCCGCCGAGGCGGTTCACCGAGGCTCCACGAATGGAACCCCCAGGGACATGAGCATCCGTGCCTAAGTTGCCTCAGGCACGGCGGGCTCAGCCGTGGCCCTTCTTCTTCTTGGTGGCGACCTTCTTAGCGGCAGCCTTCTTCTTCTTCTTCGCCATGTCGATGGCTCCTTGACACGAGCATCCAACTCGCATCTCACATCCGCTCCCCCGGATGCTCCATGGGGGAGAAGACGACGTTTCGACGCACGCTCGAAGGTGATCACTCACCTCCGTTCGAGTGTCGATGGAGAGAGTTGTGGTGGATGCGTGTGAAAACTGTCAAGGGAGGAAAAAGAAATTTTTTAGCGACTGGTCTGGTGTCGCACCCACTCCAACAGCATCTCAACCTGCGGCGCGAAGGCCTGCTCGGTCACTGCGAGGGGGCTCTTGAAGAAGCATGCGAGCCATGCAAGTGGCCCGTGCTCACCAACGCGATGGGCCCGTTCGACGAGTCGTACGAGGTCGAGCACGAGCGGCGCGGCAAGGATCGAATCACATCCCTGCCAGGTGAACTGCATCGTCATCGGCGTGCCGAGGAAGCCGCGGAAATGGATGTGATCCCACGCTGTTTTCCAGTCTCCGAGGCTTTCGATGTACTCAATCGAGACGTGCGTCTGTGGGGGTTTCCCCAGGATCGCCGCCAGGAGATGGTCCTTGCTTTTCACCTTCGCGGCCTTGTTCCGCGGGTCGTCGAGCACCTTGCCGTCCATGTTGCCGAAGATGTTGTGGCCAACCCAACTCATGACATCGAGGTTGCGGGCCGCGAACATCGGGGCGAGCACACTCTTGAGGAGAGTTTCGCCTGTCTTGGCATCGCAGCCAGCATGGGGGATGCCGCGGTCGAGGGCGAGCCGCTGGAGCCCGGAGGGCGTGCCGCCAGTCGAGGGCGTGAAGTTGACGTAGGACGCCCCAGCGCCAACGGCAGAGAGAAAATACAGACTGCTCGTAGGCAGTGGGCACGTGGCTGGGTCGTCGAGGAGGGCGTCGATCGCCAGGGGATCGTCTGGGATCGGCCGTTCGGGAGGCGGCTCGGTCGAGGCGACGTTCACGACCACGACTCGATCGAGTTTTTCGGCCGCGGCGAACGACTCGATGTCGGCCTGGACCCGTTCGACGGCCTCGCGGGGCGTCTCGACGGCAGTCGCCAACTGCTGATCGGCGAGCTCTCGGATTCGGTCGCCCGATCCGAGAACGGTTCCCGGCCGCAGCCGTGCTTCGGTCTCCGCCAAGAATGCCTGGGCACCGTCGAGCAACTCCGGAACGATCGCACGGCTCTCGGCCCACATCCGCCGCGCTTCGGCAGCCAGTGGACTCGAACGGATGTCGTGGCCCCCCACCACGAGGTCTGGAAAATCGACAAGGTCGAGTGGCTCAAACGGCGCCGTTGCCGTGACGAGGCCAATGGGTTCGATCCGACGTGCCGCAAGCGCTGCGAGCCCCGTCATCATCGTCGTGGCAACGCCTCCTTTGGCCCCAATGAGCCAGACTCCGACGCGGCGGCGAGGCATGCAGATGATTCCCGGAGAGTGAGCGGTGCGCAGAGCGGCCCAGCCGCCACACGGAGTGACGGCTGGGATACACGCCTGACGGTGGTATCATTTGTCGCCGCGTCGGCCGCGTCAAGAAAGCACTCGCACGCTGACCGTGGATCAAGCCCTCCATGGCCTTGTTTCACTTGGCCGATCGATGGCAAAGCCGAGGTTTGCCATGGTCGGCAACCAGCGCATCGTGCGGCGGCAGATTTTCTTCACAGCCTTTTAGAAAACTACGAGTCATGGAGTCGTCGAGCCTGCAGCTGGCCCGCCGGATGGCGGCGCTCGAACCGTCTGCCACCCTGGCGATGGCGGCCAAGGCCTCCGCGATGAAGGGGGCTGGCATCGACGTCGTCGACCTTTCGGTCGGCGAACCCGATTTCCCCAC
The DNA here is from genome assembly GCA_031403195.1 of Planctomycetota bacterium. Classification (GTDB taxonomy): domain Bacteria; phylum Planctomycetota; class Planctomycetia; order Pirellulales; family UBA1268; genus QWPN01. Next base: position 16,959 of record JANNSZ010000004.1, on the reverse strand, counting down.
GCCTCAGCACATCTGCCAGGCGGCCGAGGCGGCAATCGCCAAAGGCTTCACGAAATACACCCCCGCCGCCGGCATCCCCGCCCTCCGCAAGGCGGTGGCCGATGACTATGCCAGGCGGTCGGGCCTCACCGTGACGCCTGCCCAGGTCGTCATCTCCAATGGCGCGAAGCACGCGCTGCACAACGTCTTTACCGCCGTCCTCAACGAAGGGGACGAGGTCATCGTGCCGGCCCCGTTTTGGGTGAGCTACGCCGAGCTCATCAAGCTCGCCGGGGGCCGGCCGGTCATCCTCGAGACGAAGATCGAGGATGATTTCAAGCTTGGCGCCGACGCCCTGCGGGCGGCCCTCACACCGGCGACGCGGATGCTTCTGGTGTGCTCACCGAGCAACCCGACGGGTGTCGTCTACAGCCCCGAGGAGCTGCGGTCGCTGGCGGAAGTGGCCATCGAGGCCGACCTCGCCGTCGTGGCCGACGAAATCTATGATCAGCTCGTCTATGACCAGCGTACGAGCCCATCATTTCCGACGCTCATCCCGGGCCTCGAATCCCGCACGGTCGTCGTCGCCGGAGTGAGCAAGACCTATTCGATGACCGGCTGGCGGATCGGCTGGACCATTGCCCCCGAGCCGCTCTCCACGGCCATCGGGAGTCTGCAAAGCCAAGAGACGAGTAATCCCTCGAGCATCGGCCAGCATGCAGCGGTCGCCGCGCTCACGGGCCCGCAAGAATGTGTCTCGGCGATGCGCGACGCGTTTGAACAGCGGCGGGATCTCGTGGCAGCACGGCTGCGGGCCATGCCAGGCGTGCGGCTGCCCGACATCGGCGGCGCTTTTTATGCGTTTTTCGACATCGCCCCGGCGCTTAAAGATGCCCGTCGCGTCAATTTGGGAACGAGTCTCGCCTGGTGCGAGGCGCTCCTCGAGCGGCAGCAGGTGGCGCTTGTGGCCGGCAGCGCCTTTGGTGCGGAGGGGCATGTGCGGATGTCGTTTGCCGCCAGCGAGGCCGACCTCATCCGTGGCCTCGATCGGATCGCCGCATTCTTGGCCGACCCCACGGCCCGCCGGCAGTAGCCCTCGTGGATTCGATCTATCTGGATCATGCCGCCGCGACGCCCCTGCGGGCGGAAGTGGCCGTGGCGATGGAGGAAGCCGCTGCCAAAGCGTTTGGCAATCCGTCGAGCCAGCACGCGCTCGGGCGGCTTGCCAAGCGGTTTCTGGAGGACGCGCGGGAACAGATTATGGAGCTCGTTGGCGGTCGCGCGGCGGGCGCAGTTCGCGACCGGCTCGTCTTCACCAGCGGGGCGACCGAGGCCAACCGCATGGCGATGCTCGGGCTGGCCAATGAGGGTTGTCGTGTCGCCGTTTCCTCGCGCGACCACCCCTCGATCGCATCGGCGGCGGCAGAGCTGGCACAGCGGGGCCACTCCGTCCGCACGCTCCCGCTGGAACCCGATGGGACGATCGTCGCTGCCGCCCTCGCCGACGCGATTGCAGACGCCTCGGGCACCAGCCTGCTCGTCGCCGTCACGCCGGTATGTGGCCAAACGGGGCTCCGCGACACTATCTCCGCGGCGTGGTGCAGGCCCGACTCATCTCTCTCTTTCACAGTCACGATTCATGCCGATGCGACACAGGCAGCTGCCTGGGAGGCCCTCGAGTTCGCACGGTCCCCCTATGCGACCATGACGCTGGCCTCGCACAAGTTTGGCGGCCCGCGAGGGATCGGCGGCCTCCTGGTGCGGGGTGATATGCCTCACCTCTCACTGACACCGCTCCTGCCGGGGGCGCAGGAGCTGGGCCTTCGCGGGGGCACCGAGGCCGTGTCCCTGGCCGTGGGGTTTGCCAGGGCGCTCGAGCTGGTGGCGGCCGAGCGGGATCACGTGTCGCGCCGTGTCGAATCACTCCGAAAACAGTTCGAAGAGGGGCTCGTCACAGCAGCCCGTGATGCCGGGCTCGACGCGCTGGTGATCGGCCAGAATGCCCCACGAGCGCCGCACATCGCGGCGGTTTCGATTCCCGGCATCGCTCGCCAGACGCTTGTGATAGCCGCCGACCTGGAAGGGGTCTGCCTGTCGGCGGGTACGGCGTGCGCGAGCGGCTCGAGCGAGCCGCCACCGGTGCTGTGTGGGCTCCGACTCGACGACGCAGTCGTCGCCGGCACATTCCGAGCCAGCCTCGGAAGATCGACGACGCAGGCGGATGTCGACGAGGCGCTCGCGAGGCTCCGCCAGGTCTTGGCCCGAGTGCCCCGCTGAAATGAACCCCATTTCCGCCGCGGGACCGGCGGGTACATTCACGTCTCGGCGGGTCGTGAACGGTCCCTTCGAAAGCGGGAGAGAGCGTGTGGCTGCGTCGAGCAAGCCGCCGGCAAGTCCAATGGCGCCATGGCGGCTCCTGCGGTGGGCGATCGATGAGCTTGTCGCCCCTCGGACAGCACTCGGCCCACCCTTCAATCCGCTGTGCCTGATCTCAGCCCACGCTCAAGGGGTGCTGCTGGGCGACATTGCCGGCCATGCGGAGGCCACTGGTGCGACCGTACTCCGTCGCTCCGGCCGTGAATTCGCTGACGAGGTCGGGCGGGCCATCGCCACGGAGAGCCCGGAACGGCTACTGGAGCGATGGGCCTCGGCCGATGTCGTTGTCGTTGAGAATCTCGACGCCATCGGGAATGGCGACCTTCAGGCCTTGGCCTGCCGGCTCTTTGATGCCTCTCGTGAGACAGGGACCGTCTGGTGTGTCGGCCTTTCGCGGCCCCCCGAGGCGGCGGGCCTCGATCGGGTTCTCGTCACGCGGCTCGTCGGCGGCCTCGTCATCATGCTGCCCACGCGGGTCACCACTTCTCCGAAAGGTTCTCCAAAAATCTCGGCGATCATCGCGGCGACCGCGCGGCAGTTTGATCTGACGGTCTCCGAGATCACGGGTGCCCGTCGGAGCCGGCATGTGGCCGGTGCGAGGAGTCTTGCGATGTACCTCGCGAGAGAACTCACCGGCGCGAGTTATGGTGCCATCGGCAGAGCCTGTGGCGGCCGTGACCACACCACCGCCATGCACGCCACGCGTAAAATCGCTGCTGCGATCAGCCGCGATCCCGGCCTCGCCGACGACGCAGCTGCAATTACAGCCCGGGTCGGTTAGCGGAACTGCTGGCGATGCCCACGCCGTTGGTTCCCTGTTGGCAACCGTGGCGGATGAGCGGCGAAAAGGAACACAACATTTTGAGCGCCATGATCGAGACCGCCAGCCGCGGCCAAAGCGTCATGATCCCGACTCACCTTGGTCGGGATAGCACCATTGAGGGCACACTTCATCGCCCGCATGACACCAGGTTACCCATAGAGAACCAACACTCGGGCATCATGTTTTCCACCACCACATTACGACGGCACATCGCGCCCACAACGCCAAAAACATGGCCTGAAAACCATCGCGTGCCAGCGGGTGACCCTCCTGTTCGGCGTGGCGATCGCGGGTCCTCCTTCTAGGCTCTGAGGCGCCTCCTGCTTACTCCTTTTTCCTTCTTCCAAACAAAGAAAAATAGAAGGAGGCAGCAGGGCAGGGGCGGCTGGGAAAACCCCTGAAATCAGGTAGACTCCGAGCGGCCTGTGGGAAAAGCCATCCAGGGTGTTTTCCTACGCCGGCCGACCGCTGGAAAGCCAATGTTTTCCAGCGACGGCGACCGTCGCTTCCTGCGGTGGCAGTCCCCTTTCACAGTCTGCTCGGTTTCGGTTCCGGCCTTGAGGAAACCACATTTCGCATGAAGATCCGCTGCCCTAAGGAACCCCTCCTGGCCGCTGTCCAGACGGCGGCATCCGTCGTTCCTGCCCGTTCACCCAAACCAGTGCTCGCGAATGTGAAGCTCGAAGCTACCCGCGAGGGAGCGGTGATTTCGGCGACCGATCTCGAGGTCGGGATTCGTGTGGTGGTCGAAGGAGTCGAGACCGAGGCAGCGGGCTCTGTCCTCCTGCCGAGTGGCCGGCTCGTGGCGATTCTCAGGGAAGCTCCTCCCGGCACCGTGTTCGAAATTTCAAGCGACGGAACAGCGGCGAGCGTGAAGGCGCCGCGCAGCGATTTTCGACTGCCGGTCGAGGATCCGCTCGAGTTCCCCTCCGTGGCGACGTTTCCCGAAGGCACGTCGTTTGAACTTTCGACGCCGCTGGTCCGTGAGCTTGTGCGCCGCACGGTGTTTGCGACAGACAATGAGTCGAGTCGCTATGCCCTCGGGGGCGTGCTCGTGGAGCTTGCCGGAGGGAGCGTGATTGCCGTCGGCACCGACGGCCGAAGGCTCGCGAAGATGGAGGGTCCCTGCCAGGTTCATGGCGCTGAGTCGAGTGAGTTGCAGCCGATCGTTCCGGCCCGGGCGATGCACCTGATCGAGCGGTGCCTGGGGAGTGCGGAGGCGGCTGTCCATGTGGCAGTTGGGGCGAGCGAAATCGTCGTTCGCACCGGGGAGACAACCATTTCGGCGAGGCTCGTGGCCGGGCGGTTTCCGCGGTGGCGGGATGTGTTCCCAGACCGGCCCGATGCGTCGAAAGTGCAGTTCGTAGCTGGGCCGCTTCTCGCGGCAGTGCGTCAGGCGGCCATTGTCACGAGTGAACAATCCAAGGGGGTCGATTTCTCGTTCGAGCCTGGGCAACTCGTGCTTTCAGGTCGTTCGGCGGAAAGCGGTGAAAGCCGGATCGAATTGCCGATCGACCGTGCCGGCGAGGCGGTACGAATCAAGCTCGACCCACGATTCATGATTGATTTTCTGCGGGTGCTCGACGGCGGCACGACCGTGTCCATCGAAATCACGGACTCGCAGAGCGCCTGTGTCTGCCGGACCGAAGACGGCTATGGCTACGTGATCATGCCGCTGGCGGCTGATTGAACGGCGGATGAGTGTCCGCAAGAAGGGTGGCCTGTGAAGACGCACCGCGATCAGCCACGGGGTCCGCAGCCTGTGGGCCGTGTCGTCGCGCGGCTCATGGCCCGCACTGGCTACGGACAGGAGCAGGCTTCCGACGCACTCGCCGCAGCGTGGTCGACGGCGGTTCCGGCCCACCTGGCCGGGCACTCACGGCCAGGGCTTGTCCGCCGGGGCGTGCTCGAAGTCATGGTCACGCACTCGGCAATCGTCCAGGAGATGGCATTCCACAAGGCGGCCGTGCTCCAGAGTCTTCAGGCCAGCCTGCCGAGTGCCGGCATCACCGATATCCGCTGCCGGATGGCCGAGACGGGGTCATGACAGCCATGCCTCACAGAACCCATTCCAGGGGACGGGTTGGTGTTTCGAAGGTCCCTTTGAGCGTACAGCAAAAGCTGCCTGTTCCTTTTGTGAAAGACGGAGAACCTCGATGAGCGACGAATCCACACAGCCGGGCTACACGGGAGCGGACCTCAAGCACCTCTCCGACCGCGACCATGTCCGCGAGCGGTTCAGCATGTACATCGGCGACAACACCGCCCGCGGCCTCCATCACCTCGTCTACGAGGTTGTGGACAATTCAATCGACGAATGCATGGCGGGCCATGCGAAGCAGGTCGGCGCCACGGTGAATGTGGACGGCAGCGTCACCGTCGAGGATGACGGCCGCGGCATTCCGGTCGACCACCATCCGCAACTCTCCGAGGAGATGGACCGCGAGGTCTCCACGCTCGAAGGCGTGATGACCGTGCTCAAGTTCGGTGGCAAGTTCGAGAAGGGTGCCTACCAGACAAGCGGCGGCCTGCACGGCGTCGGCGTGACGGTAGTGAATTTTCTCTCGGAGTGGTGTGAGGTCGAGGTCTGCCGCGAGGGGCATGTCTGGCAGCAGGAATACCAGCGGGGCGAACCGACCGGGCCTGTTCGCAAGATGGGCACGACCCAGCGGACTGGCACGAAGACCACCTTTAAGCCCGACCCGCAGATTTTCCCCCAGACCAAGTTTTCCTGGGACACGCTGTCGCGGCGGCTGCGGGAACTAGCCTTTTTGAACCCTGGCGTCCGCATTCAGTTTTCGGATGCAGCCAGCGGCAACGCGGAGAGCTTTTGTTACGAGCGGGGCGTCGAGGAGTTTGTCGAATACCTCAACAAGGCCAGCGACCCGGTGCATCCCGACGTCATCGTGATCCACGGGGAGGCCGAGGGAGTCTCGTGGAGCATCGCGCTCCAGTACACGAAAGAGTTCACGGAGAGCCTCCACAGCTATGTCAACAACATCTCCACGACTGAAGGGGGCACGCACGTTTCTGGTTTTCGCGCGGCACTCACCCGTGCGATCAATACCTATGGCAAGAAGACCGGCATGTTCAAAGACCTCGTCCCCACGGGCGAAGATCTCCGCGAAGGGCTTACGGCGGTGATCAGCATCCGCGTGCCGGAGCCGCAGTTCGAGGGCCAGACCAAGACCAAGCTCGGCAACGGCGAGGTCGAGGGGATCATCAACTCGGCCGTGGGCGACTTTCTGGCGAAGTATCTCGAGGAGAATCCCAAGAGCGCCAAGGAGATCGTCAAGAAGGGCGAACTTGCCGCCGAGGCCCGCGAGGCCGCCAAGAAGGCTCGTCAGCTTCTCCGCGAGCGAAAGGGAGCCCTTTCCGGTGGTGGCCTTCCCGGCAAGCTTCGCGACTGCACGAGCCGCGAGGTCGAGAAATGCGAACTGTATCTCGTCGAGGGTGATAGCGCCGGCGGGAGTGCCGAGGGGGGGCGGCTGCGCGAGTATCAGGCGATCCTGCCCCTCCGCGGCAAGATCATCAATGCCTACAAGAGCCGCGAAGACAAGGTCCTCGCCAATGAGGAAGTCCGGAGTGTGATCTCAGCGATCGGTGCGGGGATCGGGCAGGATGCCGATCTCTCGAAGCGGCGGTACGACAAGATCGTCATCATGACCGACGCCGACGTGGACGGGTCCCACATCCGCACGCTCTTGCTCACATTTTTCTACCGGCAGATGTACCGGCTCGTGGCGGAAGGGCATGTCTACGTCGCACAGCCGCCGCTGTTTCGCGTGCGGAGCAAGAAGAAGGTGTACTACGTCCAGACCGAGGAGGAGATGAAGAACCAACTCCTCGAGCAGGGTCTTGGCGACGGCGTGTTTGTGCCGGGCGACGGCCGGGAAATCGCCGGCAACGAGATGCAGAAGCTCTGCCGCACGCTCGCCGGTCTCGAAGATGCCCTCATCGCGCTTGAAAAACGTGGTGTGAGCCTGCGGGATCATGCGGCCCGCCGCGATTCGGCGAGTGGCAGGCTGCCGATGTACCACGTCTACTACGGCACCGAGGAGCACTGGTTTACCAGCCGCGACGAACTGGAAGCCTTCATGAAGGGCAAGGAGCAATCGGCCGGTGGCGAACTGGCCGTGGGCCGTGCCGACGAAAACAAGCACGGCGGTGAACCAACCGCCAATGGTGCAGCTGGGCCGCAGCTGGTGGTGGTCGATCTCCACGAGGTCCGCAGTATCAACTCCGGGCTCAAGGAGCTCGAGGTGATGGGGTTTGGGGTCGACGCCCTGTTGCCCGTGGACCGTACAGGAAGTGAAACCTCGCGGTACACGCTCAGGCGGGGCGACAACGAGATTGGGATCGACGACCTCCGCGGGCTGCTGGCGGCCGTGCGTCGGGCCGGTGAGCGAGGGCTCGCGATCACCCGTTTCAAGGGGCTCGGCGAAATGAATGCCGAAGAGCTTCGTGACACGACGCTCGACCCGAAGCACCGCACGCTGTCGCGGGTCACGATGCCGGACGCTGCCGCGGCCGATGATCTATTCCGCATCCTCATGGGAGAGAAGGTGGAGCCGCGACGCGAGTTTATCGAGCGGCACGCCTTGGACGTCAAAAATTTGGATGTGTGATTGCACCGCCTGCACGGCCATCCATGGCCCGTGCAGGCTCGGGCGGGCGAAGGTGCAGCCAAGGTGCACCTTGCCCACCACCGCCCGGCCTCCAACCGGCCGACCCATCTCCGGAGAACACCCCGATGCTCAATGGAACACTCTTGCATCCTGACATTCTGCGCGTGCTGGCCCGATCGGGGCACCACTCGAAGATTCTCATTGCCGACGGCAACTATCCCGCGGTCAATAAGCGGGGGCCACAGGCGGAGCTCGTGGCGCTTCAGCTCACGCCTGGTGTGCCCACGGTGGCCCAGGTCTTGGAGGCGATTCTCGGGGCCGTACCCATCGACGAAGTCCACACGATGGGGGTCGATCGTGACGATTCGTACGCGTCGGCCACGCCCGGTGATCCGCCGGTGTGGGCCGCGTACCGCCGGATCCTGGCCGCGGCCGGCTCGAAGGCCGAGCTCATGCCGATCGTAAAGTGGGACTTTTATGCGGCGGTCGAGTCGCCCGACCATGTCCTCACGATCCAGACGGCCGACACCCAGCCCTGGGCCAATCTCCTGGTAGCCCTCGGCTGCCGAACGTTTTAAGGGCCGGCGGGGCATTCATGCCCCCGGCGGCCTTGCCGGGCCTCCGCCCGCCCGGTCGCACCTCCGGGCTCCCGTTCTCATGAGACTTCCGGTGTGGCAAACGGCAATCGACGCGTTGCTCCATCCGTCGATGGCTTCACTTCACGTCGTGCAACTCGACCAGGAAGTGCAGCGTGGCATTGGATGGGATCGTGCCGGGAATGCCCTGGCTGCCGTAGCCGAGCTTGCCCGGGATCTCGAGTTCGATCATGCCACCTTTGCCGACCAACTGCATCCCCTCGGTCCAGCCCGGGATGACGCCATTGAGTGGGAACTCGATCATCTCGCCACGGTCATATGAGCTGTCGAATTTCTGGCCACCGTCGAGCCAGCCGTGGTAGTGGACCTTCACGGTGTTCGTCGGTCGCGGGGCAGCGCCGGTGCCTTTGCGGAGGATGCGGTATTTCAGGCCCGAGGGAGTCTCCATGAATGCGGTCGGTGCATCGGCGTCGATGATGCCGGCGCCCTTGGGAAGAGTTGGGTGAGGAACGTCGGCGGCCATGAGCAACTCCGGGGTCGAAAGGGCGAGACAGAAGCAGAACGACAACAGGTAGGCGGGGAACCGCATGGTGGGCACTCCGTGAAGGCGCGAATGTTGGCAATGTAGCAAAAGCCCAGACTTCGCGCCGCCGCAGGATGCGGCGATCACAGACGGTTGCAAACCTTGGCTTGGCTACCGTCCGCCAAGCTGAAGAAGGCCATGGAGGGCTTCGTCAGCGCTGAACCGCTGCAGGATGCGGCGATCGCGGACGGTTGCAAACCTTGGCTTTGCTACCGTCCGCCAAGCTGAAGAAGGCCATGGAGGGCTTCGTCAGCGCTGAAGCATGAGCGATTCGATATCGTCGGGGCGAATCGGCACGTGCCCGCAGAGGTCAACTGGGCCGTTTTCGGTAATGAGGATGTCATTCTCAAGCCGGACGGCGAGCTGTTCTTCGGGGATATAGATCCCGGGCTCGACCGTGATGACCCAGCCCGCCTCGAAGGGACCATCGACCGGGGCCACGTCGTGCACGCCGAGACCGAGCGAGTGTCCGAGGCCGTGCATGTAGTATTTTTTGCAGGCCGGTTCGTCGGCGGTGTCTTTGGCGGCATCCTCCGGCGTGATGAGCCCGAGCCCCACGAGCTCCTTGGTCATTTCCACCTGGGCCGCCCGCTTCCACTCCCGGAAGGTGGTGCCCACAACGCAGCGGGCCACAGACGAGTCAAAAACACGGAGCACCGCTTCGTAGACGGCCCGCTGCCGGGGCGTGAAGCGACCATTCACAGGATAGGTCCGCGTGAGGTCGGCGCAGTAGTTGGCATACGACGCGCCGACGTCCACGAGCACCAGCTCGCCATCGCGGCACTCGACCTCGTTCTCGACATAGTGCAGCACGCAGGCGTTCTTGCCAGAGCCGACGATCGGCTCGTAGGCCATCCGGGCCCGCCGCCGGATGAACTCACAGGCGAGCTCCGCCTCGAGTTCGTATTCCATCACGCCGGGCTTGAGCGCCGCAGTCATTCGTCGCAGCCCGGCATCGGTGATATCGACCGCGCGGCGGAGCAGCGCTACCTCGGCCGGCGTCTTCACGGCCCGCAGGCGACGCATCAGCGGCGCGAGCCGCTCGTAGCGATGGAGCGGATACTTCGCGATGAGCCCACGGGCCATCCGGAGATCGCGGTCTTCCACGTCGTAGGCCGCGCGCTCATGCTCGTTGGCATTGAGCCAGATGGATTCACTTTCACACATGAGGAGGTGGATCGCACCGGGCAGCTCGGAGAGCCATCGGATCTTCGAGATACCGGAGATGGACTGGGCCTTCTCCTTCGTGAGTTTTTCACCTTCCCAGGTCGCCAGGTGTTCGTTGGGCTGCCGTACGAAGAGCATCTCGCGGCCGGCGGGGTCGGCGGCCTGCGGGCAGAGCACGAGCACGCTCTCCTCCTGCTCGATGCCGGAGAGCCAAAAGAGATCGCTCGCGGGGTTCATCTTGAGCGTGCCGTCGCCGCTGGTCGGGGGAATGTCGGCCGCATGAACGATCGCGAGGGCCTGGGGTGGCAGGAGTGCCACGAGCCGCCGCCGGTTGGCTGCAAAAAGCTCCGAGTCAATGGGGGCGTGCCGCATGATGGTCTCTGAGGGCCGTCGCAGGTCGCGTCAGGTCACGATTTGCGGCTCGGTTTCGAGGTCGTCTTTGACCTCGGCGCCGCTCGCGAGCCACTTGGGCGGCCAGAAGGCCACGAGCAAGAGGGCCGCGGCCCCGAGGGCCATGAACGTGGGAACGAGGAAGAGCCGCTGGTAGTCCACGGTGTCATCGGCGGCCGTGAGCCGGCCCTGGAGCGGAATGAATACCCATTTCGCGGCAAGGTCGCCCAGCCCCAGGACGAGCAGATTAAAGAGGCTCTGGGCGCTCGACCGGACATCCTTGGGAAAGGCCGCATCGATAAAGATATAGAGCGTGGCGAAGAAGAAGGCGTAACAGACGCCGTGGAGCACCTGGACGGCAATGATCACCGCCGCGTTCTGCGGCATGAAGGCGAACGCCGCGAACCTCGCCGCGTGGCCGAGGATGCCGAGGATCATCGTCGTCTTCCAGCCGAGTTTCGCCAGCACGCTGCCGAGCACGGCCATCGTGAGAATTTCGGCCACCTGGCCGATGCTCATGACCGGCATGATCCATTCAGGCTTGATGCCCACGGTAGGGCTGCTCAAAAAACCGGCCGCCATCACGAAGTAGCCGCTGTGGATCATGGAGTCGATGAACGTGACGACGAACAGCACGAGGAGGTAGGGATGCGCGAGGAATCCGGTTGCCCTGAGCCAGGCGATATTGCCCTCGCCGGGCGCCGGCTTCTTGGGAGGCGTGTGCGGCAGGGTGAGGCTGTAGGCGGCGAGCGCCAGCGACGTGATTCCAGAAACCAGGAAGATCGCACGGCTCGCCGTAACCGCCTCGACCCCTTCTTTGCCGTTGAGGAGAAAGAACAGCGGCCAGGCCGCGAGAATCCAGCCGATCGTGCCTCCCATGCGCACGACACCGAACTCCTTCTGAGCGTTTTGCATGTGGGTGAACGCGATGGAGTTTGAGACCGAGATGGTGGGCACATAGAACAGGGCGTGGATGAGCATGAGCCCGAAGAAGGTCGAAAAATCCTGGGCCCAGTACATGCCGAGAATCGCCAGGCCACCGACGAAGTGGCTGACAGCCATGAACTTCTCGGCCGCGAATGTGCGGTCGGCGAATTGACTCGAGAACAAGATGCCGACGATCGAGGCGATCGCGAAGGCGCTCCCCACCCACGCGATCTGCGATTCGGTGAACTTGAGCCCGTCGGGGCCCATGTAGCCCCAGATGAGGGGGAGCCAGGCGCCCCAAATCGCGAACTCGAGGACCATCATCAGCCAGAGCCGCAGGGTCGGCGCTGAAGAACGTGCAGGCGGGGTGGCATTCATGGCTGGGATGGTACCATCCCCGACACCCTCCGAAAATCCGGTGCCTGAAGGAGCATTCCATGTCCGCCCCTGAAACCGTCCTCGTCGCCGGTCGTTGGCGGCCCGCCACGGTCGCCTCCACCTATCAGGCCTTCGATCCGACAGCCGGAAAAACCCTCGAGGCCGTCTGGCCCGTGAGCGGCTGGGCCGACGTGGACGAGGCGCTGGACGCCGCGGTGGTGGCGGCCGCCGAACTCGCGACGCTTCCGGCCGAACGTCTGGCCGCCTTCCTCGAACGGTTTGCTGATCGGCTCGAGGCCCGGGGCGAGAATCTCGTGGCCGTGGCCCATGCCGAGACAGGGCTTGCCGTGAAGCCGAGGCTCGCCGACATCGAACTGCCACGCACACTCGACCAGATCCGTCAGGCCGCCGAGAGCGCCCGCGAAGAGACCTGGCGGATGGCGATGATCGACACCTCGAAAAACGTCCGCGCGGCCTGCTTTGGCCTGGGGCCGGTCGTCGTGTTTCCGCCGACGAATTTTCCACTGGCGTATGGCTGCGTCACCGGCGGTGACATGGCTGCAGCCATCGCCGCAGGCAACCCGGTGATTGCCAAGGCCCACCGCGGCCATCCAGGCGTCTCAAAGATCGCGGCCGAAGAGGCGCTTGCGGCGGCCCAGGAGACGGGGCTGCCGGCGGCGACGGTGCAGCTTCTCCACGGCATTGATCGCGCCGATGGTGAGCGGCTCGTGGCTGATCCACGCGTGGGCGCGACGGGCTTCACTGGCAGTGAAGTTGCCGGCAAGAAACTTTTCTCGGCGGCGAGTGCCGCTGGCAAAGTCATCTGGGTTGAAATGGGAAGCATCAACCCGGTCGTGCTCTTGCCGGGAGCGCTGGCTGAGCGAAGCGCTGCGATTGCCGGCGATTTGGCAATGAGCGTGACCGGCTCCGCCGGGCAGTTCTGCACGAAGCCGGGGCTCGTGTTTTTGGTGGGCGATGCCGCCGGCGAAGCCTTCATGCAGGCGGCTACTGAAAAGTTTGCCGTGGTGGGCCCGCAGGTGCTGCTGGGTGAAGCGGGCTGCCAGCGGCTGTGCGACGGGATCGCGGCGCTCGTGAAAGCGGGCGCGACGATTCTGGCCGGTGAGTCTGTCGCCGCGGGGCCGGCCAAGCATGTTCCGACGCTCTTGTCGGTATCGGGAGCTGATCTCATCGCGCAGCCGGGCAAGCTCGTGGTCGAAGCGTTCGGGAATGCCACGCTCTTGGTCGTGTGCACGTCGCTCGACGAACTTGCGAAGGCGTTCAGTTGTGCCCACGGTTCGCTCGGGGCGAGCGTCTACTGCGCCAAGGATGGCCGTGACGATGCGGCCTTTGCCACACTGACGCCGCTGGTTCTCGCGCGGGCCGGACGGATCATCGAAAACAGAATGCCGACGGGGCTCGCCGTCACGCCGCCGATGCAGCATGGCGGTCCGTGGCCCTCGTCTGGGCCGCCCTTCTTCTCGGCGGTCGGCATGCCGTGGACGATCCTGCGATTCGCCCGCCGAATCTGTTTCGATGGGTGGACGGAATCCCGCCTGCCAGCGATCGTCCGCGACGCCCCGCCGACGGGCCGGCCGTGGCGGTACATCGACCGCGCGTGGACGCAGGGGTAGGGTCACCCTGCGCGTGGCTCGGGGTCGCCCGTGTCATGTCGCCGGACGCTTGCAACGGGCTTCGTGCCCGTCGCTGCGCTCGGAGGAAACTTCGCTTCGCCCTCCAGGCTGCGCTCAGTTTCCTACGCCGGCTCCATGGCACGGGCGACCCCGAGCGGATGCCGTGTGGCGGAGTCTTGGAGACCGTGTGCCTGCGGTTGGCACTCATGCGGCCGCCAGGAGGGCGGCTGGCTCGGCGCGGGCGACCTTGGCTTGCCCCCGACGAGCATGAATCTGCCGGGAGTACGGAAGCCCCGGCAGATTCAGCATGGAGTCGCATAGCGACTCCATTGCGGCACCAGCCTGCCCGAACTGGGGACCGGTTTTCGTGGGCAAAAGCGGTAACAGCGAGGTCACGAGGTCTGAATTATCCTTGGGCAGCGGCTCTGCTTCGTGGGGCCACTGGTTCCCCTGGCCCGATGGTGTTCGTCCATGCAATGGTGTTCGTCTGCGATGCTCCGAACCTGTGTGATTCTGGCTGTTCTTGTGGGTGGCCTCGTGCGGGCCGATGAGCCAGCGGCTGAAGCGCAGCCCGCGAAGCAAGACGCCATTCCGTCGGCCGTCAAACAGCCCGTGTCGACGGTGCCCGACGCCAGCCATCCGCCGGTGGTCACGGAGCATGCGATCACGATCGGTGATACCAAGCTCACCTACAAGGCTGAGGCAGGCATGCTGCCGCTCTTGAAGGAAGACGGCTCGCCGCGGGCCAACATTTTTTATGTGGCGTACACGGTTGGAGGCGATGTCGATGCGAGTCGCCGCCCGATCATGTTCTGCTTCAACGGTGGCCCCGGCGCGTCAGCCGTGTGGCTGCACCTGGGCGGCCTTGGACCGCGTCGCGCGCGGGTGAATGAAGACGGCTCGCTGCCGCCGCCCCCCTTCGAGCTCGTTGATAACGAACACACGATTCTGTCCGTGGCCGATCTCGTATTTATTGATCCGGTTGCCACCGGCTATAGCCGCGCCGCCAAAGACGAGAAGCCAGAGCAGTTCTTCGGGAGAGACCCCGATATCGCCGCGATGGGAGAGTTCATCCGGCTCTACACCACGCGGAACAAACGGTGGCGAAGCCCCAAGTATCTCTGCGGCGAAAGTTATGGCGTCTTCCGGGCAGCGGGACTTGCGGCAGAGCTTCAAGAGCGGCACGGGATGTTTTTGAACGGCCTCGTATTGGTGTCGGGGATCGTGGATTACGGCACGATCAGCCCCGGGCCATCCAACGATGTGCCCTACGCGCTATTTTTGCCGAGCTTCACGGCGGTGGCCCATGCGCATGGCCGACTGCCCGAGGATCTCCAGGCGGATCGCTCGCGTGCTCTGGCGGAGGCGGAGGCTTTTGCGGCTGGCGAGTATGTGACGGCGCTCTTTGCGGGGGCGTCGCTGACGGACGCCCAGCGGGCTGCGACCGAGAAGAAGATCGCCCGGCTCACGGGGCTTCCCGAAAAAACCATCCGGGATCATGACCTCCGGGTGTCGCCGTCCACGTTTCGTGAAACGCTCATGGCCGACAAGCGGCTGATTCTGGGCCGGTTCGATGGGCGGATCACGGGCCGCGATGGCGATCAGGCCCGTGACGAGCCCGGCTTCGATCCTTCCTATGACGCGGCGCTCGGGCCACTCTCCGCGGCGATGAATGCGTATGTTCGCGAGGAGCTCGGGTTCGAGAGCGATCTGCCGTACCGTGTGCTCACCGGCGTTGGCCCGTGGTCTCAGGATCAGAACCGCTATGCGAGTACGGCCCGGGATCTCGCCGAGGCGATGAGCCGCAACCATCACCTCCGGGTGCTCGTGCAGGCAGGCCGCTGTGACCTCGCGGTGCCTTATCTTTCGATGCGGCACTCGATCGACCATCTCGCGATCGATCGGGACCTTCTCGAGAATGTCACCTTCGCCACGTACGACTCAGGCCACATGATGTATCTCCACCTGCCCGACCTCGTGAAGCTCGGGAAAGACCTGCGCGCGTTTCTCGAAGTGCCACCGTCGGCGAAGTGACAGGCATCTCAGGGCAATTTCCGCATGCGATGCGATCCTCCGTGATGACGCTGAAGTGGCCCATCCAGTCGGCTCGGCCTTCAATGGCGTCGAGGATGCGCTGATTGTCCGCTTGAGGGTTGTCGCCAGATAGCCGGATCAGGATCACGCCTGATGCCGCCGATAGCCCCGAACGAAACGCCAGTTCGCCGAAATCCTTGTCGTGTGTCAGGACGAGTCGGTGCGCGGCACAGGCCTGAGCAAAGATGGCCGTGTCCAACACTCCCCGCATCAAATCCTTGACCGCCAAAACATCGTGACCACAGGCCCGAAGTCCGTGGATCACTGTCGATGAAACATTCTCGTCGGCAACCATTCGCATGGAATGGTCCTCACCCGGACGGCAGCAAGTGAACCCGTTCAGATTCGAGCACCTCGCTGGCGTAGGCCAGGCATGCCTGGATGTCTCCTGGCGTCAGGTGGTCGTATTCACGGAGGATTTGTTCTTGCGTCCAGCCGCGGCCGAGCAGGTGCAGCACGAACTCCACTGAGATACGGGTTCCTCTCACGATTGGCTTCCCAACCAGGACGCCTGGGTCCACGGTGATGTGTTCGTGCCAGTTTATGACAACACCTCGTTGCATTCGGGGCAAAGGCTGCGGCCGGGAGAATAGCCACTTTCAACTGGCCGGCTTCGGCGTCAGGAATCAAGGATAGCACGGTCGTTGGCTTCCCAGGGAACACGTTTACAAGGCCAACGCCCCCTTGGTGTTATTGGCCTTCCAGGGAGCGGGCTTCGGCCTTTTCGCGGATGAGCCTTTTGGCCTCCGTGAGTCGCGCGGGCCAAGCAAACGTGGGCGCCTTGGACAAGTCAAAACCATCGAGGTGCCCCGTGAGTCGTGTGGTGGGCTTGGTATAGCGGAGGACGGTGTCGCCAAAAACCTCGCGGCACATCGCGGCGAGTCCGGGGTCGTAGTCGACGAGCTGGCTTCGCAGGTGGACATGGTTGTGGTCGTGGTCGTTGACGCGGTTGTTGTCGAACCACGTCTGCACGCCCTCGGCAAAGTATTCGTGGTGATTGACTGACGCGTACTTGCCTTTCCAGAGGCCGGCGGCCATCGCCTGCTCGTAGGTCTTCTTGAGCCGGTCGTCGAATGTGGGGTCGATGTTGTTCATCTCGCGGAGGTGGATCATGTGCGCGAATTCGTGGATCAGGATGCATTCGGCGGCGTAGGGGTCGCCTGGATAGCCGAGAAGATTTTCTTCGGCGCAGGTGCAGATGGGATCGGTGGCGCTGCCGCCCGTGCCGCGGGCCCGGGCGTCCCAGTAACCCAAGTTACGCACCTGGGCGTATAAAGCCCGGGATTTTTGACGATCCCGCTCGAAAGTCTTCACTACATTTGCGCGACTCCGTTGATGCGTTTGAGTCGCCGCGGGGGCGTCAGCCCCAGCCGGTGAAGCAGTGTCT
>JANNSZ010000003.1:0-4660 GCA_031403195.1 Planctomycetota bacterium | reverse complement strand
GGTGTGGCCTTCACCGACTACTACGCGCAGCAGAGCTGCACGGCCGGGCGCTCCGCTTTCATCAGCGGTTCCTGCCCCGTCCGTAACGGCATGACCAAGGTCGGTCTGCCCGGAGCGAAGGAGGGGTGGAAGGCCGTGGATTGCACCATGGCCACGGTCCTCAAGAGCCAGGGCTACGCCACCGGTCAGTTCGGCAAGAACCACCAGGGCGACCTGGACGAGCACCTGCCCACGATGCACGGCTTCGATGAATTCCTCGGCAGCCTCTACCACCTCAATGCGAACGAGGAACCGGAAAACGAGGACTATCCCAAGGATCCCGCGTTCCTGAAGAAATACGGCCCGCGCGGCGTGCTCCACTGCAAGGCCGACGGCAAGGGCGGCCAGACGATCGTGGACACCGGCCCGCTCGACAAGAAGCGCATGGAGACCATCGATGACGAAACCGTCGCCGCCGCCAAGGAGTTCATCACGCGGCAGGCCAAAGCCGGACAGCCGTTCTTCTGCTGGTGGAATGGCACGCGGATGCACTTTCGCACGCATGTGAAGAAGGAGCACCGCGGCATCTCCGGGCAGGATGAATACAGCGATGGCATGGTCGAACATGACATGCACGTTGGCGAACTGCTCAAGGTGATCGACGATCTCGGTCTCGCCAACGACACCATCGTGCAATACTCCACCGACAACGGCCCGCACTACAACACCTGGCCCGACGCCGGCACCACGCAGTTCCGCAGCGAAAAGAACACGAACTGGGAAGGTGCCTACCGCGTCTCCTGCTTCGCGCGATGGCCTGGACACTTCCTAGCGGGCACGACGCTCAACGGTATCGTTGCCCACGAAGACTGGCTGACCACCTTCGCCGCTGCTGCCGGTGCGCCGGACATCAAGGAAAAGCTTCTCAAGGGCGTGAAACTCAATGGCCGCACGTACAAGAATCACCTCGACAGCTACAACCTGCTCGACTACCTCAGCGGCAAGACGAAAGAGTCGCCGCGACAGGAGTTCATTTATGTCAATGACATCGGCGAGATCGTTGCGGCTCGCGTGCGCGACTGGAAGGTTGTCTATATGGAAAACCGCGCGCAGACGGTGGCCCTCTGGCGCGAGCCGTTCGTTGAACTGCGCGCGCCGCTGCTCTTCAACCTGCGCCGTGATCCGCTCGAAAAAGCCCAGCACAACGCGAACACCTACGATGACTGGTGGCTCGACCACGTCTTTCTCATCTCGCCAGCCACCGACGTGGTCGGCAAGTTTCTCATGACCTTCAAAGACTACCCGGCCAGCCAGACGGCGGGCTCCTTCAACCTGAGCAAGGTGCAGAAACAGATCGAAGAAATGGGCAAGGGCGCGAAGTAAGCCACTCCTTATTTCGGTCGTGAAACACGCGGGCCGCCTCTCACTGTCCGTGGAAAAAGCCATCCATGGCCTTTTCCCACTCAGGCCGACCGATCGAAAAGCCGGGGTTTTCCACGGTCGGCGATCACCACTTCCTGCGGCGAGAGACTTTTCCCACAGCCTGCTCGCCGCACGAAGACGTCCTCATGAACGTTGAGGCGTTCCGCGGCGCGATTCGGAAGGGCCAGTGGAAGCTCATCAAGGTCGCGGCGCTGCCTGGCAAGACCGAACTGTACGACGTGGTGCAGGACCCCTCCGAGAAGGAGAACGTTGCGGAGAAGAACCCGGAGGTGGTGAAGGATCTGGAAGCCCGACTGCTGGGTTACGCGAAGCAGAAGAAGATGAGCGAGTGGCTGAAATCGCAGGTGGATTTCCTGGGGTTCCAGGGCGAAACGTTCCTCGACCCGGGCTACAGCACCGACGGCGGCTTGCCGACCGAGAAGCCGGTACTCCCCGAGAAGTGACCGTTGTGCATCCACTGCACCGGGCCAGGGATGCCCTGGCCCATTCTGGCATCTTCTGCATCTGCACACATGCGTGATCGACGGCGTGTTTTCCAGGGCCGTGACGGGTGACGCGGCCCACGCAGCCGTCACGTTTCTGCCGGCGCGGGCGGGCGCCGCACGGTGACCTTGCCGTCGAGTGTGTTTGCCCTGGGCCTCTGTCCACGAGGAATCCGCGAGGGGTTGCCCGTGCCATGCGGGCCGGCGTTGTGTGCAAGCGCAGCCAGGGATGGCGAGGCACGGCACACATCGAGTGAGCGGAGGCCTGGAGGGCCGCAGCGAACGTCGGGCACCATGGCACGGGCGACCTCGAACCGCCGCGCGACCGCGGAATCGAGCCTGTTTTGCCGGACGCTGAAGGTTTTTGAGGCCCCCTTGGGTTTCGGGTGCCCGGGGGGTACGCTACGAGGCTGCGACGGACGGCTTTTTTCAGGCCGACGGGAACGATTCCCGGTGTCGCCGACGGTCGTCTAAGCGATCGCTGATACTCGAAAGCACGTTCGGCAGAGAGGGTTTCGACTGTGGCAGTAGCGATTCGAATGAAGCGGATGGGCCGCAAGCACCGTGAGTATTACAGGATTTGCGCGACCGATCGCCGCAGTCCTCGCGACGGCCGTGTAATCGAGGAGCTTGGCACCTACGATCCGCATGTGCCCGAGACCGACGCCCGCGTGACGCTCGACTCCGCTCGCGTCGATTACTGGCTAAGCGTTGGCGCCCAGCCGAGCACCGCGGTCCGCGTGCTGATCAAAAAGTATGGCACGAGCGGCACGCACCTGACCCAAATGGAACATGCGCGGGCGCGGCTCAAGCTGCCCAAGGTGATCCCCGATGTCGGGCCGCCGGCCTTCGTGCCCGAGGTCAAGGAGCCCGAGCCTGTTGCAGCGCCCGTTGCTGAGGCTGCGCCGGCTGAAATGCCCACCGAGGCACCGGGTCCGGCACCGGCTGAGGTGGCGGTCGAAGCTGCGGCTGAGCCCGCTGTTGTAGCCGCGGCATCCGAGGAAGCGAAGAGCGAGTAGCCACAAGACCATGCCAATGCGGTCGCCGTGGCACGCCGCTCGTGGCGACCTGGGGCAGCCGTGCTTGGCGCCGCACGAGCCATGCGCATCGACATCCTCACCCTCTTTCCCGGCATGTTTACAGGCTTCCTTGAAGGAAGCCTCTTGGGTGCCGCGCGGACGGCAGGGCTCGTCGATATCCGCCTGACCGATATCCGAGGCTTTGCTGATGGACCACACCGACAGGTCGACGACCGACCCTTTGGCGGCGGCCCCGGCATGCTCTTGATGCCCGGTCCGGTGGTGTCGTGTATCGAAGACGTTCAGGCTCAGAGCGAGCCTGCTGGCCATGTGGTACTGCTCACGCCCGGCGGTCGGCGGCTCGATCAGCCACTCGTTGAAGAGCTGGCCACCCGCGAGCGGCTGGTCCTCGTCTGCGGCCGGTACGAAGGGTTTGATGCCCGCGTTGCGGCCGCCGTGGGCGCCGCAGAGATTTCGGTTGGCGATTATGTGCTGTCCGGTGGCGAGGTCGCGGCGATGGTGATCGTCGACGCGGTCGCCAGGTTGGTGCCGGGCGTTCTCGGCGACGAGGAAAGCGCCCTCCAGGATTCCTTCTCGGGCCCTGACCGGCTCGTGGAAGGCCCGCAATACACCCGGCCGCGCGAGTTTCGCGGCCTGCACGTGCCCGAGGTGCTGCTCTCGGGCGACCACCGACGAATCGAGGCCTGGCGGCGCGAGCAGGCCGTAGCTGCGACCCGTCGGCGGGCGACCGTCACCCCCACACCAAGCTAAATCTTGGAGGAGCGATCCCGTGAACAGAAAAATTCTTGCCCATGTTGAGGCCTCGAGCCTGAAGTCTGAGGTGCCCTCCTTTGACATCGGCGATACCGTTGATGTGCACACTCGAATCCTCGAGGGTGACAAGGAACGCATTCAGATTTTTAACGGTGTCGTGATCGCCAAGGCTGGCTCCGGCAGCCGTGAGACCTTCACCGTGCGCCGCATCGTGGCCGGCGAGGGCGTGGAGCGAAAGTTTCCGCTGCACTCACCTAAGATCGCCACCATCCAGGTGAAGCGTTCGGGTATCTCGCGTCGGGCGAAGCTCTACTACCTGCGGGACCGCTCCGGCAAGTCCACGCGGCTCCGCGAGAAGCGGGACGACATCGTGGCGGAGAAGGAAGCCAAGGCCGCTGCCTCCAAGGGCACGGGCAAGGGCAAGAAGAAGGCCACCGCGACCGCCAAGGCCTGAGCAGGGGTTCGCCTCATGCCTTCGGCTAGGGACGAGCTTGGCCGAAGAGGCGAAGACGAGGCAGCCCGTCATCTCAAGAAGCTTGGCTACCGGATTGTCGGCCGCCGCGAGCGGGTGCTGCGCGGCGATATCGACCTCGTCGCGCTCGATGGCCGCACCGTGGTGTTCGTCGAAGTCCGCAGCCGATCCGATACCGAGCATGGCCACCCCGCCGAAACGGTTGGCCCACAGAAGCAGCGGCGGATCGCGGAACTGGCTGCGGCCTACATCCGCCGGCATCGCCTCGAAGACCAGTCGGTGCGGATCGACGTGGTTGCCGTGACGTTCCCAGCGAACGGCACACCGGTTGTCGAGCACTACCAAAACGCCTTTGAATCCCCGTGGTGAGCGGGCCGACTGCTTCACGCGGCGCGGGCCTTCCATGGCCCCGCTTCGCTTGCCGGGCCTCCGCCCGGAAGTCCACCGGCCGACTGCTTCACGCGGCGCGGGCCTTCCATGGCCCCGCTTCG
>JANNSZ010000002.1:0-3159 GCA_031403195.1 Planctomycetota bacterium | reverse complement strand
GGACGTGCATAACACCAGCGAAGTCCTCTTCCGCCTCTGCGCCAACACCGACCCGCAACGCGACAGCCTCTTCACCAAAGGCCCGTCCGACGTGCTCGACCACGCCACCAGCGAAATCGCCAGCGGCAGCAAACTCGGCATTGACGCGACGAAAAAGCTTTCCGGCGAAGGCTTCAAGCGGACGTGGCCACCGCTGATCAAGATGGATGCAGCGGTGAAGGCGAAGGTGGAAAAGCTTTTGAACCCGGAGCAGCCGACATGAGAAGGCCAAGACTCAAAGGGCTGGTAGCCCGAATGATAATAGCCCAGGGCAAGCGAAGTGAAACAAGCGCCGCCCTGGGTAACGAACACCAAATTGAACAAGCCCTGCAGGGGCGAAACAACAGATGTCACACCAACCGAACAACGTCTCCGCCGGAACGCAGGTGGTCTCACTCGTCGAAGTGCGCGGGACGAACAATTCGCTCGTGCATCCACGGGGAGCGGTGGGTGTGGTCACACGCACCCCGGCAAGCGAGGCGGAGAAGCATTTTCTCGTTCGCTTCCCTGATGGGTTTGAAGCCTCACTCACCCGCGAACAACTCGACGTGCTCAAACATTTCAAAGACCGGCTTCCGGGTTCGGATGCGCCACCGGGTTTTGAGTTGGAGCAATTCATCATCTACCGCTGCGTCGTCGGCTCACGAGCCTACGGGCTGGACACCGACGACTCCGATACCGACCGGCGCGGTATCTACCTCGCGCCCACCGAACTGCAATGGTCGCTCTTCGGCGCACCTGAACAGTTCGAGGACAACGCCGCGCAGAGCTGCTACTGGGAGTTGCAGAAGTTTCTGGCGATGGCGCTGAAGGCGAATCCAAACATCCTCGAATGTCTCTACTCTCCGATGGTCGAGAAACAGACGCCGCTCGCGTCGGAACTGCTGACAATGCGCGATCGCTTTCTGTCGCAGATGATTTTCCAGACGTTCAACGGCTACGCCATGTCGCAGTTCAAGAAGATTGAGCAGGACATCCGCAATCACGGCGAGGTGCGCTGGAAACACGCGATGCACCTTTTGCGCCTGTTGCTGACCGGTGCGGCCACGTTGCGGGACGCCCGTGTGCCGGTGCGTGTCGAGGCGCATCGCGAACGATTGCTCGCCGTCAAGCGCGGCGAACTGCCGTGGACCGAAGTGGACGCATGGCGCAAAGACCTGCACCGCGATTTTGAATCCGCGCTGGCAGGCACGCGACTTCCAGAACGTCCGGACTACGAGGCCGCAAACGTGTTCCTCATCAAAGCGCGCCGACACATGGCGCAGACCATCCATGATTGACCCACGCCTCCACCGCATCGTTGCAGCCCAACCGTACCCGCTTGTGTTCGCCACCATCAGCGGCGCGCACCTTTACGGCTTTCCGTCGCCCGACTCGGATTTTGACCTGCGTGGGGCACATTTGCTGCCACTGGAAAAGGTTGTCGGCTTGGAGGTGCGGGAAGAAACGGTCGAGGATTCACGAGCCATTGAGGGGTTGGAGATGGACATTGTGAGCCATGACGTGAAGAAATTTTTCCGCCTGCTGCTCAAGAAGAACGGCTACGTGCTGGAGCAACTTTACTCGCCGCTGGTCGTCCGCACGACGCCGGGACATGAGGAGTTGAAGACCATCGCGCGCGGCTGCATCACGCGGCATCACTCTCACCACTATTTCGGCTTCGCGGAGACGCAGTGGAAGCTGTTTCTGAAAGAGTCGCCACGCCGGGTAAAACCGTTGCTCTACGTCTATCGCGTGCTGCTCACGGGCATCCACCTGATGCGCACGGGCGAGGTGGAGGCGAACCTCGTCACTTTGAATGAGGAGTTTCGACTGCCCTACATCGCCGGGCTTGTGGCACGCAAGCTCGCCGGGCCGGAGCAATCCGAACTGGAGGACGCTGACATCGCTTTCCACGAATCGGAATACCAACGCCTGCGAGGCGTATTGCAGACGGCACATGAGACGAGCCGACTGCCTGAACTTCCTGATGAAAAGACCAAGGCGGCTTTGAACGATTTGCTGGTGAGAGCCCGTTTGGGGAAGCACGCGAATTCTGCCGCCGTTTCAGCGAAGTCACCGGCAAGCCGGGCTCTGTAAGAGGGAAGGAGGCCGACATTTCAACCCGCACCCTGCCACAAGGGCCAAAGGCCAGGCTCCATACCAGCCCAGGCCAAAGCGAGGCACGAGCGTCGGCCTGGGATCAGCCGCCACGGTGAACTGCCGCCTTCACCACCTCGGCTGGGCCGAGATGAGCGACATGGGGGCCGTTTACACTCTCGGGCCGCAGCCCGGCACCGTCATCCGCGGCTGCCACGTCCACAGCATCGGCTGCACGAGCTACGGCGGGTGGGGGCTTTACAACGACGAAGGCAGCATCACCTTCCCCGACGGGTCCAAATCCCCTCCACAATAATCCCGGCCGTCGAGCCCCATGACCCTGCCCCTCTCACCACCGACTTCGGAGCCGCTGCCGCCTCGGCGGCGTTGGGGCCGGGTGGTGTTGCTGGTGGTGCTCGCGGGATTCGGAGCGCTGGGCTGGCACATCTACACGGGGCAGCGCGCGGTTCGCCAGCTTCGCGAGGCGGGGATCGAACTGGATTCGGAGGATGTGTGGTTGGGGGCGCGCCTATGGTACGCGGTGCGCACGGATTGGCGCCTGCTCTTCCAAGGGCAGGTTTGGGAGAGACGGCGGCATCCGTGGATGATGGCTGTCAGACGGCCGAATACGTGGATGATGGATGCCGCCAAGGCCGGCCAACTCCGCAACCTCGACGCCGTGGCTCCCGCGCTCCGGCGCGTCAACCCGGAACACCTCGACCTCACCTTTTGCGACGCCCTGCAAAATGTGGACGGCTTGGAGGGGCTCACCGGCCTGCAAATGCTCGACCTCGTCGGTTGTGCCGCCCTGCAAAACGTGGACAGCCTCAAGGGACTGACCGGCCTGCAAACGCTCCGCCTCGGCGGTTGTACCGCCCTGCAGAACGTGGACGGCCTCAAGGGACTGACCGGCCTGCAAACGCTCGACCTCATCCGTTGCACCGCCCTGCAAAACGTGGACGGCCTGAAGGGACTGGCCGGATTGCAAGAGCTCAACCTCGGCGGTTGTACCGCCCTGCAAAACGTGGACGGCCTGAAGGC
>JANNSZ010000001.1:0-2589 GCA_031403195.1 Planctomycetota bacterium | reverse complement strand
GCAGGCGTTTTCTCGCAATTCCGCACGGCTCGAAGGCCGCCCATCGCGTCGCCAGGCAGGCTCCAGCGCGATCGGCTACGCTCTGGAATCGAACAGACGCCGTCACCACGTTGCCGAAGTGCCATTGGCCGTCCTATCCTTTTTTCCACGCCGGAAGCCTGTTTGGCGGCAAGTCGCATTTTTCAGCACATCGATTTCGTGGGCATGGATCGGCTCGAGGTGATTGCCATCCTCGGCGATCCCAAGGCGCTCAGCGGATATGCCCGTGGTCGCCACGCGGCCTCTGCAGAGAAACTCGTGTACTGTTATGCAACTGGATTTAAGGGTAAGGAGTACACGCTGACGTTCAAAGACGGCCGCGTGGTTTCCGTGGAACGTGGTGCCCTTTATTGAGGTCGGAGGACCGCCGTCGATCACCAATCAGTGGGCGGAGGTATCGGGTTCCGGTCTCACGATGAATTGCCCCATCGCCTCGAAGCCCACGCCGGTGCCACCGATCTCGAAGACGCGCTTGCCGAGAGCTCGTGGGACGCGCAACTCAGTCCACGTGGCGGTTTCCAGAGTCCAGAGCGGATTTTCCACTTCGCCTGTGTAGCACATGCGACAGAAGTCGCCGTCTTTGCCGAGGATCTTGTACGTGGTCGACCCGAGGGGAAGCCAAATGCGTTGGCCCTGTGGGTGAGCCGCCTCAAAGTCGATCACAAACCAAAGCGGGGTGCCGACCACTTTGGTCTTGTCCAGCACGAGTTCACCGTCGACGTAGGAACGCTCACACACCTGACCCGTGGTCGTGGAGATCCATGTGCCAGCCCGCTTGCCATCCACGAATTGGCCCTGTTCGACGGCCTCTCCATTCGGCCCCCACAGCACGTACGGTCCGTGCTTGACAAGCCTGCCATCGGCGCCCTTATTGGCCGCATACTCTTCAGCCACGCCAGGATTTCCGCCAGGCTTGTCGGCTTCTTCTGGAGTCAACCTCCGGAACACATGCTCCGCACCTTGCGGAATCTTGAGCGGCCGCCCACCGAAGCAATACTCTGGTGGGACAGTCATCCAGTCCCCGAGTTCTTTGCGGCGTACCATTTCAACCTGCGTCCACAGGTTGCACAGTCGCAGATGCCGCTCGTCGGTCACCGCGATCAATTCATCTCGGCGTGCCACGCGGGCTTCCTCGGACGCCGCACGGTTGGCGAGGAGCCGTTGACGGAGAACGTCCATGCCGACCCAGCCGAGGAGGCGAAGTTTGTCGGTCGTGTCACGATGTGCTCCATCCTCGATCTCTCGTATGACCACCCTGTAGTCACCCACACAGCCGTCGTGATTCGCAGCCTTGGCGAGGGCCCCCCTCAGCGATGGCAGGGCGTCGATTCCGATCGCCACGAGGGCCGCTCGCGCCGGATGGCGATCGTTCCAGTGTTTGGAGGAATCCTGCTCGATCTGCTGGATGAGGGACTGCACCTTCATGCCATTCTCGGCCGCGGGGTGCGGCACGGACAACGGTGTGAGGTACTCATCCACGAGCAGATCAGCCGCCACTCGCTGGGCTTCGATCGGCTGGTGCGCCGGGGGCCGGGCGGGCATATCTGGCGCACGGCTGGCGGCCAGGTCCGCCATGAGGCCAATCGCCAGCGCCAGGGGAAGGAGACGGTTTCGTGGCATAGCTTGCCCCTTCCGACGTGTTCTACGACCACGTCTCGCCGTTTCAGAAACCACCCACAACCATGCTCTTCTATTTTTACTCGATGACATGTGACCCCTCCCCGGTTTCTGTACCTGTTGACGGCGGTCGAAAATGGCGGCGCGGGGCGGTCCTCAGGTATCTCGAGCACCGCTCCTGCCGGGAAGCGGAGTGGCATCGACCGCCCGCCGATGATATCGACCGGCGCGAACACCGGCGCCGATGGCTCGAGAGAAACGCCGTTGTCGGCACACTTCCGCCGCCAGTACCAAAACGTCGGCCCCGTCACTCGCTCCCGCGACCAGAACCGGGACACCGGCAGGTCGGACTCCTCGGATCGCCTCAGCCGCTCCTGCCACTCCAGTGCCTTCGCCTGATTCGCCGGCCTGCCTGACCCCCTCCCCATAACCTGAGCCAGGTCTTGTGAGAGAATCCTCGTCCCCCGTGTGGGGTTTGAAAGGGTTCTCAGATGAAGAATAGTACACGCGGATTTTTTGCGAACTACCGAGTCTAACGAAGCTGTGCGCGCCTTCTCCCGTCTCGTAAGGAATGTCCTTGGGGTTGTCTTGTGGCCAAAGGAAGAGTGCAAAAGAAGGATGTGCCTTGCCTTCGTCTTTGGGCGAAGCATGGAGCAAGATTCCTTTACCTTGCGGTAACTCGAAAATTTCGGCTCGACTGACTTGGATGTCTTTCGGCAATAGGCCAGCGAGCTGTGCCTTGGCTGTCTGAAGCTCGGCATTCAAGTCGTTGGATGGAGATTGCTGCGATGACAGAAGCTGGTCACCGAGTGCCGGGAACGACCGGGCGATAAGCCTGGCAAGCTGTTCGAATCGGCGGTGACTCCAGATCCAGCGGTGCAGCGCCACCGGCACCGCCGCACATCCCGCGACCGCCGCCAGGAACACGGCCAG